>JBFHGJ010000055.1:0-36825 GCA_041583135.1 Alteromonadaceae bacterium | reverse complement strand
TGAGCCGCTGGCGCATTTCGATATGCACAAAGCAGGATTCGCTTTAGCGCGTAAAGCGCAAAAGGCTGAGCTGAGCTACGCGGCAATGAACTGTTTTGCCGATGGCGGCACCAACTGCCATGTGATAGTCAAAGCCGGTGACAAAGCAAATGACAGTGCCGAGCAGTTAAAACGTCAACCGTTGCCGTTACCTCCGCTTAATCGCATTGATGTCAGAACCGGCGAATTGATTGTCAGCGCGGTCAAACTAGAGCATCGCTTTAGCGGTAAAGGCCCATGGCAAAGCACCTTGAGCATTGACCATCCGGTGCTGAAAAACCATGTTGTGCTCGATAAGGCATTGCTGCCGGGACTGGGCTGGATAGATCTGATCTACAGCTGGTTTGCCGAGGCCGGTTTTGCCTGTGAGTGCTTATCATTAGAGCAGCTATCGATTTTACGGCCTTTAGAGGTCAGCCAGGATAAGTCGGTCACTCTGGTTATTACGGCAACAGGCGAGGGCCGCCGACAGGTCACTGTCAGCGATACCGAAGGCGAGCGTTACATCAGCTGCGAAGTGGTCGATGTCGCGCCGCCAAGCTTCGATGAGCAGATTGATATCAAGGCTATCGCCAAAGGGGCGAAAGCCGTCGATATGGCTGAGATTTACAGTCGCTATCGTACCCTTGCCGTTAACCACTCAGGGGTGATGCAGGCCAAAGGCGAAGTTTATAGCAAAGCCGATGAAACTTGGGTGCATGTGCGTCTGCCTGAAAAGGCGCAGCCGGGCCACCTGTTCCATCCTGCACTGATTGATGGTAGCGCCATCGGTACCGCTGACCTGTTTGACATTGGTCTTAAAGGCGATGATGAGCGCCTGTTCTTGCCTATGTATTACGAGCGCTTTAGCGCCGCTGCGCCAATGGCCGATGAGGTGTATACCCGTATTGTTCATTCGAGCGTAGTAAACAGCGAGCAACTGCAAGGCTTTGATTTGGCGTTTTTCGACAAACAAGGCCGTAAACTGGCAGAGCTGGTCAACTTCAAAAACAAACAGGTGCGTCATACAGGACTGATCGCCGATGCCCGTAAAGCGCCTGTGGCATCTGACTCAGATAACGCTTTGGCAATGGAATTGAGCAACGGTGTTTGGGATAGCTTTGAAGGCTTGTTACAGGCAGTGCTTGGTGCGCAGCTAAGCCGTCCGGCTCAAGAGATAGCAAAAACCGACGGCTACTATGAGATGGGACTTGAATCTGTCGGCTTATTGCGCGTAGTCAATACCTTATCGCAACTACTTGGCACCAGTCTCTCGCCGTTATTGATGTTTGAGTTCGGCAACATTCAAACGCTGGCTAAGCATTTGGCCGAGCATTATTCGCTGCCGGGTAAAGATCAGGTCACCCTCATTGAGCAGAGCCAAAGCAGCGATAGCCCGGCGCAAAGGGGCAACGCCAAAGGCGCTGTTTTTGCGCAGGCTGGGCTTACCACTCACAGACCGCTTGGTTACCAAAAAGAGTTGCAGGGACAGGGCGCACAGCGTGTTGATATCGCCGTCATCGGTATGGCAGGGCGCTATCCACAGGCGCAAGATTTAGACGCATTTTGGCACAACCTAAAAGAGGGTATCGACAGTATCGAGACCGTGCCTGAGTCGCGCTGGTCACAAAGTCATTTTGCCGGTATGACCTCGCCATCGGGTAAACCGATGTCACCATATGGCGGCTTTATTGCTGATGTCGATTGCTTCGACCCGCTGTTTTTCAACGTATCGCCCAAAGAAGCCCAAGTGCTCGACCCACAAGAGCGCTTGTTCTTGCAAACCTGCTGGGAAGCGATGGAACACGCAGGCTACACGCCGCAAAACCTTGTGAGCGAAGATGCCCACGGCCGCAGACCGGTTGGGGTGTTTGTTGGCGTGATGCACAAAGACTACAGCTTGTTACAAGCTGAGGCGGCGGCCAATGGTCAGGCCAATTCTATGAGCCTCAACTATGCCGGTATCGCCAATCGCGTGTCTTATTTCTGCGACTTCCATGGCCCGAGCATGGCGGTTGATACCGTGTGCTCGTCGTCACTGACGGCGTTGCATTTGGCCCTTGAGAGCTTATACAAAGGCGAAAGTGCCTTGGCCTTTGCCGGTGGCGTGAATTTATCGCTACACCCGAGCAAATATCAAAGCTATGGTTTGATGGATTTTCATTCCAGCAATGGCCGTTGCACCACCTTTGGCGCTGGTGGCGATGGCTATGTCAGCGCCGAAGGCGTTGGCGCGGTGCTGTTAAAACCACTCGATACTGCCGTAGCCGATGGCGACCATATTGAAGCGGTGATCAAAGGCAGTGCCATCAACCATGTTGGCCGGGTAAGCGGTATCACAGTACCATCATCGGTCGCCCAAGGGGCGATGATAGCCGACTGTTTGCGTCAAACCGGCATCGACCCGACCACCATTAGCTATATCGAAGCCCACGGCACCGGCACCAGCCTTGGCGATCCGATTGAAATCGAAGGCTTAAACAAAGCCTTTGGCGAGTTTACCGAGGCCCAAGGCTTCTGCGCCTTAGGTTCGGTCAAATCGAATATTGGCCATTGTGAAGCGGCGGCAGGGATCAGCGGTTTAACCAAAACCATCTTACAGCTCCAACACCAAACATTGGTGAAGTCACTGCACAGCGACACGGTTAACCCTTACCTTGAACTGGACAATTCACCGTTTTACATTCAGCGCGAAACCAGCCACTGGCAACAACAGGGTCATACGCCGCGCAGAGCGGGAATTAGCTCATTTGGCGCGACCGGCTCTAACGCCCATGTGATTGTCGAAGAATATGTGCAGCAGCACTTGCCATTGGTTGAAGCGCCAGATGGCGTACTGTTGGTACTGTCGGCGAAAAACACAGAGCGTTTGGCCGCTTATGTTGAGCGATTGCACGACTTCTTGGTCGCCAATCCGCAAACCGATATCTACAGCTTGGCCTATACCTTACAAACCGGTCGTGTTGCCCTTGAACAACGGCTGGCCATTAGCGTGACCTCAATTGCTGCTGCGATACAAAAGCTGGCTGAGGTGCGCGAAAAAGGCATTGAAAAAGTGGCAGGTCAACACATCTGTCAGGGCAATATTAAGGCTCAAGCTGAGATCAGCGCCTTGTTTGACAGTGACGAAGACTTACAAGAGGTCGTCGATAAACTGCTGACAAAACGTAAGCTCGATAAACTCGCGCAGTTTTGGGTTAAAGGCTTAGAACTTCAATGGCAAAGGCTCTATCCGCAAGGTCTGCCGGGCAAAATTGCATTGCCGAGCTATCCATTTGCCAAACAGCGTTTTTGGGTTGAAGGGGCGAACCATTCAGGCCATCAGATCCCGGCGCTACACCCATTACTACAACAAAATGTCTCCGACCTTGCCCAGCAGCGTTTTCGCTCAAGCTTCAACGGCAGCGAGTTCTACTTGGCCGACCACCTCGTTGATGGCGATAAAATTCTGCCCGGCGTTGCCTACCTTGAAATGGCTCAAGCCGGTGCGCGTCAAGCCATGCCTGTTGATACCGAAGGACTGGGCATCGAGCTGAAAAATATCACCTGGGTACAGCCTGTGGTGGTTGATAAAGCGCCGGTTGAAGTGGAATTAAGTCTCACCACCGCAGCTGATGGCAGCATCGACTTTAGCGTACAGAGCGAGGGTAAACTCAACACCCAAGGTAAAGTGCAGTTTGTTCAGCCGCAAGCGCCTTTGAGCCTTGATATCGAACAGCTAAAATCCCTAGGTCAGGCGATGGACAGCAGTGCGCTATACAATGCACTGCGTCATATGGGCATTGAACACGGTAAACGTTTACAAGGGATTGAACAGCTTTACCTTGGCAAAGGGCAGCTGCTGGCACAAATAAGTCAGCCAAACGCCGTTGGTGGCGATAACCCTTATGTGTTGCATCCAAGCATTATGGACAGTGCGTTCCAAGCCACCTTAGGGCTTAACCTCAATCGCGGTAAACTGCCTAGTGCGCCGTTGCTGCCATTTGCCTTAGATAGCCTGAGCATCTTTGCGCCTTGTACTGAGCAGATGTATGCCTATGTGCGCTTTGTGCAAGGTCAAAGCAATACTGCTCACGAGGTCGCACGCTTTGATATTGATCTGTTAGATGCAAACGGTGCGGTGTGCGTGCAGCTCAAAGGACTTTCTTCGCGACGCGCAGGGGCGAGCAAAGCACAGGCGAAATTGCACAGCTATTTGCCGGTGTGGGATGCGGTTAGCTTTGAGGTTGGCGATAAACAGCCAATCGATGAGCAAAGTGAAGTTTTGCTCTTAGGCGATGAAAGCGCCCTTGAGTGGCTCAAAGCCGATTTTGCCAATGCCAGATTTGTGGCACCTGCCGACTATTCGCACATTGCCGATGGCAACGAGCTGATATGGCTGGCACCGAAAGATAGCGGCGAGCTAGGTGAGGTCTTTAGCTTGGTAAAATCACAGCTCGGCAAAGCCAAGCTGAATTGGACCTTTATCACCAGAAACAGCGTTGGCGTATTTGCACAAGATACCATCGACAGCCGCTATGCTGGCGTGAACGGCTTAGTGGGGACACTCGCTAAAGAATATCCGCACTGGTCATTACGACTGCTAGATATTGAAGATACCGCAAGCCTCAGCGCCAAAGCTTGCTTAACTGTCGCCTTTGACAAACATGGCAATGGCCTTGCCCGCAGAAACGGCGAGTGGTTCGCCCAGCAGTTGGTGCAATCTGACGAGCTGCCAAAAGCCAAGTCACTGTACCGCGAAGGTGGAGTATACGTACTTATCGGCGGCGCCGGTGGCTTAGGCGAGGTGTATTCAAGCTACCTTGCCCGCGAATATCAGGCGCAAACCATTTGGATTGGCCGTAAGGCCCTTGATGCCGATATTCAGGTGAAAATCGACAACATCGCCCAGCACGGCCCGGCGCCTTGGTATATCAGCGCCGATGCCACCGATCTTAATTCGATGAACCTTGCCTTTGAGCAGATTGAGCAGCGTCTTGCCGAGCGCAACGCGCAAAGTAAAGGCGCACGCAAAATCGAGATCAACGGCGTGGTGCATTCGGCCATCGTGCTCAATGACCAAAGCCTCGCCAAGATGGACCTTGCTGGATTTAACAAAGCATTAAGCGCCAAGGTTGAAGTCTCTAAAGTGATGGACCGGGTATTCGGTGAGCTGGATTTAGACTTCATGCTGTTTTTCAGCTCGGTCAACAGCTACATTCGCGGCGCAGGACAGGCCAATTACGCCGCCGGTTGCACCTTCAAAGACAGCTTCGCCGCGAGCTTAAGCGCACAGCGCAAATACCCGGTTAAAGTGGTCAACTGGGGCTTTTGGGGCAGTGTCGGCTCAGTGGCCGAGCCGCAATACATCAAACGCCTGGCGCAGATGGGCCTTGCCTCGATTGAAGTGGATGAAGGCATTGAGGCGCTTAACCGCCTGATGGCCTCAAGTGCTTCACAAGTGAGCATCATGAAAACCTTTGCGGCCAAGCCGGTATTCCAGCTTGAACTGCAAGATACCTTAACTGACTATGGCTACGCCGAAGAAGTATTGCCTGAGGTCAAACAGCAACTGCCAAGGCTGCTCGGCCGTGGTTTACTTGGTGCTAAGCAATTAAAAGCGCTGGAGATTGAACTGCCGGTCGAAGCTCAGCTGCAATTGGCCGACGAGCTAATGCTGGCCTCAATGCTAGCGGCGGGGCTGCTTAAAGACGGCAACACCAAGCTTAACGGCAAAGCGCCATGGTTCTACCAGCGCTGGGTCAATCAAAGCATCGACTATCTTAAAGCGCGCAATTGGTTAAGCTCGGATCTCACCCCGACACAAGACGTTCGACCTCTTGATGAGTTGTGGCAAAGCTGGCAGGCGCAAAAAGCCGATTGGGCAGTCAATGCGCACTTAAACGCGCAAACCCAATTGGTCGAAGCGTGTCTTAAAGCCTTGGTTGAGATCTTAACCGGCGAGGTGCGTGCCACCGATGTGATGTTCCCGAACTCCTCGATGGCGTTGGTTGAGGGCATCTACAAAAACAACGACCTGTCTGATTTTTACAATGAGATCTTAGGTCAGACCTTGGTGCACTTCTTACGCAAGCGCTTAAAACAAGACCCGCAAAGACGCATTCGTTTGCTGGAGATCGGCGCAGGTACCGGCGGCACTACGGCCCGTATCTTGCCGATGTTGCAAGAGTTTGCCGCCAATATTGACGAGTATTGTTATACCGACCTGTCAAAAGCGTTTTTGATGCATGGTCAGAAAAATTATCAGCCGGACTTCCCAGCGCTGACCACCGCGATTTTCGATGCCACCAAACCTTTGGCTGGACAAAACATCGATGCCGGTAGTTTTGATGCAGTGATCGCCACCAACGTATTGCACGCGACGCCGAATATTCGCCAAACCGTGCGCAATGCCAAAGCGGTGCTCAATAGCGAAGGCTGTTTGCTGCTCAATGAAATAAGCACTTGGAAGCTGTTCAATCACTTAACCTTCGGCTTACTCGAAGGCTGGTGGCTATATCAAGATGAAGCCTTACGCTTACCGGGTAATCCGGGGCTTGCGCCTGATAAATGGCAGCAAGCGCTTGAGCAAGAGGGCTATCACAGCATTTATTTTGCTGCCAACAAAGCCCATCATTTGGGGCAACAAGTGGTTGGTGCAGCCAGCAACGGCTGGGCAAGACAACCCCTTGAACAGGTGGCCGAGCCTGAGCCTGTGGTCGTTGCACCTGTGGCGCAAGCGCAACCTGTTGTTGCAGCGCAGCCGGTAATGCCTGCGGTTAAAGCTCAAGTGCAAGCGCCGCAAGTAGTGCCTGCACAAGGCTTAAGCCAGTCGCAACTGAGCGATAAAGTCTTTAGCCTGTTGCAAGATTGTGTGGCCAGCGCAGTACAAATGGCACCTGCCGAGGTCGAAGCCGACCGCAGCTTCTCTGAATATGGCGTCGATTCGATTATTGCGGTGCAACTGATCAATCAAATCAACGAGCAACTGGGTTTGCTGTTACAAACCACGGTATTGTTCGATTACGCCAACTTAAATCAGCTGAGCGAGCATGTACTTAATGAGTTTGCCGAGCAGCTCAAGCAACGATTCGCTGGCGTATCAGAACAAAGCTCTGCTTTTGTAGTATCAGCGCCTGTTGCTCAGGCGGCGCCAGTGGCTGCTAAAGTTGCCGTAGCCAGTACGCCTGTGCCAGCTGCTCTTGACGGCGCGCAGTTAAAAGACACCTTATGTGGCTGTATCGCATCGGCTATCGATATGCCGATGGCGGATATTGAAGGTGATAGAGAGTTCTCAGAATATGGTGTCGATTCCATTATCGCGGTGCAGCTGATCAACCAAATCAACGACAAACTGGGTCTGGTACTGCAAACCACCGTGCTATTTGATTACGGCACGTTAGACAAGTTGGCAGAGCATCTGCAAACCGAGTACGGCGACAAACTGACGCCAGCGGCGAGCGTTGTTAGCGCGCCAGTTGCCAGCCCAGCGGTTGCTAGCAGTGCAATTGTCGCTGCGCCAACACGCATAAGCAGTGTGACAGCGCCGCAGGCCACAGCAGTTCCAACCTTGGCGCCGATTGCTCAAACAATACCAGCGGCCGGGCAGGGGCTTGCCTATCATCGTCTACTGCTAAACGGCCCGGGCGATATCAACGGCATTCAAATCAGCCAAGACTACTTGCCAGCGCCGGGCGCAGGCGAGGTGTGCGTTGCCCTTAAAGCGTTTTCATTAAACTTTGGCGACCTTCTGTGCGTGCGCGGTCTGTATCCGACCATGCCGCCATACCCATTCACCCCGGGTTATGATGGCGCTGGTGTCGTCATCGCCGTGGGCAGTGGCGTGAGCAAAGTCAAAGTTGGTGATGAAGTGATTGTCGAGGCCGACAAAGCCCTTGGCGCTCATGCCACCGCGATGATAGCCAAAGCCGACAACTGCACCAAAAAACCAAAACACATGCCCTTTGAAGATGCCTGCGCCTTACCTGTGGTCAGCATCACCATGATTGACGCCTTTAACAAGGCCAATCTCAAACCGGGCGAGTCGATTTTGATCCAAACCGCAGCAGGCGGCACCGGGCTTATCGCGGTGCAACTGGCTAAACACGCCGGGGCAACCATCTACGCCACCGCAGGCTCGCAAGACAAACTGGATTACCTTAAGTCTCTTGGGGTTGACCATGTGATCAACTACGTCGAGCAAGACTTTGAGCAAGAGATCAAGCGTCTAAGCGGTGGTCGTGGTGTCGATGTGGTGATCAACACCTTATCGGGCGATGCCATCCAAAAAGGCATGAACTGTCTGGCCACCGGCGGCCGCTACATTGAAATCGCCATGACGGCACTGAAGTCGGCCAAGGCCATCGACCTGTCGATTTTAAGCAACAACCAGTCGTTCCACAGTGTCGATATGCGCCGCTTTGCCCTTGAATCGCCGCAAATGACCGAAGGCTATCGCCGTCAAATGGTGAGCCTGTACAACCAAGGCGTGTTGAAGCCGACCATTTGTAAAGCCTTTGCCTTTGATCAGCTTAAAGATGCCTATCAGGCGCTCTCTGAGCGCAGCACCATAGGTAAAGTGGTGGTGACGGTAGATGCGCAGTGGCAGGTCGATACCAGCGCCTTAAAAGCGGCCAAGTCATTGACTCAGGACATTGCCATCATCGGCATGAGCGGCCGCTTTGCCGAATCGGAAAACCTCAATGAGTTCTGGCAGCATCTAGCCAACGGTGATGACTTGGTACGCGAGGTCACGCGCTGGCCTGCCGCCGACTCAACGCCGACACCGCAAAACCCTTATTGTGCCAAAGGCAGTTTCGTTGAAACCATGGACTTGTTCGACCCGTTGTTCTTCAAACTCTCGCCTTTAGAGGCGCTGCATATGGATCCGCAACAGCGAGTGTTCTTGGAAGAATCCTATAAAGCCCTTGAAGATGCCGGTTATGCCGGTGAGGATTTAAGCCAGTCGGCTTGTGGCGTTTATGTTGGCTGTATTGACGGTTTGTATGACACCAACTTTACCGAACAACCGCCGGGACAAGCGTTTTGGGGTAATGCCTGCTCAGTTATCGCTGCGCGCATTGCTTACTACCTAGACCTGCATGGCCCGGCCATTTCGGTCGATACCGCCTGCTCCAGCTCGCTGGTAGCAATGCATATGGCCTGTCAGGGGCTGTGGGGCTTTGAGACCGACATGGCGATTGCCGGTGGCGTGTTCTTACAGTCTTCACCTAAGTTTTATCAGCATTGCAACCGCGCCGGTATGCTCTCGCCAAATGGCAAGTGCCATACCTTCGATGCTAGAGCCGACGGTTTTGTCCCCGGTGAAGGCGTTGGCGCCGTGGTGCTTAAGCGCTTAAGTGACGCCCTTGACGACAGAGATCATATCCATGGCGTGATCATTGCCAGCGGCATCAATCAAGATGGCGCCACCAACGGCATTACCGCGCCAAGCTCGCTGTCACAAACCCGCCTTGAAACCGCGGTTTATCAGCGCTTTGACATCAAGCCCAACAGCTTGCAGCTGATTGAAGCCCATGGCACCGGCACCTCACTCGGCGACCCGATTGAATTTGCCGCGATCACTAAAGCCTTCAATGCCTTTGATGGTGAGCAAAGTCAGCAAAGCTGCGCCATCGGTTCGGTTAAAACCAATATCGGTCATGCGGTTACCGCTGCCGGTGTGGCCAGCGTGCTGAAACTACTGATGGCCATGAAACATCGTCAAATTCCGCCGTCATTGCATTTTGACAAGGCCAACCCGGTTATCGACTTTGACAACAGTCCGTTCTATGTGCCAACGGCGCTTAAGCCGTGGCAGACTGCAGATGGCGCGCCAATGCGCACTGCGGTCAGCTCATTTGGCTTTAGCGGCACCAATGCGCATATCGTGATTGAGCAGGCGCCGGAGCGGGCTGAGGTGAGTGCAAATCTGCCGGGTTATCTGGTGGTGCTCTGTGCGCTGTCAGCTGAGCAGCGTCAAACCCAAGTAGACAATCTGATTGACTATCTTGAGAGCAACCCCGAGGTGTCGATGCTGGATTTAAGCCACACCTTAATGGTTGGCCGTCAGCATTTAAGTCATCGCTTTGCCTGTGTGGCCACAAGCCAAGATGACTTGCTCGCCCAGCTTAATGCTTGGCGTCAACATGGCAAAGCCAAGCATGTGGTGTGCGCTGAAGTGTCAGATAAAAACAGAGGCCAGCAGCAATCGCTAAAAGAATACGGTCAGCGTTGTATCGACCAATGTCTTGCGGGCGCTCAGCCTAAGCAATATCTCGACAACCTCACAGCCCTTGCCGATTTGTATTGCCAAGGCTACAAGCTTACTTACAGACAACTGTTCGGTTATGAAGCCGGGCGTTTGTCTTTGCCGGTATATCCGTTTGCCCGTGAGCGTTTCTGGGCCGGTAACCAGCCAAGTGCGGCCACTATTACTACGGGCAAAGCCAGTAATGCAGGCGCTAAAGGTGCCGATGTGCTACATCCGCTGGTGCATCGCAATACCTCAGATTTGACCGGGCAGCGCTTTAGCTCAAGCTTAACGGCCAATGATTTCTACCTCGCCGACCATCAGGTTAGCTTAGGTGGCACTAAGGTGAGTGTATTGCCTGCGGTGGCCTATTTGGAGATGGCGCACGCTGCGATCAGCAAAGCACTACCGACTATCGATGGCGCAGTAATGCTCAGCAATACCGTGTGGGCCCAACCGATTGCCGTGAGCGATAAGGTCAATGTCGATATCGCACTCATTGCCGAACAAGGCCCGCAAGGTCCAATCGAATTTGAGATCTACAGTGAAAACGACGGTCATGATCAGCTGACCCTTCACTGTCAGGGCAACATCGAGATTGTCGAATCTATCGCCAGCGATGTAATCGATATCCCTGCGCTGCAACAGACAATGGCTGCGCCATTATCCGGTGATAGCCTCTACCCGATTTTTGCCCAAATGGGGTTATACTATGGCCCAGCGCAACAAGGGCTGAAAAATCTCTATTTGGCTAAGGGCCAAGCATTGGCAGAGGTGCAGTTACCTGACGTGGTGGCCGCCACAATGGCCGACTATACCTTACACCCCAGTGTGATGGATTCGGCGTTGCAGGCGACCATTGGCTTGATTGAAGACTTAAACGCGCCGCCACAGGCACCGGCCTTGCCGTTTGCCTTAGAGGCTATCGTTGTTTATGCACCATGTACTGCCCATATGTGGGTGAGCGTCAAGGTGGTTGAACGCAATGACAGTCAGTGTCGTCTTGATATCGAGCTGTATGACACCAGCGGCAAGTGCTGTATCGCCCTGCAAGGATTTTCGACCCGCGCCCAGAGTACCCAAGGCGCCCAACGTTTTGATGAAGACTTCTATCAAGACGTACTCGACCGTCTATTGGACAAGCAACTGTCGGTAGATGAAGCTCTGGATTTAGAATAATAAAAGTGACAATATGAAAGACGAACTCAAGCGCATTTATTCTCAGCTTGCTACAGGCTCGCTGACCAAAGCTGCTGCCATGGAGCGCATCCGTGGCCTTAAAGACGCAAGCAAAACCTCAGGCACACCTGCGACTACCCGTTTGGTTGCCCCTAGTTGGCAATCAAAGCCGTTAATGCCACACACCAGCGTATCGGATGTCGAACAAAGCTTATTTATCGACGCCGCCGAGCTGAACTTTGACGGTGAGAATGAGGCTCAGTGCTATACCAATGCCGCACTGGATTTATTGACGCGCATTCAAGCCTTTTTGGCGCAAAAGCCGCAAGGGCAGCCTGTGGTGCAGTTGGTCGTGGGACCCGAGCGAGCAATCCTTGCGGGCCTTCAGGGGGTACTCAAAAGCCTCAGTTTAGAAAACCCCAATATCCGTTGCCAAACCATCTTAAGCGATGGCGTGACTGACGCTGGTGCTTTGGCGCAAAACGAGCGTCAAAGTGCGAGTTTTGCAAGCCATGGCTTGGTTCGTTATCAGCAAGCTCAGCGCGAAGTGATGGGCTGGACTGATGTGGCGCCTTCTGTCGCGCCATCAAGCGAGGCTGAGCCTATCAGCTTCAAAGAGCAGGGCAGTTATCTTATCACCGGTGGCTTAGGTGGCATTGGCATCTGCTTTGCCAAAGCGATTTTGAGCCAAACTAAAAATGCCCATGTGGTGTTAACCGGTCGCGATAAAACGTTAAAAGGCGACAAAAAAGCCCTGTTTGAGCGTTTGCAGGCAGAGCTAAAAGACCAGGCTCATGGCCGTCTGTCATATATATCGTTAGATCTCACCTCGTTTGACACTGTAAAGCGCGCCGTTGATAGCATTAGTGATTTGCAGGGCATTTTGCACAGCGCCGGAATGAACGACGACAGCTACCTTTTGCAAAAAAACAAAGCGCAGTTTAGCCAGGTGCTTGCGCCCAAAGTGACTGGTAGCTTCAATCTCTATCACGCCACTAAAGACAAAAACCTTGATTTTATTGCGCTGTTTTCTTCTGTCAGCAGTTGGCTAGGTAATGTCGGGCAGGCCGACTACGCCTGTGCCAATGGCTATATGGAAATGCTGGCAGAACGCGCCAGCTTGGATAATCGCTTTGTCGTTAGCATCAACTGGCCATTATGGCGTGATGGCGGCATGAATATCGAAGCCAACGCTTTGGCCGCACTTGAACAGCGCACCGGGCTTAAAGCCATTGATGCCCAGACCGGTATCGGCGCATTTCATCACAGCTTAATGCTGGCCAAGCCGCGCACCATGTTGCTACAAGGTGATGCCAAGGTGTTAAGCGGCATTACCGATGTTGTTACTCAGCCAACAGCTGCTGTTGTTAAAACGGCTGGCGAGGCACCGCAAAAAGCCGCGCCGCTCACTGGTGATATCAGCGCGCAAACCGAACAGCTGTTGCAACAACAGGTGGCTGATTTACTCAAAATGGCCCCAGAAAAAATCGATGTGAATGCCCAGATGGACAACTATGGTATCGATTCGATTTTGGCCATGAGTTTGACCACCGCCCTTGAAAAACTGTTCGGGCCATTGCCCAAAACGTTGTTTTTTGAATACCTCACTTTGGCTGAGCTGGCGCAATACTTTATTCGCTCTCACCGCGATAAACTCGCAGAGCTGTTTGCCAGCAAAGCAGAGCAACCACAAGCGCCTGTATCTGCTCCAGCAAAAACCATTCATAAGCCTGTTCGTCAAAGCTTAAGAGCTGGCAGCAACGCATTGGTTAAAAGCGCAAAAGTAGAGCCGATTGCGATTGTCGGTTTAAGTGGTCGTTATCCGCAATCGGACGATTTGGCTGCTTACTGGCAAAACCTCGCCGCCGGTGTCGATTGCATCAGCGAAGTGCCTGAAAGTCGTTGGAGCTGGCACAAATGGTATAGTGAAGATAGAACCGAGCCGAACAAGCATTACAGCAAGTGGGGCGGTTTTATCAATGGCGTAGATGAGTTTGACCCGCGCTTTTTTAGCATTTCGCCAAAAGAAGCGGCGACCATCGACCCGCAAGAACGCTTGTTCTTAGAGCACGTCTGGTTGGCCTTAGAAGATGCCGGTTTAACCCGCCAAAGTCTGCAAATTGCCAGAGACAATGACCAAAGTGGTCAGGTTGGAGTGTATGCCGGGGTCATGTATGGCGAATACCATCGCTCAGGCAGCTTGGCCAGTGTGGCCAACCGCGCCTCATACTTTTTGAATGTACATGGGCCGTCGATGACCGTCGATACCATGTGCTCATCGTCTTTAACTGCGATGCACTTGGCCTGCCAAGACTTAAAATCCGGTCGCACCGATGTCGGTATTGCCGGTGGCGTCAATGTTAGCGTGCATCCGGGCAAATATCTGATGCTCAGCTCTGGCCAGTTTATCTCAGGTGACGGTCATTGCCAGAGCTTTGGTGTCGGTGGCGACGGTTATATCCCAGGCGAAGGCGTTGGGGTAGTGGTAATGCGCCGCTTAAGCGACGCGCAAAAGGCAGGTCATCATATTTATGGCGTGATCAAAGGCTCGGCGCTCAATCACGGCGGCAAAACCAACGGCTACACCGTACCAAACCCACAAGCGCAGGCCAGTGCGATTGCACAAGCGATAGCCGAGGCGCAAATCGACCCGCGTCATATCAGCTATATTGAAGCCCACGGCACCGGCACCAAGCTTGGCGATCCGATTGAAATCGCCGCGCTGACCAAGGCGTTTTATCAAAACAGCACAACACAAGACACCGGCTTTTGCCTGATCGGCTCGGCCAAATCCAATGTCGGTCACTGTGAATCGGCCGCTGGTATTGCCGGGGTGAGCAAAGTCTTATTGCAGTTTAAACAGCAGCAAATTGTGCCGTCGTTGCACTCAAAAGAACTCAACCCTCACATTGATTTTGCCACCACGCCATTTGTGGTCAATCAAGCCTTAAAAGATTGGCCGCAACCTGTGGTTAACGGTAAAACCGTACCGCGCATCAGTGGTATTTCAAGCTTTGGCGCAGGTGGGGCGAATGCGCACATTGTTATTGAAGAATATATCGATACCAAGCCAAAACTGGCGCGCAATGGGGCGCACATTATCGTGCTGAGCGCCCGTAACCAAGCGCAGCTTGAGCAAAAAGCCAAAGATTTGGCGGCGTTTTTAAGGCAAAACCCAGACACAGATTTATCCCAGCTAGCCTATACCTTACAGCTTGGCCGTGAGCCGATGGATTGTCGCTTAGGCTTTGTTGCCAGCACAAACCATGAGGTGAGCGCTCAGTTGAATGACCTGTCAGCGCTGAAAGTTCAATCGGTCAAAAGCCTAAGCGCGGCTGCTCAGGCACCTGAGAATATCGCGCAAGATCTTCAGCAAACTTTAGCTGCATGGTTAGCAGGCGCCGACATTCAATGGCGCCAACTTTACGCCAAAGTGCCGGGCCTTATCAGTTTGCCGGGCTACCCATTTGCCTGTGAGCGCTATTGGCATGAGTTTGAGCTGCCACAATTACAAGGTGACGCTCAACCGGCCAAATTGCACCCTCTGGTGCATCGCAATATCTCTGATCTCGAAGGGCTTAAATTTGCCGCGACGTTAGATGCGCTCAATGATGGCGAGCTGTTACAGATGGCCGCCGTTAGCCAGCAATTGGCGGCGCATCAGACAAATGGTGCCATTGTGCTAAGGGATATTCGCTGGGGCGAGATTTATCGTGAAACCGAGCTTGAAATCGCCTTGTTTGACGGCTGCGTTGAAATTTACGCAGGCGATAAAGTTTTACTACAAGGTCATATCAGTCAAACCGAGTTAGCGGCAACGGCAAAAGCGCCAAGCGGCTTAAATGCCCTAGGTGAGCACTCAAGCGCACTGTCAGCCCTTGTCAGCATCATCAAAGACTACTCGTTGATAAGCCTTGTAAAAGCCAGTGTCTATAGCCAAGCCTCAGGGCTATTTTATGTTGATCAACACCAAGACAATGGTCAGCTGAACATTCATATTTATGACAGCCAAGGCCAATTGGCCTTAAGCGTTGAAGGTCTTGAGGTTGGCACTTTGCAAAGCCAAACCCAAGTCCAAGCACAAGCCCAAACTCAAACGATTGAGGTAACGGCGCAGCCACAACAGGCGTCAAAATCGGCAGAAAAACCACAAGCGCCAGTTGAGCTAACCCTTGGCGCAGTGAGCATTACAACTGGCGGCCCAATAGCTGAGAGTGAGGCTGGATTAGAGGCACAGAGCGAGGCGTTACCAGCGCCTTTAACCAAGCCCAGCAATGTTCAGTTAGACAAACCGCAAGCCTACAACCAAAGCGTTACAGCACAAGCCAAACCGACAGTACAGTTGCCTAGCGTCAAAGCAGGTGAGCAGCACTCGGTTGCGGCCAATGTCATGGTAACCAACCTTGGCAATGGCATGGCAACTATCAAAGCAAAAGACGGCGCGGCGGCAAGCGACAACGAACTGACCATAGCGTCACTCAAAACCGCTTTTGCCAAGCTTGCGATGCTTGACGATATCAAAGTCATTAAATTACAGGGCAACTTCTTAAGTCCTAGCCGTGATGCGCTAAATCTTGCCATTCGCCATGGCCTGCTAAGTACCATAGTTAACCAAGAGGTGTCGGTGATTGCTGAGTGCCTAGAAGGCGCCACAGGCGCTGATGCCATGCTGGCAGCTTGCTGCGACTTTATCGTATTAGATGAGCATTCAAGCTTTAGCTTCGGTGATATTGCCCCAAGTACACAAGAGCAAGCCTTTTTCGCCGAGCGCTTTGGTATTGCAAAGTGCAAAGACTGGCTTTATGTCGGCAGCAATAAGCGCCTAAGCACACTGCGAGCCAAAGGCTGGGGCTTGGTGATGTCTAGTGAGCTGAGCGCGCTTGAACAAAATCTGATAGACAAACCGCAAGTGGCACTTAAGCAGCTTACGCCGCATTTGAGCCGCTTTTTGGCGCCTTTGGTGGCAGCGCTTAAACCCTTTGAAGTTACCACCAAGCCTGAACGCGCGCCGCGTCTTGCCAAATTGGCATTAAAGGCGACTAGCGCCAAGTTGACAGGCCGGGTTTTACAGCTTTGCCTCAAAAAACCAGATAGCAAAGCATTGCTCAAAGACCTGCAACTGGCCTTGAGTAAAGCACCTGCCGGGCTTGATGCTATTGTCATCAACAGCGAGCTTGACGGCTTTATTAGTGGTGAGATTGAAGCGGCAGCGCTGAGTGATTGGGCAGGGCTTGTACAGTCAACCGATTTACCTGTGATTGCCGCTTGTGACAAAGGGGCCAGCGGTATCGGCTTATTGTTTGCCCTCAGCTGCGACTTTATGGTCATTGATGACAAAGGCACTTATCTGCTGGGTAGTGAACTGATGACCTCTGCTGCCGGTGCGTGGGCAGGCGCTTTGTTGCCAAGTCAAATTGGCCTGAATCAAAGTGTGTTGCTGGGCTTTGACAGCAAAGCGCAAAGCGCTGAGCAGTTACAAGCGCTGTTGCCTTATGTCGTCACTGCTCACTCAGGTGAGGCTTTGCAAAGTGCCATTGAGCTTGGTGGTCGCCTTGGCGGTCAATTTGTCAAAGCGCCGCAAAGTATTGCGCTTGCGCCAATCCCTGCTGAACAAGATGCGGCAGATAATAGCGCCCTTAACATCGACAGTGATGTGGTGGACTATCGCCTGTTGCCAAATGGCGTGGTTGATATTCGTCTTGCCGAGCGTCAGGCGAAAAACATGTTCACACCAAGCCTAGCACTGGGTTTACGCAAAGCCTTTGACGCCGTATCAAATCACAACGGCTCTAAGGTGGTGGTGCTAAGCGGGTTTGACAGCTACTTTGCCTCTGGCGGTACGCTCGATACCCTACTTGCCATTCAAGATGGCAGCGCCCAGTTTACCGACGAAAAAACCTTTGAATTGCCGCTGCAATGCAAGCTGCCGGTAATAGCCGCAATGCAGGGCCATGGCTTAGGTGGTGGCTGGTCGTTCGGCATGTTTGCCGATGGCTTTATCTTTAGCGAAGAGAGCCACTTTGTCAGCCCCTACATGAACTATGGCTTTACCCCGGGGGCAGGCTCGACCTTGGTGTTCCCTAAACGCCTTGGCTATGACTTGGCCAAGTTCAGTTTACTCAGCGCGGTGCAACTGACCGGCGCTGAGCTTAAACAGCGTGGTCTAAGCTTGCCGGTGTTGCCCCGTGAAAACGTGGTCGCCCACGGCATTGAACTGGCCAATCGCTTTGCTGAATTGCCTCGAAGCACATTGGTGGCGTTAAAAGCGGCGTGGACTGCACCACTTAAAGCCGAGCTTGATAAAACCTACGCCGCTGAGCTGGCGATGCATGACAAAACCTTTGTCGGCAGCAATGATACGCTCAATCAAATCAACCAAAAATTCATCAAAGAGCAGGGCGCAAGCGAGGGTGCTGTAGCGGCTCAGCCTGAGCCTGCAATAGTGGCAAAAGAGACTAACGCTCAGATAGATGTGGCGCAGGTTAAAGCCACTTTGCGAGCCTTGCTGGCAGCTGAGCTGCATCTTGATGAAGATGAGATTGAAGACAGCGAACAGTTTGTTGAACTGGGGCTTGATTCGATTACCGGCGTGACCTTTATTCGTAAGGTCAACGGCGAATACGGCACCGATATCGAAGCGACCAAAGTTTACAGTTATCCAACGTTGGCTGAGCTTGCCGCGCATGTTGCCGCAGAGATTGGGCCGCTAGCAGCTACTGTCGAGGTGGCGGTTGCTCAAGCGCCGCAGCTCTTGTCACAACCGCAGCCGCAGGCAATTACCCGTGTTGAGGTGACAACCCGCGAGCAGGCTGCCGATATCGCGCCAATCAAAGCAACACTCAGAGCTTTGTTAGCTGCTGAACTGCACCTTGATGAAGCAGAGATCGAAGATAACGAACAGTTTGTCGAACTGGGGCTGGATTCTATTACCGGCGTGACTTTTATGCGCAAAGTCAACGGCGAGTATGGCACCGATATCGAAGCGACTAAGGTTTACAGCTACCCGACACTATCTGAGCTTGCTGAGCATGTACAAAGCGCCATTGGTCCTGTGACCATTGAGGTTGAACAAACCGCTCCGGCAGTGGTTAGCGAACCTGTGTCTGTGCCACAAGCGGCTTCGATTGCCTCATCACAGAGCGTGCAAAGCCGGGCGCCTTTAACTTCTTGGCGCAGCAAACCACAAAACAAAGTGGCCAAAGGCGCAATTGGCTCACAACCTATACGCCGTGAACCAATCGCGGTTATTGGTATGGCCGGTCAGTTCCCAATGGCAGATGATGTCGATAGCTTTTGGCATAATCTTGCCGAGGGCAAAGACTGTATCAGTGAAATCGACTCTGAGCGCTGGTCGCCAGCGGTGCACTTTAAGGCGGGCAACCCAACGGCCGGTAAAACCAACAGCAAGTGGCTTGGCTCACTGGTGCACTATGACAAATTTGATCCGCTGTTTTTCAATATCTCTCCCGGTGAAGCCGATGCTATGGATCCGCAGCAACGCCTGTTCTTAGAGGCTTGCTATCATTGTATCGAGCACGCGGCGATCAACCCGCAAGATTTATCTGGCACCCGTACCGGGGTGTTTGTCGGTTGTGCCAGTGGCGATTATCATCAGCCGAACCGTGATGCACAGCTAAGTGCTCAAGGCTTTACCGGTTCAACCAGCTCAATTTTGGCCGGTCGCATCAGTTACTTTTTGAACCTGCAAGGCCCGGCAATCGCGATTGAAACCGCCTGTTCGTCATCGCTGGTGGCCATTGCCAATGCTTGCGATAGCTTAAGCAGCGGCGCTACCGATTTGGCTATCGCCGGTGGCGCTTGTGTGATGGCCGGACCTGACATGCATATTATGTCCTCACAGGCCGGTATGTTATCCACCAGTGGGCGTTGCTTTACCTTTGACCAAAGAGCCAACGGCTTTGTGCCGGGCGAAGCGGTTGCGGCGATACTACTTAAGCGCTTAAGCGACGCTGAAAAAGCCGATGACATCATTCATGGGGTTATCCGCGGCTGGGGACTCAACCAAGACGGTAAAACCAATGGTATTACCGCGCCGAATGAGGTGTCGCAAACCCGCTTGATGAAGCAGGTCTATGACGATTTTGCCATTGATCCTGCCGACATTCAGTTGATTGAAGCCCACGGCACCGGCACCAAGCTTGGCGATCCGATTGAAATCGCCGGGCTAAAAGCCGCGTTTAAACCCTACACCGACAAACAAAGCTACTGCGCTTTAGGCTCGGCTAAGAGCAATATCGGCCACTGCCTAACTGCTGCTGGTGTCGCAGGCACAATCAAGTTGGTACAAGCCCTTAAAGCTAAGCAGCTGCCTCCAACCATACAGTTTGAACAGCTCAATGAGCACATCAACTTGGAAAACAGCCCGTTCTTCGTCAATACCCGGTTGCAGCCGTGGCAAGTTGAGGCCGGTAAGCTCAGGCAAGGGGCCATCAGCGCCTTTGGCTTTAGCGGCACCAATGCCCATTTGGTGATCAGCGAATATGAGGCGGTTGATCTCCTGCCAAGACAAGTGCAAGTCATCAATCAAAATGGTCGAATGCCTGTGTTGATATCGGCCAAAACGCCAGAGCGATTGGACCAAGCCATTAATAATATGCTGGCCTTTGTTAAGGCAAACCCTGAGGTCAATCTGCAAAGCTTGGCCTATACCACACAGGTTGGCCGTGAGGTAATGGACGAGCGCTTGTGTTTGCTGTGCGCCGATACCAGCGAGTTAACCGCGCAGCTTGAAGCGTTACAGGCCGAGCAAAAAGCGGCGTTTGTCTATCGCGAGTCGGTGAAAGCGCACAGACAAAGCATGAAACTTATCGCCCAAGACAGCGATATGCGCCAAACCCTTATCCAGCAATACCTAAGCCAAGGCAAGCTCGATAAACTGTGCGACCTGTGGGCCAAAGGTTTAGCGGTTGACTGGCAGGTGCTTTATGGCGAGCAAAAACCAAAACGCATCGTGTTGCCGGTCTATCCATTTGCCAAAGAGCGTTATTGGCTGACCCCTGTCAAGGCTGATGACGATGATAAGTTTATTCATCCGTTGGTACACAAAAATGTCTCTCAATTGTCGCAGCAGCGCTATCAAAGCCGCTTTAGCGGCGCAGAGCGCTTTTTAGACCAAGGCGAGTTGGCGCCATCGACAATCATTGAGTTGTTGGTTGCCGCCATAGCCGATGCGACCCAAGAGGTGTTCAGCGGCGCAATTACTTTACGCAATGTCAGCTTTGAAAGCTCACTGGTGGTCGATGACAAGTGCGAAGTACAGCTTGATTTGACCGCATTAAGTGATGGCAGTATCGGGTTTGAACTTTATTCTGAGCAAGCTTACTTTGCCCAAGGGACCGCCGAGTTAGGCGCCGATGCGCCAAGTCAGTGGAACATTCAGTCGATGAGCGACGAGCTTATTGCTCTTGAAGCAAGTGCCGAGTATGCCAGCTATTGGGCCGGTTGTGGTTTAGAGGCTATTCTCGGTGAGGGCGCGCAAATCGCCAGCATCGATAGCGTTAGTATGACATCGATGGCACGAGGTCCGTTGTATGCCCACATTCGTGGCGAGCAAGCGCTGGATATCGACATCATAGACAGCAACGGCCTGACTTGTGGCCGTATTCAAGGTGCGCAAGTGCTACAAAGCATTGATGACAGCGCCGCCTTTACCATGATGGCCGCCAAGTGGGAGGTGATTGAACCGTTACCGGTTACCGACTACAAGCTTGCTAAGCGTACTTTGGTGGTTGGCGCCGATGAGGCGCAACTGAGCGCGCTTAAAGCGCTCTATCAAGATAATGCATTTATTACGCTGGAGGTCGGCAAGCTTGAACGCGTTGATGCTATTGCCAAGGCGATTAAAGACCAAGCATTTGACAGCATAGTCTACGTGGCCAACGCCAGCGAAGTGATTAGCTATGTTGAGCCAAGCCTGATAGGCGAGCAGCAAATCGGTGTGATGGGGCTGTTCCGTTTGGTTAAAGCCTTGTGTGCCAACGGCTTCGACAAACAAGCCATCGATTGGAGCATAGTGACATTTAACACGGTGCAGGTACGCCTTGACGATAAGGTCAACCCGACTCATGCGGCCTTGCAAGGCTTTAGTGGCGTGTTGGCCAAAGAGTTCAGCGCTTGGCAGGTAAGACAGCTTGATCTGCAAAGCCTAAGTGCAGAGGTCTTCGCCCAAGCAAGTGTATTTGCGCCAAGCAATGATGGCCTGTGTGTCGCCTACCGTGAAGGGCAGTGGTTCACTCAGCAGTTGATTGAGGTGGATGAACTGGCGGTGACCCATGTGCCTTATCGTCAAAACGGCGTTTATGTGCTGATTGGCGGTAGCGGCGGCATTGGCGAGGTGTTCAGTGAAAAGCTCATTGGCGAGCACAAGGCTCAGGTGATTTGGCTTGGCAGACGCGCGCAAGATGAGGCCATCAGTGCCAAACTCGATAAACTCGCCGCACTTGGCACACGCCCTGAGTACATTCAAGCCGACATCGGCAAGCTAGAGACAGTCAAAGCGGCCTATGAGCAGATAAAAGCCCGCCATGGCGCCATTCATGGTCTTGTTCACTCTGCGGTTGGCGCATTCGACGACAGCCTTAAACAGGTCAGTGAAGCCGATTTTGCCGCGATTTTGGCGGTCAAAATTGAAGGGGCGGTACACTTAGGCCAAGTGTTTGGCCAAGAGCGTCTTGATTTTGTCTTAGGCTTTAGTTCAAACGCTGCCTTTGCCCGACAGGGCGGCATGGCTGGCTACAGCGCCGGTTGCACCTTCAAAGATGCCTACATTCAGCAACTGGGCAAGGCCCTTGGTTGTGTCGGCAAGGTGATGAACTGGGGCTACTGGTCAATCGGTGCTGGCGATACGGTGTCCGATTCGTTTAAAGCGCGATTTTATGAAAGCGGCCATCGTCCGATTGAAGCACCTGAGGGCATGGCTGCTCTGGATAAACTGCTGTGCAGTAGCATCGGCCAGATGTCGGTGGCGAAGATGAAACCATCGGTCAAAGGCGAGATGGCTATCGTTGACAAAGTAATGAGGCAATATCCGGCGACCATGCAGGCCTATCCTGATTTTAGTCAAATCGAAAGTCAGCCGTTACCGGCCAACTTCGATAGCCTTGACGGTAAAGTTGGCGCAGAAATGGAAGGGCTGTTGCCGGGGCTGTTAAATGCCATTATGTCTGAGGTTGAGCACGTACTGCCGTTTTATGAGCGTTGGCGCCTAGAGAGCTGCGCCATTGCCGAGCGCGCCGGGTTTAAGGCCCAAGGTCATGAGCAAAGCGCGGCGCAAATGTGGGCCAAATGGGATGAAGCCAAAGTATCATGGCTTGCCGATAGCAGCAAAAAGGCGCTGTGTCAGCTGGTTGAAACCTGTTTACGCGCGCTGCCGGATATCTTAAGCGGCAAGGTCAAAGCCACCGATGTGGTTTTCCCGAACTCGTCATTAGAGCTGGTTGAGGCGGTGTACAAAACCGACACGGTATCGCTGGCCTTTAACGAATGTTTAAGTGATACCGTTTTGGCGGCGGTTAAAGCGAGACTGGCCGCAGAGCCTGAGGCGAAAATTCGCATACTCGAAATAGGTGCCGGTACTGGTTCATCGACGGTGGGCATTATTCGCAAGCTCAAACCCCTTGAGCAGCACATTGCCGAGTATTGTTATACCGACTTATCTAAAGCCTTCTTGTTCCACGCCGAGAAAGTTTACGCACCAGACGCGCCGTACCTAGTGACCAAAATATTCAACGTTGAAGCGCCGATTGACGGGCAGGGTATCTACCCTAACCGTTATGACTTCGTGGTGGCGGCCAACGTGCTGCACGCGACAAAAAACATTCGCAACACCATGCGTAACTCAAAAGCGGTGATGAAAGTCGGCGGCGCGATTTTGCTCAACGAGATAAGCGACAAGTCGATTTACGGCCATTTGACCTTTGGTTTGCTTGAAGGTTGGTGGCTCAACGAAGATGATGCCTTACGTATTCCTGGCTCGCCGGGGCTTTACCCTGAGCTGTGGCAGGCGATATTGAACGAAGAAGGTTTCAACCCGGTTTACTATCCAGCCAAAGCGGTGCATCACTTAGGTCAGCAGATTGTGATGGCCATCAGTGACGGTTTAGTTCATCAAAAACAAGCGGTTAAGCCGGTTGCGCAACTGGCTAAAAAGCAAGTCACCAAGGCGGTTGTCAAAGCGCCTGCGCCAGCCCCTGTCGTTCAAGTAGCAGCACCAATTGCTGCCCCTGTGGCGCAAGCGACAGTCGCTCTAAGTGGTGCCGATTTGGCCGAGAAAACCATTGGTTTGGTCAAAACCGTGATTGGTTCGGTGTTAAAGATGAGCCAAAACCAGTTAGATGCCAACGAGCCGCTTGAGCGCTATGGTATCGACTCGATTATCATCGGTCAGGTCAATGAAAAACTGCAAGCTGACTTCGATGGCATTGATGCGACAGTGCTTTATGAACATCAAACCATTAAGGCATTGGCAGATCACCTGCTCAATAGTCACAAGCCAGTGCTAGAGAAAATGTTTGGCACGCCAGTGGCGGTTGAGGTGGCAGCGCCTGTTGTCACAGCTGCGCCAGAACCTGCCGCTCAAGCTCAGGTGGCACAGCCCAGCTCAAACCTACCGGAAAACACCCGTGACTATCTTAAGAAGGTGTTGGGTGAGGCGCTTAAGATGAGCCCAAGCCAAATCGACAGTGAAGAACCGCTTGAGAGTTATGGCATCGACTCGATTATTATCGGTCAGGTCAACGAGCAGCTTAAAACCAAGTTTGCCGATATTGATGCGACGGTACTTTATGAGTGCCAAACCATCAGTGCCATGAGCGAGTATCTACAAAATAGATTCCACGCTGAGTTGGTTGCCATGTTTGGTGAAAGCGTGGTTGCAAAGCCAGCGCCTGTCGCGGCGCCGGTTGTGCCAGCGCCAAGCGTTGCTGCCAAACCAGCTGCGTTCAAAGGCCGAGGCTTTATGGCTGCCAATGCGAGTATGGCACAAGGGCCAATCGCGGTTATCGGTGTCAGCGGTATCTACCCGCAGGCGGCCAACCTTGAAGCGTTTTGGCAAAACCTCAAAGACGGCAAAGATTGTGTCACCGAGGTGCCAGCCAATCGCTGGGATGTGGACAAATACTACGACCCGGACGAGCAGCGCGCCATCGACCAAGGCAAGAGCTATTCGAAATGGGGTGGCTTTGTCAGTCAATTTGCCGAGTTTGATGCCTTCTTCTTTGGCATTTCACCACGCGAAGCGATGGACATGGACCCGCAAGAGCGCATGTTCTTGCAAGAGGCATGGCGCGCACTGGAAGACGCCGGTTTGACCCGTCAAGCCCTAAGAGATCATTACAACGGCGAGGTTGGGGTGTTTGCCGGTATTACCAGACCGGGCTACAACCTCTACGGCTCGTCTGAGGCGATTGTCAAAGAGCGCTTTAGACCACGCTCAAGCTTTAGCTCAGTGGCCAACCGCTTATCCTATTTGCTCGATATTCATGGTCCAAGCTTGCCGATTGATACCATGTGTTCATCGTCACTCACCGCCATTCACGAAGCCTGCGCCCACATTCAGCGCGGTGAATGTGAACTGGCCATCGCCGGTGGGGTGAACTTCTATGTTCACCCACAAAGCTATGTCGATATGGCCTCACAGCACATGTTCTCGAAAGACGGCCGCTGTAAGAGCTTTGGTGAGGGCGGTAACGGTTTTGTGCCGGGTGAGGGCGCCGGGGTGGTGATCCTCAAGCCATTGGCAAAAGCCGAAGCCGACAAAGACTTTATCCATGCCTTGGTGTTGTCTACCCACATCAACCATGGCGGCAAGACCAACGGTTACTCAGTGCCAAACCCCAAAGCCCAAGGCGACCTTATTCGTAAGGCCATCGATAAAGCGGGGATTAGCGCTCGGGCCATCAGCTATATCGAAGCCCACGGCACCGGTACTGAGCTTGGCGATCCGATTGAGATCTCCGGTTTGCAGCAGGCGTTTTCGCCGGATTCAAGCGATACCGGTTATTGTAAGGTCGGCTCGGCCAAATCCAACATCGGTCACTGTGAAGGGGCTGCCGGTATTGCCAGTATCACCAAAGTATTGTTACAGCTTAAACACAAGCAGCTGCCACCAAGCTTACATGCCGAAGTGTTAAACCCGCATATTCAGTTTGAAAAGACCGCATTTGTGGTTAATCGCGAGCTGTGTGATTGGCAACAGCCGGTGGTCGATGGCGTGACCATGCCACGCATTGCCGGGGTTTCGTCCTTTGGCGCCGGTGGCGGCAACGCCCATGTGCTGTTGCAAGAGTATGATATGCCGCCAGTCAATGCGCCCGCTCAGCTGGCTGAGCCTGTCGCCATTGTGCTCAGCGCCAAAACCAAAGAGCAGCTGCAACAAAAAGTCTCTGATTTGGTTGACTACCTTGCCCAAAACGATGCCATCGACCTGCAACAAATGGCCTATACACTGCAACTGGGCCGTGAGGCGATGGAAGAACGCTTGGCGGTGTTGGCCGACTCTAAAGCGAGTTTAGGCGAAAAACTCAGTGGCTATCTCTATGGTGAAACGACCATTAGTGATTTATATACAGGCACAGTTCAGCGCAATGATGCGCAGCTGACCCTAATGCGCGAAGACGACGATTTGCGTGCGGCCATCAACAACTGGTTGGTCAGACGCAAACTGAACAAGTTGTTGGATCTGTGGGTGAAAGGCTTAAATGTCGAATGGGGACTGTTATACAGCCAAGGCATACCTGGGATGATGCGCTTGCCGACTTATCCGTTTGCCAAAGACGTATACTGGGTAGATTCACTCGATTTAAGCCCAAGTGAAAGCCAAACAACAATGAATGTAATGGATGCAGGGTTTGACCAGCTTGAGGCTATCTTTGACCAGATAGAGCAAGATGCCATCGACCAGGAAGACGCCATTGAACGCATCAAATCGTTGCAAAATAACTAGATAATAAGAAAGACACCATGATTGATTTCATTTCCTATGTGGTACAAGAGCTCAAAGCCAAACGCCTCAACAAAGACAGCGCGCTGGCCTTGGTTCAGCAATTTTCTAAAAACGGCCAAGGGGCCAAAGCGCTGCATCCGCTATTGGGGGCCAATACCTCAGATCTGACCCTGCAAAGCTATACCTCAAGGTTCGATGGCCAAGAATTTTTCTTAAACGACCATCGCATCGGCGCGCCAGACAAGGCACAAAAAGTGTTGCCCGGTGTCGCTTATCTAGAGATGGCCTGCCAAGCGCTCAAGCAGGCGCTGCCATATGCCACAGGGCCGATGCGGCTGAGCGACGTGGTATGGCTTGCGCCGATTGTAGTAAGCGCGCCAACAACCGTGATCATTGCGCTGTATCCTTTGGATGAGTCCGATGAGGTTGAGTTTGAAATTTACTCGGTCAGCGACGATGAGCAAACCTTGCATTGTCAGGGCGTAGCTGGCTTTGCTGCGGCTTCAAAGCCGCAAGCTGTTAATTTGGCCGAGATAACCGCCGGGCTTCATTTTGGCCGCCTTGAATCGGCCAAGGTTTATCCAGCGTATAGCCAAATGGGCGTACAGTTTGGCCCTGCCCATCAGGGCGTGGTTGGCGTATTACAAGGCAATGATGAGTTGCTGGTGGAGCTGAAACTGCCCGAGTCGCTAAAATCTGGTTTTGCGCAGTTTGATCTGCATCCAAGCCTGTTAGATAGCGCTTTACAAGGTGCCATCGGCTTTTACGGCGATTTGAGCGATCTGCCCAATGAACCAACGGTGCCTTTTGCTTTAAATGAGCTGATGCTCTATCGTCCATGCCCAACCCAGCCGGTGGCCTATATTCGTCATAGCGAAGGCGCCAGCGCCACTGATAATGTCAGCAAATTAGACATCGACCTGTGCGACCTTGAGGGCAATGTTTGCGTTAGCCTCAAAGGCTTTACCTCACGTAAGCTAAGTGCAGTACCTGCGGCCAAGGCGCCAATCGGCACCTTGATTGCGACGCCACATTGGCAAAGCTACAGCGAACCGCAACCAAGCGCTGAGGCGGCTCATACACTAACAATGACGCTGGGCAAAAAACACATAGACAACGCCGTGGCTATCACGAGCGAAAACTATGAAGCGGCGGCCAAGCAAGCGGTTAAAGCCCTTAACGATTTCTTAAAACAAAAAGGCCAAGCCACAGGGCGGGTGCAGCTATTACTGCCACTAGATGGCCCATGGTTGGGCTTAAGCGGGTTACTCAAAACCTGCGCGCTGGAAATTCCAAGCGTTAGCTTTAAGGTGCTGCAAAGCGATGAAGATGGCAACGCGCTGCTGTCGCAATTAGGCGATTGCCCTGTTGGGCAAGTCATGCGCGCGCAAAATGGTCAGTTGGCACAGCTGCAATGGCAAGAGGCCGAGCCAAGCTTTGATGGCGCGGTATTTAAAGAGCAGGGCGTTTATCTCATCACCGGCGGTCTTGGCGGCCTAGGGGTGATTTTTGCCAAAACCATTTTGGCCAATTGCCCCAGCGCCCAAGTGATTCTAACCGGGCGCGCCAAAGAAAACGCCTTGGGCGATAAACAGGCGCTGCTGGCTGGGCTTAAAGGCGCGCAGTATCGCCAACTTGATTTAACCGACGCCAAAGCAATTAAGCAGCTGGTGAATGATACGGTTAAGCAGTACGGCAGCTTAAATGGCGTGATACACAGCGCAGGCATAAACGATGATAGCTTTATCATCAACAAAACCGATAGCCAAATCGACAGGGTGTTTGCCCCTAAAGTGAGCGCGGCGCAACACCTCGACAATGCCACTGCCAATCTCGACTTAGACTTCTTTGTGCTGTTTTCATCAGGCGCTGCGGTACTCGGTAATGTCGGTCAGGCCGATTATGCCATGGCCAACGGCTACTTAGATCAGTTTGCCAAAGCCAGACAACTGCAAGTAGAGCGTGGCGAGCGTTTTGGTCAGTCACTATCAATCAACTGGCCGTTGTGGCAAGAAGGCGGTATGCAGGTTGATGAAGCGACCAGCGAGCGCATGTTTGCCGCCACCGGTATGCAGCCGATGCCGACAGAGCATGGCATTAAAGCGTTTTATCAGGCGCTGGTAAGCGGCCAAGCGCAAGTGCTGGTGATGCAAGGGGAGAAAAAACGCCTCAAGCAAGCGCTAAACGGCGAAAGTGTGGAGCTTGTCAAAACACAACCTGCTGCGCCGAAGGCTGAACCAGTGAAGGTTGAAACCTCTGCTGCCACAAAAGCTGTGGCGGATTTACCCCAGCAAACCGAACTGTTTTTACGTAAAGAACTCTCTGGGCTATTAAAAATGCCCGCTGGCAAAATCGACCCCGCCGCTCAGCTTGAGCGCTATGGTATCGACTCGATTTTGACCATGGACCTGACCAACAAACTGGAAAAAACCTTCGGCAGTCTGTCCAAAACCTTATTCTTTGAATACCAAACCATTTTAGAGCTGACCGACTACTTTATTGCGCACCACAAAGCGGTGCTTGAAGGGTTGTTTACCGCAGCTGAACAAGACGCCGCAAAACCTGCGCAAAAAACTCAAGTGGTTAACGTCGAGCCGGCGCAATCTGCCACAGCGCCGGTTAAACCGACCATGCGCCGCCTTGGCAAGCGCTTTGCGCAAAGTGAGCGTAGCGAGAATGCGCCGCTCAAAAGTGCCGAGCCGATTGCCATTGTTGGTTTGTCGGGCCGCTACCCCCAAGGCTGGGATGTCGAAGCCTATTGGCAGAACTTAAAACAGGGCAAAGATTGCGTCACCGAAGTGCCGCCATCGCGCTGGGATTGGCAAGAATATTACTCAGAAGATAGAAATCAGCCGGGCTGTCACTACAGTAAATGGGGTGGGTTTATCGATGGTGTTGATGAGTTTGACCCATTGTTTTTCGGTATTGTGCCGGTTGGCGCCGAATATTTAGACCCGCAAGAGCGCTTGTTCTTACAACACGCGTGGATGGCCATCGAAGATGCAGGCTTTACCCGAGCTGCCATGCAAATTCCCCATGAAGGCGATTTGCCGGGGCAGGCTGGGGTTTATGCCGGGGTCATGTATGGCGAGTATCAGCTCTTTGGCGCACAATTGAGCCAGCTCGGTAACCGCGTTGGGTTTGCCGCAAATCCAGCGGGCATCGCCAATCGGGTTTCTTACGTGATGAATTTGCATGGCCCGAGCATGACGGTCGATACCATGTGCTCATCGTCATTGACCGCCATTCATATTGCCTGTGAAGACTTAGGGTCAAAACGCACTGATCTGGCCCTTGCCGGTGGCGTCAATATCAGCGTGCATCCCAATAAATACTTGATGATCAGCGCCGGTCAATTCATCTCCAGCGAAGGCCAATGCCAAAGCTTTGGTGAAGGTGGCGATGGCTACATTCCGGCAGAAGGGGTCGGGGTGGTCGTTCTACAGCGGTTAAGCGATGCCAAAGCCGGTGGCCAGCACATTTATGGCCTTATTCGCGGTTCGGCGTTAAGCCATGGCGGTAAAACCAACGGCTACACGGTGCCAAACCCGCAGGCGCAAAGCAGCGCAATCAAACGGGCAATGCAAGCGGCCAAAGTTAACCCGCGCCACATCAGCTATATTGAGGCCCACGGCACCGGCACCAAACTCGGCGACCCGATTGAAATCGCCGCACTTAGCAATGCCTTTGGCCAGCAAGATAAAGGTTACTGCCGTATCGGCTCGGCCAAATCCAACGTCGGTCACTGTGAAGCCGCCGCCGGTATTGCCGGGCTGACCAAAGTGCTGTTGCAAATGCGTCATCAGCAAATTGTGCCTTCGCTGCATTCGGCCAAGCTCAACCCGCATATCGATTTTGATAAAACGCCGTTTGTGGTCAACCAAACCCTCAACGATTGGCAACGCCCGGTGATTGACGGCAAAACCGTACCACGTATCGCCGGTATTTCATCCTTTGGCGCCGGTGGCTCAAATGCCCACTTGATTGTTGAAGAATATGCCGAGCTAAGCCCGCTGCTTGAGGCCCAAGGGGCTGTGGCCATTGTGCTCTCTGCGCGTACCGCAGAGCAGTTACGGCGTAAAGCTGCTGAGTTAAATGACTTTGTTAAAGCCAAACAGCCGAACCTGTTAAATGTCGCCTATACCTTGCAGTTAGGTCGTGAGGCAATGGATGAACGCTTGGCGTTGTTGGCGCAAAGCGCCGATGAGTTGTGTCAAAAGCTCAGCGCATTTTTGGCAGGCGAAAGTCACATCGATGAACTTTATGTCGGTGAGGTCAAGCGCTCGAAAGACGAAATGAGTTTGCTCAACGCCGATGAAGACATGAAAGCGGCCATCGACAAATGGGTCAGCAGCAAAAAGCTCGGTAAACTGCTGGAGCTATGGGTTAAGGGCTTAAGCCTTGATTGGCATAAGTTCTATCAAGAGCAAACCCCGGGCTTTATCTCGTTGCCAAGCTATCCGTTTGCCCGCGACCGCTATTGGATTGACGCACAGGCGCTGGAGCAAAATCTCGCCAGCGTGCAGGCCAAGCAAAGCGCGGCATTGCATCCTTTGCTGCATACCAATACCTCGGACTTGGCCCAGCAAAGTTATGCCACGGTATTGACCGGTAACGAGCGCTTTTTAAGTGACCATCAGGTCAAACACAACAAAATGCTGCCAGCGGTGGCCTATCTTGAGATGGTCCGCGCCGCGATTGCGCAGGCGCTACCTCAAGCGCAAGCCGACTTTGCCATTCACATCGCTCAGGTGGTGTGGGCGCAGCCGATTATTGTCACTAGCCCCAAAACCATTCATATTGCCTTAGCGCCTAAAAGCCAAAGTGAAATCGATTTTGAAATATACAGCGCCGTGGTTGAAGGTCGCCCCCAAGAGACCATTCATGCCCAAGGTCAGGTGCGTTTGGAGGCCAAAACTAAAGCGCCGATAGCTGAGATCAGCAAGCTGCAAGGGCGAATGAAAGCGGGCAAGCCATCAGCCAAAGCGCTTTATCATGCGTTTGAGCAAATGGGCATTCAATATGGCCCGGCGTATCAGGCGATCAGCAAAATATCTCTTGGTAGTGATGAGCTGTTGGCCGAGCTGACGCTGCCCGGCTCACTACACAGTGAACTCGAAGACTTTGCGCTACACCCGAGTTTGATGGACAGCGCGCTGCACGCCTCAATGGCTTTTTCTGGCGATTTAGAGACTCAGCCTAGTGAGCCGCCGCTGCCATTTGCTTTAGAGGGCATGACCATTTTCGGCCCTTGTCAGCGCGAGATGTACTCGCATGTGCGCTTTAGCCCTGATAGCTCAGATGCCATCGTCAAACTCGACATCGACTTGTATGACACCAGCGGCAATCTGTGTGTGCAAATGCGCGGCTTTACCTCCCGTGAACTGGCCACCGAAGAAAAAGGCAAACAGGGCGTGTTGCTGGCCGAGCCGGTATGGCAAGTGGTCAGCGCGGGCGAGTGTAGAGACAGTCAAACACTCAATGATGTGGTGTTGTTGGCCTCGACTACGGTTGATGTCGGTAAGCTGCAACAGCAGTTGCCTAACAGTCAAATCAGCCTTCTCAATACTGAAAACTTTGAACAGGCCGCCATCGACGCCATGCTTGCGGTCAAACAGGCCATGAACAATGGTGTGGCGCTGCAAATTGTTACTGGCAACAACGCGCTATTGTTGGCCTTAGGTGGGCTTGTTAAAACGGCGCGCCTTGAAAAGCCCGATTGGTTTGGCCGAGTGCTCAGCACTGATGCGACCTCAGCCCCGGCGCTTGCCGAGCAGTTGGCCAGTCCGATTGAGCACTCGATTGTACATTTCAGCGGCAATAAGCTTGAGGCTGAAGGCTATCAGGTATTTGAAGGCGTTGACAGCAAGCCGGTATTCAGCCCACAAGGGGTGTATGTGATCACCGGTGGCCTTGGTGGTTTAGGTTTATTGTTCTGCCAAGAGATAGTCAACACCACGCCAACTGCCAAAGTCATATTGACTGGCCGTAGTGCACCAAGTGCGGCAAACAAAGCCAAACTGGCGGCCTTTGGTGAAAACGTGCATTACCAGCAAATGGCGTTTAACGACCAACAGACGGTAACACAAGCCATTGACGCGATTACGAAGCGCTTTGGCACCATTAACGGCATTATGCACAGTGCTGGGCAAACCCATGATGGGCTGTTGAGCGCCAAAACTGCCGAGCAGGCAAAGGCAGTGCTGGCGGCTAAAATCAGCGCCACCGAGTATTTGGATGAAGCGACTAAAGATCTCGGGCTTGAGTTCTTCGCGCTGTTTTCTTCTGTCTCTGGTGCGATGGGTAATGTCGGTCAGGCCGACTACGCCATGGCCAACAGCTTTATGGACAGATTTGCCGCCGAGCGTGATGTAAAAGTGCATGAGGGCAAACGTCACGGACAAAGCTTATCGATTAACTGGCCGTTGTGGCGCGATGGCGGCATGCAACTTGATGATGAAGCCCTTGAGCGACTTGAGCAAACCACAGGCGCTGTGGCACTGGCAACCAAAGACGGTATGCAGGCATTTTATCAGGCGTTAGCCTGTGGCAAGGCGCAGGTTTTGGTGATCAGCGGTGAGCTGCGCAAAATGCGCGAAACCCTCACTCGCACCGAGCCTGCACAAGTGACCAAAGCCGCGATAGGCACAACTGTCGATAGCGCCAAAGTGGTGGATAAAGCGCAGCGATACCTAAGCGAATTGTTGGCCGGGCTACTTAAAATGCCAGCGCAGGAAATTCAGCCTGATGCCGCGTTAGAAGACTATGGTATCGATTCAATCTTAGCGATGAACTTGACCCATGAGCTAGAGCAGCGCTTTGGTACCTTGTCTAAGACCTTGTTCTTTGAATACCAGACCCTCAACCAATTGGCCGGATACTTTGCCAAAGCCCACAGCGAGCATTTTGCCGCTGGCGAGAAGCCACAAGTCAAAGCTGCCGCTAAGGCTCCTGCGCCTGCGACCTTGGCGACCCGTCAGGGGATCCGCTCAATCAGAGAAGGCGCGAGATTTGTTGGCGGGCAGGCGCTTAGCAACAAACGCCAAGTGGCCATTGTCGGCCTGGCCGGGCGTTTCCCCATGGCGGACGACCTCAATGCCTTTTGGCAAAACCTCAAAGAGGGTGTCGATTGCGTCAGTGAGATCCCGACAGAACGCTGGGATCACAATCGCTACTTCACCACCGAGCGCAACATTCCCGGCACCAGCTACTCGAAGTGGGGCGGGTTTATTGCTGACGCCGATAAGTTCGATGCCCAGTTTTTCAATATCTCGCCCAATGAGGCGAGGTTACTCGACCCCCAGGAAAGGCTGTTTTTACAGACCGCATGGCACGCCATAGAAGATGCCGGTTACAGCAAAAATGCTTTGTCAGGGCGCAAGTTCGGAGTGTATGTCGGGGTGATGTACGGCCAGTATGAGCTGTATGGCGCCGAGTCGATTCAAAGCGGGCAAAATCAAATTGCCACCTCATCGTTTGCCTCGATTGCCAACCGGGTTTCGTACTATTTTAACCTAAGCGGCCCAAGCCTTGCGGTCGATACCATGTGCTCATCGAGCTTAAGTGCTCTGCATTTGGCGGCGCAGGGCATTGCGCTGGGCGAACTTGAAGGGGCGATTGCCGGTGGCGTTAACCTCACCATTCACCCGCACAAATACTTAAACCTAAGCCAAGGTAACTTTGTCGCCAGCGATGGCCGCTGCCGCAGCTTTGGCACCGGTGGCGACGGTTATGTGCCGGGCGAGGGCGTTGGCGCGGTGATGTTAAAAGCGCTTAATGACGCACTGAATGATGGCGACCACATTTATGCTTTGGTTAAAGCCAGCAGTCTCAACCATGGCGGCAAAACCAACGGTTATACCGTGCCTAACCCTAATGCTCAGGGTGAGCTGATCTTAGAGGCGCTGCAACAGGCCAATATTGCGCCGACTACTTTGGGTTATATTGAAACGCACGGCACCGGCACCTCACTTGGCGATCCGATTGAGATAGCCGGGCTTAACCGTGCCTTTGAAGGCTTTGCTGAGAATACGCAAATTTGTCCTATCGGCTCGGTCAAATCCAATATCGGCCATTTGGAATCTGCCGCCGGTATCGCCGCCCTTGCCAAGGTGCTGTTGCAAATTCAGCATGGCACACTGGTGCCTTCGCTTCATGCCCAAACCTTAAACCCGAATATCGATTTTGCCGCATCACCGTTTTATGTGCAGCGTGAAATCGCCGAGTTTAAACGGCCCTCGGAGCATCCGCGCCGTGCTGGTATAAGCTCATTTGGCGCAGGTGGTGCCAATGCCCATGTGATCATTGAAGAATATGTCGATACCCGTGCGCCAAGCGCGCTCAGCACAGGGCCTTTGGTGTTTGTGTTTAGCGCGGCAAATGCGCAACGACTCAACGCATTGTGCACTACGATGGCGGAGTTCTTAAGCGCCCATCGTGAAGTTAATTTGCTTGATCTGGCTTATACCCTGCAAGTTGGCCGCACTGAACTCAACGAGCGTTTGGTGATAGTGGCTGAGAGTCTAGAGCAGTTGATTGAACGCTTAAGCGCCTTTGCTTCAGGTAACAAACAGCTCAGTGGCGTGTATGCTGGCAATGTTAAGAAGTCAACCGGCAATGCCGGAAGCCTGATCGCCGGTGAAGCGGGCAGCGTCTTTGTGCAATCGGTGCTGGCCAGTGGTGATGGTGATAAAATTGCGCAGTTTTGGATAGCGGGCGTCAGTATCGACTGGCAGCAACTGTATAGCCAAATTCAGCCAAAACGCCTGAGCTTACCGCTTTATCCATTTGCCAAGGAGCGTCATTGGATAGATCCGGTTTCGCCAACGCAAGTCGCATCCGTAGCGCCACCGGTTGTTGTTTCCCCGCAGTTGGTGCATTACGCGCCAGAATTTAAGCCACAGTCTTTGGCTCAAAGTGCTGCGTTTAACGGGATCACTTGGCTGATAGGTAAGGTGCCCAAGGGCATTGATGGCATTGTGGTTAAAGCAAAAGCATCGCAAGGGAGTTGGCAACAAAGTGTTGCGGCGCAACAGGGCAAGTTGCCTGAGCGTATTATCTACCGTGCAGATAAAGACGATTTTTACCATTTGACCTATCTGGTACAGGCGTTACAAGGGGCCAAACACAAAGGGCCACTACAGCTTTTCTGTTTAGTCGATGGCGACAACCCTGAGCAACTGGCGTTGGCGGCACTGCTTAAAACCCTGCACATCGAACAGCCCAATATCAGCGCCAAAGTGTTGATTGATGCCGATATCGATGCGCTAAAAGCCGAGCTTGGCACCGTCAATAATGACGTTCAAGAGATCAAGTTTAGCGCTGGGGTTCGAGCGGTTAAAGGACTGGTGGGACTTAAGCCTAACCTAAGCAATGACAGCGGTTTGAAACAACAGGGCCATTATTTGATCACCGGCGGCCTTGGTGGTTTGGGTCTTATCTTTGCTAAGCATTTGGCACAACATTATCAAGCTAAGCTACTGCTTATGGGCCGTTCTGAGCTTAAAGATAAGCAAACGATCACTGAGCTTGAGGGTTTTGGCGCTAAGGCCATGTATGTTAGCTGCGATGTCAGTGACGCCAAAGCCATCGCTAAGGCCGTTGACGAAGCAGTTAAAACCTTTGGCCCGTTAAATGGCGTTATTCACAGCGCCGGGGTCAATGACGATGGCTTGTTGGTGAACAAAACCCCTGAGCAGTTGAGCAAAGTATTGAGCGCCAAAGTGGCAGGCACCAAGGCCCTTGATGAAGCAACCTGCGAGCAGCCGCTCGATATCTTTGTGCTGTTTTCATCTGTTGCTGGCGCCATGGGGAATCCGGGTCAATGCGACTATGCTTACGCCAATGCCTTTATGGATGCCTATTGCGCCAAACGAGCACAGGCCAAACCGGGCAAAAGCCTGTCTATCAACTGGCCGTTGTGGCGCGATGGTGGAATGCAGGTATCTGCACAAGACATCAAGCGCACCGAGCAGCACACCGGCCTGCTACCTATGCCACAAGATATTGGCATTGAGAGCTTTAACCAGCTACTCGGTTTTGCTGGGCCACAGGCGCTATCGCTGTTTGGTGACACCGGCAAAATCGCTCAGTATTTTGCCGCTAAGCCGCAGCCGCAAGTCAGTGCAATGCAAACCCAGCAGCCGATAAAAGCCGCAGGCTCATTGGCGCAAAGTTGCCACTACTACCTCAAGGATTTGGTGTCACAACAGACCGGTCTAGAGGTTGAGCGCATTGACGCCAGTGAGCCGTTTGAATCTTTCGGCTTTGATTCGATGATGATCAATCGCTTCAACGCGCAGCTTGAGGCCGATTTGGGCGACTTACCAAAAACCTTGCTGTATGAGCACGAATCTATCGATGCGCTGGCTCAGTATTTGTTGGCCAGCCACCAAGCAGCGCTTAAAGCCTTACTTGGTCAAACCGAGTCTCAAAC
>JBFHGJ010000054.1:0-37989 GCA_041583135.1 Alteromonadaceae bacterium | reverse complement strand
GCGACAATGGCAATGTGGTCCCACCTGAATCCATTCCGAACTCAGAAGTGAAACGCATTAGCGCCGATGGTAGTGTGGGAGATCCCATGTGAGAGTAGGACATCGCCAGGCACCCAATAACGTAAAAAACCCGCTGCATTCGCAGTGGGTTTTTTGCGTTATGGGTTGGAAAAATTGATATGGTATAGGTTGGTTGTTGCGGAGCAACGCCCAACAATGTACACCAAGCTTGAACAAACCACCTCTAGCGACAACACCGCACAGGGTCGGAGTGTTTGATATTGGTGAACGTTCGCGTTCCCGTTATCAAAGACTCTGACCCTAGCTACGAAGAACCTCAACACCAAGCTCGAACAAGCCACCGCTACAATTCAACACCATACTTGAACAATGACATTGTCCATTATGGGCGTTGCGTTGCAACAACCATCCTATATTTTCCTGCCGTTTGTCTGAACCTTGCAACAAGGTGCGATAAAAATGCTATATTGTCGGCACCTTGGATCTACGGAAAACAAAATGAAAAAGTTATTGGGTTCTTTGTTGTTGGCCAGCAGTTTTGCAATGGCGCAAAATGTCTCTATCGAGGCCGACCAAACGGCGAAGTATGCGGTAGACAGCTATCAGCAAGATACCATTAAGGCGCTAGCCAAATTGGTCAGTTTTAAAACCGTTGCGCAGCAAGACGTGCCATTTGAGAAAAATCCTGAGTTCACTCAGTTTAAGGCTTATATTAAGTCGCTCAGTGAGTCTTTAGGGCTGAGCTTTCAAGATAAAGGCTATGTTATGTTGGTGACTTTGGGCAATAGCCCTGAGCGCGTCGGCATTGTCACGCATGGTGATGTGCAACCGGCAGATGCCACTAAGTGGCAAAAAAGTCCATTTGAACTCGATAGTGAGTCTAAACCGGGTCTGCTGATAGCCAGAGGCACAGAAGACGACAAGGGGCCTATCGCAACGGCGCTTTACGCGATGAAGGCGATTAAGGATAAGAAGGTCGCAATGAAGCGGTCAATTGAGCTTATCATCTATATGGCGGAAGAATCGAACTGGGAGCCGTTCAGGGCATTCTTAAAAGATTATGATGCGCCAGACTTCAATGTCACTATCGATGCCGAATATCCGGTGGTCACGGCGGAAAAAGGCTGGAGTATGATCAAAGTCGATGTGCCGCAAACCACTGCTACCTTTAGACAGCCTTGGCTTAGTCAGTTCTATGGCGGCTCGTTTGGTTCGCAGATCCCTGAAGATGCTGTTGCAGTGATTGAACAGGCCAATAAGAAACTGCTTGGTGCTATCAAGCAGCGCGCGTTATCTCACCCTCAAGTGCAATATAGCTTCGATTTGAAAGGTGATCGCTTAACGGTTAAAGCCAAAGGCAAATCTGCCCATTCCTCTAAACCTGAAGAAGGGATCAATGCCATCGCGTTTTTGGCTGATGTACTTAAAGGCAATCAGTGGCCTAAGACGACTGCGGGTCTGACCGTGGCTTATTTGAATGATTTGGTGGGCACTGGTATTGAGGCAAAACTGTTTGGCGATATCGCTTATAGTGATACTTTCATGGGGCCGATGACCATGGCACCAACCACAGTCAAGCAATCAGATAGTGGCATCAGTATTAATTTGAATTTACGCCGTCCTGTGGGTAAGACCGCCGATAGTCTGCAACGTCAAACTCAAGTCGCTCTTAATCATTGGCAGCAAAAATATCAGGTAAAGCTGGATAACGTTCAGTTGTATTTTGGTGAGCCTATGGTGGTCAACAACGCCCCTCACGTTGAGGCGCTTTTAAAAACCTTCAGTCACTTCACTGAGAACAAAAATCCTAAGCCCATTGCCATCGGTGGCTCAACCAATGCCAAGTTGCTGCCCAATGCGGTGAGCTTTGGACCGTCGATGCCGGGCGCCGAATATACCGGTCACTCTGAGTTTGAGTTTATTAGTGTTGAGCAGTTAAAGTTGAATCTGGCGATGTACACCGCCATGATGATTGAGCTTGGTAATTTGTAGCTAGAAGTCACGCCCTAGGGCGTGACTTCTTGCCAATCGGTGAGAGCAGGGACGCTAAACCGTAGATGACCCATTTCGAGGATCAGAAACTGACGTTGTATTTCTTGAATTTGCACCAATTCGCTGATCCATTCCTTTTCATTAAAAAATACCCCATTGAGTTTAACCTGACGCTTGGCCGGTTCGGAGGCGTAGAGGTGAGTGTCATAGGTAAAACCGGGGATTTTCAACTGATCGGCGTATTCCAGCTCTGATATCTCTGGCACCCTAGTCAGATACTCTTCCAAGGCATATTCAGGCGCCGTGGTTGGCTCAAAACTCTGCTCAACCCCTTCGCTTTGGGCAATGGCCTGATTAAACCGTTTAAGCAGCTCAGATGATACGTTGGCCTCGTTTGCTGAGAGTTGTTTGACTCTATTGCGCGGCTCAGCACCAACGATTATTTGCTCCTGCTCTTGTGGCTCTGATTGAGACTCTTGTTGTGCCAACTGTGTTTGTTCATTTGTTGGCTTGGACTCAACATCATTGCTTGCTGGCGTTTTATTTGCTTTTCCGATGGCCTTGTCAGTTTGCGCGGTTTGTTGCGCTGCGTCATTTTGCGCTGCTACTGGGGGTTGTGTCTGAGTCGTTTGCGCTTGAGTTTGAGGCTCAGTGCTGGTCGCTACGGCTTGGCCTGTGGCCGTTTGCGGCGCGCTGAAAACAGCGTAACGGTTACCCACGAATATACCGACAATCAAGGTCAGGATCAGCGCCAAAACTATGGAGATCCATTTGTAGATATTACCCTCGCTACGACTTTGTGGCCCGGGGGCGTAAAGCACTTGCGGTTGAGCACCGTATTCGCTTGGACCGACCGGCGTTTCACCACGGGATTTGTTGAGGGCATCTAAAAGATATGACATTACTGCTCCGATTGGGTTTGGGGCGCTGGTTCGTTAAGTTCGCTCAGGCTGTCTGTTGTCTCAGGCGTTGCCAAGTTCATATAAGCAAAACCGGCAACAATAATCAATAGTCCGGCGAGCGCCGCCGGTAGCCATTTGATGTAAGCCTTGGTCTCTGGCTCTTGTTCAAGAGCGAGGATCTCTTGTGCTGCCTGATTGACTATTTTCTTATTGACGAAGGGTGAACCGGCGGCGTAGGCGCCCATCAGGGCACGGTCACATAACAGGTTAACCAAACGTGGAAAGCCTTTGGTCTTTTTATGGATCAGTTCTACTGCCTGTTTGTCAAATATCGGGCGTTCGCAGCCTGCGATCTTTAGGCGATGCTGAATGTACATCGCTACCTCTTGCACGGTCAATGGCAAAAGGTGATAACGGGCGGTGATCCTTTGAGCCAGCTGGCGTAGTTCTTGGCGTTTTAACAGTTGTTGCAATTCGGGTTGGCCTATCAGAATGATCTGCAACAACTTGCGGGTATTGGTTTCAAGGTTGGTCAGCAGTCTTAACTGCTCTAATACTTCACTTTTTAGGTGCTGGGCTTCATCGATGATCAATATGGTGTTTTTACCGGCGCTGTGGTTTTTCAACAGGCGATTTTTGATTTTGTCTGTGAGCATTTTCAAGGTCGCGTCGGCGCGCTTGAAGCGAATGCGCCACTCATCGCAAATGGTCGCCAATAATTCCAACTCAGACAGGGCTGGGTTCAGCACAAAGGCCACTTCGGTATTGTCGGGCAGCTGTTCCAACATACAGCGAGAGACTGTGGTTTTACCGGTGCCGACTTCACCAGTCAAAAGGACAAATCCACCACTATCACCTAGGCCATGGCTAAGGTGAGCCAGTGCCTCTTTGTGGCGGTTGCTCATAAAGAGGTATTGTGGATTTGGTGCGATAGAAAAAGGCTGTTCGCTTAGTCCAAAAAATCCGGTGTACATAGCTTACCCTTTGTCTTTGGTTATTATTGCCAAATAAAGCTAATTAAAACCGCGCCAAGTAGCAAGCGATAAATAACAAAAGGTTGCATCCCGACTCGTTCAATCCATTTCAAAAACAAATGAATACAGGCATAGGCACTGACAAAAGATAACGCTACGCCAAACAAAATGGTATTCCAAGCGACGACTTCTTCACTGGTTACCAGTTTCAAGCCTTGATAGCCACCGGCCAATAAAATGATTGGAATAGACAACAAAAACGAGAACCTGGCCGCCGAGTGGCGGTCAAAGCCGAGCATCAAACCTGCGGTCATGGTGATGCCGGAACGCGAGGTTCCGGGGATCAGGGCGACGGCCTGAGCAATGCCGATGATCAGCGCATGTTTGAAAGTGATCTGGTCTATTTCTTTGATTTGCGCCGCAGTCTTATCGGCCCACCACAGCAGCAGGCCAAAGCCGATAGTCGTGGTGGCGATCACTGTAATCGAACGGGCGTAGACTTCAACAATATCTTTGAGCAACAAACCGGCAAGTCCAGCCGGTATAGTGCCGATGATGATGCACCAGGCTAGGTTACTTTCCAAGGAACGCTTGCCGTTTAAAGAGGCAAACCATGCGCCGAGCAGTTTAATCACATCGGTTCTAAAGTAAATTAACACGGCCGCCAGCGTACCAACGTGTACCGCGACGTCAAATGCCAGACCCTGATCGTGCCAACCCAAAAGCTGAGAGGGTAAAATCAGGTGAGCGGAACTGGAGATCGGTAAAAATTCGGTCACCCCTTGGATCAGGGCCAGTACGACAATTTCTAAGGTAGTCACTTATTGATTCCTGTTAAATTCAACTTTCCACAGTTTTTGTTTGTTGCGGTCGTATTGTTGCCACATTTGGCCATAGGAAATATTGCTGCCCGGTAGACAGACTTCGGGCGCTATTTCTGCCAAAGGCCATAACACAAAGGCGTTTTTGCTGATCTCGTCGCGAGGGAGCTGGGCGGGATGGTCGATGATCAGTTCATCATAAGTCAATAAATCGAGGTCCAGTGTTCTGGCACTGAATTTTTCGCCGCCACGAATACGACCATTGTCGTCTTCTATTTTTTTTAGCGTGCTAACGACCTCATCGACGGGCCGTTCGGTGGTGGCGCCCACCACTAAGTTGTAAAAGGCATCGCCTTCGAAACCGACCGCTTCACTTTCAAATATCGACGATACCTCAATATCGCCAAATAGACGTTCGAGGGCATCAAGGGCTTTGTTGATGTTGCTTTCTCGGTCGATGTTACTGCCGATACTGATATAAATCTGACTCACGAATTTCTGTGCCTTGTGATAGCAACGCCGACACTTTGCGCATTGGCTACGGCGCCGGGCTTTTGTAAGGTTAGATGTACTTTGGCTGGTTTGAACTCGGTCAAAATCAACTCTGCGACGGCTTCGGCGACTTTTTCTATCAGCTCAAAGCTGTTTTGTTCAACAAAGCTGGTAATTCGGCTGGAAACTGCCGCATAATCAATAGTATCATCAAGCATGTCGCTGGCACCTGCTTGAGAGAAGTCACCAAACATCTCGATGTCGAGGAATAATGATTGTTTGATTTCTTTTTCCCAGTCGTACACCCCAATGGTGGTGGTCATGGCCAGTTGTTTGACGAATATACAATCCATAGGTTGATGGCTCAATGGTTAGACGGTAGCGCGTTGACGCAGCCTTGGCTGAACGATAGCCGGGGATTTTAACGTATAAATGCGTAGCCCGCCACAAACTCCTTAGTGTTCGCTGTAAAGGGCAGGGTGTGCAATGATGATATATGCGCTGTTGATGACTTTGGTGGCCTATTTAATGGGGTCTATCAGTTCGGCAGTTTTGATCTGTAAGCTGTGGCGCTTACCGGATCCTCGCCTTAACGGCTCAAAAAACCCGGGGGCCACCAATGTGTTGCGCCTAGGCGGCAAGCTGCCTGCGGTATTGGTATTGATGGCCGATATTCTCAAAGGCACGATACCGGTTTGGACCGGCTATTTTTTGAAGATTGAGCCGACTTGGCTGGGGATCATTGCCGTAGCCGCCTGTCTCGGTCATATCTTTCCGGTGTTTTTCCATTTTAAAGGCGGTAAAGGGGTGGCGACCGCGCTAGGGGCTATCGCACCTATCGGCTTTACCTTGATGCTGGCGTTGATAGCAACTTGGTTGGCTATTGCAACGCTGAGCGGTTACTCATCTGTGGCAGCGATTGTTACCGCCGTACTGGCGCCCGTTTATACCTACTTTATCAAACCGATATATACCCTACCGGTGAGTTTCTTAACCATTTTGATTGTGGTGCGCCACAAAGACAACATCTTGCGTCTGCTCAAAGGGCAAGAGCCGAAACTCAAAGACAAAAAGCTAAACTAACCTCAACTTGGGTTAACTAAGCTGAGTCTGCGGCGCTGATGTAGCCTGAGTACGATTCACCCAATACAGCAAAATCGGGCTTAATATCAAACTGCCGAACAAAGAGACCGCCAAACCTGCCGCGACTGAGATCCCAAGGGGCTGCATAATATTGCCGTTGCCACCAAGGGCCATAGCGATAGGTATCATCCCCAAAATAGTTGAGGCCGAGGTGACAAACATCGCCCGCAATCTTGAACTGGCGGCTTCAATGACCGCTTGGGCTAAACTTAACTGACCTTGGCGCATCAGTTGAGTGAACTTTTCGGTGATTAAAATGGTGTTGTTGATGGTTAGCCCGGTCAAAATGAGCAATCCAACCAAGGAGTTGACACTGAGAGTCGAGTCAAACCAGTAAAGGGCCAGCGCTGCGCCAATCAATCCCAGTGGAATACTCAACAAAGTCATCGCCGTATAGGCAAAAGAGCCATTGGCGGCGAGCAGCACCACTATCACCAAAGCCAGCGCCAACAGTTGTGCTTGCATGAGAGATTCAATGTTTTGCCAGATCTCCGGCTGGGTATCTTCGAGGTTAAAGTTTACGCTGTCTGTGGTCTGAGCGGCCAGTAGCCGTTCGAGCTTTTGCTGTTTTTGTGCCTGAGGCATGGCATTGAACCACACTTCAATTAAGAAACTTTGCTGGCCATTGCGGGTGTAATAGTGACTCCAAGCTTGGGCTTGCTCTATGGCAATAAGGTGACGTAGGGCATAGGTCTGGTTGTCGATGGCAAGAGGTATATTGCTCAGCGAGTCGATGTCAAACCCTTGCGCCAATTGGAGCTTGAGCGGCACCTCACCTTGAGCAAAACGCATATCGTATAGTTTACGCGGCTCTAAAGCATGATTGACCAGTGGCAGCACTTGCTCGGTAAACGCTTGTTGTGAAATATCCATGCCCATTGTTTTCAGTTGTGATTGATTGGCCAGAATGTGGGCTTGTTGATGGCGCTGGGCGCGCGGGTAGACTTTTACTCTCAATACCTCTGGATCTGAGCGCAGGGCATCGGCAAGGGCCTTATGACTGGTTCTCACTTCATCTTCGTTTAAACCATAAACCATGATGCGGTGATCGGGGATTTGCGGCACGCTGAGCTTGGCGCTAACCCATGGTGAAACATTGACACTGTAATGCGTGTTGGCCGTTATTGTTTGTCTCAGCAAAGCCATCAGCGGTTGGGCGTCGTGAAAGTCTTTCAAGTGCAATGACAGATAGGCAAGGCCCTTACGCATGTCGGTAAACACATATTTTACTTTCTCGCCGCTCAACTGAGCGACTTGTGCCCGCACCGGCGCGATCAATGCTTCACGAAAAGCCTGAGTGTAGTCGGCGCTGGTAAAACTCAATTCGATATCGATGATATTGGGGTGAGGCTCTGCCACTATCTCTTTGCGAATGTCGTGCTGAAGTAAATGGACGGCAAAAACGCTCAGCCCAATGAAACCGGCGATAAACAACAACTGCACGCTTTTGAGCTGAAGTAAATGCCCCATCAGGTAGCGATAGAGTCGATTGCTCAATGCCTTAGTGCTTTGCGGGCTGCGCTCGAACATGCGCCAACGGCCAAAAAGGTTGGCAAAGGCTAAAATGAGCGCCGGTATAAACAACAGCGATACGCCGATAGATAAGGTTAAAATGGCGACGACCACCAAAGACAACTCGCCGACAAGGGAGTAAACCACTGGGGCTGTAAAAGCCAGCGGCAAAAAGACCACTAAGGTGGTTAAAGAGGCGGATAAAATGGCGGTTTGGGTTTGCTTGACACTTTGTATGACGCAGCGATTGAATTGCGCTTTGGTTTGCGGCTTGGCGTGGCTGACTTGGCTGCAAATGGCATCGATGACAACGACGGCATTGTCGATAACTAAACCGCACGAAACACTCATCGCCGCTAGGGAAACCAGATTGAGTCCAACGTTAAACCATTGCAATAAGATAACCGCGCCAAACAAGGAGCTGGGGATCACCAAGGCTATCAGTAAAGTCAGGTTTAATGAGCGAAAGGCCACCAGCACGGCCAACGCCGAAAATGCCATGCTCAGCATAATGGCCAAGGTGACCTGCTCAAGACTGTCGTTGATGTAGGCCAGTGGATCGTTGAGAAAGACTACCTCACCAATATCGGCCAGTTGTGATGAAACGGTATGCTGAAACTGCTGAGAGAACTGATAGAGGTTGGCGTTAGGTTGTGGCCACGCGGCAACGGCAACCACTGCGTTCTCATCGATATAATACACTCTGTCTTGCTCGCCAAGGGCAAGTTTTATCTGAGCGATGTCTTTGAGCCTGATCAATCGTTGGGCCTGTTTGCTCACAACGAGATCTTTAAGGGCCGATAACGACTCAACCCGGCGCAGATAGAAAACATCGACATCGGCCCTTGAGTCATTGCCGGCGATGGTGCCAAGCGATAGGTTGAATCGCGCTTGATTGAGTACAGCTAACACATCGTTGAACGATACGCCGTGTCTGATCAGGGCATAAGGGTTGACCTCAATCCGCACTTCCTCACGGTTAACTTTAGAGACAAAGCTCTTGTGCAGCCCCGGCATTGAAGCCAACACCGGCTTCAACTTCGATTCAACCAGCAGGCTTAGCTCGGCGGCGCTGTATTTATCCGAACGCACTGCCACATAGTTCTCGATACCGGAGTCAATGTAATCCACCCGAATGGGGGGGAGATGGTCCGGTAGCTGAGTCTGAAAAAACGCCGCTACAGCGGTACTTTCATTGACCGCCTGGTTGGCCGGTTTATTCCACTGAAAGCGCAACAGAAACGTGGCTTTGCCTTTTGAATAGGTGGCTTCAACCTGCTCGATGTTCTCAATATTCAAAAGCGCCTGCTCGATTTTTTCACCGAGAGATTGCTTTAACGCCACAATATCCATGTCATGACTAAGCGTCAGTCTGACGGTGGGTTTGGTACTTTTGGGAAACAGCGAAACCGGCAACTGAGTCAATTTCACCGCGCCTAGAGCAAACAGCAGCAAACCGGCGGCAATAATGGCCTGACGAAATTGTAAAACGAGACTCATAAGACCGCCTAAAAGTGTGCTTTGAACTGGGCCATAGAGACCACTTGGGCAAACTGACCGGGCTGTGGCACGTTGACGTAGCGTACCACTACCTGTTCACCGGCGCGCAGGCCCGATTGTATTTCAACATGGTTTTCATCGACTTTGCCCAGCAACACCTCTGTCAGCACTAACACGCCTTGGTCATTGACGACAAAAACTTGGTTTTGGCCATTAAACAAGGCGGCTTTGGGAAGCGTCAATTGCGGCTTTTGGCGTTTGTTGACAACGAGCTTGGCAAAGGCGCCGGATAAGTCGGCGCTGGGGCATGGGCGTTGTTTATCGCAGCGGATCCGAACCTCAAAGTGATGAAACGTGCTTTGCGGTGCTGGCGCGTCGGTATACAAATCTCCAAGCGCTATACTTTGCGCCTCGTCGCTGCCGGGAAACAGTTCGGCGCTTAGCTGACTTTGTTGAATGTACTTCACTTCATAGGCCGGTACGCGAAAGGCAATGACAAAGTGCGGATCTTTGGCCAGCTGCAACAACACTTGTTGCTGTTTAACGAAAGTGCCGTTCTCCACATGCTTGCGATAGAGTGTGGCGTTGTGGAGTCTGTTCACTACCGGTACTGAGGCGTAGGAAGGGTCAAGCGGGTTTATCCGCAACAGCGGCTCTAAACTGTTGTCGCTCAATGCGGTCATATTCATATTCGACACCAAGCCGCTGGTGGCGGCAACAATATCGTAGATCCCCTTGGCTTTGACATAGCCGAAATAGTGCAGCGGCTCAGTGCGCTCAACGGCTTTAACTTCGGCTACAACCACGGTTGCCGGGGTTGCGGCCAAAGCCGGATTTAACAGTGCCAACACCAAAGTATAGATAGCGGTGGCTTTGCTCAAAAGACTTCTCATAAAACGGTTTCCTAGCGATACATATTGCAACAGGCCAGTTGTCGTTGTGCCTGAGGCTGCGCATATTAATGGTTGATTCTGATTATGCAAATTCGCCTATTGGCTCAAAGGCCGGGTAATAAGGCACTGTCTTTTTTAATTGACAGCATTAAAGTGTCGCTAAATTTACGCGCCTTTATATTTGTCTGGGGAAAGTTTTGCTCGGGCCGGGCAAAGGGTTGTACTATCTCAAGTCAAAGAGCAACTGAACAACCAAAATCTAAGAGGAAAAGTGATGATTAAAGTGCTTGTAAACGGCGCCAAGGGTCGTATGGGACAAGAGGCAGTCAAAGCCATCGAGGCTGATGCGCAATTGACCTTGGTTGGTGGTAGTGACAGGGATGATGACTTGGCCGGCGTTATTGCCGAGCTCAAGCCTGATGTGGTGGTCGATTTGACCGCCGCCGCCTGTGGTTTTAACAACACCAAAACCATCATCGAATCAGGCGCAAGACCGGTCGTTGGCACCAGCGGTTTTATTGCCGAAGACGTTGCCAAGCTGCAAGCACTTGCCAGCGAGAAGCAGATAGGTGGTGTGGTGGCGCCCAACTTTTCTATTGGGGCGGTGTTGATGATGAAATTTGCCGCCGAAGCGGCCAAATACTTACCCAATGCCGAGGTGATTGAAGCCCACAGTCCGCAAAAGCAAGAAAGCCCTTCGGGCACCGCCATCCGCACGGCTGAACTTATTGGTGAGGCGCGTACTCAAGCCGGTGTGGCCTGTTCTGATCACGAGATCATTGACGGCGCCCGTGGTGGCGAAGTGGCGGGCGTGAAGTTGCACTCTATTCGTCTGCCGGGTGTCATCGCCGACCAAACCGTGGTGTTTGGTGCCGAAGGGGAAAATTTAAGTATTGTACATAGCACCCGTAGTCGGGAAGCTTTTATGCCGGGGATCTGTCTTGCCTGTAAACGGGTGATGACTCTTGAACATTTGGTCTATGGTTTGGAATATGTGATGGATTAATCACCAAGCTGATTGCCTGAGCCTTTGTTTTAAGAGGGAATTTGATCTAGGTCATAGGTAAAGTGAATAATTTATAGCAATTTATTCCGTATTTATTCGTTTACAATGAATAAAAATTGCAGTTTTATGCAAAAAGTTTGTGAGGGACATTTTTTTATACTAGCATCGCCGCAAAATTGCGAATATGGAATGGACGTCCTTACCGCTTAACTGGCTAGCCTTCGTTGAACGCGGTTTAACCGATAACGTCGGTTGAAACGCTGAAACGGGTTTGCTCTGTTGTCAGGGTATTTGGTTATATCGGGACTTTCATCGGTGGAACGTCACTGCTCGATGAGTACATTCGCATACTATGGTTTTTTCAGGAAACAGCTAGGATAGAGGATTTTGTCAGTATGAACGTGCAATTGATTGCCATTGAAGTCTTACGACCTCATGAACTTGTCGATGCAACACATGTCGAATATCTGACCCGACAGATTGTCGAAAAGGGCCACTGGCTTAGGCCCATTGTGGTCGATAGGGAAAGTCACATTGTCATGGATGGCCATCACCGTCTTGAAGCCGCCCGTCGGGTTGGTCTGAGCAAGATCCCATGCGCTTTACTGGATTACAACAGCGATGATATCCGTGTGGTCGAAACCCACTCGGGCATCGCTTTTGACGTGGCGCTGATCAAATCCGCTGCCGAATGTGGCGATCGGTTGCCGATTAAATCAACCAAGCACATATTTAGCGCCAATATCGATTCAGTCGATATACCTCTCGAACAGTTGCGCTGAACAATCTGGGCATGGCTTAGGTCAGGCTCTGGTTAAACCTCGTCTGCAAATAAACTCAGCATTGCGCGCAATTGCTGTGGCTTTGCTCGTGCGAAAAACAACCTAACACGGAAAATTTATGAACATAGTCAGTGGTATAGATCAGTTGGTGGGTAACACACCGTTAATCGATTTGGCCTACCTGAGCCATAAAGGCCACCGTTTCATCGGTAAACTGGAATATTTCAACCCTTCAGGCAGCATCAAAGATCGCACCGCCATCGGCCTTATCTACAATGCCATCGACAGCGGCAAGTTGAAAAAGGGCATGACAGTGGTGGAGTCTTCGTCGGGCAACCTTGGTCATGCCCTTGCCATGCTGTGTGCCAACATGGGCTTTAAGCTGTTGTGTATTATGGATCCTAAGACCCCCAAGGCCAATATTGACTTGGTTCGGGCATTCGGTGGCGAAGTTTGTATTGTCACACAAACCGATGAATATGGCGGCTATCAAAAGGCACGGATTGAAAAGGCGCGTCAATTGGCAATGAAAAACCCCCATATGCTCAATCTCGACCAATACAACAATCCTTCGTCTAATGAGTTTCATGCTGTGACCACCGGGCAAGAATTGTATCGGCAGTTGCAAGGAGAAATCGACGTGCTGGTCGGCGCAGTGAGTACCGGTGGGAGTTTGTGCGGCACGGCCAAATATCTCAAATCGGTTAAGCCAACCATCGAAGTCGTTGCCGTTGAGCCTTTGGGTTCGACCATTTTTGGCGGTCAATACAAACCCTTTTTACAAAACGGCACCGGGCTGAGCTTCGTGCCGGGCAATTTCGACGAGCGCTTTATCGACCATAAGCTCAGGGTCAGTGACAAAGATGCTTTTGCCGAGGTCAATCGCTGTGCCAGAGAGTTTGGTCTATTGCTTGGCGGTTCGTCCGGTGCGCTTATCCACGCTGCGACGCAGGTCAGTCAGAGCTTTGATACGGGCAAAAATATCGTGATGTTGCTGGCTGACGGTGGCATCAAGTATTTAAGCACTGTCTACAACCCCCAGTGGTTAGCAGACAACCAAGTGACCGCTTAACCCAACTTTTAAGGAATTATTCATGCAATTTCAATGGCTTGAACAGCTCAACGATGAAGATGCCAAGCAGCTGGTGGTGATGGCCAATGCCGTGGCACAAAAAGAGCGAACCGTCGGCTTTGCCGCTGCACTGTCTGAAGCACAGGCACAGCGATATATCGCCAATATCACCGCGCTTATCGACAGCGTCAGCGAAGGCTTTTTAGTGGCCAGAGTGCAAGGGAAAATCGTCTTTCATGTTCTGATCTCATTTAAATCCGACCCCAACAACCAGCATTTGGCTAACGCCTCCAAAGCGATAGTGTCACCAGAATTTCGTGGCCGAAAGATCATTCAAAAGGCGCTGCATTACGTTTGTGCGTTATGCCGAGAAAAAGGCATCACTACCTTATTGCTCGATGCCCGTGTCGGCACCGCAGCCGAAACCTTGTGGAAGCGCATGGGGTTTATTGAGTGGGGCGTTTTGCCCGGTTACGCCGTGGTAGAAGGTAAAGCCATCGGTGGCTCATACATGTACCAATCAATCGATTATTTACAAAGCATTGCAATTAAACCAGGAGAGTAGTTTTGACAACACGTATTGCTGTGATTGGCGCCGGCGCCGTAGGTAAGGCCATCGCCTATCAATTTATAACCGAAGGACACCAATGTACTTTGTTTGACCCGCACGCAGGCCCAAGCCATAGCGCTTCACGGGTTGCCGGTGGTATGCAGGGCAGTTACTCGGAGATCACCGTCGATAACCAAGACAGCGACCAAATCAAGATGTGTCTTGCGGCCCATAAAATTTTTCGGCAATGGCTGGGACAAATCGAGCAAGACAGTGGTCAATCGGTTTACCTCAATGAAGGCGCCATCGTTTTTGCCAATAGTGTCGGCGGGCCCGGTGACTTGGCTGCTATCGAGGTGATGATAGACAAGATCAAACAAAACGGCGACCGCTATGAATTGCTCCAAGCCAGCGACATTCCTTTGATGCAGCCAAGTGCGCATTGTCAGGTGCAAAAGGCCATTTATATTCCAAGCGAAGCCGGTTTTGATGCTGAAACCTTACACTTGTCGTTACTCGGTGCTATCAACGCCAATCCAAAGGCGCAAGTCATTGCTCAAGCCGCCACCAGTGTCAGTCGCATGGATGATGGCAAAACATGGTTAGTTCGCAGTGCCGATGGTCAAACCCAATCGTTTGATCAAGTGATTTTGGCTGCCGGTGCGCAGGCTGAAAAGCTGCTGGGTCATGAGTTATATGCCAGCCTCGATTTACCGCCGATGTATGGTGGCAAAGGGGTGGCCTTGTTGTTGGAAAATACCGTCAATATCGATACCGTCATTCGTACGCCGAATCGTCATGGCGCCTGTGGTAGTCATGCGGTGCCCCGTAAAAACGGCCTATATGTCGGTGCGACCAATCGACCGACGCTTGAGCCTGTCAACAACGGTGGCGCCACCGCCGGTGAGATCAATTTCCTGTTTGACGGCATCATCAATCAGATCAGCAATCAATTTGCCAATGCCAGCTTGCTCGGAACCTTAGCGGCATACCGTCCATTTACAGCCGATGGCAAGCCTTTTATCGGCCAAACCAACCAGCAGGGACTATACCTTGCGACCGGTACCGGTCGTACCGGCGTATTGATGGCTCCTATTATTGCGCAGATCATTGTCGATGAGGTGACCGGTCAAGGGGCTCGTTACGAGAATCCGTTTGCGCCAATCAACCGAGCGGGCGGTTATGACACCATCAAGTCTGCCAGTTTTGAACAGTTGTATTTGGTGGCCAAGGCGGCTGTTTTAGATGTTGCCGGTGCTTATGGCACGTTACCGCTCGACTCTGCCGATACCGTCGCAGCCTATATCGCCGAGTTTATGCATCAGTTGATTGGCAACTACAAAGCCGGACAACCGATTGACCCACAGATGGCTTATATCTTCGACAATTTCTCTACCGAAATTGCGATGCCGCTGCTGTATCAGAAGATTGTCAAACAGCGTTTGGTAAAAGCGTAAGGAGTTCATTGGTGGCTAGCGAAATCGAACTGGCTCAGCATCTGTCGGTCGCCCTCAGTTTTGATACCGTCACACGTCGCACAAATGATGATTGCCATCAAAGTTTCATCGCACTGTTTGAAGCTTTGGCGCAGCGGTTTCCGTTAACGTTTACCACTGCCGAGGTGGTGACGGTCAATCAATATGCCAAGGTGTTGCATTTTGGTGGGTTGACTGATGCGCGCCCAGACTTGTTTGTGTTCCACACCGATGTGGTGCCGGTAGACCAAGGCTCGATTGAGCAATGGCGCTACCCACCATTTAGCGGTGAAATTGCCGATGGTGCGGTGTGGGGGCGTGGGGCGCTGGACAACAAAGGGCCGATGATCGCGTTTTTGGCGGCGCTGGAGCAGTTGTTAAGTGACAAGGTTGCATTTGAGCGACCCTTTAGTGTCGCCATCGGTCACGATGAAGAAACCGGTGGCGCCCGTGGTGCCGCCCACATTAATGCCTATTTTCAACAAACCATGCAGCAGTTCGACTGTTTGTACGATGAAGGCACGCCCATCATGACCGATCTGGTGGCGCAGATAGCAGCGCCGATTGGGCTTGTCAGTTGCAGTGAAAAAGGCTTTGTAAACTTGAAGCTTGAGGTTCGAGGGCAAGCAGGCCATGGCGCATTGCCGCCTGAGCAAAACTGCATCGAGCGCTTATGTCAGGTGATAGGTGAGATAAAAGCCGAGTTTGCGACGCCGGTCGATAATGATGAAATAGCCAAGCTCAGCTTTTATCGTGATATGCGGCAGATAGCCAACGCCTTTTTGTCCGATGACGATAGCCAAAGGCTGCTCAATAAGCAGTTTAGTCATCACCCGTTCTTTAAAGCGCAAAGTGCCACGACGCTCACGGTGACGATGTTAAGTGGCGGTATTAAGCAAAATGTGTTGCCCAACAAAGCGCAGGCGGTGTTGCATCTGCGCTTGAGCGCCGGAGAAAGTGTCAACGCTACGGTGGCGCGAATTCAGTCTTTACTTCAAGCTGAGTTAGCAACGCTTGAGGTGATTTCAGCGAGTGAACCATCAAGGGTGTCGTCGTCAAACTGCGATGGTTTTAATGCCATCAGTGAGGCGATAGCGACGGTTTTTCCTAAGGCGCGCATCGCCGAAGGGGCGATGATAGCCTCATCAGACGCCGCCCACTATCCCGAAGTGGCGACCAATCTTTATCGTTTTATTCCATTTGAATTGTCGCTGGCCGATTTGGCGCTGCTGCATGGCGTGAACGAGCGGGTCGGCACCAAAGCCATGGTCAAGGCAATGCAGTTCTATCGTCATTTACTGCGACGACGTATGGTTGCGGGCCGGGAGGCTGTATGTCGGTGATTGTTGTCGGCGGCGGTATTGTCGGTCTATCGTGCGCCTATTATCTTTCGGCGGCAGGAGCAAAAGTCACGGTTATCGATGAGGCGCCCGCCAAAGGCTGTTCTTATGGCAATGGGGGCGTTATTGCCACCGATCATCTCCATGGCATGATCAACCGGGCACTGCTCAAGCATCTGCCGCGATTGATGTATGGCGATTATCCGGCTTTATGGTTGCCGCCAAGTCATTTTCATCATTCACTGCCTTGGCTCGGTAAGTTGTTTAACCTCACCTCCAACGCCCAATGTGCCGCGATTGCAAGATCACTGACGGCTTTGGCTTTGAGCGCACAAAGTGCTTGGCGACCGATTGTAACGCTGATTGGCGACAGTGATCTGATCCGTAAACAAGGGCGCTACTATGGCTACTTGAGCCAAGCAGGATTTGCCGCAGAAAAAGGGATTTGGGCCGACAGAAAAGCCCACAACATCGATTTTAGTTTTATCGATGGTAAAGACTTTCCTTATTTGAATCATCAACGCCGCTTACATCAGGTGGGAGAAATTGCAGATATCTATTATGTGCCTTCTCCCTATCGGTTGGTCGATGCCTTTCATCGGGCACTTAAAGCCAGAGGCGTGACATTTATCTATCAAAATGTCGAAACCGTCAATCACACCCCTTTTGGCGTGTCGGTGACGCTGCAAGACGGCAATATTGTGGTTGGTGATAAGCTCGCCATGTGCGCCGGAGTCGGAAATTATCAACTGCTAAAGCCGTTGGGCTTAAAACTGCCTTTGATCTCCGAAACCGGCTATGCCATCCGCTTTTCGACCCCCCAGCCGGTGGTAGACAGACATACTTTGATCAAAGAGCGTAATCTGTCGATTTCACCGACCAGTGACGGTTTTCGCATGACCGGTATTGTGCAGCTGCAATCTCCGGTCAATGCCAAACGCAATCGCCCCAATGCAAGCATTTTTGACTATATGCGCGGTGCACTGGGCGATTTAATCGACCTGTCACAAGCCAAAGAACTGGAGTGCTGGACAGGCAACCGGCCATCACTACCCGATGGTTTGCCGATGATTGGCGCGCTGCCCAATCATCCGAATATTTATCTGGCGACCGGTCATCAGCATATTGGTATGACCCTTGGGCCGATTAGTGCGCAACTGCTCAGTGCACATATGTTGAACCAACCTGTTGGGCTTGATATTTCGCCCTTTAGCCTAACCCGATTTGAGTAAAGACCATGAACCTATTATTGCTTGAACCTTCTTTTTTTGGGCTGGGCTACTTTGCCGCAGCCAAGGCGCTCAAAATCAATGTCTATGTACTGACTCGTGATGTCGCCAACGCCAAACGCTACGGTTATTACCATGATTGCGCCGCTATTGTCGAGGTGGACTTAAACTGCCAAAAAAGTGCTTTTGGCGCTGTTGAAAAACTGCAAACCGAAGTGTCTTTGAGCGCAGCGTTGCCCGGCAGTCAACTGGCGACGCCGATTGCTGGTGCTATTTGTCAGCGCTTCGGGCTGGCGGGGCTTGATGCCAATGCGGCGCTGTTGGGGGTGAATAAAGATTTTGCCCGCAAAGCTTACGCCGAGCATCAGGTGCCATCGGCAAAGTATGCCCTTGTGGATGACGCCACAGGGTTAGACCAGTTAGCGTCAAAGGTGCCTTTTCCTATGGTGTTAAAGCCTGTGGCGTCTTCCTCTAGCTTGGCGGTGGAGTTGATTGGCACTCTCGATGAGTTAAAAGCGCGCTATGGGGCACTCAAAGATGTCGATACCGCGTTTATGGGCTTTACCAACCGCCGTCATTTTATGGTGGAGCAATTGCTGCAAGGGGAAGAATACAGTGTTGAGCTGGCGATCAAGCAAGGTCAGGTTTATTTTGACAGCATAACGGCCAAGCTCAAAACTCCCTTGCCTTATTTTGTCGAGTTGGGCCATGTTAGCCCTGCCAATGTTCCCGCGCAACTGGGTGAGCAGATGGTGAGCGTTGCTGTTGATGCCTGTAAGGCCCTTGGCTTAGTTACCGGGGTATTTCATGTTGAGCTGATCAACGCCGACAGTGGTCCTTGCGTGGTTGAGGTCAATCCGCGTCCCGGCGGAGATAAAATCGCCTCTGATTTGGTGCCTTTAAGCTTGGGGGTCGATCTTTATGGGTTGCATCTCAATATGCTGCTGGATCCCGACCTTGAAAAACCACTTACTCAAGATGCTGTTGCCGCCATCTTTTTTATCACCGCGTCACAAGAGGGAGAAGTCTGCCGTTGTGAAGTGGCTGATTGGGTGCATACCCATCCGGCAGTGCGGTCATTTGAGTGGTATATCAAGCCCGGCGATAGGGTAAAAAGCGCAACCAGCTCGGCCGATAGAGTCGGTCACTTTATGCTGGTGGAGCAAGGTCACGATGCCATCTTTGCGCTAAAGCACGAAATTGAAACGGCTATTGGGCTGACCATCGTCGCTACAGCGCCGGACAGTCAATAGGGAGTTGGCAATGACAAGTCACAAAAAAACACATGTGCTGGTGGTTGGCGGCATTCGTGAGGCCCATGACCAATTGCTTGAAGCGGGTTGTGAGATCAGTTGGTTGGTACTACGAGATACCCTGATGGCGGGCGACCAAGATAGAACGTATCGCCATTTGGCGATTTTTTCAAAGGACGATAGTTTGGCGTTTTTAATTGAACTGGCCGAGACCATCGATAGACATCACCCGATTGAGCGGGTATGTGCCTTTCACGATGGCGCGCAGCCCAATGCTCTGGCTATTGCTCAAGCTCTTGGATTGCCTTTTGGCTATACACATGCGGTGCTTGAACTGACCGGTGACAAGTTCAAGATGCGGCAAGCATTGGTGGCTAGCGGGCTGTGTCAGGCGTCATCGGCCAAGTTGGCAAATCGTGACGAGCTTGCAGGCTTTGTCAAAGAGCAATTGGCCGTTGAGCGTTTTATCATTAAACCTGTCGATGGTACGGGTAGCCATGGGGTGTCGGCCAATACTGCCGAACAGCTGCTGAGCGATGACAGTGACATTGAGTTTCCTTGCTTGATAGAGCCTTTTGTTGTGGGCGATGAATATAGTGTCGAAGCGTTTAGCCAAAATGGCATACATCATGTTGTTGCCATTACTGAGAAGTTCAAAGATCCGCAAAGCTTTGTCGAAAGTGGTCATCTGGTTCCTGCGAGGCTTGAGAGCTGTGTTGCCGAGCAAATCGCACTGTATGTGCAGCGCTGCTTGACGACGCTTGGGATCACCAACGGCGCCAGTCATTCTGAGCTGATTGTGACGGCGCAACAGCAATTTTATTTTATTGAAACCCATACTCGGGTTGGTGGCGATAATATTCCACAACTGGTGAAGCTGGCGACGGGAGTTGATCTTTACCGTTTGTGCGCCCTTGATGCCATCGGCGGATCCATCTCGCCTGAGCGGTTGCGCGTCAAAAGCGATGGGCCAAGTGCCGCTATTGCGTTTTTATTGCAACAACCTGATCCACGTCCTATCACCTCGGTTGATGGCACCTATGCGGCACAAAATCTTGAAGGTGTACTGGCGGTAAATGTGCGCTTTAATGAGGGGGATTGTCTGCCAGAGGTTAAACACAGTTTTGACCGCGCCGCCTGGGCAATTGCAACGGCCAGTAGTCCTGATGGGGCGCTCAGTTGCAGCCGACAGGCGTTGTCGATGTTGAAATTTAGTCATGAAGGAATGGCCTAATGAGATATTTGGCGCTGGGGGAGTTTTTCATCAATATCGGCAATGCGATTTTGCTGCTGGCGTTTGCCAAGTTTTTATATGATGAAACCGGACAGCTTTGGGCGTTTTCACTGGCCTTTGTGATTGAAATGTTCTTAGCGCTGTTCATCCCCATCGGCTTTGGCAGGGTTATCGACAACAAAGGCGTGAAGCCCATATTACCTTGGGTCAGTGCCGCCAATGTGGCAATTTGCCTCAGCTATGGGGTGTTTGTCAGTAGTGCTGAGCTTTCCGTGGTGTGGCTGTTGATGGTATCGATGTTGTTAAGCACGGTGAAGCTTATCGTTAAACTGTCGGTTTTCAGTTTAACGCCAGAGCTGAGTGAGGATGCTCAGCTGGAGAAAAACAACGGCTGGCTGGCCAGTGCTTTTCAAGGCGGCCAACTGCTTGGCATGGCGCTGGCGGCGCTGTTGCTGAGTAATGGCGATCAGGCCATGGTGTTTTTTGTCGTCAGTGGCTTTTTTCTTTTGGCGTTTCTCGCTTACAGCCTAGCGGTCAAAGGGGTGAGGGGGGCTGCTGAGCATACGGGTAAATCACAAGACCCGCTTCATGGGTTAAAGCAATTGTTTGTTGTCAGTAAAACCTTCGCGCCGGCCTTGTGGTGCAGCAATCTAGATTTTGCTTTGGTGGCGATGTTTAACCTGTTGCTGGCGGCGACGGTGGCCAACCTTTTTGCCAACGATCCTTTATGGTTGTCGATATTGGATGGGGCATTTGCCATTGCCGCGCTGATCGGCGGTATGTTGGTGGCGCGAAAATGGCGCAACAGTGCGGTCGCCGACTCGATGCGAACTCAAGGGGCATTTTTGTTGTGTATGGTGGTGGTGTTACTGCCTTGGCTGAAAGTGTCTTTGGTGGTTTGCGTGTTTGCCTTTGGTTTGTCGTTATCACTCTCGACGGTGTTTTGGAACACTCGTCTGCAAAGGACATTTCCGGCGCAATATAAAGGCACTTTGGCCGGCGCTAGAAACCTGATCGGCTCGGTGTATATCGGGTTGTGTTCGATTGTTATTTCCTTTTTTCATCAGATGGGGTTTAGCGTCGCCATCGGCGCTTGTATCGCCATTACCTCGATGCATCTTATGGTGCTGTTTGTCTGGCAAGCCAGACAAAAGCAACAACAGCTTAATGTACAAAGTGAGTTAATATGAAACCGCAATTATTATTGATTGGCGCAGGACAGTGGATACTCGACTGGTGTGAGTATTACCAAATGGCGTATACCTTGATCCAAAAGCCTGAGCTTTATATACCCGGTAGCGCCAAAGCGGTGCTATTAATTGACTATGAAAATGATCCGCGCGTATGGGACCATATCGACGGTGTTTGCGCCGCAGGCAATGTTGTTGCCTGTTTGACCTCTACCGAGCCGGCTTTGAAGCTGGCCTTTGAAGTGGCGCAAAAATACCAGTTGCCTTATCGCAGTTGTAAAGATATCAGGCCGATTAAGGATAAGTGGAGAATGCGTCAGCTGCTTGGCAAAAGTCAGCTTAATGCCGTGCCTTGTGCGCTGGTCGAGAACCCCTTGCAAGTACAGGAGTTTCTCGCCAACCATCAACAGATCATTGTCAAACCGCAAACCGGCGTAGGCAGCATCAATGTCAGCCGTATAAATGCCGACTCACCGGGCGAAATTGATAAGCTGACAGGTTATCCGCTATTGGCCGAACGATTTATCGGTGGTCAGGAGTATTCGGTTGAAGCCTTTAGTTTTAATGGTCAGCATCAAATACTGGGGATCGCACAAAAGCAGGTAGAGCCCAATGGTTTTGTCGAGCAAAGCCATATTATGCCTGCGCCGATGTCACCTCAGCGCCAACAACTGATCGTGCGGGAAATGACGGCATTTCTCGCTCACATAGGCATCGAAAATGGCCCGTCCCATACCGAGCTTAAGGTTGAAGATGAACAGGTGTATTTTATTGAAACCCATAACCGTGTGGCAGGAGATGACATCGCCAGCTTGTTGGAATTGGTCAGCGGCTTCAATGTTTATCAATATCTCATCGGCTGGCCTAGTGGTAAGGTCAATAGGCCTGATACGCCGCTCAAGGCAAAAGGCTGTGCTATGATTGAGTTTTTGTTTGCCGAGCAAGGCACGCTTGAAGCGCTCAGTGGTTTGGCCGCTGTCAGAGTGATGCCGGGTGTGGCCGAGGTGAAGGTTTATCCGCCGGTGGGAGAGCAATTGAGTCAGACCTGTTCCTCCTATAACCGCCTTGGTCACATACTGGTTCATGGCGACAATGCCGAGCATTGCCGCGCGCTGATCGATACCGTTAAAGATAGGCTGAAACTGACCATCAGCCCATCCCCAGCAAAGACATAACTCATTAGGAGAACAGCAGATGCCCAGCTTATTGGCCGATGTAGACCCACAGGGGTTGTTGGAATATTCGGTGGTTTTTACCGACCGCTCACTCAATCATATGTCACAAGCCTTTATGCAGGTGATGAACGATATCTCCTGCACATTAAAACAGGTCTATCACTGCGATAGTGTGGCTGTCGTGCCGGGGGGCGGCACCTATGGTATGGAGGCGATAGCCCGGCAGTTTGCCAGAGATAAAAATGTTATGGTGCTTCGCAATGGCTGGTTTAGCTATCGTTGGTCACAGATCTTAGAGGTGGGCAACATTGCCCGTTCAGTACAAGTGCTAAAAGCGCTCACTACCTCTGATGCGCCACAAAGTCCATTTCAGCCAGCGCCGCTTGAGCAAGTGCTTGAGCAGATCCAACTCAATCAACCGCAAGTGGTATTTGCGCCTCATGTTGAAACCGCTTCTGGTATGTTGCTGCCCGATAGCTACATCGAGCAGGTCGCACAGGCCGTTCATCAATATGGTGGCTTATTGGTGATTGACTGCGTAGCCTCAGGGGCACTTTGGCTTAATATGCGAGCACTTGGCGTTGATGTTGCTTTGAGCGCCCCGCAAAAAGGCTGGAGTGGCACACCTTGTGCGGCCTTGGTGATGTTCAATCAACGGGCACTCGATGTGATGGCGCAAACTCAAAGTGATAGTTTTGCCTGTGACTTAAAGCAGTGGCACAACATTATGCAGGCTTATGTAAACGGCGGTCATGCCTATCACGCCACTTTGCCCACCGATGGGCTGAAACGTTTTCGCGATATGATGCTGACCATTAAGGACTATGGTTTTGAACGGCTAAAGCAGGCGCAGCTGCAATTGGGTGAGCGAGTGAGCCAAATGCTCAGCCGTTACGGCTTTGTCAATGTCGCGGCGCCGGGTTTTCAAGCGCCGGGGGTTGTGGTGTGTTACACCGACCATGATGAGCTACACAACACCAAGGCATTTGCCAAGCTCGGCTTACAAACGGCCGCAGGCGTGCCACTCAAATGCGACGAGCCTGAATGGTTCAAAACATTTAGGCTCGGATTGTTTGGTCTCGACAAACTGCAAGATATCGACACTACCGTGAAACATCTTGAAACGGCCGTTGCCGCTTTAAGCGCTGATAGAGGCTAGGGTGTCTAACGGCCAGCGGGGTTTGGCTTTAATACTTAGCCCCGCTGTTTGACCGGCCTTAAGGCGCTGCATACCGGCAAAGGCTATCATCGCGCCGTTGTCGGTGCAAAACTCAGGGCGCGGGTAATAAACCTCACCACCGCGTTCATCCATCAACAGTTTAAGTTGCTCACGCAAATACACATTGGCGCTTACGCCACCTGCCACAACCAATTGATTGATACCAGTATGCTCTAAGGCGCGGCGGCATTTGCTCACCAACGTATCGGCGACGGCCTGCTGAAACGCATGGGCGATATCGGCTTTGGTTTGCTGATCATCGCCTTGTTCGGCAACGGTATTGGCGGCAAAGGTCTTAAGCCCGGAAAAGCTAAAATCCAGCCCAGGTTTATTGGTCATTGGACGAGGAAAGACAAAACGTCCCGGGACACCGTTTTCTGCCAGCTTGGCCAGGCGTGGACCACCGGGGTAGTCGAGTCCAAGCAACTTGGCGGTTTTATCAAAGGCCTCTCCAGCGGCGTCATCGACCGACTCGCCTAAGATTTGATATTCACCGATGTTATCGACTTCTACCATCATGGTGTGGCCGCCTGAGACCAGCAAGGCAACAAAAGGAAACGTTGGCTGTTTTTCTTCAAGCATTGGGGCCAGTAAGTGGCCTTCCATATGGTGGACTTCAACTGCCGGTACGCCCCAAGCATAGGCCAGTGCGCGGCCGATAGAGGTACCGACCAACAATGCACCGACAAGGCCGGGGCCTGCGGTGTAGGCGATGGCGTCGATATCGTCTTTGGTCATGCCTGCCTGTTGCAGGGCAGCGTTGATCAGCGGAATGGTTTTTCTGACATGATCTCGTGATGCCAGTTCAGGCACGACGCCGCCGTAGTCGGCGTGAATATCCACCTGGGAATAGAGTTGGTGGGCGATAATGCCCAATTGGTCGTCATAAATGGCGATGCCGGTTTCGTCGCAGGAGGTTTCAATGCCTAAAATTCGCATAAAATAGATGCCTTGGTAATTCATGTCGCGGCGGATTTTACTCGTTTATTTAACATTTAACCAGTATTTGGCCTTTACATTGCATTACCTATCGGCTTAAAATGCTGCACCAATTTTTCTTGGGGTAGGCTATACTTTCAGTTTAACCCCTAAATTAACTATTATACTCTGAGGTGAGTTTTTAAATGCCAATCGTTAAAGTAAGAGAAAACGAACCGTTTGACATCGCGTTGCGTCGTTTCAAACGTTCTTGTGAGAAAGCCGGTGTTCTGGCTGAAGTTCGTCGTCGTGAGTTTTACGAAAAGCCAACGGCTGAACGCAAACGTAAAAAAGCGTCTGCGGTTAAGCGTCACTTGAAAAAAATGTCGCGTGAAAACGCGCGTCGCGTAAGACTTTACTAATTCTGCTTTTACGGAATTGGCAAGCATGAGTTTAAGCGAACGGCTCAAACAAGCGACCAAAGACGCCATGAAGGCCAAGGATAAAGAACGCCTTGGCACCATCCGCATGGCTAGCGCCGCCATCAAGCAAATTGAGATTGACGACAAGGTAACCTTAGATGACGACGGTATCTTGAAAGTTCTGGTCAAGATGGTAAAGCAGCGCAAAGACGCCATGGCCCAGTTTGAAGCGGCTGGCCGCACAGACTTGGTAGAGAAAGAAGCTGCTGAGATCAAAGTGATTGAGGAATTTTTACCGCAACCTTTGAGCGAGGAAGAGATCAAAGATTTGATTGACCAAGCAGTTACCGAGTTGGGCGCATCTGGAATGCAGGACATGGGTAAAGTCATGGGCAAGTTAAAACCCACAATGTCAGGACGAGCCGATATGGCCAAAGTCAGTGGCATTATTAAGGCCCGCTTGAGCGCTTAATTACAACTTGTGCATAATGCTTTGAAAACCGCATGTTAAGCGCTAACATGCGGTTTTTTTATGTATAGGGACAGGGTAAATCAACCAATAAGGCAAGATTTTGGCAGGTCGCATTCCTCGACATTTTATCGATGATCTTTTAGCGCGTACGGATATCGTCGAGCTGATAGATGGTTATGTGCCGCTTAAAAAAGCCGGGCGCAACTACCAAGCCTGTTGTCCTTTTCATAATGAAAAATCCCCCTCATTTTCTGTCAGTCCAGACAAACAGTTCTATTACTGCTTTGGTTGCGGCGCGACCGGTAATGCCATTTCGTTTTTGATGGAATATGACAAACTGGAGTTTGTCGAAGCCATTGAAGATCTGGCGCAGATGTACAACCTTGAAGTACCAAGGGAAGACTCGCCGGGCTTCGGCAACAAAAAGCCACAGTTTAGTCGGGCTGAAATTGCCTCGGATCACGATTTGATGGAGCAGGTTTCGCGCTATTTTCGTCATAACCTCAAACATCATAAAAATGGCCCTAAGGTCATCGAATATATTAAAAGCCGTGGTCTAAGTGGCGCAGTGGTGCAGCAGTTTGGTATCGGCTATGCGCCTGAGGAATGGGATGGGGCGCTTAAGACCTTTGGTAGCAATGATGTACTACGTCAGCAACTGCTTGATTTAAAAGTGACCACCAGCAACGACAATGGCCGTGTGTACGATTTTTTCCGTGACCGCCTGATGTTTCCTATTCGCAATAAGCGAGGGAAAGTCATCGGTTTTGGTGGCCGGGTGCTGGGCGATGGTACGCCAAAATACCTTAACTCGCCCGAGACTCGAATTTTTCATAAGGGGCTTGAGCTGTATGGTTTATTTGAGGCCAAGCAATTTAATGAAAAACTCGATCATGTGATAGTCGTTGAAGGCTATATGGATGTGGTGGCCTTAGCACAGGCCGGTATTCGTAATGCGGTGGCCTCACTTGGCACCTCGACGACGCCAGAGCATTTGCAGATGCTCTTTCGCATGGTTAAAAAAGTGGTGTTTTGCTATGACGGCGACCGCGCCGGTTTTGACGCCGCGTGGCGAGCGCTAGAAAACGGCTTGGCTCATTTAAAAGATGGTATAGAACTGACCTTCACTTTTTTGCCCGAGGGCGAAGACCCGGATACCTTAGTTCAAAAAGAAGGAAAGGACGCCTTTTTACAACGGCTTGATAACGCCAAACCCTTTAGCCAATTCTTCTTTGAACATTTGCTTGGCAATATCGATATCACCAATGATGCCGGTAAAACCGAACTGGTGGCGCAAGCCAAGCCTTTGATTGAAAAGATCCCCAGTGACTTTTTCCGCGATTTGGTGCTTGATAAGCTCGCCTCCATTGTGGGTCGAGAGCGTGGTCAACTGGAGCGCTACTTTACCAAGCCGCAACAACATAGACCGCAACAAAAAGCGTTAAAGATCACGCCGATGCGCCGCGCCATCGGACTGTTGGTGCAACAGCCTAAGTTGGCCAAAGCGATCCCGTTGAATAACGCCTATGAAAACATCGATATGCCCGGCTTTGATCTGTTTTATGGCTTGCAGCGCACCATATTGACCATGGAAAACCCCACCACCGCTCAGTTGGTTGAGCTTTACCGTGATGAAGCCGTAGGGCCTTACATCAGCAGACTTGCCGCATGGGATCATCAAATTGAAAGCGATGAGCTGATGGAAGCGGAATTTAAAGCGACGGTACGCTTTATCGAAGATGAATACCTTAAGCAGCGCGCCGAGCAGCTGCTGCTCAAAGAAAAAACCGAGGGCATGAGCGCCAAAGAAAGGCGCGAATATCAACTGCTATTGATTGCCTTAAACAACCACAAAAAACCTAACGCATAAACAGCTTAAGCACCCATTTCAGCATCGACTTGTGATAAGGCGGATGGATAAAGCGGGTGGCGTTAAAACGTCCTTTGACGTGTATGCCCTTGGCTTTTGAAAAGGTCAAAAAGCCTTCTTTGCCGTGATAATGTCCCATACCTGAAGGACCAATACCGCCGACCGGCATATCTTTTTGGCCAAAATGGAGCACGGTATCGTTGATAGTGACGCCGCCAGAGTGGGTGTTGTGCAAGATATGCTGCTGGAATTGCTTATCATAGCTAACGATATAAAGTGCCAGTGGTCTGTCGTGGCGTTGAATATGCTCGATGGCTTGTTCAACATTATCATAGCCGAGAATAGGCAACACCGGGCCGAAGATCTCTTGTTGCAACACGCTCATGTGCTCATCGGCATTTAGCACCAGCTGCAATGGCAATTTGCGTCTGTCACGATAATTCTCATGACTTTTTCCTGTGGTGCTGATAATTTTGGCGCCCGCCTGTGCCGCGTCATCAAGCCAGCCAAGTAGCCTGTTGTATTGCCTATCATTGACCACAAGAGTGTAATCTTGGTTGTTGTCAAAGTCAGGATAAAAGGCATTGAAGCGCTTGCAGATGGCCTCGGCCAACGCTTCGACCTTATTAGCCGGACAAAATACATAGTCTGGTGCGACGCAGGTTTGTCCGGCGTTGACGCATTTGCCAAAGAGGATTTTATCGACCGCATCGTCAAGACCAATTTTGTCATCGATGATCACCGGTGATTTACCGCCGAGTTCCAAGGTCACCGGCGTTAAATTTTGCGCCGCCGCAGCCATTACGTGTTTGCCCACCGAGGTTGAACCGGTGAACATCAAATGATCAAAAGGCAGCTGTGAAAATTCGGCTGCAATTTGCGCCTCACCTTCAATGACAGCGACCTGTTCTGCGCTAAAATGTTGCGCCAATAAACCTTTAAACAGTTGATTAAACGCCGGGGTAAACTCCGACATTTTCAACATGGCACGGTTACCGGCTGCAAGGGCTGCCACTAAAGGACCAATGGCCAGATAAAGCGGATAATTCCACGGCACGATTATTCCTACCACGCCCAAAGGCTGATACATCAAGACATTGCTGGCGGGCTGAAATTGCAGCGCCACTTTGCGCTTTTCCGGTTTCATCCAGCGCCTTAGATTATCGAGATTGAAATCGACATCACCGACACAGGTCATGATCTCTAAAAATAGCGTTTCATTGGCATTGCGGTAGCCAAAATCTGCGCTGATGGCGTCGCATATCGCCTGCTGGTTTTGCAGCAACAGTCGCTTTAGCGCACGAAGCTGTTCTTTACGCTCATTGAGCGTTGGATAGGGGTGGGCTAAATAGGCTTTGCGCTGGGCGTCGAATATTGGCTTCATTGGATTTGGATTTAAACGGCTATTTGAATGTTACTAATGTAGGTGAGTGATTTAGAATTTTCAATCAATCCCTTGTGATAAAACGCTAAGTGGCTAAAATAACGCTCTTGTTTTTCACCTTTGCCTGTCTTTATTCTATTTTATGGCAAAGGCGCGATATTTCGGGGGTTAGGCTTGTCACAAGCGCACAGATATCAGGATCTCATTTCGATTTTTGAACAGACTTTTTTTAGCCGCTACAATACTCGGCTGGTTAAAGGTGATGATGAGCCGATATATCTGCCTGCCGATGACAGCGTCGATTATCACCGTATCGTCTTTGCTCATGGCTTTTTTGCCAGTGCCCTGCATGAGATCTCACATTGGCTGGTGGCCGGTAAAAGCCGCCGCTTACTGGAAGACTTCGGCTATTGGTATCTACCCGACGGCAGAAGTGCCCAGCAGCAGGCCGAGTTTGAAGCGGTAGAAGTGAAACCCCAAGCGATTGAGTGGGCACTATGCGTTGCCGCCGGGTTTAAATTTAACGTCAGTTGCGACAATTTAAGCGGCGCCCAGCCCGACCGTTTCGCCTTTGAACAAAAAGTCTATCAAAGGGTAAAAACACTGCTTGAACAGGGCTTTAACGAGCGCACCGAGAGGATGCTCAAAGCCTTGGCTGAGTTTTACCACACCCCATATCCGTTGACCCTGAAGCAGTTTAAATCCAGTGTTGGGGTCGATGAGCAACTGACAGGAGCTGCGTGTTGAACAGATTACGTATCGGCTTGATCATAAACCCTTTTGCCGGTTTGGGCGGCGCTGTGGCACTTAAAGGCAGCGATGAGGTCGCCGAGCAGGCGTTGGCGCTTGGCGCTGTGCCGATGGCCAATAAGCGAGTCGATATGGCGCTCCATGAGTTTGCAAAATATCGTAACAGCATTGAGGTGTTGACCGTCAACGGCGATATGGGTGAGCGAGCCTGCCAAAGAGCGGGTCTTCGATATCAGTTGATTTATCATACCCAAAGCGACAAAACCCAGGCAAAAGACAGCCGTGAAGCGGCAAGATTAATGGTCGAGGCCAAAGTTGATGTGCTGTTGTTTGCCGGTGGTGATGGGACGGCAAGGGATATTTGCGCCATTGTCGATAGCAATGCGTTGGTGTTGGGGATCCCAGCTGGCTGCAAAATTCACTCGGGCGTTTATGCCGTCACGCCCAAAGCGGCAGGACGGGTAATTGCGATGTTGGCTGAAGGTGAAATGCTGAGCGTACTTGATGCCGATGTGATGGATATTGATGAAGTGGCGTTTCGACAAGGCACGGTCAAAGCCAAACGCTACGGTGAAATGCAAGTGCCCGGCGAACTGAGATATATTCAAGCGACCAAGTCTGGCGGCAAAGAGTCTGATGAGTTGGTGCTACATGATATTGCCGAGTATGTGATCAATGAAATGGAACCTGAGCATTGCTATGTTATGGGTTCAGGCTCCACGGTCGCCTTTATCATGGAAGAATTGGGACTCGAAAATACGCTGTTGGGTGTCGATGTGATTGAAGATCAGCAGCTGCTCCACAGCGATATTACCGCCAAAGCGCTGCTTGCGCTGGCACAGCAAAAAGGTAAAGACAATATCAGGTTGGTGATCACCGTTATCGGTGGACAAGGACACATCCTAGGCCGTGGCAATCAGCAGCTAAGCCCTGAGTTTATTCGCTTTATCGGCAAAGAAAACATCATAGTGGTGGCAACCAAAACCAAGCTTAAAGCCCTTGAGGGGAGGCCGTTACTGGTCGATACCACTGATGAGGCGCTTAATCGACAACTGGCGGGGTTTATCAAGGTGACCACCGGATACAACGACTATGTGATGTATCCGGTGGCTTAAATTCAGAGCTTGCGCTCTTTCAGTAGACGTATTGCCAACACCAAAAACAGTGCCAGCGAATAGAAGCTAAACACAATGATCATCCACTGGGGCATACTCAGCGACAGGAATTGCCAGTCGATGGTAGAACAATCGCCCCTGACTTCAAATACCCCGGGAAACCATTGGTGAATTTGAAACCATGACGGAAAGTTCGGTTCAATTTCACAGGTGGTAAAGACGAACGGGTTGGTTTCGGTTTGAATGTCCACATGGGCTTTGGCAATTAAAAAACCCCACACCGCCGACACGCCCCAGCCGAGATAGCCAAGTAAGCGCATAAAGGTCACGCCCGGTGCCATGGCGGTAATAAACCCGGCGAACATGATCCCCATCACGGCAACCCGTTGATAGACACACTTGATACATGGCTCAAGCCCCATGCCGTATTGAAAATACAAGGCTCCGCCTTCAAGGGCCAACGCCGAAAAGCCGAGTAAGATCCACGACGACTTAATGGTTGGCCATTTTGCTACAGGTATCATCATCAATGCCCTTGATTGTTCGGTGCAGGGGCAACGACGGCAGAATGATGTTCTATCCAGTGCATTTCATAGAGTTTGTCGGTGGTCGATTCCAACATAAAGTAAGAAAACGTCAAACCGACGATAGTCAGTACGATGGTATAGGGCAGTGCCATGATCACCATACGGCCATAAGATAAGCGTAACAGCGGTGCCAAAGCGGATGTCAGCAAGAACAAAAATGCGGCTTGGCCGTTAGGCGTGGCAACACTTGGCAAGTTGGTACCGGCATTGATGGCTACGGCCAACATATCGAACTGGTCGCGGCTGATGGTGCCTTCGGCAAGGGCAGCACTGACTTCGTTGATATAAATGGTGCCGACAAACACATTGTCGCTGATCATCGACAAGATACCGTTGGCCATAAAGAACATGGCAATTTGATTGTTGCCCTCAAAGGTTAAAACCCAGTCGATAACCGGTTTAAACAGACCCTGATCGACAATCACCGCCACCACGGCAAAGAATACACAAAGTAATGAAGTAAAAGGCAGTGCCTCTTCAAACGCCTTGCCTAAACGGTGCTCATCGATGATACCGGTAAATGATGTCGCCAAGATGATAACCGATAAACCGATAAGACCGACCGCTGCCAAGTGAAAGGCCAAACCGATAATCAGCCACACCGCAATGATGCCTTGGATGATGAGACTGACGTTATCGCGACGGGTGCGCTGGGCATCTTGCTCTTTGTCGAAGTTGGATAAAATGGCGCGGACATTTTCTGGAATATCGACGCCATAAGAAAACCACTTAAATTTCTCAACGGCAATGGTGACCAAAAGGCCACTGATAAATACCGGCAAACTGACCGGGAACATGCGTATGGCAAATTCAATGAATTCCCAACCGGCCTTTTCGGCGATGATCAGGTTTTGTGGCTCGCCGACTTTGGTCATCACCCCACCAAGGGCGGTACCGACACCAGCGTGCATCAGCAGGTTACGCAAATAACCTCGGAAGTTTTCCAAGTCGTCGCGATTGAGCGCATGTACATTGTCGTCCGACGAGACATCATGCTCGCCATCGTTGTGATGTTTGCCCGAAGCCACTTTGTGGTAAACGCCAAAAAAGCCGGTGGCGACACTGATGATCACCGCGATGACCGTCAAAGCATCCAAAAAGGCCGACAAGAATGCCGCTGAAAAAGTGAAGGCTAAAGAGGTGAGCATTTTTGAGCGTAGTCCCACCACGATTTTGGTAAAGACAAACAGCAGTAGGCCCTTCATAAAGTAGATGCCCGCTACCATAAACATCAATAACAAAATAACTTCAAAGTTTGCCAGTATCTCGTGAGCCACATGCTTAGGTGTGGTCATGCCAAGTGCCAGCGCTTCTATCATCAATAAACCACCCGGTTGCAACGGATAGCATTTTAGTGCCATGGCAAGAGTAAAAATAAACTCCAGCACCAAAACCCAACCTGCTATGTAGGGATTGACAAAGAATAAGAGGGGATTAATCAGCAAAAACGCAACAATGGTCAGCTTATACCATTGTGGCGCATGGCCGAGAAAGTTTTTAAAAATCGCAGTACCCATAGATTCTTGCATGATCGCAGCTCGTACCTTATTATGTCTGGATTTTCCGCCCTTGCGGCGGTAAATCGTTAAAATTAAATGGTTTTAACGCGAATCATTATCAGCGAAACCACCGCACTAGTCTACCGTTTATCGACCAACAACCTGTTAGTGGTTGAATAAACCCGCTACCTCTCAATTAAAGCGCATTTATCTAACAAATCAATAACAAAGCGATATTTTTGGCACTTAACAGAACAATTCAAAGCATCTTAATCACCTTTTCATAGACAGGTAGACCAGCTGTAACGAACAAATGACACAATTGACATCTTTTTTGTCAAAAACCCGGTAGCGTAACTTGTCTGCAACCATTCATCTGGTACAATCAGTTTGAACCTTTCAATAACAGAGTTATTTGGATTAGCCCAATGACCTTAATTAAAGCGCAAAGCCCGGCAGGTTTCGCCGAGGAATATATCGTTACCTCAATCTGGAATGGAAAATTTGCCCCGGGAAGCATACTGCCCGCCGAGCGTGAGTTGTCTGAGCTTATCGGTGTAACACGAACCACGCTACGTGAAGTCCTACAACGACTTTCTCGTGATGGCTGGTTGACCATCAAACATGGTAAGCCAACCAAAGTTAATAACTTCTGGGAAACCGCCGGTCTGAATATTTTGGAGACTTTGGCGAGGCTCGACCATGAAGGGATCTCTGAATTGGTAGACCAACTGTTGGCCGCCCGCACCAATATCTCGGCGATATTTATTCGCGGCGCGATTAAAAACAACCCTGAGCTGGTGGTTCAAGAGCTAGACAAGGCTCGCCAAGTCGAAGACAGCGGAGATGCCTTTGCCGATTTCGACTATCGCCTCAATCATGGTTTTGCCATGGCGTCAGGCAATTCCATTTACGTCTTGACCCTTAATGGCTTCAAAGGGCTTTACTCTAAAATTGCTTCTTACTATTTCTCATATTCTGACTCTCGTAAGCTTGCGTTGTCGTTTTATGATGAGTTAAGAGCCTATGCCCAAGAAGGTAAGCACGACGAATCCATCGTTTGTGTGCGTCGCTATGGTATTGAGTCTGGCAAGATCTGGCAGCGCATTCGCAACGATATGCCAAAAGACATCGCCGACTGAAGCAACCAGTCTGTTTGCCAAGCCAAAGCCTGCCGTTGATGCGGGCATTGGCGGATAACACATCACATCACCTATTGTAAATTTGGTGTCGTTCGTTACCATATCGGATTGATACTAATAAACAATAGGTTCTACCGTGAAAGCTATCTCTAAACTGTTATTTGCCGTCTCGGCACTGATGTTGGCGGATGTCGCCATTGCTAAGTGTCAATGTGGTGCAGGTAAGTCGTTCGAACAGGCGGTTGCCGATGCTCAGGTTATCGCTTTGGCCACCTTGAGTGAGCGTAAAACCAGCGACGATGGTGCCAATGTCGAAGGCACATTTAATGTCAAGCAAACCCTCAAAGGCATACTCGCCAATCAATTCAAAATGACCACTGCTGCAAGCAAGGGCGACTGTGGCATCAGTTTTAATGACAAGCAGACCTACCTATTTATCTTAGATGGTAAGAACTGGGTCGCCAGCAGTTGCGATCATGGTGGGCCAATTCCTGCCGATTTAGAACATCCGCTGATCCATGAAGTCGAAAAGATCCTCGCCGATCCACAAAAAGCCATTGCTCAAGCCGACAGTTTTCAGCAACAGGAGGTTTGGATAAAGCAGCAGGGGCCTGAGCTGTATGTCTACAGCGCCAAGCTCAAACAATGTGCTAATGATTTCGAACTCGACAAAGCGGCGGTTGCCAAGCAACAGGCATTACTTAAACAGGCGCAGTCGGTGTGGCACAAATTGATGGAAACGCGATTGGACAATCCGAAATTACGTTCCATGCTCGGCAATATTCTCACCCAACAAGCGGCGAAAATGACTGAGGGCGCCAAGCAAAAAGGCGAATTAGATAAGACTCGTTGTGAAGCTTTGGCTTATGATGGTGCGCCTGCTGAAACCCTAGAAGGCCTCAAAGACAAACTCTAATCGAGTAAGAATCGACAGATAAAACAAAAGGGGCTAAAAAGCCCCTTTTGATATTCTTAAACGTCGGCGTTATGCCGCTTCGTTACCCTGTTGTTCCGTGCCTGTGGCGTAGGATTTATCGGCCATCAACACTTCTGAGTCGAAATCATCGACGTTAATGGCTTTTAAGCGACCTTGCTCGGCACGTCTTAGCAGCGCCGCTTCGTCTTCACTGATGGCTTTAAGCTCAAGGCCCTTATCAGCCACTTCATTTAAACGGAAGAACGGCAGACGCTCACCGGCGGCGCGGCACACTTTGTCGTAAATCGGCTCAGCGGCCAAAATATCATCCAAGGTTTGCTCTTGCAGTCCGATAGGGTTTGAATCGATGCGCTCAAGGTAGCAGCCTTGGCCCAACTGACTTCTTGCTTCACTTGGCGATTGCAACATGCGGGCAACCTTGTGCTCTAAGCGATCAGAGGGTTTTTTCAAGGTGCGGCCCCAAGGGAACAGCATCAATTTCACGGCTCTACCGACAAAGCGGTTAGGGAAGTTATCCAATAGCTCGCTCAAGGCAACCTGGCACTTGTACAAGCTATCTTCTGCGGCCCATTGCATCAGTGGCAACATTTGTTGTTGGCGACCTTCATCGTCAAAACGTTTTAACGTCGCCGAGGTGAGATACAGTAGACTTAAAATGTCACCAAGGCGCGCTGAAATGCGTTCTTTACGTTTCAAATCGCCACCTAACGTAGCCATCGACAGATCCGACATAAACGCAAGGGTGGAGCTAAAGCGCGTCATATGCTGGTAGTAACGTTTGGTTTGATCGTTAAACGGCGACTGAGCAAAACGACTGTCGGTTAAAGACAACCACAAGCTGCGCATGGCCGAGCTGATGGTAAAGCCGATATGGCCAAATAGCGCATCATCAAATTGCGTCAATGCCGTTGCTTCGTCTTCTTGAGAGGCGGCGCGCAGTTCATCGAGTACAAACGGATGACAGCGAATGGCACCTTGACCGTAAATGATCATGTTGCGGGTCAAGATGTTGGCCCCTTCAACCGTGATAGCAATTGGCGCACCTTGGTAGCCTCGTGCCAAATAGTTGTTAGGACCCATACAGATCCCCTTGCCACCGTGAATATCCATAGCGTGATTGATTGACTCTCTGGCACGCTCAGTCATATGGTATTTTACAATGGCTGAAATAACCGATGGCTTTTCACCCAGGTCGATGGCACCGGTAGACATGGTCGTTGCCGCATCCGACATATAGGCGTAGCCACCGATACGGGCCAGTGCTTCTTCAATGCCTTCCATTTTGCCAATCGGCAACTTGAACTGACGGCGGATACGGGCGTAGGCACCACTGGCCAAAGCCAGCGCTTTGGTGCCGCCGGTGCTGTTTGACGGCAAAGTAATGGCTCGGCCAACCGACAAGCATTCAACCAACATACGCCAGCCTTGGCCTGCCATTTTCTGACCACCGATGATGTAATCGAGCGGGACGAAGATGTCTTTGCCTTGAGTTGGACCATTTTGGAACGGTACGTTCAACGGGAAGTGACGGCGGCCAATTTCAACACCCGGGGTGTTGGTTGGAATGAGTGCACAGGTAATGCCCAAATCTTTTTCATCACCGAGTAAACCGTCAGGATCATAGAGCTTAACCGCAAGACCCAATACTGTCGCAACCGGTGCAAGAGTGATATAGCGCTTATTCCAGTTAAGGCGCATACCGACAATTTCTTCACCATTCCACTGACCTTTACAGACCACCCCAAAATCAGGAATGGCACCGGCGTCAGAGCCGGCCTCAGGGCTGGTCAAAGCAAAACACGGGATCTCTTCACCACGGGCAAGACGCGGCAGGTAGTGGTCCTTTTGCGCTTCGGTGCCATAGTGTTGCAACAACTCGCCCGGACCTAAAGAGTTTGGAACGCCCACGGTGCTGGCCAAGACGGTACTTTTGCCTGAGAGTTTTTGCAACACGCAGCTTTGGGCATATGCAGAGAAATCCAAACCGCCGTATTGCTTTTTAATGATCATGGCAAAGAACTTGTTGTCTTTGAGGTATTGCCATACCTCAGGTGAGAGGTCGGCGCGATTGTGGGTGAGATCAAAGTCGTCGGTCATGCGGCACACGGTTTCAACCGGACCGTCTAAAAATGCTTGTTCTTCCGGGGTTAATCGTGGCTGCGGATAGCTGTGCAGTTTATTCCAATCTGGCGTGCCGCAAAACAGATCTTTTTCCCACCATGTTGTACCCGCAGCAATGGCTTCTTCTTCCGTGCGCGACATTTGCGGCATGATCTTCTTAAAGATCTTAAGCACGGGCGCAGTAATGTATTGTTGACGAATACCGGTAAAGTTTAGAGGCACGGCGATAAGGATAAAAGGGACCCAAGCCAAGATTCCGATTGTGCCTGAGAAACTACCTGCGGCGAAAATGACTAAAGTCACCAAGGTAAAAGGGAGCAAGCTGGCACGGTGATAGGCCATGGCCCACAGCGCACCGATGAGTACGGCAAACCAAATTAAAAGTTCCATCATAACTCCAAAGTTGAGGTATGTTTGTGAAATCGACCTATAAAGTGTGGTTTATTTGACCAATAATGCTCAACAGGTCGGACCATTGAAAAACAGATTAAACCAAATCCATGGCTGCTGGCAAGAGTGGACAATAGAATTTTTCCCTATAGAATTGTCATTAACAGTAAAAAAATCGTCTAAATAAAGAAAAACTCATCGTGTGTGAATTACTTGCATTAAGCGCCAATACCCCGACCGACATCTGTTTTAGCTTTACTGGACTGTTGCAGCGTGGCGGTAATACCGGTCCTCATCAAGACGGCTGGGGGATCACCTTTTACGAAGGCACCGGATGTCGTTCGTTTCACGATCCATTGCCCAGTTGCAACTCGCAAATTGCTCGCTTTATTGCCGAGTATCCGATCAAAAGCCATGCGGTGATAAGCCACATTCGCCAAGGTAACCGTGGCCGGGTCGCACTTGCCAATACTCATCCTTTTACCCGTGAATTATGGGGTAAAAACATCACCTTTGCTCACAATGGCCAGCTCAGTGGTTATCAATCGCTAAAAAATGAAAACTACCTGCCGGTCGGCAATACCGACTCGGAGCTGGCGTTTTGTTG
>JBFHGJ010000053.1:0-38327 GCA_041583135.1 Alteromonadaceae bacterium | reverse complement strand
TCGCTTGATTGATGTGCTGAGCGTGACGGTATTGACCGACCACCCTTACTTGAAACTCGACTTCAAACCGGAAGCGAGAAAGCCGGTTATCGAGCAGGAAATAAAAGAGGCTGAAGGCGAAGAAAGCTATACCATGTTGTAGGGGGCTGTGCGCACCGCCACCATGGATGGTGGAGGATCAACATGGACGTTTGGCACCACCGAAACCATCCCCATCACAAAAGGCAATTAATACGGTTTGGTGCGCATAGCGCACCCAACAAAGGTGGTATATAAATGTAGGGTGTGCTGTGCGCACCGCCACCATGGATGGTGGATGATCAACATGGACGTCCAACGCCACCGAACCTACACCGGCCACCAAAAGGCCATTAATACGTTTTGGTGTGCGCACCATTATTATGTATCAAAACAAATCTATCTCAGTTTCTTGTACAGCGTGACTGCTGCCTTCAAATTTAAGTTTTTCATCGACCAAATGGGCGATGTGACGGGTGATCTCTTGGCTATTTTGCTCGGCTTCGAACATTTTTTCAATGATACGGCGGCTGATCAGTTCATCTAAGTTTTCGGTTTGCAGCTCAATGATGTCTTGACCGAGTGACTCTAAGGTTTGGTGAAATGCCGATAACGGCTCACGAATCTTACTATAGGAAGGCAGGTGACCATACAAGTTCTGACCATCGCCTTGATACCACTGATTGAAGCGGCAACTGGCGGCTTCGCTCAAATGCAGCCTGTCGCCGTTAACATGTGTATTGCTGTCAATGGCGCGGTAGGCATTTTGTAAAAAGGTGAGGTGGTCGAGTTTGACTAAAATAAAGTCGTTGAGCATACGGGCAAAGTTCACTCGCTCATACATCTTCTCGGCGCCTTCGGCGAAGTGTTTAAAGGACTGATCAAAATCGACCATTAGGCACTTAAAGTGGCCGTTTAACTTGGTTAATTCATCGGTATTGCTAACCACATCACGACTGGTTTGCAGCACATGAATGATTGAGTGGCCAATATCTGAGGTGGCCTTCTTGGTGGTTTCGGCGAGGTTTCTGATCTCGTCGGCAACCACGGCAAAGCCTCTACCTGCTTCACCGGCGCGCGCAGCCTCAATGGCGGCATTCAATGCCAAGAGATTGGTTTGATCGGCAATTTGTGCAATGGTTTGCGATACGTTTTCGATTTTATTGGAGTTTTCATCGAGGGATTGAGCAAGATCTGACATATTCGAGAGCGAACGGTTCACTTTATCAAAGTCGGCATTAATCTGATCCATTGAATTCTTATTGGTCAGTGCGCGCTCTACGGTATTTTTGGTGATCTCATCGACTTCCTGCATCGCATCTACCGCATCGCGCATTTGCTGTTGCGTGGCGAAAAGGTTGCTGCGGCTGTTTTGCGACTGCAAGGAGCTGAGTTCTCGCGATAAGTCATGCTTGGTTTCAAGCTCTATATTTTCTTTTATCACCTTAAATGATTTATCCAGCTCTTTAAGCGATTGACCCAATAGGCCGGGTAGGCCATAGCTCAGTGCACGACGATAGAGCTGTTTATTTTCAACGGCGTGCATAACAGAGGTGGTTTCGCGCATATACACTTCAATCGCGTCGATACCGTCATTCAAACTGTTGGTCAAGTGCAAGAACGGGCTGTCTTTGGAAATATGGATGATACGCTCATTCAACTCGCCTCGGCCGAGTTGGGCGACGACTTTGGTGATCTCTTTGATTTCATTGTGACGGGTGTTGATAAGTTTGACCTGTAGCAACAAAACGACAATCACTATGACCAACAGGAGTGCGGCGATAAAAAACCACTCAGGTAAGGCAAAGCCGATAACAATGGATAACGCTACTAGCGCGATGGACAAATAGGATAGTTTAAGAGAGCTGGAGCTTAAATACGCTGGCTTCATAGCTATCTCCTGTTGCTGCTAGTATTTCTTGTAATAATTGTGCCGATTTTCTTGGACCTTCATTGTCACCTAGGCGACGTTCTTCATCACGCATCTGCTCATAATACACTGAAAATAAACCAATACCAGCTTCATTAGCGGGTCTTTTGGCGCAGGTGTATCCGACCAGCTTACCCTCGACAGTATGTACTGGGGTGATATTGGTAAAAGCCCAATAGCTTTGACCTGATTTGGTTTTGTTGAGAATGAATGCGTTGAATTCTCTGTTGGCTTTGAGGTTTTCCCACATCAAATAGTAAATCCCCTTGGGCATATCAGGGTGTCTTAGTAGATTATGGGACCGACCCATCAATTCTTGCTCGTCATAGCCGCAAAGTTGCAAAAAGCTTGGGCTGCAATAGGTGATGTTTCCTTGGGTATCGGTTTTGCTGATTAGTATTTTATCGCTGATAAATTTTTCCATTTAAAAGACTCTTCGGACTTTTCTCGGGATCCTGTTAAGAATAACCCATGGCGCAAATATTCGCGACGTTGTTCACTGAAAATTATTGATAAAGCTCACTTTAAAGGCAAAGGCTGAGGGTTTTTAAGCCGCTGCCGAGGTTGCAGCAGATGCGGTATTTTGCTAGTATCGCGCACCTTTTAACCGACAGTATCAGTCGGTTGTCTCTTATCGGCAAAGCGCCTTAATTCAAAAGGAACCTTCGCACAAACATGTTCAGTCTATTAACTAAATCCAGCACATCTGTAAAAGATGATTTGCTGTCGGGCCTAACGGTGGCCTTGGCATTGGTGCCTGAAGCCGTAGCCTTTGCCTTTGTGGCAGGGGTTGAGCCTTTGGTTGGCCTATATGCCGCCTTCATGATTGGCCTTTTAACTTCTCTGCTTGGTGGCCGTCCGGGAATGATCTCTGGTGCTACCGGTGCCTTGGCTGTTGTTATGGTGACCTTGGTTGCACAGCATGGTGTACAATATCTGTTTGCTACTGTGGTGTTGATGGGAGTATTGCAGATCCTCGCCGGCATATTTAAGTTGGGCAAGTTTATTCGAATTGTACCTCACCCGGTTATGTTTGGTTTTGTTAATGGTTTGGCTATTGTTATCTTTCTCGCGCAATTGGGGCAATTCAAGGTGCCGGGAGTGGACGGTCAGCTGGTGTGGATGAGCGGTGAGCAGTTGTATGTGATGCTTGGCCTAGTGTTCTTGACCATGTTTATCATTCATTTTTTGCCGAAATTGACAACGGCTGTGCCTTCTTCTTTGGTCGCTATTGGGGTGGTAACCGGTATCGTTTACTATGGCGGCATTGAAACTCGCACGGTTATCGATTTTGTCACCACCATGACCGATGGTAAAACCACCAGTATTGCTGGTGGCTTACCTGAGTTTGCCATCCCTGCGGTGCCGTTTAATTTTGAAACCTTAAGCATTATATTCCCTTATGCCGTGATACTGGCAGCCATTGGTTTAATCGAGTCGCTACTGACTTTAACCCTGATTGACGAGATCACTGAAACCCGCGGACGCTCAAATAAAGAGTGTGTCGGCCAAGGGGTTGCCAATGTTGCAACCGGCTTTTTCGGCGGTATGGGTGGTTGTGCGATGATCGGTCAATCGATGATCAACATTAACTCTGGTGGTCGTGGCCGATTGTCAGGCTTTACTGCGGCGGTGACTTTGTTGCTGTTTATTCTGTTCCTTTCACCTTTGATTGAGATCATTCCCTTGGCCGCTTTGGTTGGTGTGATGTTTATGGTGGTATTGGGTACGTTTGAATGGTCGAGCTTTAGGATCTTGAAGAAAATTCCAAAGGCCGACGCTTTTGTTTTGGTATTGGTATCAAGCGTTACTGTCGCCACCGATCTTGCCGTGGCCGTTGTGGTTGGTGTGATTGTCTCTGCCTTGGTATTTGCCTGGGACCACGCCAAACACATCTATGCGAGCAAACGTGTTGATGCTAATGGCTCAAAAATCTATGAGTTGCACGGTCCATTATTTTTTGGCTCGGTTAGCCAGTTCTTGGATATCTTTGATACCAAAAACGACCCTGAGGATGTGATCATCGAGTTCAAGTACAGCCGTGTTGCCGATCACTCCGCGATTGAAGCAATCGATACTTTGGCAGAGCGTTATACCGCCCTTGGCAAAACATTACACTTGCGTCATTTAAGCGAAGATTGCGTAAAACTGTTGAAAAAGGCCGGTAATATGGTTGAGGTCAACTTCTCGGAAGACCCCCACTATCGTGTGGCCTCAGATGAGCTGGGGTGATCTTTGCTGTCAGTCTTAGGGCTAAAAGCCCTGGCTGCAAGCGTTGAGCGTATGATCTGGCATTATGGGTCATACGCTTTATGCCTTTTATATCTCTCAATCTGTTTATGATTCAAATGCGCCGTTGACCGGCTCCCACAACTCTATCTTATTGCCGTCGTTGTCTAGGATGTGCACGAACTTACCTTAATCATAAGTTGCAATGTCATCGACCACGGTAACGCCTTCGGCCTTTAACTGTTCGACCAAAGCTTCGATATTCTCTACGGTAAAATTGATCATAAACGGCTTTTGCGACGGTGCAAAATAGTCGCTGTCGGCTTTAAATGGTGACCATTGGGTGTAGCCGATATTGTCTGGCTTATCCTTATCGCGCCATGCGAAAGTGGCGCCGTATTGGTCGGTGTCTAAACCTAGGTGCTTTTTATACCAATCGATGCTTTGCTGTGGATCGCTAGATTTAAAAAATACGCCGCCGATGCCGGTTACTCTTTTCATTGTTGTTCTCTTTATTAGTTGTGACTATCTTCCGGGTCTTGTATACCGGGGGTCATTAGTGACTTTTTACAATGGGGGCAGTGTGTCACTTTACTGCCGTATTTATGAAAGTTGATGCCTTGATGTAGATCTTCTGGACGCAGTTCGAGTTTTTCAGCCAGCTTTAACAGAGCGGCGTGTTCTTTGTTGTCTACCGTGCCATCACGCAAAGCCTCGCGAATATGGGCATCGAGGTTACGCCTTCTTAACTTTAATTCATCGCTAAAGCGTCCGGCAAGCATACCGGCTGGGAGGGCGACAAAGCCGATACCGAGCAGCATCACTATCATAGCGACCACCTTGCCTGCGTTGGTTACCGGGGTAACATCGCCGTAGCCTACAGTGGTCATGGTGACAACCGACCACCACATGGCCTGTGGAATGGAACCAAAAGCTTTGGGTTGGACGCTGTTTTCCAAGGTATACATGACAGACGCGGCGATGATCACCAAAAATATCATCACGACGATGGCAGCGGAGATGCTTCTGAGTTCTTTTTTAAGCACGGTGACGAAAATGTTAAAGCCTTTAAAGTAATGGGTGAGCTTTAATATTCGCATGACTCTCAGTAGCCTCAGATACCTCAAGTCTACGCTGACAAATAAAGAAATATAAAAAGGAATGATGACCAGTAAATCGACCAGCGCCATCGGTGAGAAAAAGTAGCGAACACGGGCTTTAAAATTACTGCCGTAATGGGGTTTTTTCTCGACACAAACCCACAGCCTCAATAGATACTCTAAGCTGAATATCATCACTGAAACAGCGTCTATCCAATAAAAAACGCTGGCATACTGGCGCTGCAGTTCTTGCTCTGATTCCATTATCACTGCTATCACGTTGATCACTATCAGCGCTATCAGTGCAACGTTCAGCCGTCTGGCCAATAGGGAGTTTTGCATGTTGTCTTCGAACAACAAGTAGGTTTTACAGCGCCAATGATGTAACAGGTTAACACTCATTTACAGGGAACTTTCAAATGATAACAATGGCTTAAAGGATAGTGTAAGTTGTATCCCGTCGCAATCGGTCCTTGCATCCCCGGCGTCAATTCAGCTGAATCTGCTAGCCGGGTTTTGTAATGTAAAATTTTGAATACAAATTCTAATAATTATGCAGTCTATTCACTTTTTGTTGTGTTTTGTATCGTAATATTTACATTGTATTTGTTACAAATGCATTTTTTAAGGAACGAAAGTCGGTTGTAAAGTAGTCAGATAGGAGTAATCACTCTAGTTTTTAATAACTTTTAAATCTATTTTATAATTTTTATTGTTGATTTTTGCATAATGAGAGGGTGTAATAAATTCAGTAAAATCAAATAGATACGGTGATTTGTTAAGGTTTTGGTTGCAAATTTATATTCATTTTAACTGAATTGTTAACAATAAAAGGGTTTGTTAAAAGGTTGTAAAATCTTTTTCCGGTTGATATTGTATGATTATCCAAAGGGAGATAGCTCCCTAAGGTAAAGCGACATGAAGTCACTTTCATTATAAAAATAATATCCAACGCATTACTCCGACCATAACGAGAGCACAGGAAAAATATACATGAAGAAGATTTTGAATCCAATTACAGCTACCATCGCATTTGCCCTTTCGTCTACGGCTGCTATGGCTCAACAAGGTGATCTAAACCTGGACGTGATCGCCAAGTCTGATACTGGCCGTCCTTCGTTTGTTAAAGGGGACCTAGGTGTAGCTACTCCTGAGTCAGCTACTAAAGCTTTGAAAAACATCGTTGCTAATGAAGCTCGCTTCAAAGCAAACGGTAACGAAGATTTCATCGTTAAGCGCCAGTGGATTGACCAACTTGGTAAGCAACACACTCAAATGACTCAAACCATCAACGGTTTGAAAGTTTACGGTACGGACATGACTGTTCACACTGACGCTGTGGATAAGTTTGGTGCCAAATCAAACAAAATTTACGCTGTATCTGGCCGTTTAGCGATTAACGGTGACAGCTTAGACCGTTCTTCAATCGGCACTAGCATGCGCGCTGTTGCCGCTGCCCGTAACATTGGCGATATCGTTGATGCCCCTGAGTTGGCATACATCTTTGACCAAGTAACCGGCAAAACCTCTTTGTCTTGGAAAATTGAAGTTACTTATGTAGATAACGGTGATTTCAGCCATGACATTTTGTTCTTCGATGCTCATTCAACTAAGCTGATCACCCGTCATGCTCGTGTACACAGCGCGAAAAACTGGAAAACTTACGATCATCAAAACCAGTCATACTCAACTGCGCCAACTAAGTTGTTGTGTTCAAACACACAAAGCTGTGGTGATTCTTCTGCCCAGCGCGCTCACGACGGTGCTTCAAGTGTTTATGACTTCTACAAAAACCGTTTCGGCCGTAACGGCGTAAATGGTTCAGACATGACCACTATCTCAAGTGTTCATGTTGAAACTAACTTGAACAACGCCTTCTGGTATTCTAACCGTATGATGTACGGTGACGGTGACGGCAGCCAGTTCTACGATTTGACTTTGGCTCATGACGTTATCGGTCACGAATTGACTCACGGTGTTACCGAGTACACTGCCGGTTTGATTTATCAAAATGCGTCAGGTGCTTTGAATGAAGCTTGGTCTGACATCTTAGGTGTTTCTGCCGAGTCTTACAAAAAAGGCAACACTCAACCAGATTGGAAATTGGGTGAAGAAGTAATGGTTTCTGGTGGCGCGTTGCGTTACATGAACAACCCAACTGCCGATGGCTACTCGAAAGACTGGTACCCAGAGCGTATTCCATTCACCAGCAGCCCAAGCAACAGCAACGACCAAGGTGGTGTTCACGGTAACTCCGGTATTGCTAACCTTGCGTTCCAATTGGTTGTAGACGGTGGTACTCACCCACGTGGTAAATCAACTGCCAACGTGCCTTCAATTGGTTTGGCTAAAGCTGAGCAAATCTTCTACCGTGCGCTTGCTACCTATATGGGCCAAAGCACTGACTTCGCTGGCGCTCGTACTGCGACTGCTCAAGCGGCTCAAGACCTTTACGGTGCGACTGAGAAAACTGCCGTTGAAACTGCATGGTGTGCTGTAGGTGTTGGTACTTGTCCTGGTGATACTCCAACTGGCGGCAATGCGTTGACCAATGGCGTAGCGAAGACTGGCATCAGTGCTTCTACCGGTGGTGACGTAGTATTCACACTTGACGTACCAGCTGGCGCGACCAACATCAGCTTCAACATGAGCGGTGGTACTGGTGATGCTGACATGTATGTTAAGTTTGGTGCAACTCCAACTGACTCTAGCTACGACTGTCGTCCGTACAAATCAGGTAACACTGAAAGCTGTACTGGTACTCAAACTGGCGGTACTTACTATGTTCGTCTGAAAGCTTACAGCAGCTTCTCTGGTGTTAGCTTGACTGGTAGCTACACTGCTGCTTCAAGTGGCCCTAGCCCAATCGACAGCACTGTAAACAGCGTTGCCGTTAGCAAGAGCGCTTGGAAACGTTACACCCTTGACCTTGGCACTGGCTACACCTCTTTGGTAGTCACTATGTCTGGCGGTACTGGCGATGCTGACTTGTACACCCGTCACGGTGCACAATCTACCAGCACAGCTTACGATTGTCGTCCGTACAAATCAGGTAACAACGAAACTTGTACGCACAACAGCCCTGCTTCTGGTACTTGGTATATCGACCTTTACGGTTACAGCGCAGCCTCAGGCATCACGTTGAACGTAAAAGCCAACTAATCTAAACAACTTAAGTTAAGTTGACCAAAGGGGAGCGCAAGCTCCCCTTTTATATCTGGGGATTGGACGCTCACTGATTTTTCCCTACAGGATGTCGGGAGTAGACAGTGCAGGAGCACACTGTCGAAAAGGAACATTCACCAACGATGTATAGGGATACATTCTTCACTGCTAATCACTGCTATACTCACCTTAAACAAACCACCCGACAGGTAAGCTGATATGGCCTATGGCCGGATAAACCTTCACTCTTACAACCGTCACAATATCATCAATGCGCTGCAATCTATTTTGCTTATCGGCATTATGTGCTTAATGCTCTCGATGTGCGCCTATCTACTTTTTGGTGAGAGTGGTTTTTTCTTTGCTTTGGTGATGACTTTGACGACCTTGCTGTTAACACCCAATGCATCGTCGGGGCTAATTATGCGGATGTATCGGGCAACCGAGCTGGATGATTACAATTTTCCCCAAGGCTGCGCTTTGGTCAGAGAGCTGTCAGCAAGGGCAGGGCTTGAGCAAATACCTAAGCTTTACTATGTGCCAAGTCATACGACCAATGCATTTACTGTTGGTAGCAGAGATAGCGCCGCGATTGCCGTTACCGACGGTTTGCTGAGGTTATTAGATACCAGAGAATTGGCCGGCGTTTTGGCGCATGAGATCAGTCACATTGAACATCGTGATCTTTGGATCATGAATTTGGCCGATATCATCAGCCGCTTGGTTTCTCTGTTGTCGAGTGTCGCGATGTTGTTGCTTATGGTAAACCTGCCTTTGATGTTGGTAAGCGATATCACAGTACCATGGCTATTGATTGCAATACTTTTGGCAGCGCCGATGATGGTATCCTTACTTCAATTGGCCTTATCAAGAATTCGTGAGTTTGACGCCGATTTAGCTGCGGCGAACCTAACTGGAGACCCGGCAGGGTTGGCCAGCGCTTTAAACAAGCTGGAATATAACCAAGGCCGCTTCTGGCAAGAATTACTGTTGCCGGGTAGGCGCATTCCCGAACCTTCAGCCCTTAGAACCCATCCTCCAACCGAACAGCGCATCAGTCGCTTGATGGCGTTATATGACAAACCGCAGCAGCCTTTTGGCTTTGACAATATGGGCCATGAGCGGGTATCGGCCAAGCAATTGAAAAAACCAAAATATCACTGGCATGGCCTGTGGTTTTAGTCTGTTTGTATCTTAAATTGGCTAAAGTTGTCAAAAAAACTCCGTTTTTCCCAAAAAAAACTATCAGGTGTCAGACACTAAATGGAATAATTCTTTTTAAAATAAGCACTTAACTTTCATGGTCTCTGACACCTTGGTATTTAGTCATTTTTTTATCGCCATTGCTTATAAGCATATAACCCTTGATTATTAATTTGCCACTTGGCGTTGCTTTACTGCCACCATAGCTCGTGAAATAGTCCTTATTGCACACAATAACAACAATGACTTCGATCAATTGTGCTTTCGAACAATAACAATACAACCGAGGGATCTATGAATATTTCCACGAAACGACTGTTAAACCACCTTCTACTTGTAGGCGCCTGCTCGCTATCGACTCAGGCCTTGGCTTCAATTCCGTATGTTGACCATCACATTAAAGTAAAGCAACCCGATGGGACTACTTTGGAGCTGGTGCTTAACGGTACCACCCACTATGCCGACCAACGCACTTTAGATGGTTATCCGGTGATCTACGACAAAACCCAAAAGGGCTATACTTTTGCCAAGCTGTCGAAAGACGCTCAGCGTTTTGTCTCAAGCGGTATTTTGGTCAATGAAGCCAACAAACGTTTGGTCACCGACTTAGCTAAGTCGATAGACATTCCAAAAAATGCCAAACGCGGTATTGGTCTTTTTAACAAACAAAAAATTAATGCTGCTGATAAGAAAATAGATGATGGCAAGAGCACTTCGTTTTTGACTGATCCAACAGATTTGAGTGGCAACGTCAAAGGTTTGACCGTTTTAATTCAGTTCCCCGATCAAACCGGCAGTATCGCCAAGACCGATGTTGAGAATTATGCCAATCAGTTAGGCTATACAGGCTATGGCAATGCCCAGTCTATTCGCGGATATTTCCGCTCTGTATCTGGTGATAAGCTTGATTACACCCAATCGGTTGTGGGTTATTACACCGCTAAGCGAGATAAATCCTACTACACCGATCCAAATGTCGGTTATGGCACTCGTGCTCAAGAGCTGATCCGTGAAGCACTAGACTGGCTAGAAAATACTCAAGGTTATGATTTTTCGACGCTTTCAACCAATAGCGGCGGTAAGGTATTGGGCCTTAACGTGTTTTATACCGGTGAGTCAGATGGCGGCTGGGCAAAAGGCTTATGGCCCCATCAGGGCAGTTTAAGTCGTTCTTGGTGTGCCGATGGGGTTTGTTTGTCTGGCTATCAGATCACCAACATGAGCAACGCTTTGTCAATCGGCACTTTTATTCACGAGTCAGGCCATTTAATTGCCAACTGGCCTGATTTATATGACTACGACGGCAGCTCAAATGGCTCGGCGGCGACGCATTGCGTGATGGGATACGGCATTTTAGGCGGCAATAGGCCGCAAAAACCAGTGCCGCCTAATGGCTATTTTCGTCATTTGGCCGGTTGGGAGAGCGTAACTGAATTAAACCCTACTGTTAATACCAACGCGCCTACCGGCACTATAAGCCATCAGGCCAACAGCAACACCTTATATCGCTGGTCTAACCCGGCCAAAGCTGGTGAAGCATTTTATGTAGAAACCCGCACCAAAACAGGTCAAAGCGAACATATGCCTGATGAAGGCTTAGTGGTATGGCATATCGATAAAGACGGCTCCAACAATGATGAATGGCATCCCTATGTGCAAATGGAACATGCTGACGGCGCACGTCAGCCTGAAAACAGCCAAAACAGAGGGGATGAGTATGATATGTTTGATGCCAGCTATCAAAATAGCTTTGGCTACAGCCAACCCAATGCCCTGGCAAGTAAAGGCACCAACTCGCGTTGGTGGTCAGGCACAGACTCGGGTTTTGAACTGAGCAATATCAGCGCGGTATCTGGCAATATGACTTTTGCTGTGGGCAGTAACGGGCCGACAGACCCAACCGATCCCGGTACTGTCGAGTTAGACGATAATGTTGTAACCGATGTTGCTGATGCCAATAAAGGTGAAAGCCGCTACTTTACTTTTGAGGTGCCGCAAGGTTTAGATAGCGTGCTCTTTAGCTTAAACGGCAGCAATGGTGATGCCGACTTATATGTCAAAAAAGGTGCTAAGGCGACAGAAACCGACAACGATTGTAAGTCTACTAGCTCAAACAGCAAAGAGAGCTGCACGTTAAATGCGGGCGCTGGTATCTATCATGCAACCGTTTATGCCTACAGTGGGTTTAATGGATTAACCATTGAAGCAGAAGCCTTCAGCCAAGGCGGCAACGCCGGCGACAGGTATACAGGAAATTTGAGCAGCGCCGGCCAAAGCGACATTCAGCCTGATGGTAGTTGGTTTCAATATGGTGGAGGTAGCTTACAAGGGGTATTAGAAGGCCCTGCAAATGCCGACTTTGATTTGAAACTGGAGAAGTGGCAAAACGGCGCTTGGGCTGAAGTGGCTAAATCTGAAAGCAGCAGCTCAAATGAGCAAATCAACTATGAGGCTGCTAGTGGCTACTACCGTTTTATTATTTCATCGTATAGCGGCAGCGGTGACTATACTTTTGATTTATACAAGTAATTTGCTCTTGTTGTAAACGAGTGCCGCAGGTTGTTGAGTATAACTTGCGGCATTTTTTGTTATTACAGATGTTGGGCCAATACCTTATCTAGCATCTGCGCCGCTAACTCACTGTCGTATTCATCCATTGGTTGTTGCAATGTTTTTAGCTGCTCTAAAACCTCACCGGGAGCGAGCTGTGCCATGATGCCATCGTAAACGTCTTGGGCTTGAGTATCGTACTCCAGTAGCAAAGCTTTGAGCTTGTTAAACTCAGGTTTTAAGCTGAGTAAATTGCTTTGCCCTTGTGTATTTGCGATTGGTTTTTCAGTCAACAGGCTTGATGTCTCAATAGAGACTAATACCTGTTGCATCAAGCTGTTAAGCGTATCGAGTTGCTCGTTAGGAAGCACCTCTCGCTGTTTAAAGCACTGCTCTGCAAGTAGCGCCTGTTGCTGCAACTGCTTCGCTCCGATATTGCCAGCAACGCTTTTGAGGCTATGGGCGATTCTTTCGGCAGTCGCAAAATCTTCAAGTTGCATGGCCTGTGACAACTCGACGACATTACTGTGGTGCTGCTTAAAAAATTTAAGCAATATTTTGCGATAGCTATCCATGTTTCCGGCAAACAGCGATAAGCCATGCTCGGTATCAATGCCCGGCAGCGCTAACATAACCAATTCTCTTTTTTATGACGTACCAACAAGTGTACAAAATCAAGGGGATTTGTACAGGTATGTACTTATCCCCGGTTGACAAGGATGCCAAAATAGAGGGGGCAGACACCAAGAGTTTGCAACTAAACCTATAGATAACTACCAGTCTAAGCTACAGGGAAGGTGAATATTACACTGGGCGACCCTAGATAACCCACTACATGACAATTCCCCACAGGCTTCGCCACCGCATTGAAGACAGCCATCTTTGGTGTTGTGGTAGCTGCATCCGCATCGGTTTGACTTTTTATTCTGCTCATTGTCATCGCGCTTGTCTTGTTGTTCAATCAGCTGATGATAAGCCAAAGTGCATTCACCAAAACGTTTTTTAATATTGCCAAAGCCACCAAACAGGCCCTGATTGACCACAATTTTACGAACCGCCTCTGAGCAGGAATCTCCGCCATGAAACTTGGCGTGTGCGCAACGAAAGCCTTTGTGAGGCGAGATAAACTTTTGATAAAAGCGGATAAGTAGGACAGCGAGATATTTCATGACATTCGTTTGTATTGGTCCTTCGTGGCGGTGCGCACGGCGCACCCTACATTGGAAAACGACATTGTAGGGTGTGCTATGCGCACCGCCATCATGGATGATGGAGGATCAACAAGGACGTTCGGCACCACCGAAACCATCCCCATCACAAAAGGCAATTAATGCGGTTCACGCGCACCGCCATCATGGATGATGGAGGATCAACAAGGACGTTCGGCACCACCGAAACCATCCCCATCACAAAAGGCGATTAATGCGGTTCACGCGCACCGTTCATTAATCTATCTCATCGTCTGCCATTACTATTTATATCCAAATCTGGAAAAAGTCTGGAAAAGCGCGAATAGCCTTACTTTGCGACGATTTTCCAGAAAAGTCAAAAAATGCCGATTTTTTTGAAAAAAATAGAGTCTGGAAAATCAGTTTTCCAGATTTATTGGTTCTTGGACGGAGCTGCCTTTGCTTGCCGAAGGACCTACTTCACTTGTCGTTGAGCCTGCCATTTCCACTTGCCTAGATTTAAGATTGAACCTAATATGCTTATGCCTGCTAATGGTTCATTGTGGGCTATTGCACTTGATAAATGGTAATCACTAAATTCACTCTTTTGATATTGAGGATACGATGAATTTACAAAGGGATAGCAGAGAAACCATTGTAAAAAGTATGCCGTGGCGGTCTGAGGTGGTCGAATTATTGCTCAACCCAACTGCTGAATGCGGCTTGACACGCAGTTTTGAAAAGCCAAATTACTTTTATTCAACAGACTGGCCTGAATTGGATGAAAAAACTCTCGTTCCGTTGTGGGAGCATTTTGAGGCCGTGTACTGCGTAGATATTAAGAGCAACCCGATTGAATTTATTGCATTCTTTATTGAATTCCCAGCTGAGTATGACTCTTTTAAGACTATCGATCAGATGTTGTTTCATATGATAGAACTGTACGTATGGGAATATGGAGGTGAAGAGCAAGAGGCAAAAGAAGCACTAGAGTTTGCTAAAAGACTTCGTATGCCCAATATTGAACAGCTCGCACTACTTCTAAATGATCACCTCAATTGCGATGAAGATATGATAAATAGCTACAAGAATTCAATTTGAAGACCCCGGCAATTTGTAGGGCGATCGTTTAAGTTATGACACCCAATGAGATGTTCCAAGAAGTACAGTCGAGAATCATTCCACCAAATATATGTATAAGCTGGCCCTGAAATGTATAATTTACGCATTATGTCCTTGCTTGGGGATTAGTCCGGCCTTCTTAAGTTGTTAGTTGTTTGCGCCTTTTCTTGGAGAAGGATTCAATGGGCGTATTTTGAATTTTTTCTAAATTCCATTGGGTCTGTGTTTTCGTTAATTCTTCGTAGCTGACTGTTGGGTTGTGGGCGTTTTCGGTGTTGCAAAGGTAGCAATAAAGATGTTCTTGGAGATTGTATATCTCTTTAAGTAGTGAAAACAGTTGTTTTTCAACCGCTGTTTTTAGAATACTTCTGTCAAAAATTTCATAAATCCTAATGCGTTTAGTTGTGTTGTCTAAGGATAGGTCTATTACTACGATACCCATATCGTCCCACTGGCCATCATATTCATCTAGAAGGGTGGCCAAATCACTCCGGCATATAAGTTCCAGCCAAGATTCTGCAAATTGCTCAGGCAATAACAAGGTACCCGTAAATTTTCCATTTGGGTAAAAACTGGTATCACATAGCACTTTACCACTGTCAGTGATCCTAAAGGTCGTGGACATTAGGCGATGGGTAAAGCCATCATGAGTTGAGATACAGACTAAATCGTTTTGCTTAAGCATCATTAACTAGAGATTGGTGTGATGGTTCGATTATTCTACACCTTAAATTATTCCAAGTATTCCACGTACTTCAAAAACAAATATTTGCAGGCAGTAGGGACTCTCACAAAATTTGGTCACTTTTGCATTTGAATTCATACCTATTGGAACGGAATATAGCACAGCAAGGCTCTTGGTTATTCGAAATGAAAGCGGTGAGGTTTGTCTTGAAGAATATGAGATTGGCGAATACATTGTGATAGCCGCAAATCTATATCAATTGCTAAAGGACGGTGAGTAAGGGTTGCGTATTGTAAAATTGCTAAGAGTGTTAAGCATTCCAGCGGTTCAGTTAAGGTCGATTTCGGTCAATATATCAACTGTTACGCATTAAAGATTTAAGACTACTAAAGGCTCAAAAATTGAATGAAACCTTACACGGTGAATGAAGTCATTAATTTAAAAACTTCTTTGCATGGGAAGAGAGTCTACCTTGAAGGGCTGTTGCGGTATGGTCCGGAAGATATTTCTCTTTTACACTGGCCAAAGAGCGAGCAAAAAGGCCTAGAAGTGTGGATTGGTATAGGAGCGGGGGCATTTTGTTACAATGAAGAAGCCCTCGTCAAACTTTCTGGTAAAAGGGTTGTTTGCTTAGGTGAATTTCAATCGACAATCACTGAAGAAACCGTAGATTTTTATTGGGGGTTTGGTCATATGGGGATGTGGCCTGCTCAAATTGTTGCCACTGAACTAGTTTATTATAAGCGATGGTATGATGCTGAGGGAGGTCTACTAGAATAAATATGTAATTTGTAAGATTCCCAAGTGTCTCAGCGGTATGCTTGTATTGGAATTTTTATGCTGTGTGCGCTGACCACTAAAGATGTTATGGAGAGTACTGATGGATAAAATCATTCTTTGTGTGCCGGGTGTTTGGAAGACTCGCACTGACTTAATTGAGGGTCTTATCAAGGCTGATACCGGCTACATTGCGGCAGGTTTTGTGATGACACCTGTAGGTGGTGGCGAAATGGTTGAGTTGGATATACGCAAACATGAGCCTGAAGTAAGTGCCGCATTTAGAGCTACCAGTTTGGGCCGGTTCAGCGAGGAAGAGTTGGCCTCAATTGATGAGCACAATATGGTCATCTACGCGTTGTGCAATATTAAAGACTTCAACTCGGCTATTGAAGCCATGAAGGTTGGCCACGCGCTACTAAAAGCTGGCGGGCTTGGCATTAAGGTCGAAACCTCGGGTGTATCTCATCCAAAGCCGGAATGGCTTGGTTTTTCTGAAAAACTATCGGCTGATGTATTTCGGGCCTTTGTTGTTACTGTTACCAGTGAACGGCACTTACTGTCTTGCGGTATGCATAGCTTCAATCAGCCTGATGGTATTATTGACGCTGATATCGAAGATGCAAATTATACGTTGCAAACTTTTCTGTTGTATTTATTGGCTGAGGAACCGGCAATTACGCATGGTCAAACATTTGCAGCAGCTGAAGAAATGGAAACACTCCAGATCTCAAAGGTGCTAAGCAGCCAAGTTTATCCCAAAGGTGATATTTTTTATAACCCTTTGAATTTTTGGGCGCTGGGGAAGTTTTAGTCTTTTGACCTAGCTAATGTAACTTATGGAGAGACGAATGAAAATAGAGAATGCCTCGCTGTGGGCTGTACTGACAAAATATAAAGATACCCTGAACGAGTGCGGTGCCGCCAGTGGTAAAGTGATAATCGGTGGTACAGAGGATGATTTGCGGTATTTGGATAACATCGACGAAGTTAAACCTCATCCAGATTTGTATACGTATTTTCGCTTTATTAACGGCTATGATCAGGAAATATGTGATGAATTGGATTTGTATGAGCCGGAATTTGCATGGCAAATGTATCCGATTGCCGCTAAGGATATTGCTGATGTATATGACCTTGCCGGATATACACACGATGAAAATCCCGACTACTGGCCAGAAGGCTTTTTACCAATACTAAAAGACGATGGCTGCAGTTATGTGGTGGTTAACTGTAATGCTGATTCACCGACTTACGGCGCTGTGTATGAAATGAGGCATTGCGTTGGCAGCAATATGATTAGCAAAAGCCTTGAGGCGTTTATTCTAGGCAACATGCTCGAACTTCAAGCAAAGTTGCGAACGTTTGAAGACCCTGAACTTTCAGAAGTTACTGATTTAGATACCTACTTTATTCGATGCCAAGACATTTATGGCAACACGCCATTTTTTTCAAGGGATAGAGCAGACGATCAAATTGTTGATTGGAAGTAGGGGGATATCAGAAAAGCTGTTTTTGTTGCAAACAAAATCAATACAGATCGAGTGGTCGCGCCAATTGACATTATTACCCAAGATTTTGTTCTGGCTCGATCATCGCAGTAGGCTCAGGCTCAGTGCCAGCTTTTAACCAAATGTTGGGCATTGCAAAACAATGCCCAACCTATTGAGCTATCTTTGTTGTGGCGGTGCGCACGGCGCACCCTACATTGGAAAACGACATTGTAGGGTGTGCTATGCGCACCGCCATCATGGATGATGGAGGATCAACATGGACGCTCGGCACCACCGAAACCATCCCCATCACAAAAGGCGATTAATGCGGTTCACGCGCACCGCCATCATGGATGATGGAGGATCAACATGGACGCTCGGCACCACCGAAACCATCCCCATCACAACAGGCAATTCATGCGGTTCAGGCGCACCGTTCATTAATCTATCGCATCGTCACAAACTCTTCGGCACTGGTGGGGTGTATCGCCACTGTGTTGTCAAAATCTGCTTTGGTGGCGCCCATTTTTAGGGCGACGGCAAAGCCTTGGAGCATTTCGTCCGAGCCAAAGCCGATGGTGTGGATGCCGACTATTTTTTCGTTTTCACCGGCGCAAACCAGTTTCATTCTGGTTGGTGTGCGGTAGCGGGTCATGGCTTGGTATAGGGCGGTAAATTGTGAGTTGTATACCTTGATGTTGTCTTGGCCATAGTGTTCGGCGGCTTCTGCCTCGGTTAAGCCTACGGTGCCGATGGGTGGGTGACTAAAAACGACGGTGGCGATGTTGTCGTAGTTGAGGTGCTCATCTGGCTTGTTGTTGAACAGGCGCTCTGAAAGTCTGCGACCAGCAGCAACAGCAACTGGAGTTAGTGCAGCGCGGCCTGTGTTGTCGCCAACAGCATATATGCCTGGTACGTTGGTGTTCTGATATTTGTCGGTCGGGATAAAGCCGTTTGCATCTACCGTTACACCCGCCGCTTCTATGTTGATGCTGTCTGTCGCAGGGTCTCGGCCGATGGCCCATATTACTGATTCTACCGGGCCTATGGATTTGCCGTTCTCCAAGTGTACGGTAAGGCTGCCATCGTGATGTTTTTCAACGGATTTTGGCACGCTATGGGTGTGTAAGGTCGGGCCGTGTTGGCTCATCACTTCCACTAAAGTATCGCTGAGCATTTCGTCAAAATATCTCAGCGGCTTGTCTTTGCGTACGACTAGGTGAGTTTCTGTGCCAAGCTCGTGAAATACCCCTGCCAGTTCTACTGCGATATAGCCCGCACCAAATACGGCAACACTTTTGGGTTGCTGCTCCAATGCGAAAAAGCCATCGGAATCGATGCCATATTCCGCGCCGGGAATGTTAGGAATAGTGGGTCTGCCACCGGTAGCGATGAGGATGTGGTCGGCGGTGTAATGTTTGCCGTCTACTTCGAGTGTGTTCTTATCTACAAATCGAGCAAAACCTTTGATGACTTCTACGTTGTTTTTGGCCAATACGTTGTCGTAAGACTTGTGAATGCGGCCGATGTATTCTTGCCGGCTTTTCACCATGCGAGACCAGTCAAAACTGTCGATATTGGCATTAAAACCATAGTCATGGGCAAAACGAAACGCCTCGGCAATTTGACCGGCATACCACATGGCTTTTTTTGGCACGCAGCCAACGTTTACGCAGGTCCCGCCAAGGTCTTTGGCTTCGATAATGGCGCATTTTTTGCCGTACATTGAGGCGCGATTGGCTGAGGCTATGCCACCGCTACCGCCACCGATAGCGATATAGTCAAAATGTGTTGTCATTGGCTTTCTCTAAATTGTTTTCATTCGGAAAAAGATGTCCATGGTCTTTTTCCTCGTAAGGCTCCATCGAGCAAGTAGATGGAGGCTATCGCGAAAATATCAAGATGTCACCCTTTCTATCTACGGTGATGCTGAATTACCTGAGGTATTAATTGTTATTGTTAACCTTTTCAACTCGTTAAGGAAACGTTCAGTTAAAGCGCGGCATAGTGCACGGGTCACTTGGACATGATCACGAGGAATAAAATGAAAAAAGTATTTTTGGCAATGGTATGTGTTTTGGCAGGCAGTGGCGCTCAGGCAGCTGACTATAGTGAGTCTGAATATTCTGCCAACCCGGTATTAAGACCGCTGACTTTACCTAAAGGAATGTTGTCTTTAGGCGGTGGTCTTAGCTACGTGGAAAAGGAAAATGGCTCGGATGATTGGAACACTTTCCCTTGGGTCAGATATGGTATCACTGACAATTTAAGTGTTGGCCTTGATGGCCTTACCTATCGGTTTTTGGCAAAGGATGGCTTTGAGTTGGCCGGTAATGTTGGTTTGCGTGGTGGTGATTACGATAGCAAAGACAGTGATGATAATGATGACGATACATGGGAAGTCGCTGCGTCGGCCAGCCTTTTTGGTAAAAAGGTACTTTCAGATCAGCTGGCTTTGACTTTTGGCGCCGAGTATATTCGTTGGGATAGCGATGGCGATAGGGTTAATCGTCATGAGTGGGATTACGGCGTTGGCGTACTTTATCAATTTGCGCCCGATTGGACATTTGACGCCAGCTATACCTATCGCGATTTAAGTAACCAGTACAACGCAGACAACGCCAATGTTTACCGTGTTGGCTTGACTCGTAGCTTTGGCAACGACTTTGAAGTGTCGTTATTCTATCGTCATAATGACTTCCAACAGGGCACGGGCGATCAAAACTATGGTTATAATTACCGCAACATCTCTGGTGTTGCTGCTACGTGGCGATTCTGACACTTAGGCACAATGGACCTTCACTAGGCGCTCTTTCGTAGCGCCTTTGTTGTTTTAACACCTTGAAAAACGCGGTTCGGCCTATATATTTGAAGCTATAAGACAAATCAATCTCAAGGATTTCAATGAACCCGTTAATCGATATCAACGGTTTACCCGCCTTTAGTCAGATCCGCGCCGAACATGTAAAACCCGCCTTAGATCACGCCATAGCTCAGTGTCATCAGGCAATAGAGCAGGTTATGGCTCACGATGAACCCTACACCTGGGAAAATTTGGTGCTGCCGCTTGAACAAAAAGATGATCTGTTGGAGCGTATGTGGTCACCGGTCTCTCATTTGAATATGGTGAAAAACTCTGACGAGTTGCGTGCGGCCTACGAAGAATGCCTGCCGGTGTTATCTCAGTATCAAACGTTCTGCGGCCAACATGAGGGTTTATACAACGCCTATCTTTGCCTGCGTGACTCTGATGAATATCAAAAGCTCGATTTTGAACAGCAAAAGGTGATTGATAACACCATTCGGGATTTTAAGCTCTCGGGTATTGGTTTAGATGAGCAAAACAAAAAGCGCTTTGGTGAGATCTTGACCAAGACTTCCGAGCTGAGTAACAAGTTCAGTTATAACGTGCTCGATGCAACCCATGGCTGGACTAAGCACGTTGAAGATGAAGCCGAGCTTGAAGGTATGCCTGAGTCAGCGTTGGCGCAAGCTGCCGCAGCGGCGCAAGATAAAGAACTCAGCGGTTGGTTGTTTACCTTGGATATTCCCAGCTATCTGCCGGTGATGATGCATTGCAAAAACCGTGAGCTGCGCCGAGAAATCTACTACGCCTATCAAACCCGAGCGTCAGACCAAGGGCCTAATGCTGGTCAATGGGATAATAGTGAGATCATGCGCCAAATTCTTGAGCTGAAGCAGCAACGGGCGCAGTTACTTGGTTTTGACAACTATGCCGAGCTATCTTTGGCCACTAAAATGGCGGAATCGACTGACCAAGTGATGTCGTTTTTACATGAGCTGGCTGCCAAGTCTAAGGCACAAGGACGCAAAGAATTTAATGAGTTGCAAGCGTTTGCCGAGCAAACCGATGGCTTAGCACAGCTTGAGGCTTGGGATATTACCTATTACGCTGAACAGCTCAAGCAGCAAAAATTTGCTATCTCAAGTGAAGAACTCAGACAGTATTTCCCCGAGCACAAGGTGATAGAGGGCCTATTTGAAACCGCTCGCCGAGTGTTTGGTATTGAGATCAAAGAGCGCTTTGAGTTTGACCGTTATCACGATGACGTGCGCTTGTTTGATATTGTCGATGCTGAAGGCGAGTTGCGCGGTAGCTTCTATTTTGACCTCTATGCCCGAGAGAAAAAGCGCGGCGGCGCTTGGATGGATGGTTGTATCAGCCGCAGACGACTAGAGGATGGTTCATTGCAGCATCCAGTGGCGTTTTTGGTGTGTAACTTCAATAAGCCAATCGGTGATAAACCGGCGCTGTTCACCCATGATGATGTGACGACGTTGTTTCATGAGTTTGGTCATGGTTTGCATCATATGTTGACTAAGGTCGAAGCTACCTGCGTGGCTGGGATCAGCGGCGTACCATGGGATGCGGTGGAATTACCAAGCCAGTTTATGGAGAATTTCTGCTGGCGTCCTGAAGTGTTGGCTTATCTGTCTTCTCATGTCGATAGCGGCGAGCCCCTAGGCCAAGATATGCTCGATAAGTTGCTGGCTGCGAAAAACTTTAACTCGGCCATTGCTATGCTCAGGCAGCTCGAATTTGCACTGTTTGATTTTAGAATTTATCGCGAATTACAGCCATCGGGCGAGCGCAGCATCAGTGACGTGTTGGCAGAGGTCAGAGAAGAAGTCAGCGTTTATCAGGCCCCTGAGTTTGTGCGCTTTGAAAACAGCTTCGGTCATATTTTCTCTGGTGGCTATGCTGCCGGTTACTACAGCTACAAATGGGCTGAAGTGCTCTCAGCCGATGCGTTTTCACGCTTTGAGGAGGAGGGGATATTTAACGCCCAAACCGGGCAAGATTTCCTTCACCACATTTTAGAACGCGGCGGTTCGCGAGAGCCGATGGTACTGTTTAAGGCATTTCGCGGTCGTGAGCCAGCCATTGAGCCTTTGTTGCGCCACAGTGGGATAGCCGCGTAAGCGTAATTCGGGCAAATCGCTGAAAATATCACAAGGATGTGATTTTCCTAGGAAAAACATTGCAATTTAGGGCACTTTGAAGGAAGATTTTAGGCCAGTGGCTATCACAATTATTGAGCTTGTGGCGAAACTGTTCCATACTCCAATGCAGATAATTGGCCGCTTTTTCTGCGGTCAGCCGTGTTTTTAACTGCCGTGTAAGAACAACAAACCTTGGGAAATTTGCGCCTACATGATTGCCATTGTTAAGGGAGTGAGACAAGCCTACAACCGCATGTTGATGCTGTGCTTCGCTGTGTTCAGTGTTGCGATGCTTGCCAGCGGTTTTTTGTATACCACAGACAGTCGATATAGTGACAAGCTCACCCTCATCAATCAACATAAACATTACCTGCAAAGCATCGCCAGATTGTCATTGGCTTTGGTGCATGAAAATAGTCCCCAGTCGATTAAACTGACCGAGTCGGCGCTGCAAAATGCCATCAATAAAATGGCGCTAAACCAGCAGACGCTTGATAGCGTGATAGTTGAGAGTGAGTTGCAATTAAGTGCGATGAATATGGCGGATGAGCAACTCAACAAGCGGATTGAGAATTATCTCAATAGTGCGCGGATGATGTTGCAAGCGAGGCAGCAAGGCGATCAGCTCCAGTTATCTCGCACCGCAGAGGTGTTTTTGGCCGATAGGCCCACGCTGCTGGCCGACAAATTAGGCCATGTTGCACAGCTTTTTGAACAACAAGCCAGTAGTGCCCAAAACAACCGTTTATATGGTTTGTTGCTGGTGTGGCTGGTGACTTTAGCGGTGTTATGGCTGTTGTTCAATCGTAACGCCAAGCCTGTAGCCAATAAAGTTGAGCAGGTGCTTGGCACCTTGCAAGATGAAAATGTTGCCGCGCTGGCATCTAAGCAAAAAGCCTTAGAGCTGGCCAACCACAAAGACCGTTATTTGGGTTCGATTATTGAAGAGATCAGAGCGCCGATTAACGGTGTGCTGGGCATGGTTAATTTGATCAAGCAAACCGCCAGTGACGAACAGCGGTTGTATTATGCCGAAAAAATCGAAAACGCCACTTTGACCTTATCTCATTTGACCAAACAGGTATCGGATTTCTCTTTGGCTGAATCCGGCGCGCTGGTGATTGAGAAAAAGGAATTTATGATCTTAAAGGTCATCGATGAGGTGGTTGCGCTGTTAAAGCCTAGAGCCAAAAACAAGCAATTGCAGTTGTTTGTCAGAGTGGCGGTGGATTTTCCCGAGAAGATTTTAGGCGACGAAACTCAAGTTAGACAGATTTTATTCAACTTGTTGGCCAATGCCATTCAATTTACAGAGAAAGGTCAGGTTACCCTATCTGTTAGAGCCGAGGACCGACTGGATGAATCGTTGACGATGCTGATCTCGGTGGTCGATACCGGACCGGGCCTGACCGAGCAGCAGCAAGAACGCATTTTTCACCCCTTTGAACAGGTCAATCCGGCCCAAGGCCATTCCGTTTCCGGCACCGGGCTAGGCTTGAGTATCGTAAAACAGTTGCTGGAGTTGATGGGCGGTGGCATCGAATGTCGCTCGCAAGTCGGTAGCGGCACCACTTTTGTCTGCCGTTTACCGACCAGTATTCGCCTTCACAGTAAAACCGAACGCAACCCTCAAGAGCTGGTTGATAAGCTCTCTAGGCTTAATGTGCTGGTGGTGGATGACGAGCCGTCGATTTTGGATATTGTCAGCACTGTGCTGGGCAAACTCAATGTGCAGATCAAAACCTGTGAATTGGCGGAAGAAGCAATTTCATATGTGATCTACGAATATCAACAAGGCCACGAAATCGATATTATTATCACCGACTGGGAAATGCCCGGCATGAATGGCGAGCAAATGGCGACTAAGATTGTCGAATACCTCGACAGTGCCGGTGTCGCACCGCCTAAATTTATTTTGTTGAGTGCCTTTAAGGCCGGTGACTCCTCAAGCTATGAACGCACGATGTTCAGCTCGGTTATTAAGAAGCCGTTTAAGGTGCCTGAGCTGATTAACAATTTGTTGGTGGTATCAAAGGTTGATTTTGAAGACGATTCTGAGCAAATGGTGCCGGTCTTGCCGTTATCGGGCAAACGGGTGTTACTGATTGAAGATCAACAAAACAATCAGGTGATCGTCTCCCAGATGTTGTCAGGCTACGGCATGTTGGTGGATTTGGCTTCTACCGGTATTGAGGGGATCCGAAAACTCACCGACAACGATTATGATATTGTGGTCACCGATATTCAGCTGCCATTGATGGATGGTATCGAATTGACTGAAAACATTCGGGCAGTAGAAGCATGGGGAACACTGCCGGTGGTCGGCTTGTCGCTACAGCATGATTTGGCACTGAAACACCGCTGTTTGAATGTGGGAATGAATGCCTTTATTCACAAGCCGGTCGATGCGGCGCAGCTGCTCGATGAGATTGTGCCTTTAGTGCAACAGCAACGTCCCGCCAGAGTCGCCAGCGATGACGATGGGGTGTTTGATGTGGCCAGAGCGCTGAATCTCTTTGCCAACAACAAAGCTCAATTGATCTGTGTGATCAAACGCTTTTTAGATCAGTTCGATGGGGTTGAACAGCGGGTGAGCCGCTTAAGTGAAAACCAAGCCTTTGCGGAGCTGGCCTACTATGTTCACGGCTTAAAGGGTTTTTGTGATCGTTTAGCGCTGGCAAGACTCGGCTATTGTGCCGACACCATCACCTCAACCATCAATAAAAACAAGACCGATACTCTCGCCCATCAACTGGACTTTCTCTCTAGCGTTTGGCGTGAAACCAAGCAGAGTTTGAGTCAATATTTGGATAACACCGATAGCCCCGAATGAGTGATACCTATTCTTTAGTGATAGCCGAGCCTAGCCTGTTGCCACAGGCTGAGGCGCTGTGTCGTCAATATCCTTTTACGTTGTCAGAGCAAGTAAAAACCACTGGCTTTGAGCTGGTGTTGAGCGATGTTGGCTTGCAGCTGTTTAATCGTGATGAGCCGAAACAAGGGGCTATTTTTGTCGATTTTGTTGCCGGTGCTAATGCCCATCGACGCAAATTCGGTGGCGGTAAATCTCAGGCCATTGCCAAAGCGGTGGGCATTAAATCTGGCGCCAAGCCGCGGGTGATTGACGGTACGGCTGGGCTGGGTAAAGATGCCTTTGTGCTGGCGAGCCTAGGTTGTGACGTTTTGTTGGTGGAGCGCCATCCTGTGGTGCGTGCCCTGCTTGACGATGGTCTTATCAGGGCGTTTGAGGACAGCGAAATTGGTCCTTGGATGCGTGAGCGCATGACGCTCAGCGATGCCAGTCACATTAACCAGCTTACCGGCGAGGCGTTCGCAGCGGATGTGGTTTATTTGGATCCGATGTATCCTCACCGTGAAAAGTCAGCACTGGTGAAAAAAGACATGCGCGCCTTTCAGTCTTTGGTTGGTAGCGATTTAGATGCCGATGAGCTGCTTAACCCAGCCAAGCGCTTGGCTGCAAAAAGGGTGGTGGTGAAAAGACCGGATTATGCCGAGCCGCTGGCGCAACAAAAGCCAACCTTAGCCATGCCGACCAAGAAAAACCGCTTTGATATCTATGTTATGAGCTAAGCCGCTTAAACTTTAGGCAAACAAACAGAAATATCCCCCATACTACCTGTTATTCGGTCTTATTCCTCTATAATCAGAGTAATCTTTTTCTTTGCGTGGTTGGAATGCTTTTCACCGTGCCAATCAAATTACTGGAAGTGTTATGAGTTTACACAAAAACAAGTTATCGCTGGCGGCATTATCTGTGATCTTTGCCTTACAAGGATGTTCTGGTACAACAACGAAAATTACAGAATCAGACATTCTAAATGCCGAAAGAAGCGGAACTCTACAGACTTTATATCAAGAAATTCAAAATGGCACGGGACGTGGTAAGTCTTTGAGCCCACAAGATAAGTCGGCATATTTAAGTAAAATTGGTGGCCGCTTGGCAAGCCAAAGTGCGCAAGCCATCAACGTCGCTATCAATCAAGCTAGGTTGGAAAGCAAAATCGTGCCTTTGTCGGTGCTTGATAGTCAAACGACCCGTGCTCAAGTGATGCGAGGGTGGGATAAAGCACAATATGACAACATCATTGCGGTTATCGGCGAAGAAATGGCCGAGACGCAAAAAGCCATTGCTGTTAAGCAAGGAGTGATGGAGAGCGTATCGATAGAGCAGTTGGATAAGAAGCACGGTTTGTTTGTTGAGCTTAAGACGCTTTATGGTGATGCCAACGCCAATGGTTTGGCACAGATGCAAACGCAAATGTTCTCTGACAGCTATGATCTGGTCGATAACTATATTGCCAACAAAGATTATCAAAATGCCATTGCTCGCTTGCAAACCTTAGTGGCGCTTGCGCCTGAGTTTCGTGATGTCACAGCCAAGCTTGAAGATCTGCAAAGCACTGCGTTGCAGAGCAGCTTTATTGATTATGTCGGTAACGGTGAAGTGGAAAAGGCCAGAGAGCTGTTGGAACTGTTGTATAACGGTAAATATTTCGCTCAGCAAAAAGGTGTGATCATGCCGCCGGCAATGGATTTGGCCAATTATTATGTTGCCGTGGCAATGGATCACACCGGCAACGAAAATCTCAGTGAAGCCTATCGTTTATTCAACGAGGCCAGAGCCATTAAGGCAATGTTCGGTGTGCAATACAGTGAGGTTACTGAAGAAGCGGACTTTATCGACTTTATCTACGCGCTTTATGAACAGGCCAAAAATCAAAATGTTGATGGTTTGGCATTAGGTTACCTGAAAGTGATTGAGCAAATGCGGCCTAATTTTCCTGAGCTGGAAAACCTGCTCAGAGACGCCACTGAAAAGGTGATGGATGATGCCGTTTATAAGGTGACCACCACCGCGTTTGACGGCGATGGTGCTCACAAAACCTTAGGCCGCTCGGTATCGTCTAAAGTCACCAAGTATGTGTTTGAAACCTTGCCTAAAGATGTGCGCATGGTCGAGCGCGACCAGTTGGATGCAGTATTGAAAGAACAGCAGATCAACGACCTTAAATCAGGCAGTGGAATTGACTTAGACTCAGCTGATATTCTCATCCAAGGCACGATTTTACAGGCTGATGTCGAAACGACAGAGCACCCTTCAAGTCGTAAAATTCGTGCCGTTACAGAAAGGCGTGAAGTGTCTAACCCCGATTACGCCACTTGGATGGCGCTTTCTTCATCGGATAAGGCCAAAGTGCCTCAGCCGAGCCGAACCATCACCAAAGAGATCAAAGAAGATATCGACATTAAACTGACTCATGTCAGCAAAGTGGCGGTGATGAGCGTATCATACCGTTTGGTTGACGCCAGCTCGGCCGATGTTATCCATGCCGACTCGGTCAATGACAAACGCAAAGTGGCCGATGAAACCACCGAAGGGGTGAAAATCGGCATTTTTGAATCGCCCTTTAAAGTGGCCGATTTGCCGTCGGATTCTGAGCTGCTGGCCGAGTTGAGCCAAAAGTTATCTCATGAGATTGGTAATCAAGTGGTGGACATTTTGAAAGATTCAGAGAAATCTTATGAAAAGGATGCGCTTAAACTGTATAACGAGCGTAACTTTGTCGGTGCTACCGAAGCGCTGGCCAAAGCTTTTGTGATGACTCAGGCTAAAGCGCTGCCGCAAGAGGCGCTTGAGCAAACGTTGCGCCAGTATGCGGTGACGACGCGGTTAGAAAACTAGGAGATTGGATTGTGGTTGCGCTTTGTCGATGGGTTTTACTGTTTTGTTTGATTGTTGCCGGAGGGAATGCCGTTGCCACGAATGCCGAACAAAGCAACCAAAGCAGCCAAAGCGCCACCGAAACTAGCGAGCAAAAAAGCGAACAATCTGAGCAAGAAAGATCGGTGCTTGAATCGGTCACCGAAGGTATTGGCGATGCCATTGGCATACTCACCCGTAAAGTTCGTACCGAAGGAACCGAAGGTATACCGCGCAAAATCGCCGTGTTACCGGCCATCGGCCAAGGTGACGAGCGTGAACGTGATGATATTCGAACTGCCATTCACAACAACCTCAGCTCAAAGAACTTTGAGTTGTTAAAGCCCTTTGATATCGACCGGGTGTTAACGCAACTGGAGCAAATCGACGGCAGCACGCCAAGTGATTTTGACCCAAAAGCGTTAGCGCAAAAGTTGGATGTCGAGGGGCTCATTTATGTTGATGTGCCGCTGGTAGAGCGGGTATATGCTGCGGCTTACGCCCACTACAAAATCACCATCAAACTGAGTTTTTACTCGGCGGCAGAGGATGATTACATTTGGGAGAAGCAAGAATCGATTGCCGAACGGGAAGGGGGGATATCATTAAACCCCTTGAGTTTTATTGCTCAAGCGATTTCATCGGCGCAGGTATTGACCGAAGCGGTCAGGCAATCTTTGGTCGATAAGTTGGCTAGATTGTTTGCCGGAGAGATCCCGTTTCCTTTGGGTGAGCGTCGCAAGGTCAAACCGGTCAAAATCAATATGGCCATTTCCAATGCCTCGGAAGGGCCGTTTCGCGCAGGCGAGGAGATCAGCGTATTTATGAAGGCCGAACCCGGCCTTGCCGCCACCTTTGATATCGGCAATCAGTTTGTTGGCCTACCGATGACCGAACAAGGCCAAGGTGATTATATCGGTCGCTATGTGGTTGGTGATAACGATAATGCCGAAAACTTGGTGGTGCGTATTTATGCGACGCGGGTTAAAGACAAAGCCAAGATCGAATGGCGAGTGGCAGGTCGCATTGGTATCGACACCATTGTGCCTGAGGCGATAGCCAAGATTGAGTCGTCTCCGGTTAAAGACGGGATCAGACTTTCGTGGTCGAGCGCGACGTCAAAGCAGGAAACCTTGACCTATCATATTGAGCGCGCCGATCCGCAGTTAGGCACTTATCAAGACATCGCCGCCATCAATATTCAAGAGTATATCGACCGCGATATCGTTGAAGGCACCAATTATCACTATCGTATCTATGCGATGGATGAAGCCAAAAACAAAAGTCCTTATACCAATCTACAGGTGTCGGCAGTTGGTGCCGGGCCGACTGAGGTGGTAGACGATATTTTATCGGACACCATCTGGCATGCGGTTGCCAGCCCCTATATCGTCAAAGAAAATATTCGTATCTTACGGGGGGCTAAGTTGACCTTATCGCCCGGTGTGATTGTGCGTTTTGAACAGGGTGGGCAGTTGGAGGTATTAGGTCAGCTCGAAGCGCTTGCCCCAAGTACACAGCCGATTGTCTTCGATGGTGAAGATTGGACATTACTGTTTGCCAGCACTGGCGAAAGCCAAAGCCAGTTCAACCATTGTAAGTTTAGTGGCGGCCGTGTGGTGGTCGATCAGTCCACTTTACTGTTTGATGACGTTGAGTTTCGCGACATGAGCAAAGCTCTTGAGTTGAGTAACAATGCGCAAGTGTCGCTGACCAATGGTGAGTTTGCCCATAACCAGGTTGCCATTGCTGCCCAAGACGGTAATTTAAATCTTAACCGGGTGCGTTTTGTCGATAATGAATTGGCCCTTGATATCAGCGGTGAGTTGACGCTGTGGAATGAAGCGGTGCGTTTTGCCGACAACCAAGTACATATTCGCGCCGCAAAGGCGATGACCATTAAAAACGCCATATTTGACGCACCGGATTATCAGCAGTTAATGGCGCGACTTGATGGCGACATTAAGGTCGATTTCAGCGGACTCAAAGGCGAGCATAACCTGCTGGAAAGCTGGCTGAAAGCGCGCTGGGAAGAAGTATTGGCGGCCGCCACTGAACAAAACTGGCAAGCGGCCTCCGACAATTTGGCTGCGCTAAGCGCCGAGGTCGGTGATGATCAGCGGGTGGCGGCATTTTCTCAGGCAACCGAGTATGTCTTGGGCAAACCGGTCAATGCGCCAGTCGATTTTGTGCAAAATATTGAAAGTTTCGATAAAGGTGGCAAGAAAGGACTGCTGTGGGTACACCAGCTGCAGCTGCGTTTTAGCCCTAATATCGCCGAAGCCGACAGTTATTTGATTAAGCAGGCACAAAAGAATTTCACTAAAGATTACCTAAAGCAGCGCTACCCTGAACTCAAACCGGTGCAGTTGATGAAATATCGCCGTGGCTTGTCGCTTGATAAGTCGATTGTCGATTCACAGGTGCTTTACACCAATAAAAAGGGCATGTTTTTACAGCTTTGGTTGGCCTATTATTTGGATTTAGAAGCCATTGATCGTCAATTGACTGCGGCCGGACTCATTCAGCGGGATAATTCATCGCTGGTGGTGGGGTTGTTGTTTGACTCTGAAATGTTTGAATTAGAACAGCAACTGGTCGATGCGTTTAAGGAGCAAGGGATCAAGTATCGCTCTTTGGGCAGTGGTATATATGGCAAACCGATGCAGAAAAAGGCGCAGAAAAATGGCGTCAATGTGGTGCTGGCGCTGTCGAGTAAAACCAGCGAAGGCGGCTCGGGATTGTTGAAAAATATCGTGCAGGTCAATGTTGATTTGGTGGTCGAAATATTTGATGTGCTCAGCAACAATAATCTTGATCGCCTCACCGCATCAAGCACCAAATCAGGCTTTAATAAACAGGAGTTGATTCAGGATGCGGCATTGGAAGCCTATGGCACTATCGACGGACAGCTGATAAACATTTTGTGGCAAGCCGATGAAACCATCAGTGCCGAGCTTGCGCGGTTGGCGGCTGAAAAAGCACAAAGAGAGCGACAACAACGGCTTGCCGAAGAAAAGGCGCGCAAGGCGCAGGCGCGCAAAAAGGCCGAGCAAGAGCGCTTGGCCAAACTCAAGCAAGAACAAGAGCGTATAGCCAAGCTTGCCGCTGCCAAGGCGGCAAAAGAAGCCGCTCAGAAGGCTGCCGAAGAAAAGGCCAAGCAGGAAGAAGCAGCTAGGCAAAAAGCCGAGCAAGCAAAGACTGCAAAAGCGCAATCTCAGCAAGACCAGGAACAAGCCAGCGAAGACATTGGCGATAAAGAGCAAAGCGAGCAGAAGGAGCCGCCGGTTAATCAAAATCGATGATTTGATTAACTAAACGGTCTGACCAGTTGGACAGACTAGACTATAATGTCCAGCATTTGATTATCTCATCGTTCGATAGAATAAGGAGTTCTCCTGCAATGCGCACTCTCGTTTTGTTATCTACCATGATGGTATTACTCGCTGGATGCAGTAAGCCTCAGGCGACATTTGAACAAGCCATTCGTCCTATCGCCTGGCAACAGGTGCAAAAATCCCACTTCAATCAAATTCGTCGGCTCTCGGGAACCGTTGCGCCGGTCGAAGCGACCAATTTAAGTTTTCAAGTCGGTGGCAAAGTCGCCAAAGTGATGGTCAAGTTGGGCGATGAGGTCACCTTTGGTCAGCCATTGGCCCAGCTCGACCAGCGAACTTTTGTTTTGAGTCGGCAGTCGGCAGCAGCGTCGCTGGCACAAAAAGAGGCTGCCCTGACCGAGGCAAAAAATGAATATGATCGTTATGAAGAACTGCTGGCACAAGGGTTGGTGTCGCGCTCTGGTTTTGATAATGCCAAAGCGGCATTTGACTCTGCCACCAGCAATGTCAACCTAGCAAGGGCACAGCTCGATATCGCCCGCAAAGATCTGCAAGATACCTTGTTGCTCGCCCCTTATGACGGCAAGATCACCAAAAGGTTGGTCGAACCGTCGATGCAAATCGGCGCAGGCGCAGCGGCGTTTGAAATTGAAGGTATCGATGGTTTGGAAGTGCAGGTCATGGTGCCGGAAACCCTGATCAGAGATCTGCGACAGGGCATTGAGTTAAGCATTCATTATCCCGCCCTTGCCAATATCGAAGGGCGCGGCATCATCGCTGAAATTGGTTCGCGGGCACAAACCGCCAATGCTTTTCCGGTCACTGTGTTGATCGTTTCACCTGTCAAAGATTTACGTGCCGGTATGACCGCCGAGGTAGACTTTACTTTTGAAGGCATAGGACGTACCGGGTTTACCGGCGACAGCATCAAAATTCCGGTTGCTGCGATTGTGCCCGGCAGTGGTCAAAGCGCTTTTGTGTTTGTTTATGACGAGCAGCAAAAGGTGGTCAACAAGCGTCAGGTTCAGACGGAAAATCTGCTAAATAACGAGGTGTTTATCTCAGCGGGTTTAGCCGAGGGGGATATTATTGCGGTGGCCGGTGTGAGCTTTTTGCGTGACGGTCAAGCGGTCACCTTACTTGATGAACACATTCAACGCTTTAACTAACCACTGATCTAGGACAGTTATGAATATCACTGAAATAGGCTTTACCTATCGTAAATCGATTCTGATGGTGGTGGCGCTGTTATTGCTCAATGGCATCATGGCATATTTTACGCTGCCAGCCCAAGAAGACCCGACCATTACCATTCGTCAGGCCATTGTAACCACCAAATATCCCGGCATGGCCCCCGAGCGGGTGGAACGCTTGATCACACGAACCTTGGAAAAAGAGATCCGAAAAATTCCTGAGGTCGAAAAGCTTACCTCCACTTCGACAACCGGTGTTTCGACCATTCACGTCGAGATTTATGACCGCTATTTTAACCTCGACAACATTTGGCAGGACCTGCGCAACAAGGTTAAGGCCGCCCAGCTGAATCTGCCCGATGGCACCTATACGCCGCATATCAATGATTCTTTTGGCGATGTGGCGGTGATGACCTTGGCGATGACTGCCGATGGTTTTTCGATGGCGCAAATGGCCGATATGGCCAAGCACGTTCGCGATACCCTCTACAGTGTGGAAGGTACCAAGAAGATAGAGGTGATTGGTGTTCAGGATGAACGCATCTACTTAGAAGGGTCGAGTGCAAAACTGTCGCAACTTGGCATTTCGCCGGGCATGCTGATAGATGAATTGCAAAATCAAAATATCATCAGCCCAGGTGGCTTGGTCGATACCGGGCTTATCAGTTTTGTGGTCGAACCGACGGGCAACTTTGACAGTTTGGAAGATATTGGCGAGGCCCGTATTACCATTCCCGGCACTCAGGATACGCTAGCACTGAAGGATATCGTCGATATTCGTCGCGGTTATGTCGATCCGCCCGACAAGCCAGCCTATTTTAACGGCAAACCGGCCGTCATGTTCGCGGTGGCAATGCTTGAGAATTACAACATTCTCGAATACGCACCTAAGGTGAAAGCCAAAGTTGAGCATATTGTATCTACCATGCCCATTGGCTATGACATCGATTTTGCCACCTATCAGGCCGAACAAGTTGAGCGTACGGTTCACGGCGTATCAATCAATGTACTGCAAACCCTCGCCATTGTGTTGGTGGTGGTGATCTTATTTTTAGGTGTTCGCACCGGGTTAATTGTCGGCTCTATTGTGCCGTTCGTCATGTTGGCGACTTTATCGATTATGCAATTTAGCGGCATGACGCTGGAAAAAATGAGCTTGGCGACCTTGATCATCGCTTTAGGGCTATTGGTTGATAACGGCATTGTGATAGCCGAAGACTTTAAACGCCGCTTAGAGCAAGGACAAGATCGCTTTAAGGCGATGTGCCAAGGCGGTAAAGAGCTGGCGTTGCCGCTGCTCAGTTCATCGGCGACGACGATTTTGTTTTTCCTACCGCTGATGCTCGCTGAGCATGTGGCTGGTGAGTACACTCGTTCAATCTCTTTGGTGATTTTGATCACCTTGCTGACCAGTTGGCTGATGGCACTGTGCGTGACGCCGACGCTCTGTTACTTTTTTATCAAGGTCGATAAAGTCGATAGCGACAAAGAGATGGGCGATAGCAAGATGTATCGCCACTATGAGCGGTTTTTACATTGGGTTTTGGCGCACCGCGGGTTGTTTATGGCGCTGATGGTGGCAACCTTGGTGGTTGCAATGATGGGCTTTAAGCTGGTGTCGAGACAGTTTTTCCCTGACTCTGACAGAACCCAGATCATGATGTACGTGGATATGCCCAACGGCACATCGGCACGGCAGACTGACGAGCAGATGCATTCGATATTCCGCTGGCTCAACGATCGTGAGCTGTTTCCTCAGATCACCAGCTATTCGGGTTATTCCGGGCACAATGGCCCGAGGTTTGTGTTGTCGTTAAACCCGGAAGATCCGCAGGAAAATAAAGGCTTTGTGATAGTCAATGTCAAAGACGGCACCGATCTCGATGCCATGGTGGCAAAACTGCACAACGGCTTGATTCAAAAATTTCCGAACGTCTCGGCACGGGTTAAACGGATGTTTGTCGGTCCGTCGGATTCTAGTACCATCAAAATTCAGGTTAAAGGCCCTGATAAAGATGTGATTTACGCTAAGGCGCAAGAAGTCATGGATGTGCTGCATAAGGTGCCCAATACCATCAATATCAGGCAAGACTGGGAAAATCGTATTGTGAAGGTAATGGTTCAGGTCGATCAGCATCGCGCCCGTCGTGCCGGTGTCACCTCTGAGGATATTGCCACAACGCTACAAAGCTATTTTAGCGGCGCCAGTATTACTGAGTATCGTGACCAAGATGATATCGTGCCGATTGTCCTCAGAGCGACTGAACTTGAGCGCCATAACCTAGACCGGTTGCGTACCACCTCGGTTTACTCAAGTAGCACGGGTCATTCGGTGCCGCTGTTTCAGGTGGCGGATTTGGAACCTTTGAATCAGTACGCCAAAATTCAGCGTGAAGATATGTTCCGTACCATCAGCATCGAGGCCAGAAGTACGGCAATGACCGCCGAGGACTTGAAAAAATTAATCGATAGCGATATCCAAGCCTTAAAGGCCGATTTACCGGTCAATCATGTGATTGAATACGATGGGGTTATTGTTCAGTCGGCGCAAGCCCAGCAGGCGCTCAGTGCCAGTATGCCGATGGTCATTGGCTTTATTTTGATTTTGTTGGTGATGCAGTTTAACTCTTATCGCCGCGCGTTGATCATTGTGTTGACCATACCGTTGTCGATGATTGGTACCATTAGCGGACTATTGCTGATGAACGCACCTTTTGGCTTTATGGTGACTTTAGGTATCTATTCATTGGCGGGGATTATCATCAATAACGGTATTGTGTTGATTGACCGAATCGATATCGAAAGGGCGCAGGGCAAAAGTGATTATGAGGCGATTATCGCTTCGTGTATGACCCGCTTACGCCCTATCACTATGACGACGATCACCACCATTATGGGCTTGTTGCCATTGATCATCAGTAAGGATGCGTTGTTTTATGGCATGGCCAACGTGTTGGCCTTTGGTTTGGGGATCGGCACCCTATTGACCTTGGGCGTTGTGCCAGTGCTTTATGCCATGCTCTTTAGAGTGCCTCAGCGTAAGGTAGAGGGCGCTTAATCAAAAAGGGCTAGTCGCTATAGGCTGAAGGTGAGCAGTTAAAATGCGCTTTAAAGCATTGGGAGAAGTAGGAGTGGGAGGAAAATCCGACTTTAAAGGCCACTTCTCCTGCTGCCTCGCCTTGGCGTAACAGTTCTGCGGCCTTTTTCAGGCGGAAGTGACGTATTGACTCCTTTGGTGTTAAAAACAGCACCGACTTGGTTTTGCGGTGTAATTGACGATTACTCATGCCCAGCTCGCTGGCCAGCTGGCCAACATCAAAGCGTTCATCGCCGTAGTATTTTTCCATGGCTTGATTGAGTGCACCGATAAAGCGAGCATTGACCCCATCGAGGTTAGGCTCTTGTGATGTTTGAGCCGCAGTGGTTTGCTCGTGGTCGATACGACTGAACTGCTGTTGATAGCGAGTTTGCAGCAATTGCCTGATGGTCAATAGGCTATCGACCCGGCTTAACAGCTCATCGACGTTAAACGGTTTTTTCAAATACTCATCGGCGTTGCTTTCCCAACCGCGTATTCGACTTTTGACATCCCCTTTGGCGGTCAACAACATGACCGGAATATGGCAGGTCAGCGGATCGCTTTTTATGGTTTCGAGCACCTCAAAGCCATCGATTTGCGGCATCAAGACATCACAGATCACAAGATCCGGCAAATACTCTTTGGCTTTATTAATACCTGAATGACCGTTATTGGCCATCATGCAGCGATAAGAGGAAGACAGAATGCCTTGCAGCAGCTTTAGCATATCTTTGTTGTCGTCTATCAGCAAAATGACCGGCTCGTCACTGCCTTCAAGAATATCAATTGGCGTGTGTAGTGGCGCGCTTTGCCCGGCGTTGTATGTTTTAAGCTCTAAACTGCTGGCCATACACAACGGCTCTGGCGTTATGTCTGTTTGAGGGTCAGTGCGCACAGGTAAAGTGATTTGAGTGATCTGGCGGTTGTCGTCTGTATTGGTGCGAGTGATGTCGCTGCCATTTAACCGCACCAGCTCGGCAATCATCAGGCGATTTAAGTGGATTTTGTCTTTGGCCGCACTCATGGCGGCATTCGGCACTGGGGTAACAAATTGCAGTGTGGCCGTTGGACTGTGTTCATTGTGGCTTACAGACAGGCTCAAATTACTTTGTGGTTCAGCGTTTATCAGGGCATCAGACAATAACTTGGTGAGCAGCAGTTCAAGGGCATGGGGAGCAAGTCCAATGCTAAGATCTGCAACCGGCGTTGTTTTTAATGTCACACTATTGCCGCTGAGCAATGGTTGAAAGCCTTCAACGACGGCGCTGAGGATCCGTTGTAAGTTGCAATACTCTGGTGTTGATGACTCACTGTTTTGCAGGTGCGCCAATTCAATCAGTTGTTCGGCAATTTTGAGCAGTTGATAACCATTGCGTTGCACCAATTCAAGTTGCGAGAGAATGTGATGTTTTGACTGTTCTGCGTCAATGGCCTCTAGTGGCCCAAGCACCAGTGTCAGTGGCGACTTAAGGGATTGACCTATGGCGTGGAAGAATTGCGTTTGGCGTTTTTCATTTGTGTCTATTATGTGGTCTTTTTCAATCAGTTGCCTTTTTAGCCGAATACGCCCTATGTAAAGCACAAGACACAGCGCAAATGCGGCTAGGCACACTACAGCCAGTGTGACCGTGAGCTCAGGTGAACCCATGGAGTGTTGATTTTGGGCGAGTGTGGCGTTTGAAGTGAGCAATAACCAAACCGCAGTCAGTGCCGAAATTCGCTTCATTAAAAAAACTGTCCAAAAAAGATTAACATGTTAATTCATAGGGTAAGCCATTTGTCACATAATAGACAGGTACTGAGGCATTTTCACCTCGGTTGCTGGGGTAATAATGGATTTATTTATCGTGAGCACAAAAATATTTAGTTTTCACCACAGCAAAAATCCCTCTATCATCTTCCCTTTTTGGTTTTTTAGCACCTAAAGAGTGACAACATGAAGATCCATATCATTAATAGTAAAGGGTTTTGGTCAATGGGCTGGGCGACTGACTTTGCCAGTCAGCAAGCGGCTATCGCTTCACTAAGGCGAGCCGATATCGAGGTTGTCGTCGATGAAGTGGCCGATTTGTCACAGCTCGAAACCTTGCTCACCGCTTTAGCCGGACAAGACGTTTTGATCTGGCCCAACGCCTACCATGTGGCGACAGTCGAAGGTGGTGAACAAACCGTGTGGTTGGGTGATGTCATCGATAGTTTTAATCTGCCTATGATAGGCACCAATGCCACGGCACTCAAAAACGTATTGGCGAAAAGCCAGTGTCAACAGTTGCTGGAACAGCATAATGTCGCCATTCCGGCTTTCGCCGCCATTAACGAAGCCATGTTGGACGATTTGCCGTTTGTGGTGCAATCTCGCAACTTGAGCTTTCCGCTGTTTGTCAAGCCAGACAACCTTTCTACCAGCAAAGGGATTTCGCAAGACTGCATGGTCGAAGACATTGATGCGTTAAAAGCCAAAGTGATCGAGTTGGGCGAGCAGTTTGGTTATCCGGTGATGGTTGAAGAGTTTCTACCCGGCCGTGATATTACCGTTGCGGTGTTTTTGAGTGGCGAAAAACCGACGCTATTGGCAACCTATTATGATAC
>JBFHGJ010000052.1:0-38347 GCA_041583135.1 Alteromonadaceae bacterium | reverse complement strand
TCATCGCTAACTGCCCCAAATTGGTTTGCTTTAGGCGACTAAAGCGGCGCAAATTTGGATTGTTATCGAAGAAAATATCAGCACTCTCCCGCTTTTCAAAAGGAGCGATGAGTTTAAGGGCATTGACCCGCCTTACGCAAACCTCAGGTTAAGTTAATCTGTTGTTAAAACTCTGGCACCGGGCTTTAGCGCTCGGTGCTTTGTTACTTTGTGAGAAAAAGCAGTGTTTAAAAAAGTATCTTCTATCTTAGTGTTATTTTTACTTGCCACCGATGCCATGGCACAGCCTTGTGATGTTGAGCATATAAAAGCGCAATATCATGTGACAACTGAGTCTAACGGCCAAACAGGTGAGATTAACGATTTTATTTTATGGCGTAATGGTGCCCAAGTGGCCCATCAATTTGAACATCAGCAAATCACTGAGATCTGGTTTAAGCAAAAAAACCAACGGGTTAACTTAACTCGGGCATACGCCAAGTACCAACAAGCCATTGAATACCAATCACAAGAGCTCAATAGTGAGCTCGATATCGACTGGCACGCAAAATATACCTTGATATCACAGCCTTTGTTGCGGTCATTGCGTAAAGTCGCAAGCGAACCGCAAAGCTCAACACCAAGCCTATGCGATACACTCGAAACCTATCAAGGTCTGTACAAGGGGGCTCAAGTACAGCTCAAGTGGTTACCACAATTACAATTGGTTCAATCTTTAACTATTGCTACAAAAGCACAAACCAAGCACTGGCAACTCATGGCAAAGAGCCACAATCGTGCGGTTATTGACGCCCAATATCGGCTGTGGGGAGACTATAAAGCCACCGACTATGCCGATGTCGGCGACAACGAGTCAGATCCCTTTCTACGTCAGATGATCAATTTAGGTCATCATTAAAGTCTAAGAGGCGAAAGCCTAAATCTGAGCTTGGCTTAGGCGAAGCTCAGATGTTCATTTACGCCCCCTCAATTGAACGTTGCACTGACACAGGCTGCGTGATGTTGGTAATAACCTGCCACTTTTACTGTTTCGAGTGTTTTTATTTCGGTAATTTGCGGTGGTCTTTCTGGTTGTGGTTTTGTTATTGACCGGGTGCTGAAAATGGCCTTGATGAGAATACCTAGGCGCAGATCTCCGTCAAATTTCAAGCATGATGAGTACACTGGGTGTATCGGCAGTCGTTTCAGCATTCGATTGATAATTTAAAAGGGAAAATTAACCTTATTAAAACTATGGTCTTAGGATAGTTGACCTAGTTTTTGTAATGACATTAATACCTATAAATGTGTGTCTAATTTTCCTGTTTGGTCCTAAAAATCCTCGGTTTTACTGCGCTGGCAGTATATTGCCAATTTTTGGCGGTATTGTTTTAGAACATTTTAAACGGGTAAATATAATGTCCACTCGAAATTAAGTGACAACGAGTGTGGGGTTAACCTTAAGCTTCGATGTAATATTTTTGTTTATGGAAACGCGGTTTGATATGGGGCCTGAGCACAGCAAAGTCGATTGGGACGAAATGCCATTAATCGGAAAGTTAGTGACTTTGTTTTGCAAGGTATATGGGAAGACTTCAGGTGATAGGATTAAATGGAATTTGTTGGATTTGCATGTTTAAAAAAAATAATTTAGGGCGGTACAAAATGGCAAAAGTTTGTAATGAAGCGTTGAAAATTTACAAAGAGATCTTTGATGAAGCTTATCTCCTAGGGCGAAGCAGTGGCAGCGATGGCGTGTTTATTTGTCCGGATATTGCGTTTGAGCATTTCCTGCAAGAAAAGCTGGCGCAATTGACCGGGGTAGAGCAGTCGAGATTTGATTCTGAGGTTAACCACGAGGTACAGCCAACTGAAGAAGTGATGGTGGGCCTACATTAATTCTGGGTGATATTGGGTGTTTCAGGGATGAACTTTGGTGATTGGGGGGTTTTGGTGTTCATAGTGCACCTTCAAGTTGCTGCAAAAGGAAGTTCGCACGCGTCTATATACCGCTGATAAGGCGAAGGATTTGGTTTTGTTCCGATGCAACGCTTTGTCGTATTGTAATTGTATGAGTATAATAAAGAAAAGTATCTGAAGACCTTATGCGGCGAGATGTAAATGAACACTGTTTCACTAGAGCAAGAGTTGGCGGTCGTTTTGAACAGTAAACATGCTGACGATTTTTTGAAAGAACAACCTTACGAGTATAAATCGGTTTTTCTTAATCGCGTGGTCCCAGACAGTACAAATCCCCGGTTTATTCCTGCGATCATGATGTCTGACCAACATGCCATGCAACTGGCGTCAGGCAAGCTCAACAAAAAGCATTTGATGGCCATTTACGAATGTGAAGACCAGATCCTAATCGGCAAGGGGTGTGCAGTCAATTGCTTTACCTACGGCACCGAGCAGTGGAAAAAGGCCAATGCGTCAATCGAATCGATTATCGAACTCGCCGCCAACGTGTCGATGTCTGAATTGATTCAAGTGCCAACCCTTTATCCCAATTTAGACGGCGATTATCAAATTCTCACCGGTCACAGGCGCTACTTCGCCTTAGTCTACGCCAACGGCATCAATGGTGTTGCCCACTTCAAAGTCTACGATGCTAAGCCCGCCCTACCAAAAACCAAACAGTTTCAAGAAAATGCCAGCCGTGAAGAACTGCCCCAGTACGGTAAGTTGATGGCTTTTCAAGATGCCATGTTTGAAATCGAATCGTTGAACAATGTGCGTAAACGCAATGGCCTGAAGTCTCATACGGTGCGTGAAACCGCCAATATCTTAGGGATCTCAATGGGCGCGTTTGACAATTACAATGTTTTGACCCGCTATCCTTGTGTTCAAACTGCCTATGAAAACGGCAATACCATGCCCTTTGTTCGCATGAAGAAATTGGTGTTGGAAGTGGAACGGCAATATCGTGAAGAACATCACTCAAAGGTGCTCAATGTGCATGATCGCAGGCAGATAAACGAGCGTATCAGTGAGCGCATCACCGGTGTCAAGTCAGTAAAAAAACCGGCCAAGGGCTTTCGCTTTAAGTCTATCGAGTCGGTTGATGCCCTTAAAATGCTACTTACAAGCAATATTACCGAGATTGTCGATAACGTTGATTGGAAGGGGCTTGATTGGAGTGATAGCGACGCGGTCAATAAGGCCTTAGGCGATATGATCAAGTACCTCAACGAGCATTTAAGCCACGCCTAGTGGCGTCATATCGGGTGAGCGCCCAGCCGCTCGCCTAGATATTTTTGCTCAAGTCGTTCAAATCTGGCCCTTTGCTGTGGGCTAAATGCCTCCTTGCCTTTATTACTTTTGCCTTCACGAATAAACTGGTCGTATACCCGTTTGGTTTTAGGAGGCTGCTCACCAAACTTATGTTGATGCTGTTTCATATAGGCAAAACTGCAATAGCTTTTAGCGTTGGCAATGTGCTCAGGCGTCAAGTCCAACTGTAGAAATTGTGCTATCTTCTCACAGCTGCATTCAATGTTTTGTGTCAGTTCTTCGTAGTTCAGATATAAGACCGCCAGCCCTCGCGGATTGTCTTGCCAGTTTTTAACGTGAGTAAACCAACAGTGCTGGCGTGAACCATCTAAAAACGAGTCGATAAAGGTTGGCCATTGCAATTCGGGGTTAGCATAATTTCTGATGTGATGAAAGGTGGACAGAGCGACGTCCATGCCGTTGCGCCTGACATAAATAAAACGGCCTTTTAGCTTTTTCGGAATAAAGCTGTAGTCGGCGTGGGTTTTAAAAAAAACGCGGTCCTTGCATTGCGTTTAGACGCTTGGCACTGGCTGGGTTGCGCTTCATGTCATCGAGCCAAGGTGAGACCTCGTAAATGTGCTCAAAGTCTGCGCCGCCTTGATTGAGCAGTTGGTGCAGCAACATTTGGGTTAATGTGGTACCAGACTTGGCGTGAGTTACAATATAGATGTCGCTGTCTCTTGGTTCAAACAACTTGAAAAATAGCCACTGATTGAGTCGTTCAATATGGCGATTGATCAGATGGGAAATGCTTTTTAGTAATGACAGATAGAAAATGGACAGCTTTATCAGCATTTTGATGATGTCTCTTGTAATATGCTTTTTAGTTTATCGGCTCGGCAAAAGCGAATTTGAACACAATACTAGCAAAGAGAGACAGAGTTAAGCAATAAAGAAATTCCCTTATTGGTGATCTCTTGTCAGCCCGAAGGTTGCTAAGTCATTGTAAAAAAGACTCCCTTTGGTAAAAAACCTGCAATCTGTATCTTGCAATAGTTCAGTAATTATTGTCTGATCTGTGCTTTAGGGCGATAGGTTAAAGATGCCCGAGACAGACGCTGAAATCGATTTTGGCGTATTCGTCGTATAATCGTTTAAACGCTGTGCTCTTAAAGTGCAAAATGCAGTGGAAGTCGTCGCACGAGCAATTTAAGCCCGGTAAAAATGGGCGATTTTTCATTCCGATGCTGGAATGGGGCGGACCATCAAAAGCGCAAAGCGCTCCGCTTAAATTCACTTGCTCATCATCTGGAAGCCATTCGGTCATGTCGTAATACTGCATGTTGCATTTGTGTGGGTGAAATATTGGTTTATTTCGCGCAGCTTGTGGTGCACGCTATCGAGCCCGTGAGGTCGATAGAACTCAGTCCAGATAATTGAATTATGTATATATGAATAAAAGTGTGAAGTGGGCAGTGTGGTTATGCTGTTTTTTCTGCCCGTTGGTCAATGCAGTTGAATTTAGTTTTGAGCCGGTATTGGATGAACGGCAACAAGCAAAACCCTTGGTGCATCAGCTGGCAATGGACGAAGATGGCTTTATTTGGGCGGTCGATTCAATGACCCTGATGCGTTTTGATGGCTATCGCTTTGACGACGTCGTCAGCAACTTGGTCGGCAATGATGTTTTAATTGACGACAAAAAACGTATTTGGGCAACCGGCATCTATAGTTTGGTGATGTTCGATAGCCAAACCAGCGAGTTACATACCTTTAAAAACCTGCTGCCTAAAGGGCAGGCGCTCAGTCATCACCTGATCCGTGATCTGGTGCAATTGCCCAATGGTCCGGTGGTGGCGGTGGGCGATCAGGGGTTGTCGGTATTTGACGAGCGTAGCGCAAAATTTAAGACATTTAATTTAGCCAGTGAGCAACAGCCACATGAGAAGTCGTTGATAGGCACTGCCATTTTGCCGCTTTCGTCAAAACGTATGCTGATCGGCACCAATGTCGGTCTGTATCAGGTGCCGTTCGATGCGCTTGAGCAAAGCGAGGTCGATAGTATCGACCTCGGCGAGGCCATCTTGCCCCATGTGGATGTTAGGGCGCTCACCGAAGTGCAGCCTGAGCGCGTTATCGTCAGCGGCTTTGACGGTTTTTATGATGTTAATGTCAACGCCGGTGTCGTGCGTCATTTTCAACACTCGGACACTGAGCCGCAGTCGCTTTCGGATAATGCGGTAAACAAGGCGGTTGCCGTCTCTGACTCAGAGGTTTGGTTGGCGACCGGTCTCGGGCTTGACAGCTATGACCTAAGTAGTGGTCAAGTCAAGCGCCTGCTCGATGAACCGGCCCTTGAGCAGGCCATCGGCAGCAAAAGCATCAGTGACCTTTATCGCTTGAACGACCAGATATTGGTCGCGGCAACCAGTGGCATATATCGCTTTCGCCTACAACAGCATAACGCGCAACCGCTCAAACCACGACTAAAGCAGCTCAGTGAATTGAGCAAACTGAAAAATGCCTGGAGTCTCAAATATAGCGGTGACGGTAAGCAATATGTCGGCACCTACGGGTTGGGATTGTTTGAAATCGACAGCAACGGCAAGCATACGCGCTATACCTATGCCGAGCAGGGCCGCAACCGGCTTAGTGGCAACAATGTGTCGGTCATTGAGGTCGATAGGCAAGGACGTTTGTGGGTGGGTACCAGTAAAGGGCTTAATTGGCGAGAGCAGGGACAACAAGGGTTTTCGTCGTTTTTGCCCTCGGCATTATCCGGTGTGGCAGGGATTGACGTGATCCGCGACATCTATCAAGACGATGAAGACAATCTATGGTTTCTCTCGACCCGAGGGGTGATTGAAGTCGATGCCAAACTCAACCTCAAGCGCACGTTCACCAAAGAAAGCGAGCCGCCACTGCGGGTGGACAAATGGGCGACCAGCGTTAAAGTGATCAACAACAGGCTGCTCATTGGTAGCGACATCGGTTTTAGCGTGATTGACTTGAGCAGCAACCGTGAAATGCGCTTTATACCCACCAACGGAGTTGCACGCTTTTTTGAAGACAGCCAAGGCCAGTTGTGGGTGTTGTCTTTTGATACGCTCTATCTTTTCAATCGACAGAACCTCAGCCTTGAAGCCATGCCCAACGATGGCTTTTTTACCCAAACCCAAAAGGCCAAGGGGGTTGGATTTTACAACATCGCCGAAGATCGCTTTGGCCAATTCTGGCTCGCTTGGTCTGGCGGGGTGAAGGTGTTCGATCCCCTAAGCCGTTCTTTTATTCGCACCGTAATAAGTGAAGGTAACTTTGCCGAGTTAAACCTGCTGTTTGGCCGCGACTCGATGCGCCTGCGGCCCGATGGGCAAATTGCCTTTGCCGAAGTCAATGGCGTGTTTGCCTTCGAGCCGGTTGAGGTGTCCGGCAGCAGTGTACCAAAGCTACTGATCAGCACCCTTAAAAGCGACGCCAATGCCGAAAATGGTGCGCCGAGCAAGCTGGTTGCGATTGATGGCACCAAGCAGGCCACTGCACATTTTGATTATCCCTTAAGGCGCTTGAGTTTTGAATTTTCGGTGCCATTTGCCAAACGACCAGATACCACCCAGTATCAATATCGTCTGCTGGGGCTCGAAAGTGAGTGGCACAACAATCAAAGCGATCGCCGAGTCGATTTTACCGGGCTTAGCGATGGCGATTATCAGCTACAGGTGCAGGCACTGGCCGATGGCAAACAAAGTGCGGTGCTCAGCTATGATTTTACAATCGCCAAGCCCTTGTGGAAACGCTGGTGGGCACTGCTGGGGTATGGGTTGTCTATGGCTTTGGCGCTGTGGATGGTGGTCAAGCTGCGCAGCCGCGCGCTGCAAACTCAAGTCAATCAACTAGAGGCCCGCGTCAAAGCGCGCACAGCCGAGCTTGAGAAAACCAATCATCAGGTGTTGGCGTTGATGGCAGATAAAGAGCAATTGGTCGAGAATGTGTTTCATCAATCTCGCACGCCTATTCAGCTGATGCTGGCCGATATCAACGGGATTAAGTCAGGCTCGTTGCCGCTCAACGAATATATCGACAGGCAATATCGCAACATTGATAGATTAGTGCACCTTACCGAGCTGGTGACCTCGGGTGAGGGCTTGTCGGCGCCCAAGACTCGGGTGATGCAGGTCTGCGAGCTACTCAATGATATTGCCCAGCGCTATGTGGCGTTGGCGAAAAAGCAGCGCTTTGAATTTAGCTATGCCATTGATGATGAAGTGTGGCTTAATACCAATGAAAACCTGCTTGAAGATATTCTCGACAACCTGTTGTCGAACAGTTTTAAGTATACCGAGTGCGGAGCGGTCAACCTCAAGATCACCATAGCGGGGGACTCTGTGCTGATCTGCTGTAAAGACAGCGGTATTGGTATTGCCGATGAAGTGCTTAAACATATCGCCAAACGTCGTGTGCGTGGGGATAATGTCGGCAATATTCAAGGACAGGGATTAGGCATGGCCATTGTCGATAGCGCGGTACAGCAGCTTGGCGGTAGCTGGGAGGTCAACAGTCGGTTGGGACAGGGCACAGAGGTGATTGTGCAATTTGCCCTTGCGGATATCAAAAGCCGTGGCGAGTCGCTGGCTGAGCAAGCAAAACTGCCTGACTTGCCGCAGCACTTAGCCGAGAGTGAGCGGGCAAAACTGCTGTTGGTTGAGGATAACCCGGAGCTGGCGGAGTTTTACCGTCAAATTTTGTCGCAATACTATCAGGTGAGTGTGATAAACGACGCCAAAGCGGGCTTTGCTGCTGCGCAAAGTGAGTCGCCAGCGCTTATTATTTGTGATGTTATGCTGGGTGAACACAATGGATTTGACTTTTTGAAAGCGGTTCGAAGTGATGCCAAGACCCAGCATCTGCCAGTGATCATGTTAACTGCCAAGGCGGATCACGACAGCAAGCTCAAGGGCTATCAACTCGGTGCCAACGACTATATCGTCAAACCTGTTATGGCCAATGAGTTGGTTATTCGCGTCAACAACCAGCTGACATTACTGAACAACAGCAAAAAGCGTCCGAAAGACACTCAGCAGTTCGGTCGTCAGCGAGAGTTGCAAATGGAAGATAAGCTGATCAGTGCCTATCTGTCGTTTATCGAAATGCACTATAGTGATGCCGATTTGACCACCGAGCAAATAAGCAATGCGCTTTATGTGACAAGGCGGCAGATGGAAAGAAAAGTTAAACAGCACTTAGATATGACGCCCAATCAATACCTGATGAATTATCGCCTCAATCAAGCGCTAAGCATGTTGGAGCAGGGGCAAAAGGTTAAAGAGGTGTATGGGCCGTGCGGTTTTTCATCGCACGCGTACTTTTCCAAACGCTTTAAAGAAAAGTACGGCTGCTCGCCGTCGGAATATTTAGCCACAAATTGAGGCTATTGCCTCGTTACTGCGGTTTGATAGCCACCGAAAGCTCTCAGGCTTTCGATGGCTGCATAACGCTTAAAGACCTAGCGCTCTAACGTTCTTCAAATACGACAAACTCAACAGCCCCTTTGGAGCTGTTGATCACGCCGCCACCTTTGGCCGTTTTAAATGCGCGAATTTGAGCGCCGCCATAGGTTTCGTTGGTGGCAAAGGTACCCCACACCGGTGTGTAGTCTACCGTTTCACCTTGCTCGTCTGGAGCGGGGATTGGGTCGGAGCCACTGTATTTTTGCGCTATCCAATTGGGCTCGCTACAGCATTCTTCAATGGCTTCAAGCCACTGTTGTTTGTCGCAAAAACGACCGACGAACACGCCATCGCCAGAAAAGCCGTTGACCAACTTCAATACGAAGTCATCCTGGTGTTGTCTCAGCAGGGTTTTAAGTTCGACGTCAGTACCTTCATAATTCACTGTCGGCACATTGGCTTTGACTGTCCAAGGCACATGGGCGCGCACCCATTCAGCCTGCTCTTTGCTCAGCTTTTGTTGTACATGGGGTTCATGAACTAAGGCCAAAATCGCCTTGTTGCCGAACATGAGATACATAGGGTCATCGACAAACACCACTTTTCCCATGGCTCTGGCACGCATAAGCGGCTCAATCGCCGGGTTGCTGGGTGTGGCATCGGGTAGCATAACCAAGTGCACCGGCTCGCCTCGACAGCTGACATTGCCTTGCTCATCCATTGCCATTTCTTTGACATCCTTGGTTAAAATAATGTCAAACTGCGAAAGCTGCGGCACTTGGCGAATGAGCTCAAGCAGCAGCTCGCGAAACCGTGCTGCCGACTCCACATCCATGGTATACATCATCATATTGATTTGGGGAGATTGTGGCGTTGTCAGCTTTGCCAATGGCTTGAGCATCGAGATAAAAAACGCGGTGATGATAGAGCGGCTATAGATTTTATCTTTGATGCCGGGCAACACATCATCGGCATGTTGAGCAACTTCTTGCGCCACCATGTCATGGTCCCAACCACCAATTCTGGAGCCGACATTTATCTCTAATAGCTTGGCTTGGCCTTGTTCGAAAAAGAAGTCATGACGCATCATCAGCGCATCGAGATCAGCAGGGTATTGCAAATAGGCAGTGTGAAATTTTCCGGGAGATTGCGTGTAATCACCAAAAGCAACGGGCGAGTCAAAGCTGCGAATGGCAATGTCCCATATACCGGGTATCATCATACAGGCTTCTTCAATTGCCGCCAGCTGTGCTTTATTGATGACCATGGGGTAGGTGCGAACGCTTCTTGAATTGAAGTTCTCGTTGTCGCTGAACATCTCGCGATAAGGTTTAAACACGTCGGCATCGATACGCTTTTTTTGTGCATCTACCGCGAGAAAATCGTGATAAATGGCAGAAAAAAAATCGTTTTGAAACATTTGACTTCTTTCTTTTTTCATTTTACTAACCTTTTGCTTACGTTTTTTGTATCGAAATCACCGAATTGTGAGGTGCGAGTCTTCGACCTGTGTTTTTATCGGGTTCTTATTTTTAGAATTTGTAACCCATTGAAATAAAAGTATAAAATTTATTGTGACGCTTTGTTGAGCAGAAAATGTCGCAGCTGTTATACTTTTTTGTCGCATATGTCATAGCTGTATTGGGTCCGTTTTTGTTAGTTTAACCATGTATCTTGGTTACGGCAAAGACCCAATTGCCCAACTTGTCGTAGAACAAAGTTTTTCAAAAGAATTTGACGGGGATAAAACATAAAGTATGCATCAGCTCACTGACAATTTTCCCCTGACTTTGGCGCAACAAGATATCTTTTTTGACCAGATCAGGCGTCCAAATAATCCCCTGTACAACGTCGGCGGCTACATAGATTTAACACAGATTGAGGTAAAAAGGCTGCAACAGGCCCATGCCCAGCTGGTACAAAATGAGCAGGCTTTCGGCATTCGCATTCATCGCTCGAATGAACAAGTGGTTCAATATGTAACACAAGAAAGAACCGCTGAGCTGCCGCTGATCGATTTTTCCAGTGACGCTAACGCCGAACAAGCGGCCGACCTTTGGTTACAACAAAAGTTCGAAACGGCGATGACAGTAGAAGACGCCGAATTGTTTGAGGCGGCGTTGCTGCAATTGCCTGAGCAGCGCTTTCGCTATGTGGTGTTGGCCCATCACCTGATGCTCGATGGCTGGGGGTTTTCCAATTTATCCGAGCGCTTGAGCCTGTTGTATAATGGCGCTGAGCTTGAAGACGGCATTGAGCGCCAATGGTCGGCGGTAGCTTGGCAAGACGATGCCTATGTGCAATCGGACAAATACCAAGCCGACAAAGCCTTTTGGCTGGCTCAGCCGGACTTAGACCGCGCGGGGCTAATTGACGCCTTTGATGCCATTGCAGCGCAAGGGCGCAGCGAGCGTTTGGTGGTTGAATTAAGTCGCGAGAGCTGTGAGCGCATCAATCAGTTGTGCCGTGATCTTCACTGTAGCGCTGCCCATTTTTATCTCGCCTTGGTCAGCCTCTATTGTCATCTGATGTATGAAACGCCAAGTGTCCGTGTCGGCCTGCCGGTGCACAATCGCCGTAAGCGCAGTGAGAGAACCATGCTGGGGGTCTTTTCCGGCATCAATCCGATGGTGGTTGATTGTACACAAGCCACTAGCTTTGCGAGCTGGATACAGGCATTGGCGAGACAACAAAAACAAGCGTTAAGACATCAGCGACTTCCGATAGGGCATATCAATGCCGCCCTTGAGCGTAGCGCCGATATGGGACCTCCCTTTGACGTGACTTTTAACTACTTGGCGGTTAACGCCGAGCTTGATTTCGCCGGTACTACCGGCGCTTTGGTGTATTTAAGCCACAATCATGAACCGCAGCCGCTCAAGTTTAACCTTTGGGCCTACCCAAAAAGCGGCACCGCCCAGTGGCAAATCGACTACTCTTTGGCCTGCTTTAGCAAGGCCCAAGCGCAACAGCTCAGTGAGCGCTTGATGGCGTTACTGGCGCAGGTGCTGGCTAATCCTGAACTGGCGCCGTCACAATATCAGCGCCTGCCACACAAGCAAATGGCGGCGTTGAGCCAATGGCCAGCACCACAGCCAGCCAAGCCAAGTGTCATGCAGCGTTTTGAGCATACGGTGGAGCGATTTGGTCAAGCCCTCGCAGCGCAAGACGGCAAGGGCGAGGTGAGTTACCAACAACTCAATGCCAAAGCCAATCGTCTCGCCGGTTACCTGATCGCCAAAGGCGTCGGACCGGGTGTTAAGGTTGGCATTTATCTCGACCGTTCTATCGCGACCTTGGTCGCCGTACTGGGCATCGCAAAGGCTGGTGGTGCCTACGTGCCGCTTGATAAGAGTTACCCGCAGGCCCGTTTGAGCTATATGGTAGACAACAGCAGTCTAGGCGCGATTTTGTGCGACCAGACGCTGCCTGATTTTATTCAAAGCGATAATGCCTACCGTATCGATACCTTGCTTGAACAGCCGCTACAGCCACAAGAGCAGAGCAATATCGCTCATCCTCACACCAGCCCAAATGATCTGATGTATGTCATCTATACCTCAGGCTCGACCGGCAAACCTAAAGGGGTCGAGGTGACAAGGGGCAATGTCGATGCTTTGTTGCAGTGGGCCGTTGCAACTTTTGATGAAACTGCTTTGGCTAAAATGCTCTTTAGCACCTCGCTCAACTTCGATATTTCCGTATTTGAAATGTTTGCGCCGCTATGTGTTGGCGGGCAATGCCTGGTGGTGAGCGATATCTTAGAGTTAACCCAACGGGCACTCGAACCGAGCTTTATCAATACCGTGCCCTCGGCTGCGGCCTTGATGTTGGAGCAGCAATGTTTGCCAAGCAGTGCACGCACCATTGCCCTCGCCGGTGAGCCGTTAAGCCGCACCTTGGTCAATCAGCTGTTGGCTTTGCCGAGTGTCGCCAAGGTATACAACCTCTATGGCCCTTCTGAGGATACCGTCTATTCCACGTTTAAAGCGTTCGATGAGCCTTGTCGCAATACCCCGACCATAGGCCAGCCAGTCGGCGGTTCTTTTGCCTATGTGGTATCTGAAGGCGGCCAGTTACAACCCGAGGGGATGGTCGGTGAACTGTATCTGACCGGTGCCGGTGTGGCACGCGGCTATTGCGACGCAGCTGAATTGACCGCCGAGCGTTTTATCGACGACCCGTTTAATCCTGAGAATCCATACAAAGTCTATAAGACCGGTGATTTGGTGCGCAGGCTTGATAACGGCGAACTCGCCTATATCGGCCGTAACGACCAACAGGTCAAGATCAGAGGGTTTCGGGTTGAGTTGGGCGAGATAGAAAGCCTGTTGTGTGAATGTGATGGCGTCAAGCAGGCGGCCGTGGTTGCGCTACAAGGTGAGGCCACAAATGATAGGCTTAACGGCTTTGTGGTTGCCGACGAGCAAGGCACAATCGATATTCATTCGCTTTTGGCCCATCTTCAGCAAAAGGTGCCTCATTATATGGTGCCGGGGGCCATTACCGTGCTTGATGCCTTGCCGATGACCTTAAGCGGCAAAATCGACAAAAAGGCCTTAGGCGCAACTCAGGTAACAAGCGAGCAGGTCAAACCGCTGCACAGTGAGACCGAACAACAGTTGGCCCTGCTTTGGGCTGACTTGCTGTCGATACCGTTACAGAGCATTGGCGCAGACGCTCACTTTTTTAAACTCGGTGGACATTCGTTGCAGGCGGTAAGGCTGCTCACTCGGGTCAATGAAAGCTTTAGTGCCGACTTACTGCTTGAAGATGTGTTTCATATGACCAGCCTAGCGGCAATGGCCGAGGTGATTGACAAACGCCGTGGCCATGGCAGCGAGCAGCACATTGCCGTGGGTAGCTATCATCACAACGACGAGCCGATCGCGTTGTCGTTTGCGCAGCAAAGCTTGTGGCATTTGCATCAACAAGGTGCCGACGCCGGTGCCTACAATATGGTTGCCGCCTTTGATGTCGCAGGCGTACTTGATATCCCGTTGCTACAACAGGCGTTTGAAACCATTGTTGAACGTCATGAAGTCTTGCGCACCACCTACCACAGCGCCCAGTTTGATTATGCCGGTGAGCGCCAAAGCGTGCGGCAAAACATCGAAAAACCGGCGCCTGTCCATGTGTTGGTGCTTGATTATCAAGCCCTTGAACCGTCCAGCCAGCATCAGCAGTTGCAACTGGCACTTAAGCGTTTTGCCGACAGCCGCTTTGATTTACAACGAGATGTGATGCTTAAACTGTGCTTTGCCAAGCTGGCGCCAACACAAGGCGTGCTGATGGTTAATCTCCATCACATTGCTGCCGACGGTTGGTCTGTCGAGGTTATCGTCAATGAATTGGTTGAGCTGTATCAGGCGTTGTCCCAAGCGCGTGCGGCCCAGTTGCCGTCATTGCCTTTGCAATATGCCGACTACGCCTGCTGGCAACGAGAGGCGCTACAAAGCAGTCGTCACAGCGCTCAGCTTGATTATTGGCGTGGTCAGTTAGAAGGCATTCCCGTGCTGCACAGTCTCGATGTCGATTATCCTCGCTGCGCCGATGGTCAATCGCAATTGGCGCAAATCGACACTGAAGTGGCGCCACAGACCTATCAAGGGTTGAGTGAGCTGGCAAAAGCGCATCGCATGACACCGTTTATGTTGGTGCACGGCATATTGAATCTCGTGCTTGCCCGCAACAGCAACACCAACGATATGGTCATTGGCACTTTTGTCGCCAACCGTTTGGATGAAAAAATGGCCCATCTGGTTGGTTTTTTTGTCAATGCCTTGGTGCTGCGTTGCCAAACTCAGTTTGACCGCCTTGATCAGTATCTCAGTCATATCAGACAAACCCATATCGACGCCCAGTTAAATCAGTCGGTGCCTTTTGAGCGTTTGGTTGAGCTTTCAGGTGTACCGCGCAGCAACGCCTATGCGCCGTTGTTTCAAATTGCGATTGCCGAACAACCCAAGTTAAAAAACGCGTTTTCTTTAGGACAGGCGACACTTAGCCGCCGCGAACTCAATCAAAGCCAAGCCAAGTATGACTTGAATTTGCTGGTGGGCGATGCCGAGGGCAAGTTGACTATCGGCTGGCAGTACAATGCCAAGTTGTTTGACGCGCAAACCATCGAGTCGCTGCAAAGCCAATTCAACCATGTGCTCGCTCAGCTCGTAAAAGGCCAAGCGTTGGCCATGGCAGAAATCGCCTTACTCGATGCCACGCAATATCAATCAGAGCTTGAACGCATCAATGGGCCTTTGCTTGATTGTCCTGCCACCACCATTGATCAGCTTTTTACCCAGCAAGCCAAACAACACGCCGAGCAGCTTGCCGTGGTCTCAACTGAAGGGCAGATAAGCTACGGCGAATTGGCGCAGCTTGCAGGTACGCTGGCGACGCTTATCGGCAACAAGGGCCTTGAACACAATCAGGTTATCGGGATTTATACCGAGCGCTCTATCGATACCATCGTTGCGATGCTTGGGGTATTACAAGCCGGTATGACGTTTATGGTGATGGATCCTCAAAACCCATCCGATCGCTTAGGCTACATGGTCAAAGACGCCGATTGTCGCTTGATCTTAAGCACCAAAGCTTTGCAATCAAGCGCGCCGATTGAAGCCGGTTGTGTGGTGTTGGCATTAGACGAATTAAGCTATGGCGCAGGTGCCCAAAACACCGAATGTCAGCGACAAAGCACAGGGTTACAAAACGCCTATTTGATTTATACTTCAGGCTCGACCGGTAAACCCAAAGGGGTGATGTGTCATCATCAGGGCTTGATTAACCTATTGTATGATTTTCATCGTAAACGGCCACTGGCTGCAGGCGACAATGGTGCGGTTTGGGCCAACTTCGGCTTTGACGTCGCGGTTTATGAAATTTTCTCGGCGCTGTGTTTTGGCGCCACTTTGCATATCGTGCCGCAAGCGATCCGCGCCTTGCCTCAGCCTTTGTTACAGTGGCTCAGTGAATATCGCATTCACAGCACCTTTTTACCGGCGTTTGTTCTGCCTGAGCTGTTAACGCAACTGAGACAATCACCCTTTGCGTTAAAGCGCCTGTTGGTCGGTGTTGAGCCAATTGCCCATCAATTGCTGTGGGATCTCAATCAAGGGCTTGAAGGGGCAACCATCATCAATGGTTACGGCCCATCAGAGACGACGGTTTGTAGTAGCTTATATGTTGTTGGTGCCGATACGCGCCCGGATGCCGATGCGGTAACACCTATCGGCACCGCCGTTGCCAACACCAGCCTTTGGGTATTGGACAGTCAAAGGCAGTTAAGCCCGCCGGGCGTTTGCGGCGAACTATATATCGGTGGCGATGGCGTCACCAACGGCTATATACAGCAGCCACAACTGACTGCCGAGCGCTTTATCGATAACCCATTTGAGCATCCTCATAAACGCCTATATCGCAGCGGTGATTTGGTGCGCTGGGATCAAAACCGGCAGCTGGTATTTGTTGGCCGCGCAGACGATCAGGTTAAAATCCGTGGTTTTAGGGTTGAGCCGGGTGAAGTGGCCAACTTGCTAAAAGCCGAGCCTCTGGTGCAAGAGGCGGTGGTCTTGGTTAAAGGCGAGGGGGCAAACAAGCATTTGGCCGCGTTTGTGGTATGTGAAGATAAATACCACTGCGTTCAGGGGCAAAACGATGAGCAACTGCACGAACAAAACCAGCGCAGTAGAGCGCTCAAACAAGCCTTGAAAGCGCAATTGCCTGATTTTATGGTGCCTGCCAGTATTGTCTTTTTAGCTAAACTGCCGATGCTGAGCAATGATAAGGTCGATAAAAAAGCCCTAGCGGCACTGGCGCCAGAGCGCCGGGTTGCAGGTACTGCGCCGAGCAGTACCACCGAGCAACAGCTCTATCGTCTATGGACGGCGCTGTTGGCGGTTGACGATTTTGGCATTGAAGATAACTTCTTTGAACTTGGCGGTAACTCCTTGTTGCTGGCACAACTGGTGCACGGCGCCGCTGAGCGTTTTGATCTACAGTTGACGCCAAAAGAGCTGCTGAATCATCCGACCATCGCTGAGTTGGCCGCCTATCTCGACGGGCGCGGCGGCAACAATCCCGATTATGATATTACCGTGAGCGATGAACAACATATTGGGCCGTTGTCGGCATCGCAAATGCGGGTGTGGCTGGTAGAACAACTCAAAGCCGGTAGCAGTGAAAACCATATCGCCGGTGGCATAAAAATGGAAGGACAGGTGTCGCTTAAAGCCATTCGCGACACGTTAGATAAGCTAATTGAGCGTCATCAGGCATTACGCACCCGGGTCGATATGGTCGATGGTGCGCCGGTACAGGTCGTTATGCCCGCACAAAGTTGCCCGTTACAGTTTGACGACTTAAGCGAAGTCGATTCTACCGCGCAACTTGCTCGCGCGGCGCAGGCCGTTGAGCGCCATGCCAAGCAAGTATTCGACCTCAATCAGGCGCCTTTGATGTCGGCACTGGTAGTGAAGCTCTCGCCGTTTATGTGGCGTTTGCACTTTAGCTTTCACCATTTGGTGTTTGACGGCTGGAGCGTGTCGCTGTTCGTCAATGATTTTATTCAGTGTTATCAAGCCTGTGTACTCAAGCTGGGGCTAGATGATCAAGTGGGGTTAAGCGCCAACGCGCCGAGCTACCTCGATTATGCCCGCTGGCAACAGCGCTTTGAAACAAGTCAAAGTGCCAAGGTACAAAAGGACTTTTGGCAGCACTATCTCGATGATTGCCAACTGCTGAACTTAGGTCGTGCCGTTTCGCAGGATAAGCGCTTTATGTCAAAACGCCTTGATATCAATGCGTGGTTGGCGCCTGAACTTTTGAGCGCGCTTGATGCTTTGGCTAAGCGCCACCACAGCACGCTCTTTAGCGTGTTGGTCAGTGCCGCCGGTTTGGTACTGGCAAGGCGCAGTGGCATGGTCGATTTCAACATGGGGATCGCCAGCGCCGGTCGTCATCTTGGTGGCTGTGAAAAACTGGTGGGCAACTTTGTCAACAACTTGCCGCTACGGGTTCGTTTACAGGCGCAGCAGAGCTTTGCCCAAGTTTTGCGGGCACAAACGCGCAATATCGAGCAGGTGCTGGCCCATCAGGACTTGCCCAGTGAAACCATTGCACACAGTGCAGGTTTGAGTGCAGCGGCGCTGTTTAACGTCTTTTTCAACTATTTGTCGCTACCGGGCAGTAGTCTTAACAATGATTTCTTTAGCGCCGAGTTTGATGTCGAGCCGCAAATAGAGGCCAAGTTTGGCCTGTCGTTTTATGTTAAGCACCATGACAATGGCTTGGCCTTGACCTGTCAATTCGACAATGGCCGATTTGACCTGCAGGAAATAGAACACATTGCCCTAAGTATCAAGCGGTTGCTGCTTGAAGTTAGTCGCAACAGCAGCGCCAATTGGCAAGATTACCGTCTTGATGACGGCGCTCAGGCTCAGCGCACCATCGCTCAGCTTGGCTGTGCCGAGGCGCCAACTTGGCGCGGCCCGGTTTACGCCGATTTTGCACGCTATAGCGAGCAACCGGCTGTTGTCGATAAGCAGGTGAGTTTGAGTTACGGCGAACTTGATGCTCAGTCCAATACGCTAGCGGCACTGTTGGTGCAAAAAGGCGTAATGCCGGGTCAAGTGGTGGCCATCGAAGCCAATCGCTGCGCCGGTGTGGTTGTGGCCATGTTGGCGGTGCTTAAAGCCGCTGCTCGATTTGTTATGGTCGATGACAAGCTCACCGCAACCATGCTCGGTGAGCAAGTAAGGCTGTGTCAGCCGGTGTGCCAAATTCGCTTTGGCCGTATGGCGCCAAAAGTCCTTGGTCATATTACCACTTTTCAATATGAACGTTCGTTTGCCCAGCACCTTGAGTTTGAAGCGCACAACGTCGTCGCGGACGAGGGCGCCTACTTGGCCTTTACCTCCGGCAGCGATGGCACGCCAAAGGCGGTGCTTGGCACCCACGCCAGCCTCAACGCCTATGCTGGCGCGACTGCCGAGCGTTTTGGGTTTGACGGCAATAGCCGCTTTGCCATGATGAGTGGCTTGACCCATGACCCGTTATTAAGAGACATCTTTTTGCCTTTGGCCATCGGGGCGGCGATTTATGTGCCTGATGAGCAGGCGATGATGCCGGGAGATGCGCATACTTGGCTTAATCAACAGCAGATCAACTGTGTCAATTTGACCCCGAGCTTAGCGCAGTTCTTGTTTGCCGGGCAGTTGGCGCCGGTGTTTAGTATGACCACTGTGATGTTTGGTGGTGAGCCGCTGAGCGCTGAGGTATTGAACTTGGCCCACCAGTTGGCGCCAAAGGCGCAACTGGTCAACCTTTACGGCGCCACCGAAACCGGCCGTGCCCTTGGTATAGGCGCATGTCACTTACCCGATGCGCCGCAAGCGCACGCCGATTTGAGCGCACAGGGTGTTGCCGATGTGCAGCTGTTGGTGCTCAATGACAACATGACTATATGTGGCGAAGGTGAGGTTGGTCAAATCGCCTTTAGCGCCCGTTTTATGCCACAGGGCTACTTTAACGACGAACGCCTAAGTGAGCAAAAATTCGTTGCCAACCCTTGGGCGGCACAAGCAAAGCTATATCTCAGTGGCGATTTAGGCCGAGTGATGGCAGATGGCACCATTGCTTTTGTCGGCAGACGAGACAGTCAATTTAAACGTCGCGGCTATCGTATTGAACCTGCGCAAATCGAAAATGCGCTGCTGAAATTAACCGAGATGGCCATCACCCAGGCCAAGGTGGTATTTGACGGTAAGCGTCTGTTTGCCTTTGTGGTGGCAGACGCGCTTGATAACGCTAGGGTTATGGATGCACTACGCAAGCAGTTGGCGGCGTTTTTGTTGCCCGATGCGATTAAGACCATCGCGCAAATGCCGCTGAATAAAAATGGCAAAATAGACACCCGCGCCTTATTGGCGTTGGCGCAAACCGATAACGACAGAGAGATTGTCGCGCCCAGTACAGATGTCGAGCGCCAAGTTCATCAGCTATGGCAGCAGTTACTTGGCCGAGCGGATATCTCCCGTGAAGATAACTTCTTCGATATCGGCGGTCATTCGTTATTGGTGACCCAGTTTATTACCCGAATTGAACAAATTTATCGTGTCAGGCTCAACTATCGCCGGGTGTTTGATGACGCCCGTCTTGTCAGCATTGCCCGCTTAATCGACCAGCAGCGCTTGGTCGGTAAGGTCTCTGGCAATAGTACCGGCACCACCCGCAAAAAGAGAGTATCGATTTAATGGCGCCTCACAGCTCTAAAGTGTCAGACGGTCTGTTTTATTCCCGCAGTTTTCGTGCGCTCAACGACCATTTGCAACAACATCGTGACTTGCAGGCTCGTAAGGTCAACTTTGACCAGAGCGGTGTTGTGTCGTTTATGCGCCAATATGAGTACCAAGTGGCCGATTGGCCGGTGGTGATTGATCAAAAGCTGATAGATAGCTTCGATGATTTCTTAAAGCAGCTGCCCCATTTGATGTTCAGCGCCATAGGCCATTATTTTCAAAAAGACAGTGTTGCCTTTGCCGACTATCTCAACGTGCCTGCGTTTATTTTGGACTTGGTGAATGAAGCCAAGCTGGATTTTAAAGAGCTGATCTTCCGTCACGACCTGGTGTTTACCGACGATTGCTTTAAATTGCTTGAGGTTAACGCGGGGACGACCATCGGCGGTTGGCAGCACGATTGGGTGGCATCTTTGTATTCGCAGCAGCTCGACAACGAGCCGTTGACCAAACAAATGCAGCTCAAATACCGCGATGTGATGGCCGGTATGTTGGCTGCCGTCGGTCGTGGCATTGCCCGTCAAGGCAAAGCGGACGCGGTGGGTAATATCTTATGTGCCAGCTATTTCGAGTCGGTCAACGGCCGTGAGTATGAGAGCCTTGAACAGGCGCTGCAAAGTGTTTATGAACGCTGTAAACCAGCCTCATTGCCACAAGGTAAGTTGTTATTTTGTAAAGATTTTTCACAGGTTCGCTTCGACGGTGACAACCTCGGCGGGATAACCTTTAACGGCGAGCCGATTGACGCGGTGATGTTGCCGTTGCCGCCGGGAATGGACATTCCACGGCCGATTTACCTGAAGTTTGTCGCCACGGCGCTGAAAAACCACATTGTTTTTCCCGACAGCCCGCTGCATACGCTCATTGGCAACAAGCACCTGTTGACCTTGCTTCATGAGCCGATGTTGCGTTCGATTTTTACCCCAGAGCAATTGCTGCTGATTGAAAACCATGTGCCTTGGTCTAGCCGATTAGGTGACAAGCCGGTGGTTTATCAGGGCGAAGCGATGCCGATGCGTCAGTTGTTAACAGACCATCAACTCCATTTGGTGTTGAAAAAAGCCCAGTCCGCCCAAGGCACCGATGTTTACATCGGTTGTAATATGACCACGGACGAGTGGCAGGCTTTGAGCGAGCGGGTGATCACCGAGCCTGAATGGATGGTGCAGCAGTATTGTGCGCCTGATAGTGTCATGGCGTGTCGTCCGGGCGCTGGCGTTGTGCCGCACCAAATGGTGTGGGGCGTATTTGATTTCGAAAACCAGTATTGCGGCGCGTTTGTGCGGGGTATGACACTGGAGAAAAACAGCGGGGTGATCAACTCGGCCAACGGCGCGCTGGAATTTATTGTTTTTGAGCAGCCTGAGCTAGATGATGCAAGTGAATCGCTTAATCACGTACTACATATGTGCGAAAAGTATCATGTGGAACTGGCGCTTAATGACGGTGCGTTAGATGTGATGTTCGACGATGACGTGCCAGATGAACTGTTTGAGCTATTAAAAGCCAACAAGCCGGCGCTGATGAAGTTGCTTGCCGAACAAGCCGTTGACGATGACAGCATTATTGCCATCGAGCGCGACAATCAGCCGCTGCCATTGTCTTTTGCCCAGCAGCGCTTGTGGCTGGTCGATAAGCTGCAACAAGGCTCGGCCAATTTCAATATGACCTCGGCCATCGATGTCGCAGGACCGCTCGACCTTTGGCTGGCAGAAAGAGCCTTTATCGAACTTATTCGCCGCCATGAGCCCCTTAGAACCGGTTTTGTTGAAATCGACGGCGAGCCAAAACAACAGCCGCAAGCGCGGTTTGATTTTCAGTTGGCGGTAGTTGAATCTACCGCCGGCGAATTTGCCGATGAAGTGAAGCGTCAGCTTATAGCAGAGCAAAACAACGCCTTCGACTTGGCCGAAGGTTTGATGTTAAGAGCCAGTTTTATCAGGCGCGACAGCCACTTTGGCACTTTGGTATTGAGCGTTCATCATATCGCCGCCGATGGCTGGTCTCTTGGCATTTTGGTCAATGAGTTTGTTCATCTTTATCAGGCCCTAAGTCAAGGTGTTGCCCCTGAATTAAAGCCGCTGAGTGTGCAATATGCCGATTATGCCCTATGGCAAAGACGTCATCTCAGCCAAGATAAGTTCAAAGCCCAGTTAGCGCATTGGCTTGAAACGCTAAAAGATGCGCCAACCATACATAGCCTAGTCACCGACTTCCCTAGAGGGGAGAGTGACGGACAGGCACAAGTGGTGAGTTTGGATATCCCAAGTCAATTGCATTTGGCGGTTGCAGCGGTGGCCAAAGATAAAGGGTTGACGACCTTTATGTTGCTTCATGGCGCCTTGGCGCTATTGCTCAGTCGTCACAGTGCTAGCAGCGATATGGTGATTGGCACGCCAACGGCCAACAGAACTCGGGTCGAGCTGGAGCCTTTGGTGGGTTTTTTCGTCAATACTTTGGTGCTGCGTAATAGTACCGACTTTGACCTGCTCGATGATTATCTAACAGCCCTAAGAAGCGTGCATTTAGACGCCCAACAACATCAAGACGTGCTGCTTGAGCAAATCGTCGATGGGCTTGGCATTGAGCAAACCCTTGAACATGGCCGCTTGGTGCAGATCCTCTTTAGCATGGATACCTCGGCCAAAGGCGAGATGGTTATCCCCGGCCTTAAATTAACGCCACAACCTCGCGCTGAGGTGGCAGGCAGCAAGTTTGACTTGGAAATCGCGGTACGCAAAGCGCACAGTGAACAAGATGAGGGCTTGGTGGTTGACTGGATTTATGACCGCTCGCTGTTCTGCCATCAGCGTGTTGAACGCATTGCGCGCCAGTTCAATCAGCTGCTACAGGCCATCGTCAGTAACCCCAATGGCCGTATAGCGAGCTTAGACATGTTTGGCGCAGAGCTGCCGCCATTAAGTGGCAGCAACAAAGACTTTAGTGGCTTGTCTTCGACGCCTGTTCATCAGTTGTTCTTTGACGTTGCAGCCCAGATGCCAGATGCTCATGCCATAGAAACCTCCGGCGGCAATATCAGCTATGGTCAGTTGGCTGTTAAGGTCACGGCCATGAGTCAGGCACTGAGCCTAGCCGGGGTAAAACCGGGCGATTATGTTGCGCTGTGTTTTAACGACGTTAGCCTGATACCACAGGCCTTTATGGCGGTGTTAAGCGCAGGTGGCGCGGCGGTATTACTTGACCCTAACTATCCTAAAGAGCGTCTGTCTTACATGCTTAGCGATAGCACCGCAGTGATGGCGCTGTGTGATGAGTCTGGGCAACAGGCGTTAAATCATCATGATATTAAGAGCCACAAGGTCGATGAGCTTATTGATTCGGCTGCCAGCGTGGATTTTGCACAAGTTGAGATTGTGCCAGATAGCCCGGCATATTTGATCTACACCTCAGGTTCTACCGGTTTACCTAAAGGGGTGTGTATCTCTCAGCAAAACTGGTATGCCTATTATCTGTCGGCCAAAACCCTTTATGGCATTGAAGGCCCGGCGCGTTTGCTGCAAATGAGCTCAACCGCCTTTGATATTTTTATCGAAGAATTGAGCCTGACCTTACTCTTAGGCGGCACCTTGGTGGTGAAAGACGATAGCTTGCTTCCCAGTGGCGAAGATTTTTGGCAGTTACTCGCGCAGCATGATATCGACAGCGTTAGTTTGCCAACGGCATACTGGCATCAGCTCTGTAGCGCCGCGAGCCTAACTGAGCAATTACACAATACGCCGCTTAAGCGCTTGATTTTGGGCGGCGAGGCGATGGCGCCAGCTGCGCTTAACCAGTGGTTTGACGCCCTTGGCGATAAAGCCATTACGCTATTTAACACTTATGGCCCTACGGAGACTACGGTGATCTGTAGCGCCTTCGAGGTCGCCAACCGCGATTATCGTTATGGCGGCGTGCCGATTGGCCGCGCGGTTGAGTTCACTGAGCTTTTACTGCTCGACAGCAAACAACAGCCTGTACCACAGGGGGCTATTGGCGAGCTTTATATTGGCGGGCCAAACGTGGCGTTGGGCTATCACAACAACCCTAAAGCCGATGCCGAGGCATTTGTACAGATGGGCGCTCAAGGCCGCTATTACCGCAGTGGCGATTTGGCCCGAGTCGATGAGCAGGGGCTATTGCGTTTTTGCGGCAGAAACGACGCACAGGTTAAGATCAGCGGCTATCGCATTGAGCCTGCCGAAGTTGAGCAGGCCATAGGCCGTCTAAATGGCGTGCACCAAGCGGCGGTAATTGTCGATAATCATCAAGGCCATAAGCGCTTGTTGGCGTTTGTTTGCAGTGAGCGCGATGAAGCTGAGCTGTTAAATGAACTCGCCCAGCAGTTGCCACGGCACATGTTACCGGCGCAGTTGCTGGTGATAGAAGCCATGCCTTTGACCGCTAACGGCAAGGTCGATAGCAAACAGTTAGCGGCTATGCTGACAAGCGAGGCGATAAAGCCACACGCTCAAACTGAAGCGGCCAGCGCCAACGAATGGGTGGTATTGGGTTTGGCGGCCAAGGTATTGGGTCTGCCGTTAGAGCGTTTATCTTTGACCGATGATTTCTTTAAATCCGGCGGTAACTCACTGCTGGCGCTGAAATTATTGGCCGAAATCGAAGCCAAGTTTAACCGCAAAATCCCGCTCAAACGCTTTTTTGCTCAGCCAAGTCTGGCGATGCTGGCATCTTTGGTTAAAGACGCCACCATCAATGAAGGCAGCCACAACGCCATTGCCGTCATGCCAAAAGAGCAGGATATAGTGACCTCAGCCCAGCAAAACCGCATTTGGCTTTTGGATAAACTCAATCAAGACGATGGCGGCGCCTATCATATCTACTCGACCTACAAGCTCGCAGGCGCGCTCAATACGCAGGCCCTAAGCGATGCCATAATGGCCGTTGTTGCCGACCATCAAGTGCTGCGTACAGTCTATGTTGAACAAGGCAGACAGGTTTTACAGCATGTCTTGGCCGAGCCTCAAGGTATTGTTGCACAAATCGATTTGAGTGATTTAACCGCGACCGAGCAACAGGCAAAAACCGATGAGCTATTGCGTCAGGCCGCCACCGGGCGTTTTGACTTGGCGCGGGATTGTCCTATTCGTGTTGTACTGATTCAATTGTCAGATGAGCTGCATTTGCTGCATGTGTGCTTGCACCATATTGCCGCCGATGGTTGGTCGGTCAGTATTTTGGCCAAAGGCATCAGTCATTATTATCAGGCGGCGGTTGGCCCGGCGGCGGGCGATATTGCGCCTGTGCGTCTGATGCCACAGGTGCAATACCGTGATTACAGCCAGTGGCAAGCTAAGCAGTTATCGCCAAGCGAGCCAGAATGTGCGGCGATGCTTAAATTCTGGCAGCAACGTCTGGCCGATGCGCCTTTGTGTCACGACTTGGCGCTGGATTTCCCACGGCCGCTGCATCAGCAGTTTGTCGGTGAGGTTTATCGCCAAGAACTCGACAGCGAGTTGGCTGTGATGTTGCGTCAATGCGCCGTGCAGCACAATGTCAGCCTGTTTATGTTGCTGCAAACCCTATTTGCCTTATTGCTTGGCCGTTACTCCAACAGCCAGGACATTTTGATGGGCACCCCAGTTGCCAACCGTTCAAATACTCAGCTTGAGGACGTGATTGGCTGTTTTATCAATACCATAGTGCTGCGCACCGAATTGACCGAAGGGGTCAGCTTTAGCCAGCTTTTGGCGCAAAATGCCAGTGATATCTTAGATGCCTTCGGTCATCAGTCACTGCCGTTTGAAACCTTGGTCGAAAGGCTCAAAGTGGAGCGTCACACCGCCTTTGGCCCACTGTTTCAAATTTTCTTTGTGCTGCACAACAATGCGCCAAGCGAATTGAACCTCGGACAGGTCGATGTCGATTATGTTGAGCTGCCCAATCAAACCGCCAAGTTCGATTTGACCCTGAACATCTTTGACGATGGCGAGCGTTTGGTGATTGAGTGGGAATTTAACAAGGCGCTGTTTGCACAAGCCCGTATCGCAGAGTTGGCCCACAGTTATGCTCAGCTGAGCGCTCGGGTACTTGCCGATACCGAACAACCCATCGACAAAGTGCCGTTATTGAGCGCTCAAGAGGCAAAAGCTGCGTTGGCATTGCCGCCAATTGAAGCGCCGCGCCAAAGTGTGCATCAACTGATTGCGCAAAAGGTAGCCACTTGTCCTGATGCCACTGCCATTATCGATGGCGACAAGCACCTTAGTTATGCTGAGCTTGAACGCCAGTCAAACCGCCTTGCCAGACGCTTGATGACCAAGGGGGTAGGCAAAGGCACAGCGGTCGCAGTGCTGCTTGAACATGATTGGACCTTGCCGCTGAGCCTATTGGCGGTGATGAAAACCGGCGCTTGCTATGTGCCGATGGACATCGACGCGCCAGCAGCGCGTAAACAAGAGATTGTCGAACAGGCCAAGGCGGTTGTTGCCATCTCGCACAGCGTGCAACCACTGACCATTGAAGTTATTGCGCCACAGGCTGATGACAGCTTTGACGACAGTCGGCTTGGTGAGCAATTAGGTGCTGAGCAATTGGCCTATGTGCTGTTTACTTCAGGCTCAACCGGTAAACCTAAAGGGGTTGAGATAAGCCACGGTGCCTTTGTCAACTTGCTGTTGTCGATGGCGAAAAAGCCCGGCTTTAGCGCCAGTGATAAATTGCTGGCATTGACTGCCTCTACCTTTGATATCAGTGGTTTAGAGCTGTTTTTACCGCTGGTTTGTGGCGGTACTTTGGTGCTGGGCGCCCGCGCGTTTATCGGCGATGGCGAGCGCTTGGCGCACATGATTGAGCGTGAGCAAGTCACCGTGATGCAGGCAACGCCCACGCTATGGCGGGTGCTTATCGATGCCCAGTGGTCAGGCAAGGCCGACCTTAAAGCCTTATGTGGCGGCGAAGCGCTGACCTTGGATCTGGCCCACAGCCTTGCGGCCAAAGTCGGCTCATTGTGGAATATGTACGGGCCGACTGAAACCACCATTTGGTCATTCTGTCAGCAGATCAGCGCAGACTGCGAGCTGGTGAGCATTGGCGAGCCTATCGACAATACCGCTTATTGTATTTTAGATAGCGCCTGCAATCCGCTGCCGCCGGGCGCTGCCGGACAGTTGTTTATCGGCGGTAGTGGCTTGGCCCAAGGTTACCTCAATCGCCCTGAACTGACGGAAAAAGTGTTTGTAGAAATCGATGGTAAGCGCTGGTATGCCACCGGCGACTTGGTAAGGCGTTCAGCTCAAGGGCTGGTGTTTTTAGGCCGAATCGACCACCAGATCAAACTCCATGGCTTTAGGATCGAGCCAGGTGAAATCGAAGCCTGTTTGAACGCGCAGCCCAGTGTCAGCGATTCTTTGGTGGTACTGCACCGAGACACACAAAACCAGCGCGACGCTTTGGTGGCCTATGTGGTTGCCAGCGAGGCAGGCGTAGAGCCTGATGTGGCGCAACTTAGGGGCGCGCTCAGTGATGCCGTGCCTGCTTACATGGTGCCGTCGATCATTATGCCTATCGACGCCTTTAGCTTGACCACCAGTGGCAAAAAAGACCGCAAAGCCTTACCTGAGCCAAAAGCGGTGCGGGCCGTGGTACAGGCATTTGTCGCCCCCGATGGTGAGCTTGAGCAGTTTATTGCCGAGCATTTGACTGGCCGTTTAGGGCTTGAGCGTATCGGCAGTAACGACAATTTCTTTGAAGTGGGCGCCACTTCACTCGATTTGGTGAGCCTAGCCGATGCGTTAAGCACCAAACTTAACCGCAAAATATCGGCGGTTGAACTGTTTGATAAAAGTAACATCACTGCCTTGGCAAGTTGGCTTGGTCAGTCGGGGGCGGAGCAAGCGCCGCCACGGGTCGAGCGCACCGAACAACGCGCCAAAGGCAAATCAAGGCTACAGGCCAGAATTAAGAGGAACGCAAAACGATGAGTAAGCAAGCCTATGAACTCACCGGTCTGGAAATAGCCGTTATTGGTATGGCCGTCAGGCTACCGGGCGCCGATAACCTACAGGCGTATTGGCAAAACCTGATTGAAGGCAGAAACTGCATTACCACCTTCACCGATGAGCAGCTGCTGGCCGCAGGTATAAGCGAAAGCTCGTTGAGCGACCCTGCTTATGTCAAATGTAAAGGCATTGTCGAGCAGGGCATGGGCTTTGAACCGGCGTTTTTCGACTACAATCACCGCGAAGCCGACATCATGGACCCTCAACTTAGGGTGTATCATGAAACCGTTTATCAAGCGCTGACCCACGCCGGTTATATGCCGCAATACTATGATGGCGCCATCGGCCTTTATGGCGGCGCCGGTGCCAACCCCTTGTGGAGCGCGCGCTTTTTGGCCAACAACACCGCCAATGCCGCCGGGCAATATCAGGTCGATAACCTTAACTCGCAAGAATACTTCAACACCCGAGTCGCCCATAGTTTGAATCTGACAGGCCCGGCGATGACGGTGCAAACGGCCTGTTCCAGCTCATTGGTGTGTGTGCATTTGGCCGGGCAAGCCTTGATCGCAGGTGACTGTGATATCGCAGTAGCCGGTGGCGTCGAAATGTGCACTTCGACCTTGCTCAAGCAGCCTGAAGTGTTTGGTTATTTTTATCAGCAGGGCATGATAGTTTCGCCTAAAGGCGATTGCCGTCCGTTCGATGCCGAAGGCCAAGGCACCATCTTTAGCGATGGCGCAGGCTGTGTGGTACTTAAACGATTAGAGGATGCCATTGACGATGGCGACACCATTTATGGCATCGTCAAAGGCACCGCCATCAATAACGATGGCAACAACAAAGTTGGCTTCACTGCTCCAGGCGTTGACGGACAGGCCCAAGTGATCACCGCAGCGCTTGAAATGGCTGAGGCCGAGCCTGAATCCATCAGCTATATCGAAGCCCACGGCACCGGCACCTCTCTTGGCGATCCGATTGAGATCAAAGCCCTTAACCGCGCCTTTGATGGTGCCGAAACCGGCAGTTGCCTTATCGGCTCGGTCAAAGGCAATATTGGTCATTTAGGTGCCGCAGCCGGTATCGCCGGTATGATCAAAACCCTGCTGGCCATGAACCATCAACAATTGCCGCCTTGCGCCCACTTTAACAAGGCCAATCCCGCCCTTGAGCTTGAACAGACGCCGTTTAATATCAACGGCCAAGCGGTGGCGTGGCAAGATGAACACAGGCCGCTGCGCGCCGGTATCAGCTCGTTCGGTATCGGTGGCACCAATGCCCATGTGATTGTCGAAGAATATGTGCAGGCCCCTCAGCAAAGCACTGAGAATGAGACGATTGATCAGCAAATATTGCTGCTCTCGGCAACCACCCAAAGCGGCATAGAAAACCAAGCCCAAGCATTAATGCAGCACTTAAAGGACAACCCGGCAACAAACTTTGCCGATGCGGCCTACACCCTGCAAGTGGGTCGTAAACACCAGCCGTTACGTCGTGCCATTGTTGCCAAAAATGCCGATGAAGCGGTAGCGGCATTGGCCGATGCGAGCCATAGCGCCAATTTGCAAGGTCAGAGCTTTGAAGGCAAAGTGGTGTTTATGTTTGCCGGACAAGGCAGTCAGTATCCGGCAATGGGGGCGCAGCTGTATCAGCAAAATGCCACCTTTGCTCATGAGCTAGAGCGCTGTTTTGACTGTTTGGCACCGGCCAGCGCCGAGTTGCTAAAAGCGATTCTATTTGATCCTACCGATCACCGTATCGACCAAACCAGTTACACCCAGCCGTTGTTGTTTATGATTGAATACGCATTGGCCAAAACGTTGATGAGTTACGGTGTTGAGCCTTGGGCGATGGCCGGTCATAGCATTGGCGAGTACGTTGCTGCGACTTTGGCTGGGGTGTTTGAACTGTCGGATGCGATTAATTTGGTGATGTTGCGTGGCCGCTTGATGGCCAGCACCGCACCGGGTGCTATGACAGCGGTCAGTGTGTCGGCGCAAACCATTAAGCCTTTGCTACAAGGCAGTCTTGGTATTGCCGCGATCAATACCCCGCAAAGTGCTGTGGTATCGGGCGCTTTGGCTGACATTGAAGCGTTTGAGCAACGCTGTCAGGCACAAGACATTCAAGCGACCCGTTTGCGTACCAGCCATGGTTATCACAGCGAATTGATGCGTCCGGTTTTGGCGGAATTTGCCGCGCAGCTGGACAAACTGACTCTTAACCCACCGCAAAAGCCCTATTTGTCGAATCTCAGCGGCACTTGGATAACCGAGGCGCAAGCAACCTCAACGGATTATTGGTGCGATCACCTTGTTGGCTGCGTGCAGTTTGCCGACAACCTTGCAACGCTCTACAGCCAACCGGGCTTAGTGCTGGTTGAAGTCGGTCCGGGTCGCACCCTAAGCGGTTTTGCCAAACGTCACGACAATCCGCCAGCCAAGTTGCAAACGGTCAATCTGCTGGCTCATCACAATGAATCGTTTGACGATGCCATTGCCTTTAACAAAGGCTTGGCCAAGCTGCATATTTTCGGTCAGTTTATCGACTGGCGGGAGCTACACGGCCACCGCGAAGCGCGCCGAATTGCCTTGCCGGGCTACCAGTTTGAGCGCACTTTGTTTATTCCCGAGCCGGTCAGTGCCAATGCCAATACCGAGTCGCTGCAAACCCTTGAAGCCGCTGGCTACCATACCCAGTGGCGCCGTCAGGCGCTGAGTAAAGGCGCGGCATTAGAGCCGCAGCGTAACTGGTTGGTATTTGGCGCAGCCGATGATGGCATCAGCGCGGATTTAAGTGCCAAATTAGGTGATAAGTTAAGTGCAACCGGCGCGCAAGTCGTGCGGGTCAATCTCGGCGCGCAATTTGCCGCTGTAGGGGATGACTTTCAAGTCAACCGCGCCAATGAGTTGGATTTTGTCAGCTTGCTCAATGAGTTGGTCAAACGGGAGCAACTGCCTGATGAAGTGGTGGTGTGCTGGGATGTGCCGACAGGCGCAGCCGACAGTCAAAGCCTTAACAACAGCTTTTATGGTTTGAGCTTTCTGGCCAAAGCGTTCGGCAGCTTAGGGATCAAACAGGCCATGCGCTGGTCGGTGCTATCGGTTGGCGTTCATAGCGTCAATGGCGATGAAGCCATCGAACCTGCCAAGGCGCTTTTGATGGGCGCTGTTCGGGTTATCACTCAGGAATATCAGGCCATCGACTGTCGCAATATCGACTTTGCCAACAGGCCAAAGGTCGATACGGTACTAAGTGCACTGGCGACTGTAGATGACGAACAAGTGGTTGCCATTCGCGGTCATTATCGTTGGTTGCGTCACTTTGAAAGAGGCGAGCCATTAGCCAATAGAGCGCTTAGCGATGTTCAGCTAAGCTCGCTTAACCCTGAGGGCCATGTGCTGATCACCGGTGGTCTTGGCGGTATCGGCCTGACTTTGGCCAATGCTTTGGCCGATAAGGCCTCAGTGAAAAAACTCACACTGCTTAGCCGTAAAGGCTTGATAGAGCGTAGCCTGTGGCAAAACTGGCTTGATGCCCATCATCAGGATAACCCGGTCAGTCAGCAAATAACGGCTATTGAGGGCCTTGAGCAGCGAGGCGTTGCCGTTCACATCGCTAAAGCCGATGTGGCCGATTATGAAGCGCTATCTCAGGCGCTTGCTGAGGCCAAAGCCGAGCTTGGTGATTTCAGTGCACTCATTCATGGTGCCGGTTTACCCGGCGGCGGCGCGCTACAATTAAAATCGACCGAGCAGATGCAACGGGTGATGGCGGCCAAAGTGACCGGTAGCGACAATCTGGCGCAATACTTTGCCGGGCAGCCATTGGATTTTGTTGCACTGTGCTCATCTATCACCGCCATTGTCGGTGGATTTGGTCAGGCCGATTACTGCGCCGCCAACGCGTATTTGGACGCCATGGCGCAAAGCGACCAATTTGCCAACGCCAAACGGGTTTTTGCCATCAACTACGACCCGTGGAAAGAAACCGGTATGGCGGTCAATGCCCATAAGGCTGGCGATCTGGCCGCCCTTGAGTCGGTGCACCCTTTGCTCGGCGCGCAGCTAGCCAAAACCGCTGAAAAAGTCAGTTATAAGGCGAGATTTGAACCGGGTATGCAGTGGGTGCTCGATGAGCATAAGGTAATGAACATTGCCACCGTGCCGGGTACTGCCTATTTGGAAATGGCTCGTAGCGCCTACTGCCACTGTTTCAACAAAGATTCGGTGAGCTTAAGTGACGTTTACTTTATGGCGCCTCTCGCCCTTGATGAGGGTCAATGGAGTGAGGTGACAACAGAGCTCAGTGGCGATATCGATAGCGGCGAGAACATCGAGTTTACCATTGCCAGCCGTTTGTACGGCAATGGCAACAAGGTGGTTCACGCCAAGGGCAAATTAAACTCGGCAGGCGCAAATTTGCCGCCAAGTATTGACCTTGAGAGCCTCTGGCGCAAGATGACGCCGCGCAGCATTGTCGATTTGAAGCAATCGCAAGATGCTCAAGCGTCAAGCTCAGACAGCGCCAATTCGGTGCGTTTGAAGGCCCTTGACTGTGGTCCGCGTTGGGATGTGTTTAAACAGGTCGGCACCTTGTCACAAGGTGGCGAGGCGATTGAGCAGGGGTTGGCGCAGCTCAGTCTGTCTGAGGCGTTTGCCGCAGAGGTCGATAGCTACCTGTTGCATCCGTCGCTGCTCGATTGCGCTGCCGCTTTCCTACGGCCGTTTATTGCTGCCGATTTTTACTTCCCGCTGTATTACCGCAAGCTCAGCCAATTGCGTCCTTTGGCACCGGACTGCTACGCTCATGCCAAGCGCTTGGCTGGTGATGATGACAATATGCTGACCTTTGATGTCAACCTATATGACAGTCAAGGCCGAGTTTGTGTGGTGATTGAAGGCTTTGCTATGCGCCGCATGACAGAGCAAAGTGCGCCACAGGCCCAAGATGCCCCTGTGCAAAAACCACAACAAGCCGAATTACAGGGCCTGACTAACGAGCAGGGCGTCAACGCTTTTATGCAGCTCTTAGGCGGTTTTGAACCGGCCATGGTGGCGACCACTGTGGCATTTGACAAGGCCGTGGTTGCTGGTAGAAAGCTCAAATTGGCGCAGGCACCAAACAAGCCGAGTAAGCTTGCCACGCGTCCTGAAATGATCAATGCCTATGTCGCGCCACGCACTGAAACCGAGAAGAAGCTGGCCAACCTGTGGCAAAGCCAGCTGGGTATCGAACAGGTGGGGATCATCGATGAGTTCTTTGAGCTCGGTGGCGATTCACTGTTGTTGATGCAGGTTCACGCCAACTTAGGCGAGGTCACCGACGTCTCGGTGCCGATCGCCGATTTATATAACTTCCCGACCATCAAGGCACTGGCGGCCAGCATCGATAAGGCCAAAAGCGGTGGTAAGGATGAGAAAATGGTGCAGGCACAAAGTCGCGCCGAACAGATGAAGCAGGCCATGCAGTCACGGCGCAGAAGGCGCTAATGTGACCGAACGCTTTTAAAAACAAAGATTAAAAAGACAAAGACAACAAATTGGAGTAACCCCATGTCCAGCGAATATCTTGAAAACGACGACGCCCAACCGGTATCTGATGATATCGCCATTATTGCGATGGTCTGTCGTTTCCCAGATGCCAACGATATCGATAGCTTTTGGCACAACCTCAAAAATGGGGTGGAGTCGGTGCGCTCGTTATCCAACGACACCATCTCTGGCGGCGGTTTAGACCAGTTTGTTGCCGAAAACCCTTCATTTGTCTACGCCGAAGCGACCTTAGACAGAGACTTGCTTAAAGGTTTTGATGCGCCGTTTTTTGGTATGTCGCCAAAAGAAGCGCGGATCATGGACCCCCAGCACCGACTGTTTTTAGAAAGCTGCTGGGAGCTGTTTGAAGCCAGTGGTTACTGCACCGAGCATTACGATGGTCGGGTAGGGGTATTCGGCTCGGCCGGTTATAGCGGCTATATTGAAAACTTCTCCATGGAACTGATGCAGCAGGTGGGTATTTTTCAAACCCAGCTCGCCAACGACAAAGACTTTTTGGCCACTCGGGTGGCTTATAAGATGGGCTTTACCGGGCCTGCCATCAACGTCAATACCCTATGTTCGTCGTCAGCTGTGGGCGTGCACTTGGCCCGCGAAGCGCTGCTGAACTTTCAAATCGACTATGCCATTGCCGGTGGCGTGAATATCTCCGTGGCCGACAAAGGCACTTCGTATTATCACGAAGGCGGTATCGGCGCCGATGAAGGACATTGCCGCGCCTATGATGAAAACGCCTCTGGCACTGTGGCCGGTAACGGTCTTGGTATCATTGCCCTTAAGCGTTTAGACGATGCCCTTGCCGATGGCGACTATATTCATGGCGTGCTCAAAGGCACAGCGGTCAACAATGACGGATCTGAAAAGGCCAGCTATACCGCACCAAGCCCTGAAGGTCAGGCTGAGTGTATTGCCGAAGCGCTATCGATTGCCGATGTTGACCCGCGTACTATCGAGTTTATCGACGGCCATGGCACCGGCACTTATATCGGCGACCCGATTGAAATTGCCGCGTTGACCAAAGCCTATCGTCAGCACACCGACGACAAACAATTTTGTGGTATCGGTTCGGTTAAAACCAACATCGGCCACTTAGTTACCGCAGGCGGCATGGCAAGCCTTATAAAAGCTGTGCTGGCGCTGGAACATCAGCAGATGCCACCGAGCCTTAACTTTGAGCGTGAAAACTCAAAAATTGACTTTGCCAACAGCCCGTTTTATGTCAACCACAGCTTAAAAGACTGGCCACAAGCGGGCCACCCAAGACGTGCGGCCATTAGCTCCTTTGGTATCGGCGGCACCAATGTTCATATGATTTTTGAACAAGCCCCTGAGTCTGAGCCGCTGCCAAGCAATGACGGTTTTAGCCCTGAGCTGGTGGTGCTCTCAGCCAAGACTGATACTGCACTAAGTGCGATGAAGCAGAACTTGCTGGCCCACATCGAACAGCACCCTGATATTAACCTTGCCGACCTTGCCTATACCTTAAAAGTTGGCCGTATGGCATTTGAGCATAAGTTCATTGCCGTATGTCATGATCTCAACGAGCTAAAAGCGGCGCTTAGCGGTGGCGAAAATGCGCGTCATCACATACAAAAGCGCACTGAGCGTCCGGTTTGTTTTACCTTTAGCGGTCAGGGCAGTCAGTATCCGCAGATGGCGCAGCAGCTGTATCAGCAAAATGAACAGTTCAGCGCCACTTTAGATGAATGCTTTGCGCTGTTGGCAGGCCACAACATTGAGCTTAAAAGCGTGCTCTTTGGCAGCGCTGAACAACAGCTCACTGACACCAAATATGCCCAGTTGGCGCTGTTTGTGGTGGAATATGCCTTGCAAAAACTGTGGCACAGCTTTGGTATCGTGCCGGATTGCATGATTGGACATAGCATCGGCGAATACGTGGCGGCCTGCGTCAGTGGCGTATTTAGCTTAGAAGATGCACTGTATATTGTTGCCCGTCGCGGTGAACTGATGGCCAAGCAGCCAGCAGGGGCGATGTTGAGCGTGGCGTTATCAGAGCAGCAGCTAAGTGAGCTGATGCCACAAAATCTTGACCTTGCTGCGGTGAATGGACCGAACGCCTGCGTGGTGGCCGGTAGCAGCGAAGCGATTGAAAGCTTTGCCCACACCCTTGAGCAGCAGGGCATCGGCAAAACCTTGTTAAAAACCTCTCATGCATTCCACAGCCGCATGATGGAAGGCGCTTTGAGCGAGTTTGCCGAGGCGTTTGCCGCTGTTGAACTGGGCGCGCCGCAAATCGAATTTATTTCTAATGTCACAGGCGACTGGATAACCCCTGAGCAGGCCGGTGATGTCAACTACTGGGTCAGCCAATTACGCAGTCCAGTGCGCTTTTTTGATGGTGTTACCAAGGTGGCTGAGCGCGGCGCATTGCTGATTGAAGTCGGTCCGGGTAAGAGTTTGACCACCTTGGCCCAGCGCGCGGGCGTCGATAAAGCGTTACTGACCCACTCACTACCAGGCGTTGATGCTCAAGGGCAGGATATGCGTCAGCTGCAACAGGCCATTGGCGAGTGTTGGTTGGCTGGGGTTATGCCGAACTGGCGTGACATGTATCAGCAGCAATCGCGTAAGCGTTTGCGCTTGCCGACCTATGCCTTTGATAGAACGCCGCATTGGGTTGACCGCAACTTTAGCCGTGGTGAGGCGGTGAGCTTTGATGCCAGTGTCGATACTCTTGAGCAAATCCAGCAGGTGATTGGTTCACAAGAGCAGTTCAGCACCGGCCGTTTGAGCATCGATGTTGAGTTCTCAACCGATCCTGCCATCGCCCAGCGCCAATTGCTGGCTATTGCCCAGCTCAAACAGCAGCTTGAAGATACCTGCAATGACATTGCCTCTGACAATCACATCGGCCTTAAAGTCTCGCCCCTTGGACTTAAAAAGGTCGCAGGTAGTGAGGAACTCAATATCAGCGCTGAGCAATTAAAGCCGCGTCCTGAGCTTGAGACCGAATATCAAGGGCCACGCAGCGAGTTAGAAGGCATTTTATGTGAGATCTGGCAGCTGTCTTTAGGGCAGCAGCAAGTGGGCATTTTTGATGACTTTTATGACTTAGGCGGCGATTCGCTGATTGCTTCGGTTTTGGTCAATCAATTGCGTCAGCGCCATGGTATCGATGTCGGATTAAGAGAGCTGTTGGCTGTGCCGACAGTGGCGTCACTGGCACAAATGCTGGAAAACCGCAGCTGGCTTGAACAGCAAGACGATGACAGCGACAGTGCATCTGCCGAGACTTTGGTGTTGTAATGAAAGTATCCGATCTGGTTTGGCAGCTGCGACAACAGGGCGTCAAGTTAAAGCTTGATGGCGAGCAGCTGCATGTGTCATTGCCTGAAGGCGGTATCGATAACGCGCTAAAAGCGAGCCTTATCGCACAAAAAGAGGCGCTAAAGGACTATATTCGCAGCCTCAGCAACAATCGCCCGGCGCTTGGCGACTACGCCATCAGCGCCAGTGGCAAAACCGAGGCGCCTTTGTCTTTTGCGCAAAAACGCCTGTGGTTTATCGAACAGCTCGGTGATAGTGGCGGGCAGTATCATATTCCTGTGCCATTGGCGGTTTTTGGCCGCTTTGACGAGGCGGTGGCCGAGCGGGCGTTTAACGCCGTTATTGCGCGTCACTCGGCGCTGCGCACCTGTATTGTGACAAACGATGAGGTGCAGCTTCAGCAGGTGACGCAAGACCAACATTTTACCTTGGCCAGATTCGATTTAACCGATGTCAATGACACAGAGCGTCAGGCACGTTTGACCTCGTTGTTGTCAGAGTTAGCCATGGCGCCGTTTGACCTGACTCAAGGGCTGATGATGCGCGGGGCATTTATCCGCCTTGCGCCCGATTGTACCAATACTTCGGTGCAGGTTGGGGTGTTGATGATAGTCATTCATCATATCGCCTTTGATGGTTGGTCAAGCGCTTTGTTAGCTGGTGATTTCACCACGCTTTATCAGCGCTTTTTACACGGAAAAAGCAACCCGCTTCAGCCATTGCCGATAAGCTATATCGATTACAGTTTGTGGCAACAGCGCTGGTTTGAAGGGCCGAAAATGCCCGAACAATTGCGATACTGGCAACAGCAACTGGCCGGTATGCCGCAATTGCACTCGCTGCCATTGGATTTTGCCAGACCCAAGCGCCGCGCCGGTATTGGCGGCTTGGTGTTGACTCAGCTTCGTGGTGAGGTGGTCAGCAACTTGAGTGCGTTGGCCAAAAAACTGCATATAACGCCTTTTATTTTGTTACACGGCGCATTGGCACTATTGCTGTCAAAGCACAGTAACAACAAAGATATTGTCATCGGCACGCCGGTAGCCAACCGTGCGACAACTGAGCTTGAAGCTTTGGTGGGCTTTTTCGTCAATACCTTGGTGCTTAGAGTCGATACCAATAAGGCGGACCTTGGCGATTACTTCGCCCATGTCCGTCAGGTCAATCATGATGCCTTGGCCAATCAGGACTTGCCGTTTGATTATTTGGTTGAGCAACTAGATGTGGTGCGCACTCAAGCGGTGACGCCACTGTTTCAGGTGATGTTCGCGATGAACAACAACGATCTCGATAGCCTTGAGATCCCCGAGGCCCGATTTGCCGCGCTGACCAATAGCGCGGTGGCCGCCAAGTTCGATTTGAGCGTGATAGCCCGAATGGATCAGCAGCGGCTGGATTTCTCTTGGACCTATGACGCTGAGATCTTCAACAAAGAACGCATAGAGTGCCTGAGTGACGATTTATGTCGCTTACTTGAGCGTATCGTACAAACCCCTGATGCGCCTTTGGCGTCTTTGCCTGTGATGGATGACGCTCGCATTGCCGAGTTAACTCATGCCCTTCAAGGCAAAAGTGCTGCTTTAGATGAGACCGACACGCTGGCTTTACGC
>JBFHGJ010000051.1:0-39122 GCA_041583135.1 Alteromonadaceae bacterium | reverse complement strand
CCTGCCCGCCTATGCCAATGAACACCCAGCCATAGATCCAAACGTACTGAAAAACAGACCTTTGTTTGGTCAATTAGATCAGATTTTTCAACAATATTTTGAACGCTACGGCTTGCTCGACCCTAATGAGCGGCCAACGCTTGAGGTAATGAAAGACCCCTTAAGACAAAAAAGATTATATGAGCTATACCGGCTTTTAGGCACCTCAATTGATGACGGCTATGGTCTTGAGCACATGGTTCCTTTGGGGCTGAAAAAAGTGGAAGAAGGACACTATGAAATTAGTCTTGCCGAACAACCTCGTTGGGCTAGCCTGTCCGACCTCAGTATATGGCTGCATGGTCAAACATTGAATAGGTGGACAGCAGAAGAATTGCGAGTGAGAGGTTTTGATGAACAAGATATCGATACGCTACGTCGCTATATCGCCAAAGCCAGTCGAGAACTTACTCGATTTCAAGGTTTGTTGGCATTTATTGAGCAGCAGCCCCTCTCAAAACAATCAAGTTTACAAGCCCAAAACCCCATTTTTGAAAGTGCTCTCATGTTGTTCCGCAACTATATGAAGGCTTCACACTTTGCTAAACAGCAATGGCTACTCAATATGTTTGAACAGCTTGAAATAACAAAACAGAGAATTCTATTGACTTATTTGCAAGACAAACTGGGCAGTAAGTCTATTGCAAGAGGCGGACCGAGTTATGACGGCATCATCAGTTTTGCCAAGCGCTTGTCATCTGGCAATCAAAGCACAACCATTCTAGACGAGATCAAGGCGCTTAAACCGGAGAGTGAACAGTGAATAAATTCTTAGTTCTATTGTTAGTTCTCAGCTTTCCTATTTATGCTGATGTCGTTGTTACTGTGCCAATAAGCGAAGCGAGCCAAATATCAACAGGTAGCTTTAATGGTGAGTGGACTGCTGATGTTAAGGTATCAATTACATCTGATAGTGTCAGCAATGATGGCCCAGGGCTCTACACAGCTTTAGGGTATTCAATAAAATGTCCAGAAGATATCTTTGAATATGGTAAAGAGGAAGGGACGACCAAATCAAGTCTAGCAACATACTCTATGAACATCAGTGAAAATAAAACTATTGCGGCATTTAGCAAGTGGACTGAATTTGAAAATACCTGCCAATTTAAGTGGAAGGCGGAATCTATCGGTACTTCACATGCATTCAACTGGTCCATTACAGGTAATTTTCATTTGGTTTCAATATCTGTCAGCAGCACCAATAGCTCACCAGTACCTCGCGACCATAAAAATGGTGAAAGCCTTTTTGTTATGCGGATCAACACAGTAAACGGTGGCTCTGGCGCTGCCGAGTGCAATTAAATTGATATTTATCGACAGGAATCAACCATGAAAATGATGACACCGTTAAGTTTAGCTCTTTCGACAATGTTGCTGACACCGAACGCTAATGCCAGCGCGCCAGTTTGCGATCCGACAGCGCAGCCACCAGATCCACTAATCATCGACCTTGACGGAAACGGCTTTCACTTTGGCGCCAAAGGAGCTGGAGTAGCATTTGATATACTGGGCAATGGACAACCGCTCCTGATGCAATGGGTCAAGTTGGGCGAAAAAGATGCGTTCTTGGCGTTTGACCGCAACCGAAATGGCATTGTTGATAATGGTAGTGAGCTTTTTGGCAATGGCACCGCTTTAGAGTTAGAAAATTTTGTCTATGCCGCCAATGGTTTTGCAGCTTTATTGCAATATGATAGACCAGAATTAGGCGGTAATAACGATGGTCTGATCAACGCAAAAGATGGCATTTGGACTGATTTGTCCTTGTGGTTGGATACAAACGCCGACGGCGTATCTACAGCAGATGAAATGCACCTACTTGGTCAGTATGCAATACAAAGTATCATCGCACTGCCTAGAAAGAATGACCGTAGAGACAGCGCGGGAAACTGGATGCCTTTTTGGAATTGGAGTAGGAGCACAACACAAAAATATAAAATGGTGAATGTCTTTTTCAAGCCTTTAGGTTGATATCGATATGGTTTCAGCCATTCGTCTATTTAAGTTTAAAATCCTTTGCCGCAATAGTGAGAAAAATCGCCGAGGCAATGCCTGTTGAACCAAACAGCATGGCCATTACCATAATTTGATAGCGGGCGGCGATAAAGGGTGAAACACCTGAGAGAATTTGTCCTGTCATCATCCCCGGCAGCGAGACAATACCGACGGCAAACAGTGAATTGGTGATTGGAATAATCGACGCTTGAAAGGCGGTATTGCGTGCCACCTCATGTTCAACGCCGTGAGCACGCTCCGCCACATAGCGCTCGGCGGCCAAGCTGATGGAATTCATCGCATTGGCAAAGATCATGCCGGCTAAGGGGATCATATATTGCGGTTTATACCAAGGATCAATACCCAGCACCCATTGTGAGATCAAGGCCAACACCAGTGCTCCTGCTAAGAAATTGGCGATAAAGGATTTACCGTAAAGCTTGAGCCGCTCCCCAGGCACACTGCCAAGCGCTATCCAGCTAGAGGCCAACAACATCAACAACAATACGCCAAGCACGATTAAAGAGCTGTCATTATTGAAGATGTAAACCAGAAAATATCCCACCAGCAGCAGCTGTAACAACATTCTAAACATACCATAAAGGGCGGTTTTGGCATTGAGTTGCCAGCGCCACAATACCGCCAAGACGACCAACGCCGGTATAAACGCCAAAGATAAATCCACCAATTCAATCATTTGAATTGAAGCTTTCATATTAAATGCCCTATAGTCGTTTTATGATTTTTCACCGCTGCCGTGCATTATATGCCACAAATAACACAAAATACTGCCACGGTTGAGTTGCGGGCAGCAAAAATACCTTGGCTGAGCCTTATTGCCGTTCACTACTGGTTTGTTGTCGATAATGGCGGTGAGAAGACACGCTGGGAAGTGTGGCAAAAAGCCGCTGTAAAAGCACCATGCTGGGGCCATTTGCATCAAGATCTACTGCCTCCGACCCAAGATGTCGGTTGTGGAGATAGCTGGGTCGAGAAGCGCTTCAGCGGTGATGAAGCCAAAGCGTTGATGAGGGCACTAAACCAGTCTCCAAAGCAATACCCCTATACTCGGCGCTATCATTATTGGCCGGGACCAAACAGCAACACTTATGTGCAATGGATTTTGGAGCAAGCGGGTATCAGTCACCACCTGCACCCTACAGGCATCGGCAAGCACTACCGCAAAGATTTTGGACATTATGCCTGCAATCAAGTCAATAGTTTCTATAGCCCGCTATTTGGCTGGCGCTATCAGGCAGGTCATTACATAGAAGTACAGCTGTTACAACTGTCTGTTGGTATCTGTTTCAAGCCATTTCGCCTGCGTTGGTTTATTCATTTTTGAATGGCAACGGCTTGGCATTCGAGCAGCTCGAGTACCTTGCTTTCTTGTTGCAACAGGTCTAACTCAATGGCTTTCACATATTGTTCGCTAAAGCCAAGTTCGCGAAAATAATCGACCGTTTCACGAATAATGTTGACATCGGTAGGCACGGTCAACAGCATCATTTGTTCTTCCCTTGTCATTTACAGCTACATCTTCAGGTTATTGTGACGCTAACCATTATCGGGGTTTTGGCTGAACAAAAAATAACAATATTAGTGACAAGGATGATTAAATAAAATACAAAGCGATTAAGATCAGATGGTTAGAAACAATCAAAAAAGACAATTGGCAAGATTGCCGCAGCGGCATTGCGGCAATGTCTTACAGCGTAGTCGGTGAACGGCCTCAACTTTCCCGCGCCTCGTATTCCTCCACCAAGCGAAATAAGAATGCCGCCCCCGCTTGTGACAGGAAGAAGCTGGTTTTGCCACTTTTAAAGGCAAAGTTACGGACGCAGATAAACTCCAAAGCCTTATCCCAACCATCTAGCCTAACCGCTCTTAAAATGGCTTTAAACTCGTCGTTTTGTTCAAGCTGCTTGATATCACTCTCATTTAAGCCGAACTGATGGTCGCACAAAAGATTAAGGTCACGACCCGAGCCCGTATAATAACGACCTAACAGTAACAAAGTTGTCTGTACTTTCAGCGCATTGTCATCTGCCTCATCTTCACTGTCTTCGCGAGATTCACGAACAAAATAAAAGTCACCTTGCTGGTGAAAACACAATTCAAAACCCAAATGACGATAAAAATGTTCAAAATGGCTGTGATGGTTAAACAGTAAAGTAAACAAAGGGTTATCAACCATTTTGGCACGAATATCGTCATACAGGTGTTTCGGGATCACCTTACCTTGCACAAATTGACGATATATTTTGGCACTTTGCTCGGCATTGATCAGATCAAAGGGATTTTGGCTTATCGCAACCGGTTGCGCTTCGCTGGTTTCAATGTTGTCCAAGTTACTCTTCCTCAGCCAATTCTAAGCGCTTGCGACGATAGACAAAAATATCGTCATTATGGCTGATATAGGCTTTCTTGTTGGTGGTGGTTAAACGGTATTTTTCAGGAGCTTTGCGCAGCTTGGTGACAGCGCTTAGCAGGTCGGTCAGCTGATAGTCTTCAAAGCCATCTTTTAAACGATAATGCAATGCGGCCGTCAAATCTTGGGTTGGTCGCAACTTGAGTTCATTTAAGTGATCATAAAGCGCCAATGCCCGCTTAAGTTTATTGGTATTATCAAAACTATGCCAGCTATCTCTGGTCTCCGGCAGAGCCTTGGCAAGCTTGTCTTGCAAGCGAACTTCAATTTCGGCAAACAGGTTTTCAAAATAACTGGTGGAGTCGCTGATACGAAAATCTTTCGGCCTCTGGCTTCTTTTGAGCCCATTGATAAAGTCATAGTCTTTGGCAAACGCCGAATCGATACGAGTTTTGTTGAGTTTATGATCCAGGGTATCACCATATGCACCAAGCAATTTTTGATACTGATGCTCCATGGCATTGAACTGAGCCATCGACGCTCTGGTTTTTCGCAAAAACTGATCAACCTGATGGGCCACTTCGGTAATGGGTTGAAAAATACCGGCAAAACTGACGCTAAAACGAAAGATCTGGTCGGCCTGTTCTAACTTGCCGTTGGCTTCAAATACGCTTTGAATGCTGCTGATGGTATCAAACAGGTTGTCGCCATCGGGCAGGCGCACTTGAGGGTTTAAAAATACCTGAGTGGGTTTGATATGGCGCTCAAACAGTTTCGTGACATTGCTGAGCAAGGTTTGCCGATATTGCACGAAAGAATGCGGGTCTTTACACGCTTGGGTAGACATGCTTTCAAACTCTTGGCTCAACGCCTTCATTCGCACCACATTGCGCTTGAGCACATCAAGCAACATACTCAACTGCTCAAAGGTGTCATCCACCAATTCGGTATAATCGGGGTCGCCTTCATAAAATGACAAACAGCCAGATACAAAGCGTTCCTGCACGCGCCACAGACCGGCCAATCGCGATTTAAGCTTTGAGTCGGTCAGCTCTTGATAAAGAGAAGCGTCACACAAACGAAACAGTCCTATCACAGCCTCTTGAAAGATAAGACGAGTGATGCCGTTATGAGAGTCTTTGTCGGCCAGAATATACGCCTGCATCAGGTTTTCGGTAGAAAACGCAATTTGTACCCTTTGCTGTTCGGTCGCATCAAGGGTATTCATGTGCTTAAGCACGGTCAAGGCAAACTGGGCTTCGTTGATATAGCGATCGCCGCTGCGGTCCATCGCGCGAATAGCGTTGAACATAATGCTCTTATGTTCGAGCAATATGCGCAGTGTCTCTAAGGTATTAAACAGTTTGCTCATCGACTGCCTCAAAAATACCTAACTGTTCAACTTCTTCTATAGTGCTAAATCCTTCTGCGCCGCCCCAATACACCAAGGCGCGCTCGGTACTATATGGCTTAGCAGTACGCATTTCACCAAGCTCATGATGACGGCCAATTTTGTATATCAGCTCAGGGCTGGCGCTGTGGGTACTGGCGGCAAAGAGGTTAAATCCGCTTTGCTTGATGTCATCGAGCAGCCAATCAAATTGATTAACATCAACGGTTGCCACTTCATCGAGAACCAGTGGAAACATCAGGCTGCATCCGCTTGAACGCAGCTTACTCAACAGGATCTGCACCAGCTTTAAGTTAATCAAAGCCGTAGTTGAGTTCGACTGCTGCTTGGTTTGCCAGTGCGCTTGGTCGCGCTTGCGGGTGCGATAAGAGAGGTTGTTGATCACCTTATCCATAGTCAACCTCGCATTGCTGCCGGATTTGAAAAACTCATTGGCAAAAGATTGCAGCCTGTCATAAAACTTATCAGGCAACATGCTGTCAGAGTGCAAATCGAGCTTGGCGGCGTCGTGCACGAGGTTTTCAAAACGCTTATCGATATGAATATCGACTTCGATACCTTCTAGGTCATTGATACTGACCTCGGCAAAATCACGATTGAGCTGGGCTTCGAAACGTTTTATGTGCTGATGATTCTTTTGCAAAATATTGGCGTAGCCTTGCACCGACTCATTGTGGGTTCTGACCTGCTCGCTCAAAACATTACGACGGGATTGCAAATTGGCAAAGGTGACCTCAAGATTGCGGAAGCTCTCTTTTATCGCATGTCTGTCAGGGCTTTCGGCCATGACACCATGTTCATCTTCAATCACTTGCTCACTGATAAATGCCCTCAACCCCATGATCAGCTGATTGCCAAGTTCAGAGACTTTGATCAGGTTATCACTGATCTCATTAAGCCCATTGTTATCTAGCGCCAGCGGTGGTGCATCCGAATAAGTTTGCTTCACCGCAACGCCTAGGCGCGGCATGGAGGTGATCATATGCTCGCAGCGGCTCTTTAAGTCGCTTAATTTGGCAACCGACTTTTGCACATCGCTGTAAGCCACGTTTAGCTCATTGAGTTCACCGCGTACTCGGTTTAGATTGTGCTCGGCCTGCTCAAGCTTTTGTGTCACCTCAGCAAATTGCTGCTCTAATTCTTTAATAGGCTGCACCAAAGACTGCACGGTTTTGCGGTTGAACTCTAAATCGCCAATCACGCTCAGTTCTTGATTGGCCTGCTGTACTTCACGTTCTAACAGTTTGACTTCATTGGCTTTATTGATGGGGTTGGCATGACCCTTTTCCAGCTGTTCCAGCTCTCTTGTATCAGCATGAATTTGCGCTTCAAGTTCGCTAATTCGCGCTTCATCATTGCGCTTTAACGAGCCGTTTTGTTTGTCGAACCGTTCATTGTAAATGCTGACCGTCATCGGCTCATGCTCAAACCTATCGGCAAAACCGATAAACGCAGCAATTTCGCTTTCATCCAATTCCCGTTGTGGGTTGGCCAGCGCTAAACGCTTGTTGAGCGCGGCAAGCACCTGCCAAGTGTTTTCAGGCAATTGCTGTTCCAGACTAAAGTGGTGATTGTCGATATTGGCTTGGCACTTATCGCGCTCAAAACGGTTTTTGTGAATGCGATTTTTAAGATCATTCATGCGCACTGCTTTTTGCGTTTCACTCTCTAGTGCCTGCAATCTTTGGGTATTGTCTTCGATATCCCCTTTGATCAGCTCAAGCACCTCATCTAGCGGCATATCCGGGTAGCTAAGCAGTAAGCTTTCGGCCTTTTCAACGGCCTGTTGCGCGACATTTTGTCTGCGCTGATCTTGCTTCAGTGCCCCTTCGATTTTCTTGTGCTCATCAGAAAATGCTTTGTATTGCTGACCTTCTGACTTATCCCGCTCTTGCGCGGTTTTGCGGGCAGTGGCTTTTTCGGCTTGGGCTTGGATCTGTTGCTCTAAAGTGCGACACAACTGAGCATAAAATACCGCAAACTGCTTTTCGCTATCGGCTAGTTGACCATAACTGGTAAAATCAGCTGCCAGTTTGTGAAACTTATCGCCCATATTTTCAATACGGGTCAGATTGATGTCCTGCGCCTTTAAATCATCATGTTTTTGCAAGAACTGCTCAATATCAAAGTCGAGCACATCATCGACAAACTTTTTATCCGCCTCAATGATATTTGCCACAGCCCGTGCCACCGGCTCCGAGCTGGCGTTCATATCAAACAACAATAAGATCAAAGTGCGTAGCGACTCGATGCGGGCGTCATCACGCTCAGCCAATGGAAAAATGCTATAACGCATCGCCGCTTGCGACAAAAAGTCCTTCTCATACAGCAAGGTTTTGAGCTTTGCCGGGTCTTTCACGCTGATGGTGTTTTTATCTAGCGCTTTGAGCGCCTTAAATAAACCCGCTGCGGATAGATCATCCACCCTAAAGCCAATGCCGTCGGCCTCGTCGTTACCATCCCAGAACAAGTGACGAATATTGTCATAAGCCAATGGCGTGAAAATACGCTCGTAGGCCAAGTGACCCGAGCTTTTATGTAAAATTTGACAATGGGTTTGCTCTGCCCCGCCGACATTGTTGCTGGCCTCTAAAATCAAGTAACTGAATTTAGACGGAAAATAGTGACCATAGCTCTCTTCATTGTCATAGTAGCCATCACGTTTTGGGGTGGCGAAAGCAAACTTGTTTTTGGAGTTTTTAAAGTTATTCTCCGGCAACAAAAACAGACGCAAAGAATTGAGCAGACTCGATTTACCGAGGTTACCGTTGCCGAGCAAAATAGCGTGGTCATCCACCGGTAATTCGACATAGCAAAATCCTGCCGAGTCTACCAATACCAATCGTTTGATTTGAAATTCGAACTTATCTGACATCTATTACGCCTGTGTAGTTGAGTCGGGCGTCACCTCAAGCCAAACCTCTTGCTCTAAAAAGCATAACTTGGCACGAAACGCCTCGGCTAAGCAGTCAAACCCTAGCGACTGCGCCAGACTGGCCGCTTTTAGCAGTTGTGTGGCGGAGGTTGGCTTTAACTTAAAGTGACTGTGCCAAAGGCTTAAATCCCGTGGCAGCAAAAATTTAACGGCGTCACCTAGGGTTTTACTCAGGGTTTTATACATCATCAGGCCACCAAGATCCCAGTCGAACGCGCAGAACACGCTATGATACTGCTCGAAGAAACTAAAGTTAAGCCCTTTGTTTATCTGGTTGCCCGCGCCGTAAACAATGTCTGTATTCGATAGCGTCAGTTGACACCCGGCAAACGAACCAAGCAAATCAAGCAGCTCAGCATAGCGGAAAAAATTCTCCTCGTTTTCAATGATTAACAGTTGCCTTTTTGGCGTAAAAGGCTGCGCGACCTGCTCATTGTGAATAACGACAACATCGGGCCTATCATCAGACAAGCCTTGGTGAAAAACCAGTAAATGACCAAAAGAGGTCGGCCGCTGATGAGAATCCCCCAAAACAGCCGCCTCGACTCTGGTTTGAGCACTAGCGGCTTGCGCCACCAGCTCGACAAAGCGAGGTTTATCAAGCACCTCCACGGTATACTTTTTCGGTGCCAGCTTATGAGGTGCAAAAATCAAATGGTGATCAAGACGAGCATCTCGCGGCAGCTTTTTCAGCAGTTCATCATAGTTGAGCGTTTGACCGGCAATCATCTTGTCAAAGTAATCACTAAGCTTCATCTTCTTAGCCCTTGCGTCATTGTGCCCTGATAATAGCCAAAATAAATTAAAGCCTCTACTTTACAACTCCAGCTCAGTGATAAACCATAGTGATATATCCTTCAATTAACCTGAATTATGTGTGGTCGATACAATATTATTGATGATCCGCTATGCCGGATAATGTGTGAGCAACTTGGCCTGTTTGACCAGATAGATCACCTGCGTTTAAGTGAAGATGTTGCGCCTGCATCAACGATATCTATGGTTGCGCAAGATAGTACCGGCCGCTACTTTGTCGATGCCAACTGGTGGTTGCTGCAACAACAAACCAGTGAAGGTTTTAAGGCCAACTACCAATATGCCTCGTTCAACTCTCGCTCGGACAAACTCAACAACCCCCAGTCGATAGCCTATCAGCCCTATCGCCAAAGCCGCTGCCTCATTCCCGCCAGCAGCTTTGTCGAAGGGCAGGACAAAAGATACTACCAACTAAAGCCGGTAAACAGTGCCATCGCCTTTGGCGGTCTATATCGCAGTTGGCAAAATCCGCAAACCGGAGAAATGCGCTACAGCACCTCTATCATCACCCTACCCGGCCATCCCAAGCTTGCCCACATTCACCAAAAATCACTGCCGTTGATGCTCCCCTTTGAGGACAAAGCGCTTATTGATGCCTGGCTCGACCCACACTTCAGCCAAGTCGAAGCCTTTAACGACTATTTAAAGCCCACACTAAGATATGATTTTTCCGCCTTGCCGATAGATAAGCCAGCCAAGCGTAACCCTATTGGGTTAGAAGAGTTTATTGAAAAGGATGACTGATTAAAGATGGCCTATCAGTTTCAGCAAGATCTATGGAAGATGCAAAAACTATTAAAACCACTTGGTACAGCCTTCAATTACGACAGGAATTGGAAGTAGGGGTGATAATTCGCCTTAGTGGGCGAGCTGGATATATCGGATACAAAGTTGAGGAGCTAAGCTGGTAAACATACTACTCATCTTTCCCGCTGATCCAGCACAATAAAAACATGATAATGTTAATTGACGAAAGATGATACCACCAATGAATATCTCTTTATCAACTCAAATAAACACTTAATTTAAAGTTAAAATGGGTTAACCCACCTTACATAAAACACGATAATGTGATTTAATAAATTTCTTTAACATTAATTGGTTTTATTTAAGATAGCCAAATATGCAAAACACATTGATGATGTGGCTTTGTGTACTGTCTGTTGGCGTATAACGCTGCTGAGTAAACTTATGGCGATAGAGAAGTTTTTTAATACCACAGGCCCTGTCATTGAAGGCGAGCATTATTGCCTTTCTCCACTGAGCAGAATCGATTGGGACGAGATACAGTATCTCATCGATACCAAACGCTATTTTGTCTTTCATGCACCAAGACAAACCGGTAAAACCAGTACATTAAAGGCGATGGTGGCGGCGCTCGAAGCATCTGGCAAATATGCGCCCTTATACCTCAACGTTGAACCGGCACAGCCCTCCGGCAGTGACGTCAATGATGCTATGCGCATTATTTGCCGCAATATTGCGCAGCAAGCCAAAGCGGAAGGTAGCAGCAGTGCACCACTGCTTGAGAGTTTGGTGCAGAAGCATCTTGGAGAAAATGTACCGGGGGCCGCGTTTAGCGGTATTTTGACCGATTGGGCAATGCAAAGCGATAAGCCTTGTGTGCTGATCATCGATGAAGTGGATTCTTTGGTCGGCAACACCTTAATCTCACTGCTACGCCAAGTTCGGGCAGGTTACACACAAAGGCCCAATGCTTTTCCACAGAGCATAGTGTTATGTGGGGTTCGCGACGTAAAAGACTATCGAATACATACCTCAGGTGAGGTGATCACCGGGGGCAGCGCCTTTAATATTAAAGCCGAATCGTTGCGTATCGGCAATTTTACCGAGCAAGAGCTTGAACTGCTCTTTGCCCAACACACCAAAGCGACAGGCCAACCATTTGATCCGGCCATTTTCAAACCTTTGTGGTGCGACACCAAAGGACAGCCTTGGCTGGTCAACGCCTTGGGTGATGAAATGGTGCGCAAAGAAAAACGTAACCGAGATCGCAGCAAAACCATTACCCTAGAAGATTACCGCGCCGCCCGCGAGCGAGTGATCCATTCAAGAGCAACCCATTTAGACCAGCTCAGCGATAAACTTAAGGAGCCTCGAGTCAAAGCGGTGCTGTTGCCGATACTCGAAGGCGATGAGAGCACTTATAAAACGGCCTGTAGCTTAGATGATCTGCAATATGTTGAAGACCTAGGTCTTATCGACCTCAAACCGCAACTGAGCATAAGTAACGACATCTATAAAGAAGTGATCCCGCGAGAGTTGAGCTATCCGGTTCAAGTCAAGATCAGTCATCAACAGGCATGGTATGTCGATGACGATAACCGTTTGAATATGAGTAAACTACTCACCGCATTTCAGCAGTTTTTCCGTGAAAACAGTGGCATGTGGTTAGGACAATTCTGCTACCAAGAGGTTGCACCACAATTGTTGGCTCAGGCTTTTTTTCAACGAGTGGTAGATGGCGGCGGCCGGATCACTCGGGAATACGCCTTAGGACGCAAGCGTATCGACTTACTGGTTGAATGGCCCATTAGCGAACAAGGCTTCGTCGGTCCTGTGCAGCGCTTTGCCATTGAGCTTAAAGTGCTCAAAGGTGAGTGGGAAAGTTGCGTCACTGCGGCGGTGAAACAAGTGCTGGCTTACGGCGACATCTGCAATGCCGATGAATGTCATGTGCTTTTGTTTGATCGTGACGACCAAATTCGCTGGCGTGATAAGATCTGGAAAGAAGTTGAATATCACGATGGCGAGTTTGCTACCGTTTGGGCTTGTTGAGGCCAAACAGGCCATACAGAATTAGACCAAAGGGGGAGCTTACCCCCTTTCACTTCACCATCGACACCGTAAAACCCACCAATTCGACAACCCATGGCTCAGCGCGATTTTTGCTTTACGCACACAATTCGTTGATTTTAAATAAAAATATTAAAAACACCTGCAACCAAATCTCTTTCTGACCATTAGGTCAGCACCAATACAAGCACAATAAAAACACGTCAGACATTCAATAAAAAGGATAAGTTACGGGTAAAACCATCAAAAAACCTTCACATTGATTGGTTTTAGATCGATTTGTTCATTAACTGAGCATTAACACATTAACCTAATCAAGCCACAAGGCTTCATTTATTAGCGAACCACACCAACAAAATATATCAATACATGTACAAAGCGATATTTTTTCAAAAAATATTTTTTCTTGTCTAGTTAGACAAGTTAAATAAACAGCTGAAAAACGAAAAATTTACGATCCACATAATATATGTGGTTTAAGATAGTTCTAATACGAAAATTTGACAATTTGACCATTTGGTCAAGTTTAAATTATCCGTATTTTTTGTGAGCATTTGAAAGAAAAAATGTAATGAAATTGTAACGCGATCCATATATAGTTCGGCGCCATTGCACACTCTTTGGACAAAAAGAGGTGCAGAAGTAACGACTCTTTGATATTGGCGACAATAGCAAACTAGTCAACTATTGCAGCGGTTAGCGGTTTAACGGCGCGTCAAAAACTTAAAAACAAATAATCACTCAAGAGACTTAAAATGAAAAACTCGGTACGTTTTAAGAAAAGCAGTGTGATAAGGAATGTTGCATTTTTTACTTTGATGGGTTCTATCAGTGCAGCTCAGGCAGGTATCCCGGCAGGTTATTACGACACCGCCAATACCGCCACACCGACAGCATTGCGTAGCTCGTTACATGAGATCATCGACGATCATCAAAAATATCCCTATACCTCAAGCTCAACCGACACTTGGGATATTCTTGAAGCCGCAGATACCGATCCAAACAACCCAAACAATGTTATCACTATTTATAAAAACGCCACTTACGGCAAAGTCGGCGGTGGTAACACCAACTATAACCGCGAGCATAGCTGGCCAAAATCATACGGCTTCCCAAATGATGGTTCTGACAACTATCCATACACCGATGCTCACCACTTGTTCATCGCCGATTCAAGCTATAACTCGAGCCGCTCTAACAAGCCTTATGCCGACTGTACAAGCGGTTGCGCTGAAAAGGTCACGTTAGCCAATGCTGGTCAAGGTGGTGGCGCTACCGAATCAAACTGGACAACGGGTTCATTTGAAACCGGCAGCTGGCAAACCTGGTCAGGCCGCAAAGGTGATGTAGCCCGTGCCCTAATGTACATGGCTGTGCGCTATGAAGGCGGTACTCACGGTGTAACCGGTGTCACAGAGCCAGACCTTATCCTTACCGATGACCGCACACTTATCGGCCAGTCAAACCAAGGGGCAAACATTTCTGTAGCCTACATGGGCTTAAAATCCGTGTTGCTGCAATGGCATAAAGAAGATCCGGTAGACGCTTTAGAGCAAGCACACAACGATACCGTGTACTTGTATCAAGGCAACCGTAATCCATTCGTTGACCACCCTGAGTGGGTCGTATGTGTCTTTGAAAACAACTGTAGCGGCGGCAGCGGTGACAGCATACCTCCTAGCGCACCAACAGGCCTTAGTGCAACCGGCGGCGACTATAGTGCGTCTTTGAGCTGGAGCGCCAATGGCGAGAGCGACCTTTTAGGTTACAACGTTTATCGTGCAACCATCTCAGGTGGCCAGCTGACCAAAGCCAATTCTGCAATCGTAACAACCACCAGCTTCAGCGACTCAGGCCTAAACGCCAGCACTACCTATTATTACACGGTAAAAGCTGTTGATACTTCATACAATGAATCAGCGGGCAGCGCAGAGGCGAGCGCCACGACCAATCAAGGCGCACCACAGCCAACGGCAGCGGTTTGGATCAACGAGATCCACTATGACAATGAAAGCACCGATAGCAACGAAGGTGTTGAAGTTGCAGGTCCTGCAGGCACCAACTTATCCGGTTGGTCAATCGTCGCCTATAACGGCAACGGCGGTACCAGCTATGGCACCACCAGCTTGAGCGGTGTATTGGCCGACCAACAAGGCGGCATCGGTACTCAGTTCTTTGCCATTGCCGGTCTACAAAACGGCGCACCAGATGGCTTAGCTTTGGTTGACGGCACAGGCGCAGTAATCCAGTTCTTGAGCTATGAAGGCACCATGACAGCCACCGACGGTCCAGCCAGCGGCAGCACGTCTACCGACATCGGCGTATCAGAAACCACCACGACCTTGGTAGGGCACTCATTGCAGCTTAGCGGTAGCGGCAGCAGCTACGCCGACTTCTCATGGGCAGCAGCTTCTGCAAGCACTTACAACAGTGTGAACAACAACCAGACTTTCGTCGGTCAAATCAGCAACCAAAACCCAACCGCCAGTTTCACTCATAGCTGTAACGCCCTTAGCTGTACCTTCGACGCTTCTGCTTCAAGCGATGCCGATGGCACTATTGCCAACTACAGCTGGGACTTCGGTGACGGCAACAACGGCAGCGGCAGCAACCCAACACATGGTTACAGCTTAAACGGTAGCTATAACGTGGTATTGACCATCACTGACGACCAAGGTGCAACCGATACGGCGACTGCTCAAGTCACCGTTGCAGCCAACACCAGTACGCCTTGGATCAACGAAATTCACTATGACAATGACGGCACAGACGTCAACGAAGGTGTTGAAGTTGCCGGCGAAGCAGGCATCAACTTAAGTGGCTGGTCAATCGTCGCCTACAACGGCAACGGCGGCACCATGTATTCAACCACCAACCTTTCAGGCACCATCGCCGACCAGCAAGGTGGTTTTGGTACCATCAACTTTGCCATCGCCAACTTGCAAAATGGCGCACCAGACGGTATTGCCTTAGTTGACAACACCGGCACTGTGGTTCAGTTCTTAAGCTACGAAGGTTCATTCACTGCCACTGACGGCCCTGCCAGCGGCATGACTGCTGACGATATCGGTGTAAGCGAAACCTCCACCTCGCCTGTTGGTCACTCATTGCAATTAACTGGTAACGGCACCAGCTATGTACAGTTCAGCTGGGCAACAGCTGCTGCGGCCACACCTGATGCCATCAACAACGGCCAAAGCTTCGGTAGCGCGCCGGTGAACAATGCCCCCGTTGCAGCCTTCACTCAAAGCTGTACTGAACTAAGCTGTACTTTCGATGCCTCAACCTCATCTGATAGCGACGGCAGCATTACCAGCTACAGCTGGGACTTTGGTAACGGCAACAGCGCAACTGGTGTAAACGCCTCACAAACTTTCGCCGCTGACGGTACTTACAACGTCACTTTGACTGTCACTGACAACGATGGCGCCACCGCAACAAGCACAGTTGCAGTAACGGTTGCAGCCACGCCAGTCAACACCAGCTACTTTGAGAACACCACTGCGGTATCGATTCCTGACCGTTCTACCATTACAAGCAACATTGCGGTAGACCGTACAGGTAGCGCCGGTAACGTTAGCGTGACAGTAGATATCAGCCACACTTATCGTGGTGATATCTCAATCTATCTGGTAGCGCCAGACGGTAGTTCATACTTGCTTAAAGACAAAGACCGTAACGATAGCGCCCAGAACATTCAGGCAACCTATACTGGCAGCATCAGCGGTAACGCAGCTGGAACTTGGACTTTACAAGTGACTGACAACTACCGTAGAGACACAGGTACGTTGAACAACTGGTCGATTCAATTCTAGTCATTTACCGCATATCCCTAAACAACATCGTTTAGGGATATTACAGGTTACCTAAACAAAAAGGCTGATGATTGTTAAATCATCAGCCTTTTTATGTACAGGATGTACGGTATGACTTTGTTGCAGGGAGCATTCAAAGTCGATGTACAGGATGTACGGTATGACTTTGTTGCAGGGAGCATTCAAAGTCGATGTACAGGATGTACGGTCACTGATTTTCCCTACAGGACGTAGGGAGTAGACAGTGCCGGGAGCATACTGTCGCATAGGCAAAATTCAGTATTTCCCACATCCGTGTGGGTCATAACTTTGTTGCAGGCGACTTCACGGATGAAGAAGGTAGAGCGACGCATTTGTCAGCGATATGACCAATCGATAAATAGAAGCCAGCGCTACGGTCTTACTCATCAACCAATTGGCGGACAAAGTATTGTGGCTGTTCAACCTCAAGACGCTTGGCAATAAAGGGAAGAAAGTCATTGGCCTGCTGCGCTAATGTCCAAGGAGGATTAACAACAAACAAGCCACTTGAAGTCATGCCAAACTCATCACTATCAGGGGCAACACCAAGTTCTAACTGCAAGATATTACGTATGCCCGAGCGCTCAAAACGCCGCGCCATCTCATCGATAAAATGACGCTGAACCACAGGATACCACAGCATAAAGGTGCCAGAATTAAATACTTTGTGGCCGTTAATAATGGCATCGACCGCATTTTTGTAGTCTGACTTTAATTCGTAAGGAGGGTCAATCAGCACCACCGCTCTGCGCGTTGCTGGCGGTAAATGGGCTTTTAACGCACCATAGCCATCGCGTCTGAATACCTGCACCTTGCGCGCTTTTTCAAACAGCTCGCTTAACAACAGGTGATCTTTGGGGTGTAAATCATATAAAAACGCCGCGTCTTGCTGACGTAAGAAATGCCGAGCAATAGAAGGTGAGCCTGGATACAGCGCCAACTCGCCGCCGCTATTGAGCGACTTAACATAATCGATATAAGGCTCAAGTGCACTCGGGATATCTGTCGCCTCGACCAATTTGGCAATGCCCGCCAAATACTCGCCGGTTTTGACCGCGTAGGGGTCATACAAACTATACATGCCGGCACCGGCGTGGGTATCGATGTAACTAAAGCCTTTTTCCTTTTTATGCATATATAAAAGAACTTGGCTTAACACCACGTGTTTGAGAACGTCGGCAAAATTGCCAGCGTGAAAGGCATGACGATAACTTAACAAAGCGACAACTCTTATAGATTGAGGTAAAAACCACGATAGTATAAAGCAGCAATGGCCGTGGGCCAACGAAATGAAAGATTTAAGAAAGAAAAGGGACCTGTAAGCTCAACCGGCAAGTAGTGACAATACAGGCCCCGAAGGGGAACTTCTTAGTGAACAGTATCTAGATGTACGTTCAAAGGGCCTTTGGCAAACAAGCTTTCGCCTAAGACAATGGCAGAGTCAGCCAATGCGCTTTTGTTGATAGCGCCCTCTCTTGAGCCGACTTCAGCGCAGCTGTTGGTCAACGCGGCAAACAACTGAAATACCGAGTCGGCAACGTTGTCGTGATCAACCTCACGCTGCTGGCCAAACTCGATGAATTCTTCGGTATCATTGTCATTGATGGTTTCGGCAATGAGGTATTTTAAAATGTTCATTGTTGTTCTCGATTAGCAAAATATCCAATAGTCCTTTGATCCACCTTTGATGACACCGCTCAAATTTCGAACCACCCGATGGAATGCGAGCGGTATAATAGTGAGCAAATGATGAAAAATCAATCAAGAATTACTAACTTTTTAGCCTTAGTTTTTCTAATGGCTATCATTAGCTATTGAAAATCAATGGGTTGTAATAATTCAATCACCCCATTGAGCAGCAGGTAGAGAAAATGAGCGAGTATGAGCCGTTGAAACTTAACAGAAAATAGCCATGGCGCCAATGCTTTACGGTCACCTTAAATGACAGCTGAGAAAGCACGCTGTTGTTTACTCACGACACAAGCACTCTAACGCTCAACAAAGCAGTTAAACGCTCAGTTAAGGGCCGTTGAGGGCGAATGTCACTGAAATGCGATTTGCCGAATGCGGTTGTGTTCGAGGCGACGGGAAAGCCCGACGTAAAGCTTACGTCAGGCAGTTTCTCCGGTCAAAAAGGCGCCAAACTCAAAAGTTGGATCAGACCAAGTAGCATCGACATCGGTTACCTCAGCTTGGTCGGAGCCTTCATGACACCACTCGACCAGTTTCGCCAAGTTAGCCTCATCTCCTTCTGCGACCAGCTCAACCCGACCATCGCGCAGGTTTCTCACCCAGCCCGTCAGATTGTAATCGATTGCGACCCCTTGTGCGGTTGCTCTGAACCAAACACCCTGCACTCTTCCAGATATATATACGTGAACTCTTTTAATAGCCATAAGCGGTTTTTATTATTGTACCAGTTGAATTTTAGTTTAGGACAAAGATCGATAAACGCCAACTAAAACAAGGTTTCAAAAGCACTTTTTCTTGCTTTTTTCACCTGCCTAGGTTTGGAGTTTTGTCAATCCGGTTAAAAGGAATAATTCAATGAAATACTCATCTGCGATTCATCTTCATCAATAAATACCCCATTGTCCAGCGCTCTGGTGCGCTGGCCATCTACATCTATGTATAACCATTCTCCTGTTATTGACCAAGGTTTACCAAATGCTTGCCATTTAGCCGCTATCGTCAGCGCGTTACCTGAATCATTTGACTCACCCGGAAAACGGGCTTTATCGCTCGCTTCGAATGATTCAAAGCGCATAGTATAATGCCATTGTTGGCGTTTGTAACTCAATAATACATATGAGGTATCAAAATCTACCGCTGTTCCCTTCCAGTGAGGGTAACCCATTGCCGTAGTGCCAAACATACTCTCAAATAACACCGTCCATTGCTCATTAGGCCGCCATTTAAAGCCTGCAACGGTAAAATAGTTGGCCCAAGCATACTCACCACGATAAAGATGACCATCGCCTTGAGTGTCGATATAGGCCAATTTAAACACCCAGTCGGCGTTGGGAGAATAATAGCCGTGGGCCAAATAGCCAATATTGTTGTCCAATTCGCGACCGAACGGCTTGGTACCATCATCGCGCTGAGCGGCAAACGCCCCGTCATCAACATGATAAATCTCTGGCAGGTTCAGCACTTCACCATAAACCGATTGATGACGACCGATAGACCAGCCTTTCCAAGTCAACATTGCGCCCATGGCATCGTTACTGACAAATCCCATAGCACCAATGCCGTAGGCAGCTTTGGTTGTCTGCTCTGGGGCGTTGTCAAAGCGGATCTCAAGCCCTATGGGACGAACTTCTTGCGCTATCCAAGTATTGAGCGCCGAATAGCTGTTGGTGTAGGGCGACTCCCAAAAATCATCCGTGTTTTCCATCGAGGTCGGCATAAAAAACTGGCCTAGAGTCACGTCCAGCGAACGCGCCTCATCAAAGCTAAAACGATAATAGCCATATAGCTCAACAATACCGTAGTTACCCTCAATGTTATCGCCCTCAGAAGTGGCTTGGACATGACCATACACACCAAAGGCATCATCCAGATATTCGTAGGAAAGCTGTACTTTGGTCGTCGTATCAAAACCACCTTTGCCCTCAACTCTGCTCATTGACGCGGTTTCGATGGCATCGCTGTAACTGGCGACCACAGAGAGTTGACCAAAAAACTGGTGTTCAGGCTCTGCCTGCACACTAAAGGTTAAGGTGGATAATGTCACAGCAAACAGAGAGTCACGCAACCGGCAGTACAAAATATTTCTCTCCAAAAAGAATCGCTTAGTGCTTCACTATAGCCCATCGAAGCCAAAACAGCACCCCAAAATGGTGATGCCACAAACGCAAAAGCCGCCCCAGAGGGCGGCTTTTGTTCAGACTACTGATATAGCGGCTGTATTAGAAGTTATATACAGCGCGGAAGTAGTAGAAACCACCGTTGATACCAATTGGAGAAGTGGTTGGGTATTTAGAACCAACAACGAAGTCCCAAGGGTTGCTATCTGGCGTTTCATCGAACAAGTTTTTGGCACCGATAGCCAAAGTGATGTTGTCAGACAAGAAGTAGCTGATCTCAGTATCGAACGTTACCTCAGAACCTGCGTAGATAGGCAATTCACCAGCGTCTAAGTGATCTTCATAGAAGCTACCGTAGTAGTTCACACGACCCAATACGCTCCACTTGTCACTGGTCCAGTTGGTAGTGAAAGTGGCACGGTGTGCCGGCAAGTTGTCTTCAAGCATTTCAACTTTGGCCGCACCGATGTTGTTAGGGTTGAAAGAGTCCACAGTAGTATCAGTCCAGTTGTAGGCCAACTGGAACATGGTCTCGCCACCCATCAAATCGGTGTTGTAGTTCATTACCAAATCGGCACCTTTCGTCGTGGTGTCGAAGTCGTTGGTGAAGTATTTAACCGATGAGAAGCTGGTCGCATCGCTTACACCGCTAGCCAACAACGCGCTGATATCAGCAGCGCTCAAGGCCAAAGGTGAAGTTTGACTGATACGGCCGGTCACTTCTACGTGGTACATGTCTAACGTCACGTACAAGCCGTTTTCCATCTCCAACACACCACCGAAGCTAAAGCTCTTTGACTCTTCAGGCTCAAGTGGAGTAGCGCCTTTTTGCACAGAAATTGGGTGAGTTGGTGGCAAGGTTGCCTGATCTTCAAGGCCGTTAGGACCGAAAGCAGTGGTTACGTTACGAACGTTGCTTTGGCCAACAGTCGGTGCTCTAAAACCTGTGCTGTATGCACCACGAAGTGCAAACACATCGTTCACTTGAAAGCGGCTGGTCAATTTGCCTTTGGTGGTGTTACCAAAGTCAGAGTAGTCTTCAAAACGAAGTGCTGCGCCAACCATCCAGTCTTCGGTGAAATAAGCTTCAACGTCAACATAGGCAGCATAGCTGTGACGGCCCCAAGAGCCGGCATCTTCTGGCTTAAAGCCAGGGAAGCCGTTTGAACCGATACCAAAACCTTGTGAAGAACCATCGACCGGGTTGTAGGCCAAAATGCCCACTTCATAAGAAGCCGGATCGCCCGCTTCAATTTCAAAGCGCTCGTTACGATACTCTAAACCGGTAGCAACGTTAACCGGCTCATTCAGACCCATTTCGATAGGCTTGCTGAAATCGATGTTCAAGTTCTTTTCGATTTGGTTGTAGCCACCTGGGCTGAAAGAAGTTGGCGTATCAGGACCCATTGATGGGTTGATTGAGTTTTTAAGGGCAAACTCAACTTCACTGCGGCCTAAAGAAGCGCTGACATCATAGAACCAACCGCTTTTCATTTCGCCACGAGTACCCATGACCAATGACGCATCAACTACAGTACCACCGAAACGAGGAGTGAAACCGCCCGGCAACATTTCATTGAAAGAGAAACACTCAGAGCTGTTGGCCACTTCATTGATGTAACGCTCATTGTTTAAGATGTTGTCGCCAATGAGAATATCGGTAGGACAAGTGATATCGTTGTTCGGGTTCAAATCACCCACCAACAAAGTCTCACCGCCGTCATTTGAGTAGACACCACCACGGGTGTGCGGATTACGATAGTAGAAACCACCTTCGACTTCACGCTCTGCCCAGTTACCCCACATATAGGCTTCTTTGTCGTTACCTAGGTCTAAACCGAAGTTACCGAACATTTTGAAGTCATATTTAAATTCTGGAGAACCCCACACTTGCGCAGGGTTGGCAACCGCGTTGTTACCGGCAGCTTGTAAAGCAGCAGCGTCAGAGCGCTGGATACTGCGGCTGGTTGGATCTGACTCTTTATATTCCATTGAAATGTTGGCAAAGCCGTTTTTGCTCAATGGCATACCAACGTTACCGGCCAAAGTGACTGCATCACCATCACCTTCGAAATAAGAACCGTAACGGGCTTCAAAAGCACCGCCGTCAGCATCGTCTTTCAAGATGAAGTTGATAACACCGGCGATGGCGTCAGAACCGTACTGAGCGGCAGCGCCGTCACGCAATACTTCGACCTGCTTAAGTGCAAAGGCAGGAATAACTGAAACGTCAGGACCTTGGGCGCCGTCTGACAATGAACCACCTAAGAAGGTGATCACCGCGCTACGGTGACGACGTTTGCCGTTAACCAAAATCAAGGTGCTGTCAGATGACAAGCCACGTAAGTTGGCAGGTCTAACCAAAGTTGAAGCATCGTTGATAGGCTGGTCGTTTACGTTGAAAGAAGGCACTACGTTTTGTAGCAAAGAGGTCATGTCGGTGACGCCTTGTTTGGTGAACTCGTCACCAGAGACAACATCAACCGGCACTGCTGATTCACTTACCGAGCGAGGCGCGGCACGAGAACCGACAACGGCAATCTTCTCAACTTTTTTCTTTTCGGAATCTGCGCCAGCGTCTTGGCCAGCTGCGAAGGCACTACCCGAACCGAGCACAAGGCCGACGGAAAGGGCGAGTGTACTAACTCTAAAGGACTTTTTCATCATACTCTCACTGTACTTATAATTGTTATCACAATTTTGTCGTTTGTTCATCCCAACTAGAAATGGTGCTATCCATGGCTCAGGACATTGTTTGGCGCTGGTATCCCAGCAGGACAGCCTAACCGCCCAAGGTCACGTTCATATCCCCATAAAAACGTAACCACAATGACCTGCGAACTGAGGTTTTCACCTCACCACAGTTCAATATAAGTAAAGACGCCAGCTAATACAATGAAATTCATTGGTTTTTGGTGAATTTTGCGTTAAAGCGCGGTACATATCTCTATTGAGAACAGATGAGTTCCCCAAATATTAACCTCGTTAACATTTTGCTCATAAAACAGCCAAATCAGGGCAAATATGCAGCGTTCTCGATACGGTACTTGTCTGCAACAGCTCGGTTCAGTACAGTAGCATCATCGATAATCTCGCGAGAATTCACATGAAACTGACGCAAGCCCTGTTGACCATTGTCACCTTAATCGGCTTTAACGCACCGGCACAGGCCAAGCTCGACAGCACCGAGCAACAATTGGTCAAACAAATCGATGCTGACCTCCCGGCAGCAACCGAACTGCTTAAAACCGCAGTCAACATCAACAGCGGCTCGATGAACTTCCCGGGTAATAAGGCAGTGTATGAGGTATTCGCCCCAGAGCTGGAGAAACTTGGCTTTAGCGTCAGTTGGATCGATGGCAAACCGTTTAACCGTGCAGGTCATCTGTTCGCCGAGCGGATTGGCAGTGGCAAAGACCCACTCAAAGTCACCATGATTGGCCATCTCGATACCGTGTTTTCCAAAGACAGTAAAGTTAAGCAATGGACACAGGTCGATGAGCACCACGTCAAAGGGCCCGGTATTATCGATATGAAAGGTGGTGATGTCATCATCATCTATGCGCTAAAAGCACTCCATGACACCGGAGCATTAGAAAACTTAAGTATTCAAGTGGTGATGACCGGCGATGAAGAAAAGCGTGGCAGACCGATTGATGTTGCCGCCAAAGTATTGGTCGATTCGGCCAAATGGGCCGATGTTGCCTTAGGTTTTGAAAACGGTGACTCCGACCCCAAAACTGCGGTTGTCGCAAGGCGCGGCTACACCGGCTGGCAGTTGGAAGTGAGCGGCAAACCCATGCATTCATCGCAGATCTTCAGAGAAGATATCGGTTATGGCGCCATCTATGAAACTGCCCGCATCTTAAACGCCTTTCGTACCACCTTAGAGGGCGAACCGAACCTCACCTTTAATCCGGGGTTGATTGTCGGCGGCACCGAGGCAGAGCTGGATACGGCCTCTGCCCGTGCAACCGGTTATGGCAAACAAAATGTGATTGCGAAAACGACCCGAGTCAGTGGCGATCTGCGCGCACTATCGATTAAACAACAAGAAAAAACCAAGCAGGTGATGAAGAAAATCGTCGCACAAAACCTACCACACACCAGCGCGAGCATTACCTTCGAGCCGGGCTACCCCCCGATGGGGCCGACCCCGGGCAATCATCGCCTATTGAGCCTCTATGACGATATCAGCCGCGCCCTTGATCAAGGTCCTGTCACCCCGGTTGATCCAAGACGTGCCGGTGCCGCCGATATTTCCTTTACCGCAGGTTACGTCGATATGGCAATGGACGGCTTAGGTCTCATGGGGCATTCAGCCCACACCGATGACGAAACCGCTGATATGCGCACTTTACCCAGTCAAACCAAACGCGCAGCTTTACTACTATATCGCCTGTCAAAAAGATGATCTCTCCGGCAACGACATTTGCCGAATGTCGCTGCGCCGCCAGCATTGAACAATAGTTTCAGCCGATTGAAAAATTAGGCTATAATCGCGCATCGCTTTTGAGACTATCCCCGGGAGGACCCGTGCGTAAACCCTTGTTACTTTGGCCTTTACTGCTTAGTTACCTATTATTGAGTGGTTGTTCACCACAATCCGAGCAAAGCGCTTATCTTTATGAACAAAAGAAACTCGAAGGTCAGGCGATAGGCACCACCTATACCATCATCTATCTCGATGGCGACAAACCGCTAGAGCCGACACAGTTGGAGCAAGAATTCAATGTCTTGCTCAATAATGCCAATCAAAGCATGTCTACCTATCATCGCAATTCAGAGATCTCCGCCTTTAACCGCCTACTCAGTGCCGAGCCGATGAACGCCTCGCCCACCCTATTAAAAGTGGTGCAAGAAGGCATCCGTCTAAACGAAATGACCGATGGTGCATTGGATATCACGCTAAAACCGCTTTCTGCCATTTGGGGTTTTGGGCCAGATAAAAAGCCACACACCATTCCATCGCAAAGTGCCATTGAGGCGGTATTGGCAAAAACCGGTGTCGATAAGCTAACGCTGACCACGACCACCATCGCCAAGTCGGTGCCAGATTTAGAGCTGGATTTAAACACCATCGGCAAGGGCTTTTTGGTCGATGAAACCGCGCAACTACTAGAGCGTCACAATATCACCAACTACATGGTAGAAATTGGCGGAGAAATGCGCACCAAAGGTCACAATGGCCGTGGCACGCCATGGCGTATCGGCGTTGTTAACCCAACAGGCGGCGTTCCGAAAGCCCAAAGAGCTGTTTATCCGGGCAATAACGGCATCGCCACCTCGGGAGACTATTATCAGTATTTTGAAGAAAATGGCGTACGCTACTCACATATTCTTGACCCAAGCACCGGCAAGCCTATCGGCCATAAGCTGGCCTCAGTCACCGTGTTCCATCCTTCATCAATGACGGCAGACGGTTTAGCCACGGCCATTATGGTTATGGGCGCAGAAAAAGGCTTGGCCTTAGCCAAAAAGCACAATTTGGCGATTTATTTGATCATTCGCGATGGCGATAAATTCGTCAGTAAAATGAGTCCGGCCTTTGAACCCTACTTAGATGCCGACAAAGTCGCCAAAATGATGTAGCCACAATCACGCGCCTTGAGTTGTCTCTCAAGGCGCGCAACTGACAAAACCATGCTATGAGCGAACAGCCGCAACTGCACAGCAAGATTTATCCTCGCATCGATGATATTCCAGCCCAGCTCTGGCATGAGCTGTTCGACTCAAGCTATCCTTTTACCCGTCATGAATATTTGAGCGCTCTAGAGTCAAGCGGCAGTGTTTGCAGCGCAACCGGCTGGACGCCCTGTCATATTGTCTTATATGCCCAGCAAACCGCTGTCGCGGCAATGCCTTGCTACCTTAAAACCCATTCTTATGGTGAATATATCTTTGACTGGTCGTGGGCCGAGGCATACGAGCGCGCCGGGTTAGATTATTACCCTAAACTCCTGTGCGCCATCCCGTTTACGCCAGCCACAGGACCAAGGTTAGGCATACGCCAACAAACCTTATTCACCACGAATGAGTTGCTCAGTGCCATCGACCAAACCCTAAGACAATTATGCCAAAGTACCACCAGCAGCAATTGTCAGTGGCTGTTCGTCGAGAAGTCGTTACATCAGCAACTTGACCAAAAACGCTGGTTAACCCGCCATGACGTGCAATTTCATTGGTTTAATCGCGACTATCAAGACTTTGCCGATTTTACTCAGACAATGACCGCCCGCAAGCGCAAAAACATCAACAAAGAAAGACAACAGGTCATTCAAAGCGAAATTGAGCTGCGAGTTGTGGCAGGCGAGCACATAGATGACCGGTTATGGCAGCACTTCTACCGCTTTTATCAACTGACCTACCTTAAACGCTCACGCCATGGTGGCTACCTAAACCAAGACTTCTTTACCACCATAGGCCGTACAATGGCGCCTTTTATCCATATGGTCGTGGCAGAAAAGCACCAAGAGATTGTCGCCGCAGCACTGTTTTTTAAATCAAATGACAGCCTCTACGGCCGTTACTGGGGATGTAGCGAGGCGTACAAGTTTCTGCATTTTGAATGTTGTTACTATCAAGGTATCGACTATTGCATCACACACCGGCTTAAACGGTTCGATGCTGGCGCCCAAGGTGAACATAAACTGCAACGGGGCTTTGAGCCGGTCACGACGTTGGCCAACTACCATATACCCGAGGGCCCATTCCAAGGCGCCATAGCAAGGTATTTAGTGCAAGAAAAAGCCCATTTGGCACAATATGCACGCGACGCGGTAGCCCAATTACCGTACAAAAAGTAATAATTTTTTAACATAATGGTTGAGTTATCCTAACGCTGCCCATATATTGACTATATTGTCTAATTTGGAACCTTTTTGTTGTGAACCTGGTTAAGTGCTGTTTATTGATTTTTGGCCTGTTGCTCAGTTCGTCGATGACGTCAGAGTTAACTGCGCGCCATAACGACAGTGTTGCCGAACATCACTACACTTTGCCGTCCATCGATGGTTTGGATAGAAGGCTCACAGTCAAAGACAATGCAAAGCTTATCTTCGATGAATCGGCACCACCACCGACGCCACACCGCTCGGTGTTGTTTTTGTCCGACAGTCAAAATGAAGCCCAATACGAACCGATATTTGAGTTTGGTCAAACCCCCTTAACTGCGCTCGACAGCAGCGAAACCTGTGATCCCACACCTTGGTATATCAGCCGTTGCAGCAAAGGTCGCCTCAGCGGCTGGAAAGACGGCAACAGCCTCTACAAAGCCAAAATTACCTACCACGCCTAAGCGTTTTCATCGGCCGATCCCGGCCCCACAAGTTCTCTATTTTTTTATGTTTAGTTTTTTGGACTGAGCGCCTACCGAGCACCTGCTTATCTATGCAGCTGACGGCACCGCGTACAGGTCCACTTATGGAGTCTGTAATGAAAACAGCTTATAAACACCCGGGCAGATACAGCCTTTGGCAGTATCTGGTACTCGCTTTTACTTTAATTTTTATGACCTTAAGCGCCCTACCCAATTGGTATGGCGAACAACCGACCGTGCGCCTAAGCAGTGAGCAAAAAGATGCCACTGCGCTAACCCCAAATGCTTTGACCAAGCAACTTGGCGAACAAGGCATTGAAGTGACCAAGGTCGTCACTGAAAACTACGGCGTCACTATCTATCTGCAACAACAAGACCAACAGCAACATGCGCAGCAAGTGCTCAAAGCCGCCTATAACGACGATTACAGCACCGCGCTTGCCATGAAGTCGGCAGCCCCAGCTTGGCTTAGCGACTTAGGGATGAACCCGGTCAAGCTTGGTCTCGACTTACGTGGCGGTGTGCGGTTCTTACTAAAAGTCGATACCGCAGTCGCCGTCAAAGAACAGCTTGAACAAATTCAGTCACACGCCAAACAATTGATCCGCAGCAACCGCTTATACGGTGCCACAGCGCAAGTGATTGCAGGCAACAAAGTCGAGCTGAGCTACAAAGAAAGTCAGTTTGACGGTATGAAGGCGGTGAAAAAGACCTTGAGACAAAGCTACCCCCAATTGGACTTCAGTTCAGACGGCCCAACCCGCTTTGTCATTGCCTATGGTGAACAGGCCATTGCTCAGTTTGAAACAGAAGTGATGGCGCAAAACCTTCACACCTTAAGAGACCGCATTGAAGAGTTAGGGATCACCGAAGCCGTCACCCAGCGTAAGGGCAAAAACCACATTCGAATTGAACTGCCCGGCGTGCAAGACCCAAGTGAGGCCAAACGCATTATCGGCGCTACGGCCGCATTGGATTTTCATGAAGTAAAAGCCACCGGTGGCAAGGTGTTTTTGACCAAAGAAGGCAAAGAGGTCAGCCTCAAGCCGCTACCGCTGCTTTCGGGCAAGCACATTAAAGATGCCCGCGCCGCCTTTAGCGATATGGGCGTGCCCGAAGTACATTTGGTGCTGGATGAAACCGGCGGCAAGATCATGACCAAACACTCACAAAAAAATGTCGGCAATCCCATGGTCACCGTCTTTACCGACTACACTCAGGACGCTCAGGGCCGTTCGATAAAAACTGCCAAAATCATCAATATGGCAACCATTACGTCGGTTTTAGGCTCTCGCTTTAGTATCACCAATATGCAAAGTGCCCAAGCCGCTCAAGAATTGGCCTTGTTACTGCGAGCCGGTTCATTGACTGCGCCGGTCACCATTGAAGCTGAAAGTACCATCGGACCAACCCTAGGTCATGAAAACATCAACAATGGCCTTGCGGCCTTGGCGTTAGGCCTTGCTGTCATTCTCATTTTTATGGGGCTGTGGTATCGCCGTTTAGGTGCAATTGCCAATATCGCACTGGGTTTGAACCTCATTTGTCTGCTTGGGCTAATGTCGCTTATTCCCGGCGCAGTCTTAACCCTACCCGGCATTGCCGGACTTGTACTCACCGTTGGTATGGCGGTTGACACCAATGTACTTATCTTTGAGCGCATCAAAGAAGAAAGCAACAAAGGACGCAGCGTATTGCAAGCCGTAGACCAAGGATACAGTAACGCCTTTGCGACCATTTTGGATGCCAATATCACCACCTTAATTACTGCCGGTATTCTCTACGGCGTTGGTTATGGCCCGGTTAAGGGCTTTGCCATCACCTTAGGTCTTGGCATTTTGACCAGTATGTTTACCGGCGTTTTCGCCTCCCGTGCCATGACCAATATCGCCATGTTGAAGTCGAAGAAATTATTGAAAGGAGTTTGCGCATGAACAACCAAGCCATTACCAAATTAAGAAATACCGGGTTTAAAACCGCCCTCGTCTTTATTGTCATGAGCATTGTCGGCCTGCTGATGTATGGGCTGAATTTGGGCATCGAGTTTACTGGTGGGGTGATCACCCGCTTTGAAACCACAGAGGTGGTCTCTCAGGAAAAAATGCAACAATTGCTGCAAGACCAGGTACAGGGGCAATTTAAGCTCGAAAGCGCCAAAGACAACACCCAATGGAGCGTTCATCAAGAAGCCGACCAAGCCAAAGAGCACTATAAGGTATGGTTTGACAAACTGGTCAAGGTCGCCGATGTTGGCGTACAGTTTTTAGATTCAGATGCGTTTGGGCCGCAGGTCGGCGAGCAATTGATCAACCAAGGAGGGCTTGCCATGATGGCCGCTTTGGTCTCAATATTGCTGTATTTGGCCATGCGCTTTGAATGGCGCTTGGCCGTTGGCGCCATTACCGCGCTGTTCCACGATGTCTTGGTGGTGCTCGGCGTTTTTGCCTTTACCGGTCAGGAATTTAACCTCACCGCCTTGGCGGCAATTTTGGCGGTTATCGGATATTCACTCAATGACTCGATTATTGTCGGCGACCGCGTGCGCGAGCTAATGAGGCTCAACAAAGACAGTACCCTAGACAGTATTATCAACGCTGCTATCGCTTCTACCATGACTCGAACCCTGATCACCAGCGGCACCACATTGGCCACCATTATCGCCATATGGGTGTTGGCTGGAACACCACTACGCGGTTTTGCCATGTCATTGTTTACCGGCATATTGGTCGGCACCCTATCTTCTATTTGTATTGCAGCAACAGTTCCGGCCCTATTAGGCTTAGATGTTGATCACTACAAGATTAAACCTGAAGAAGAACAGGAAATGTTAACGCCTTAAGCCACTCCTCCCCAGCGCAGCCAGATATGCCATATTCGGCAGCGCTGGGGACAAAACTCCCCAGTAAACCCCAGCGTACATACTCCGTAACAAATGAACACCTTTTGTATCGTATATTTTTCATACAATGCATGGCATCAAATGTTGAAATTATGTTAAAGTCCTCCTGTTCTCAAATTACGAAAGGTTAGATATGAAAAAGTTAGTCGTTACCGGATTATGCGCCTCATTGTTGGTCGCCTGTGGTCAACAAGCGGAGAAAAGCAAAACTGCATCGGCTGTTGAACAAGCCGTCCAGCAACAGCAAAGCGCTGACAAAAGCCCAGCTAAAGCCCTACTCTCTGGTATCGACCAGAACAACTTTGACAAAGGCGTGCGTCCACAAGACGACTTTTATCGCTATGTAAACGGCACCTGGCTTAAAAATGCCGTGATCCCATCTGACCAAACCTCTATCGGCGCATTTTACAACCTACGTGAAACCGCCCGTGAAGACGTACAAAAAATTATCGAAGACGTATCTAAATCAAAAGACTTAAAGCCCGGCTCTGACGAGCAGAAAGTGGCCGATTTGTATCGTTCATTTATGGACGAGAAAACCATTGAGTCATTGGGCCTCAAACCAATTAAGCCTGAGCTTGCCGCCATCGACGCGCTCAAAGACAAAACCCAATTACTGACTCACTTTGCCGAGATCCAAAAGACCGGCCTAGTGACACCGATGATCTTCTACGTATCTATCGACGCCAAAGTGGCTACCCAGCATCGCGCCCACTTCTGGCAAGGCGGTTTGTCTTTACCTAATAAAGACTATTACTTCAAGCAAGACCAGCGCTTTGTCGATATTCGCAACGCCTATCTTACCCACATTGAAAAAATGTTCAGTCTTGCTGGCTTGGACGATCCTAAAGGCTCGGCCAAAACCGTATTAGATCTTGAAACTGCCTTGGCCGAGCATCACTGGAGCAAAACCGAGGTACGTGACAGCCAAAAACGTTACAACAAATTCCAAACCGCCGAACTTGGTGAGAAAGTCAGCGATACCCTTGACTGGACAGCCATGTTGAACTCTTATGGCGCAGGCAAAGAAACTGAAGTGATCATCAATCAGCCGAGCTACGTCAAAGCCTTTGGTGAGATCTTGCAAAAAACCTCGATGGAAGATTGGAAAACCTATCTGAAATGGGGCGTATTGACCGGCCGTGCCAGCTATTTGCCAAAAGCCTTTGACCAAGAAAACTTTGACTTCTTTGCCAAAACCTTAGGTGGCCAGACCGAACAGAAGCCGCGTTGGAAAGGTGCAACGGATCTTGTCAGTGGTAATCTTGGCGAGATCATCGGCAAGGTTTATGTCTCTCGTCACTTCAAACCAGAAGCCAAGTCACGGATGTTGGAGCTGGTCGAAAACCTGCGTAAAGCCTATGGTAAAGGCATTGATGAACTGGAGTGGATGAGCATCGAGACTAAACTGGCCGCCAAAGATAAATTGGCCAAGTTTACGCCAAAAGTCGGTTACCCTGATGTGTGGAAAGACTACTCAAGCCTGAGCATCAGTAAAGACAACCTGATCGGCAACATCATCGCTGCCAATCTCGACCAATACAACAAGCAGCTTGAAAAATTAGGTAGCCCAATCGATAAAAATGAATGGGGTATGACACCACAAACCGTCAACGCCTACTACAGCCCAAGCCGCAATGAAATCGTATTCCCTGCCGCGATTTTGCAACCACCGTTTTTCAACCTAGAAGCCGACGATGCGGTAAACTATGGCGCTATCGGTGCGGTAATTGGTCATGAAATGGGTCATGGCTTTGACGACCAAGGCAGCCGCTTTGACGGTGACGGCAACCTCCGTAACTGGTGGAGCCAAAGCGACTTAAAAGAGTTTAAAACCCGCACCTCACAATTGGTTGAGCAGTACAACGGCTATGAAGTCTTTGACGACTTGCACGTCAACGGTGAGTTGACCCTAGGCGAGAATATCGGCGACTTGGCTGGTGTAACGATTGCCTATAAAGCTTATAAACTGTCTCTTGAAGGCAAAGAAGCGCCGGTCGTTGAAGGTTTGACTGGCGATCAACGCTTCTTCATGGGCTTCGCTCAAGTATGGCAAGCGAAGAAAAAAGAGCAGGCATTACGCAATCAGGTTGAGACCGATCCGCATTCACCGGCTCGTTTCCGCACCGTTGGTCCATTGTCAAATATGCCTGAGTTCTATGAAGCCTTTGCCATCAAAGAAGGCGACGGCATGTACATTGACCCGGAAAAACGCGTCAAGATCTGGTAATTTAACCTGAGCTTTGCGTAAGGAGGGTCAATGCCCTTGAACTCATCGCTCCTTTTGAAAAGCGGGAGAGTGCTGATATTTTCTTCGACAACAATCCAAATTTGCGCCGCTTTAGTCGCCTAAAGCAAACAAATTTGGGGCAGTTAGCGATGAAAATAGCTGTGCTCTACGGCCCTTCCTTACGTGAAGCTCAGGTTTATTTAACCTCACAAGCATGAAAAAAGCCGCGATATCGCGGCTTTTTTGATCTTCTCAAGATACAAAAGTTTAGGTGAGCTTTTTATGCTTGCTGCGCTTTCCACAGCTCGTAATTGGCGTATTCAAAATGAGCGCCGCCGATCATCACCCCGGCAATCGTATTTAAGGCTTCTTGCCAAGCGGCCTTCACCTCGGGGGTAAAACCAGCGCCAAGACCTTGCTCTAAAGTCCACAACAAAGTATCGGCAACCACAGCATAATGACCATCTTCAGTCCCATAAGCCACATGGCGACGGCCCAATTGCCAAACGGTTTTCTCCAGTTTATCAAACTGTTTCAAGCCACGAACCACTGTCGTCACCACCATCATCAGCTTTTTGCCCTGTTCTTCAATGTCACCTTTAAACAGCTTTCTTACGCTAGGTGCCACTTCAAACAGACGACCATAAAAGAGTTTTGCCGCATCTTTTGCAATTGGTACAACTTGCTCCCAAGAGCGTTGCACGAGTTCTAATTGTTGTGGTGTCATTGGTATTCCTTCAATTTACATCGCTAGTGCTAAGGTTAGGACATTAAAGGAAAAGTTCAAAGCAAAAGACAAGGGAAGTTCGATTGCCCAACGGCGTTAGGCAATCGATTATCAGTAGAGGTTTAGAAATGCTTCGCGAGCGATTGTTTCGTTTTCGGCTGAATAACAAGCTGTTGCGGCTCAAAACCGGCTTTTTGCACTTTGCTTGCGCGCTGCGCTAAATCTGTAGCCGCTTGTTCGCGAGTCGGCACAGGCTTGCCACCAAAGCCATCGAACCCCCAGCAAACCAGACCACTATCGTCTTTGGCACAAGCATAGCCATAACCGACGGTAATATCAGACGGATTTAGTAATGGTGGAACGCGGTTAACGCCATGTCTATTTACTCCCCAGCAAACAACTCCAGAATCGTCTAAGGCACAAGCATTTAGGGCACCTGCGACAACTTTTACTGGGTGCGTTAAAGCAGGAATATCCGCAGTAGCCAAACTGCCATTTCCCCAACAATGCACTTTCTCTTGAGCAATAGCACATACTGCACTATCTTGGGCTGAAATACTCGTTGGCAGAGTTAACTCAGGGGTTGGCACATCAAATTCAAACCCCCAATAGCTTCCCCAACAATTGATACCTTGGTCAGAGATAGCACAATGGAATAGATCACCAGAAGTCAACTCAGTGGTATTGGTCAACTGCGGCACATCATAATAGCCCCAAGGGTCGCCCCAACACTCAACGGAACCATTCGTTATCGCACAAATAGAATCATACCCCGGAGAGATATCGGTGATGTTTTCCATGACTGGAATATCCACTTCTCTTGGCACCTCTGGATTGGGGAAATTGGGCGCAGTAGCCATATCCACAGGATCCATGCCCCAACAGCGCGGCTGTGACTCGGCGATAACACAGGTTACCAGATCATTTGCCGCGACATTACTGACATTGTTGACAGTCGGGAGCTCATAATTATCAAGCAGATCATCGCCCCAACAACGCAGTTGATCTTTATCATCACCATGATCGCCTATCACGCAACTATGTGAATAGCCAGAAGTTAGCTCTTTAACACTTTCAAATGCCGGAGGATTGGTCTGGTCCTTGTATCCAGCGCCCCAGCATTGCACGCCGGTATTATCAATCGCACAGACATGGTTCCACGCTGCTGACAATTGACGGGGACCTGACAATTCAGGGACCTCAGCCAGTGACGACTCAAAGTATTGATCCGGCGCAATAAAGCACTCAACCGCATTTTCCCCTTGTGAATTGTTAGAATTGACACAAGTGAAGTTATCGCTCACCGTAGCATCGACAAGGTTTTGCGGGTCAATTTCTTTACTTGGTGGGTTCTTATAAAGATCAGAGCCCCAACAAGTCAAACCTTCATTTGTTTTGGCGCACGTGTGATTATTAGCAACATACAATTGCGATACTTCGCCTGTATATGAAATATCGTTAGCACTTTCAAGCCAGCCGCCCCAGCACTTCACACCAACGGCATCTTTAGCGCAACTACGACCACGACCAGCAGCGATCACCGTTGGGTTGGAAAGGGTTGGAACGTCCAATGACCCTTGATAATCAAAGCCCCAACATTTAACGCCTTGTTCGTCTAAAGCGCACGCATGATAAGCACCAACGCTAAAACTCTGGAGACCAACCAACTCTGGTACAGATGAAATTGAACTAGAACCCCAACACTTCAAACCTTCATCATCTAAAGCGCAGTTAGCATAGCCACCAGATTGTAGCTGTGACGGGTTGACCAATGCTGGCACATCAAGTTGACCTGAAGCATTGTCTCCCCAGCAGTAAACCGCTTTACCGCTAGCATCTTGTACTAAAGCGCAGTGGTGATCAGTACCAGCTCCTACTTGCAAAAAGTAAGGCTTATTTTCTAAGCTGACAGTCGTTTGCGCGGTTGCGCCTTTATCATCGGTTACCGTCAGCTCAAACGTTAGGCTAGTGGCCATGTTGGGGGCTTTGAAATGCAGCTGAGGTTGAGTGGCATCTTCAATAACAACTGCCTCACCTTCAATTTGCGCCCATTGATAACGAACAATCGCGCCATCTTCATCACTTGAGGTACTACCATCAAGCACTGAGTCGATAAAACCAAAGCTGAGATTATTTTGTGGTGCAACAATGACAGCGGTTGGCGCTTTATTGACACTGTTGTCCGGTTGTTCATTTGAAGGGGATGGGGAGTTGGAACTTGAGCCGCCACCGCAGCCGCTCAAAGCAAAACACGCAATAATAGACGAGGCAATCATGCCTTTATTGACCAACATACGAGCTCCTAAAATATTAAAGTCCTAAATTACAAATCATGTTGTAAATCAGCTTTTCCGCGAAAAAGCGCGGGGACAATAGCATATTCGCTTACTTTTTGTCCATTAAAAATTCATATTAGAGACTCAATTTACGCCGCATGTAGGCAATTTGTTGCGCCAAGGGCAGCGATTTCGGACAAAAATCGTCACAACCAAGCAAAGTCATACAGCCATAGACACCATCGTCATCCCCCAAAACATGATAAAATTCGGCATCGCTTCGCTCATCTCTTGGGTCGATGGCAAAGCGGGCGAGCTGCACCATGCCGACAGCACCGACAAACGCCTTATGCATTTGAGCGGTGCCACAAGCAGAGATACAACAGCCACACTCGATACAACGTTCAAGTTCATATATGGCAACGGCCTGCTCAGGCGCCATCGGCGCTTCCATGGCACTTAGGTCGGGCTGCTGGTTTTGCGTGTGCACCCAGGTTTCCAGTCGCTCGGCCATCGCCCGCATCCACTTACCGGTATCAACAGATAAATCACCAATCAGTTCAAACCCCGGCAGCGGCGCAAGATGAATATGATTGCCCAAATCTTTAGTCAGCGTGCGACAAGCAAGACCGGGACGCCCATTGATCAGCATCGCACTGCTGCCACAAATGCCCGCTCGACACACAAAGTCGAACTGCAATGTCGGGTCTTGGTTCTCACGAATATCGTTCAGTGCGATAAACAGCGTCATAGTATCGGTTTCTTCCAGCGTATATTCCTGCATGTAAGGCGTCGCCTGCGGATCGGCCGGATTAAAGCGAAAAATGGAAAAGCGTAAAGTCCTAGGCGAACTTAGCTGTTTGACCGCGATAGATTGCTCACTCATCACTCTTGCTCCCATAAACGTGCATTAGGGCCTTTTAGTGCCTCGGGCAGACCGTGGTCAAAATCCATCGACTGCGACCTCTGTTCCAGCGCCATTTGCCTTTTGGCCGTGTCGGGATGCTCTATCCGTTCTTTGCCACCGTAGCCGCGCCAACCCGGCGCCAAGTCCATCGTCATAACATCAAGTGCCTCGTAATTCAGCGTCGGCAATGTATCTTGTGCACTTGGCCAAGTCGCCAGCGTGCGTGAGAGCCATTGTTTGTCGTCACGCAACGGAAAATCTTCTCGATAGTGCGCACCACGGCTTTCGGTTCTATCGAGCGCCCCTTTGGTAATACATAACGCCAATTTAAGCATGCGTTTGACCCGATAAGCCGCCACCAACTCAGGATTGGCACCTCTTGCCCGACTCGATACTTTGATTTTTCCTGCCCTAGTCGCCAATTGCAGCAATTGCTTAAGCGTCGTCGTCAAGCTGTCTTGATGACGAAAAATAGCAACATTGTTCGACATCAATTGCTGCATTTCACGCATGATATGAAAAGGGTTTTCGTGATTATCAGGTGCGTAGAAGCCATCGAGCAACGCCTGCTGCTGGGCCACAAAGCGCGCTATCGACTCGCTGGAGAGCGTCACCTCACCCTTTGGCGATTCAATAAAATCAGACATATATTCGCCGACAATCATCCCCGCGACTACCGTTTCGGCTACAGAGTTACCACCAAGGCGATTAAAACCGTGTAAGTCCCAACAAGCGGCCTCGCCAGCGGCAAATAACCCTGCCAGCTGTGGTGATTGACCTTGATGATCGGTGCGAACGCCGCCCATTGAGTAATGCTGCGCTGGTCTGACGGGAATAAGGTCGGTCACCGGGTCGATGCCGAGAAAGTAACGACAGATCTCTTGAACTTCTCTGAGTTTGGTCTCAATGTGATGCTTGCCGAGCAATCGAATATCAAGCCACAAATGCTCGCCAAAGCGCGACTTTACGCCAAAACCTTTGGCAATGTGCACTTCCATCCAACGCGAGACCACATCACGAGAGGCCAGTTCAGCCTTCTCCGGTTCGTAGTCGGGCATAAAACGATGGAGATTGGCATCGAGCAACAAACCGCCATCGCCACGACAGCCTTCAGTGACCAAAATACCCGCCGGAAAAATGGCCGTCGGATGAAACTGCACCGCTTCCATGTTGCCAAGCGCCGCAATCCCGGTTTCAAGCGCAATTGCCGCGCCCATGCCTTCATTGATCACCGCATTGGTGGTCGCGCGATATACCCGGCCAAATCCACCGGTGGCAATGCAGGTTGCCTTGGCGACATAAGCACACAGCTCACCGGTTTTCAGATCTCTTACCACCGCGCCGCAGCACCTGTTATTCTCGTGGATCAGCGACATTGCCTCCATGCGTTCGTGCACCTCAATACGCTCGGCAATGGCTTGGTTGCTCATATTGTAAAGCATAGAATGGCCGGTGCCGTCTGAGACATAGCAGGTGCGCCATTTTTGCGTACCACCAAAGTTACGGGCAGTGATCAAGCCATGGGCCTTTTCATCTTCGGTGAGTGTCACAGATTGGCCATTTATGGTGCTTTGATGCGAGCCCTGCTGTATCCGGTTCCACGGTACGCCCCATGCGGCAAGTTCCCTCACGGCCTTTGGCGCAGTATTGACGAACATCTTTACCACCTGTTGGTCGGCTCCCCAATCACTTCCTTTGACCGTATCGACAAAGTGCACCCATTCATTGTCACCTTTGCCTTTGGCACTGTGCCCAAGGCTGGCCTGCATGCCCCCTTGCGCAGCCGCTGAATGAGAACGCTTTGGCGGCACCAAAGACAATACAATAACCTCATGGCCACGACGCTTTAAGCCGATTGCGCTACGCAGACCGGCCAAGCCGCCACCTAAAACGAGTGCGTCGGTATAAATCACTTTCATGGCTGCACCTGAGTTTGTTGTGGTTGATAACGCTCCCCAGCAAAAGGGGCGTGGGCTTTACCCAGCTTGTAATACGCTGCCAAAGTGAAAAGTCCAAGAATGAGAAAGAACAAGGTAATGAGCCATTTTATCCGTCGTAGATTGCGCCTTGCCTTTTTGTCATCACCCCCTAAAAAAATGCCCCACTTGACCATCAACCGATAGATGCCAATACCGCCGTGCAGCTCAACATTAAATAGCAAAACCAAATAAAGCGGCCACATACGGCCGCTGTAAACCCTGTCGGATGAAGCATAAGGACCGATATCACCGGGATGCATCATCAATTGATAGAGGTGAATACCGACAAGAAACATCAACATCACGCCGGTAACCACTTGAATATACCAAAGCCAGGTATCGGGGTGGTTAAGCCTGCGCATGTGGCTTAAAAGCGCTTTATGCTCGGCATAATCGGCCGGTAATTTGCGCATCGCCAAGACCGCATGAATCAATATCAGTACGCCAATGACCATGGCAACTAAAGAGACCAAAATTGGATAGGGTTTGCCAAACAGCGGCACGCCTTCAAACATACGCGCCACCCAATACATTGCATCGTTGCTGATCAAAATACTCGAGACAAACAGCATATGCGCCCACATAAAAAGTACCAGCAAAAATCCGCTGATCCCTTGGGCCATATCCAACCTTGCCGGGGTTTTATTCTGCACCAATTTATTCATTATTATTCCGGGTTTACCGACATGCACTTAAATATAGTTCACATCGAAGTGGAATAACCGACCTAGCTCAAAAATTAGCGATTTTATTGTGT
>JBFHGJ010000050.1:0-39598 GCA_041583135.1 Alteromonadaceae bacterium | reverse complement strand
TCATCGCTAACTGCCCCAAATTGGTTTGCTTTAGGCGACTAAAGCGGCGCAAATTTGGATTGTTATCGAAGAAAATATCAGCACTCTCCCGCTTTTCAAAAGGAGCGATGAGTTTAAGGGCATTGACCCGCCTTACGCAAAGCTCAGGTTCGCTAAGCTGTTTTGACTTACCTTGTTTCAGTCTCAAGTCATTTGATCCAAATCAGCCAATACACTACACTGGCAAAAACTGACCAATCAGACAATAACAATAATAATGCCAAACTCTGTAGTCTCGGTCACTGTGCCGAAGTATGTGTTCAAACGTATGGCGATGCTACCTGTCAACCTGCCACATTTGCTGGCGGAGCTGGGGATCGCGCCGACTGCGCTGCTGGCTGAAGAAACCACCTTGACCTTGGTGCAATATCATCAGCTGTGGCACTGCCTTGAACGGTTGTGCGACGACCCGGCCATTGGCCTGAAAGTGGCCAGTAGTGTACAACCCGAGCATTTTGGCGTGGTCAGCTATTCGATGATCACCAGTCCTACCTTAGATAAAGGCTTTGCGCTCTTAGCCAAATACAATCGTGCCCGAGGGCTGTGCTATTTTGACGTGTTGATTGATGAATTGCAGGCGCTCATCAACATCGACTGGCCGGTGGATTGCCTCCCCGAGCATCACTGTGAAAGTGCTTTGGTGTATCTGGTATCGTTGTTTCGTTGGGTAACCAATGTTGATATCAAGCCACAAGAGGTGCATTTTCGTTGCCAAAAACCGAGCTACAGTGAATTGCTGGTGGACTTTTTTGGTGCGCCGGTGCGCTTTGGTCAAACCAGAGAAAAGCTGGTTTTTGCGACGAGTGATTTTACCCTGCCTATCGTGTGGCACGACAGTGCGCTCAACAAAGCATTCATCGGCTCGGCTAGCGACAAGCTGACTGCCAAGAGAAATGACCGGGCTTTTTCACAACAGGTCAGTGAAGTGATCGCTCAAGCGCTGGCCTTTGGCAATCCGGTGGCCGAAGATGTGGCGAAAAAACTCAATGTCAGTCTGCGCACTTTACATCGAAAACTCAAAAACGAACAACGTACCTTTCAGCAGCTGCTAGATGAAGTCAGAAAGCGCTTGGCGCTGGCGTTTATTGAAGTGGATGGGGTGGAGTTTAAAGAGATCGCCTATCGTTTAGGCTATGCCAATTTGAGTGGTTTTTACCGTGCGTTCAATCGCTGGACGGGGCTGACGCCGATGGCTTTTCGAAATCAGCGTCAGACGCGATAACCTCGGCGTCAGCCGAGGCAGCAAATAGACGGTTAGCCTATTTTCTTATATTTGATGCGGTGCGGCTGCGCCGCTTCGGCACCTAGGGTCTTTTTCAACCATTCTTCGTATTCGGTGTAGTTACCTTCGAAGAAGTTGACCTGACCTTCATCACGATAGTCGATGATGTGGGTAGCAATACGGTCTAAGAACCAACGGTCATGTGAGATAACCATTGCCGAGCCTGGGAATTCAAGTAGAGCGTTTTCCAACGCGCGTAAGGTTTCAATATCCAAGTCATTGGTTGGTTCGTCAAGCAGCAACAAGTTGCCGCCGGCTTTTAACAGCTTGGCCAAGTGGACACGGTTGCGCTCACCACCTGAGAGGTCGCCGATGAATTTTTGCTGATCGGTGCCTTTGAAGTTAAAGCGGCTGACATAGGCACGGCTTGGGATCTGGAAGTTGCCAATTTGCATTTGGTCTAAACCGTCAGAGATCTCTTGCCACACGGTTTTACTGTCATCCATGTGGTCACGGAACTGTTCTACAGACGCCAAGTGAACGGTTTCACCAACAGTGATAGAACCCGAATCAGGCTGCTCTTGGCCGCTGAGCATACGGAACAGGGTAGACTTACCAGCACCATTGGCACCGATGATACCAACGATGGCACCTTTTGGAATGCTAAAGCTTAAGTTGTCAATAAGCACGCGGCCATCGTATGACTTGCTTAGGTTTTCAACGTCGATGACCTTATCACCCAAACGTGGTCCAGGTGGAATGTATAATTCGTTGGTTTCGTTACGTTGTTGGTAAGATTGGTTGTTCAGCTCTTCAAAGCGGGCCATACGGGCTTTGCTCTTAGACTGACGGCCTTTGGCCCCTTGACGTACCCACTCAAGCTCTTGCTCGATGGATTTTTGACGGGCTTTCTCGGCTTTTTCTTCCTGTTTCAAGCGGGCATCTTTTTGCTCAAGCCAAGATGAGTAGTTGCCTTCCCACGGAATACCGTAGCCACGGTCAAGTTCTAATATCCAACCGGCAACATTATCAAGGAAATAACGGTCATGGGTAATGGCTACAACGGTGCCGTTGTAGTCGTGTAAGAAGCGCTCAAGCCATGCCACCGATTCGGCGTCCAAGTGGTTGGTTGGTTCGTCAAGTAGCAGCATGTCTGGTTTTTCAAGCAATAGGCGACAAATGGCAACACGGCGTCTTTCACCACCAGAGAGCACTGAAATTTTGGCATCCCAAGGTGGCAAACGTAGCGCATCGGCAGCACGCTCTAAAGCATTATCTAAGTTATGACCCTCACCAGAGGCAATAATGGCTTCGAGTTCACCCTGTTCTTTGGCTAGCGCATCAAAGTCGGCGTCCGGTTCGGCGTACAGGGCATAGACTTCGTCTAAGCGAGCCATGGCGTTTTTCACTTCGCTGACGGCTTCTTCTACCACTTCACGTACGGTTTTGCTTTCATCGAGTTGAGGCTCTTGGGGCAGGTAGCCGATGTTGATGCCCGGCTGGGGTCTGGCTTCACCTTCGATTTCGGTATCGACACCGGCCATAATACGCAGCAAGGTTGATTTACCGGCACCGTTTAAACCCAAAACACCAATTTTGGCACCTGGGAAAAACGATAAAGAAATGTCTTTTAAGATGGTCCTCTTAGGCGGCACGATTTTGCCGACTCTGGACATTTGATAAATAAACTGAGCCATGATCCTCTCTTTGACTGTACTTTTATAATAAGTTGATGGTGGCAAGTTTACTAAGTCTTGGCGGTAACTGCTATGGTTTTACCGTGGAAATGTCGCCTTCGCTTGGGTTTTTTCTCGGATTGTTGCCAAGCGCAAAAGCCAGATGTACCTAGGCAGCTTGACGTGCATTGTTGGCCGGATGGTCAGGAATGACTAGAAGATAAATTAAGTTAAGGAAAAAGAGATTAAACCAGTTCACCCGAAATTGCCTTTTAGCCCAGTTAAAACAGGCTTTTATGTGATTTTTGAAATGTATTTAGCAATATATTTTCTAATATATAAAGTTTTCCTATGGTGATCTTTTAATTTTTCGAGTTAGAATAGCAACCCAGACTTCTACCATACATTAAACTGAATAAAGGGCTGACTATGTTGACTCGTGATATGAACATTGCCGACTTCGATCCTCAATTGTGGGAAGCAATGACAGAAGAAACCCGCAGGCAGGAAGAACATATTGAGTTGATCGCCTCTGAAAACTACTGTAGCCCGCGCGTTCTTGAGGCTCAGGGGTCACAGTTGACCAACAAATATGCCGAAGGCTATCCGGGTAAGCGTTATTACGGTGGTTGTGAGTTCGTCGATAAGTCAGAAGCTTTGGCCATCGAGCGTGCCAAAGAGCTGTTCGGCGCCGACTATGCAAACGTTCAGCCGCACTCTGGCTCACAAGCCAACTCAGCGGTGTTTATGGCCTTGTTGAATCCGGGCGATACCGTATTGGGCATGAGCTTGGCTCATGGTGGTCACTTGACCCACGGCTCGCCGGTCAACTTCTCTGGTAAAATGTACAATGCCATTCAGTATGGTCTTGACCCTGAAACTGGTGAAATCGATTGGGCTGAGGTTGAGCGTTTGGCGCAAGAGCACAAGCCTAAAATGATCATCGGTGGTTTTTCTGCCTACTCAGGTGTTATCGACTGGTCTAAATTCCGTGAAATCGCCGACAAAGTGGGTGCTTATTTCATGGTCGATATGGCTCACGTTGCCGGTTTAGTTGCTGCCGGTCTTTATCCTAACCCTGTGCCTCATGCCGATGTTGTAACCACCACCACTCACAAAACTTTAGGCGGCCCACGTGGCGGTCTTATCATCGCCCGCGCCAACCCTGAGCTTGAGAAAAAATTGAACTCAGCGGTTTTCCCTGGTGGCCAAGGTGGTCCTTTGTGTCATGTTATCGCTGCTAAAGCGGTTGCCTTTAAAGAAGCGTTGCAGCCTGAGTTTAAAGAATACCAAAAGCAAGTGATGGAAAATGCTCAAACCATGTGTAAGGTGATGATCTCTCGTGGTTATAAGATTGTTTCAAACGGTACGCAAAACCACTTGTTCTTAGTTGACCTGATTGACAAAGACATCACAGGTAAAGCAGCTGATGCGGCATTGGGTCGTGCTTATATTACAGTGAACAAAAACTCTGTGCCAAACGATCCGCGTTCTCCTTTTGTTACCTCTGGTTTGCGTCTTGGTACGCCGGCGATCACTCGCCGTGGTTTCAAAGAAGAAGAAACGACACTTTTGGCCAATTGGATCTGTGACGTGCTTGACGATATCGAGAACGAAGAAACTATCTTGGCAGTTCGTGAGAAAGTTAAAGAGATTTGTGCGCGTTTCCCTGTATACGCCTAAGACATTGAGCTACAATAAGGCCGCTTTTTAGCGGCCTTTTTTAGTTGGAGCCAAGTAACAGATGTATTGCCCCTTTTGCGGTAAGAATGAAACCAAGGTCATTGATTCCAGACTGGTGAGCGAAGGCCATCAGGTGCGTCGTCGTCGTGAATGTCTACAATGTAAAGAGCGCTTTACTACCTTTGAAGTCGCCGAATTGGTGATGCCAAGAGTGATCAAGTCCGACGGCCGTCGCGAACCGTTCAATGAAGATAAGATTGCCAGCGGGCTGCAACGGGCCATCGAAAAGCGCCCGGTCAGTATTGAGCAGACCGAACAGTTGCTGAGCAATGTCAAATCGCAGCTCAGGGCGACGGGTGAACGTGAAGTGCCGAGCCAATTTATCGGCGAGTTGATCATGGATGGCTTAAAGCGCCTTGATAAAGTCGCGTATATTCGCTTTGCCTCGGTGTATCGCTCGTTTGAAGATATTCGCCAGTTTGGCGAAGAAATCGCCCGCTTAGGGAGCGAGCCGGATTCATGAGTATTGCTGCTACCGAGTATATGGCAAGAGCCATCATGTTGGCACGTAAGGGCCGGTTTACCACTTCTCCCAACCCTTGTGTCGGCTGTGTCATCGTCAAAGACGGTGAAATTGTTGGTGAAGGTTATCACCAGTATGCTGGCGGCCCTCATGCCGAGGTCAATGCCCTCAAACAAGCGGGCGATAAAGCCAAAGGGGCAACCTGCTATGTGACGTTAGAGCCTTGCAGCCATTATGGCCGCACGCCGCCTTGTGCCGAGGGCCTAATAACGGCAGGCGTGGCCAAAGTCGTCGCGGCGATGGTTGACCCAAATCCTTTGGTGTCTGGTCGTGGTCTGGCAATGTTGGAACAAGCCGGTATCGAGGTGAGTTCTGGTTTGTTGGAGGCCCAAGCTGCCGCGCTAAACCCCGGTTTTATCAAGCGAATGCAGGGCGCAGGACCTAAGGTCATGTGTAAAATGGCCTGTTCGTTAGATGGCAAGACTGCGCTCAGTAACGGTAAGAGCCAGTGGATCACGGCCAAAGAGGCACGTCAAGACGTACAAAACTTTCGCGCTATGGCTTGTGCCATTGTCAGTGGTGCCGATACGGTTATTGTCGATAATGCCAGCTTAAATGTGCGGATTGAAACCGAGCCGGGAAAGCCCGCGCGGCAACCGGTGAGAGTCATTCTTGATACGCAAAACCGCCTGACCCCGGATTTGGCCTTATTTTCTCATCCTTCACCGGTTATTGTTGTCCGCCGTACCCTTGATATTACTCAGCAGTGGCCGCATTTTGTAGAGCAGGTTGTGGTGGCACAAAAACAGGGTAAAGCGGATTTGGCGGCCTTGCTTGCGCTGTTGGCCGAACGTGGACTGAATCTTGTTTGGGTAGAAGCCGGTGCGACCCTTGCCGGTGCGTTTATCAACCAAGGGCTTGTTGACGAGCTTGTGCTTTATCAGGCGCCAAAGCTCATCGGGGACAGTGGTCGAGGAATGTTGCAGCTGGATGAATTCACTGAGATGGCGCAAATACCTGAGCTGGCGATCAGCGAAGTGGTGATGGTAGGACAGGACATCCGCATCAGAGCAAGCCTAAAAGCTGCCACCAATAACACCTAATATTTAACCTGCCCATTCGTTCTTTTCGCTTCGGTGACATCAATCGATGGGCAACAACTGATACAGCGAAGCTATGTTTACAGGAATTATTGAAGCGACCGGTCATATCGAAGCCATTGTTAAAACCGGAGCCGATGCAACCATCACCATTGCTACCGGTAAACTCGACATGACAGACGTTAAACTCGGTGACAGTATTGCCACCAATGGAGTATGCCTGACGGTGACCAAGTTTGGCAGTCACTATTTTAGCGCTGATGTTTCGGCAGAAACTTTAAAGCGCACCACTTTTAAAAACGCCAAAGCAAAAATGCCGGTCAACCTTGAAAAAGCGATGTTGCCAACCACCCGCTTTGGCGGTCACATTGTTTCGGGGCATGTTGATGGCGTGGGCGTGATCAGCGCGATTGAGCCACTGGGCAACGCTGTTGAGTATTGGATTGAAGCGCCATCTTCGCTAGGGTGTTATATCGCCGAAAAAGGCTCTATTACCGTCGATGGCATTAGCTTGACGGTCAATGATGTACAAAACAACCGTTTTAAATTAACCATAGTGCCGCACACGGCCTTAGAAACTACCATCAATGGTTTTAGCCAGGGCCAAGAGATAAACCTTGAGGTGGATATCATCGCCCGTTATGTCGAGCGCTTGATAACCAAACCGACAGATACACAAACTTCACAGTCCGGGGTGACGATGGCATTGTTGGCCCAGTCCGGCTTTTTGAAAAGATAAGGGGAAGTTCCATGAAACTCAATACAGTCGAAGAACTGATTGACGATATCAAAAACGGCAAAATGGTTATCCTAATGGATGATGAGGACCGTGAGAATGAAGGCGATTTGGTGATGGCGTCGGATTACGTCACCCCTGAGGCCATCAATTTTATGGCAACCTATGGCCGTGGCCTTATCTGTATGACCATGACCAAAGAGCGTTGTCAGCAGTTGAACCTGCCGTTGATGGTCGATAACAACAACGCGGCATTTGCCACCAACTTTACCGTATCGATTGAAGCGGCCGAAGGAGTGACAACTGGTATTTCTGCCGCCGATAGAGCGCGCACGGTCAAAGCCGCCATTGCTCGCGATGCCAGTGCTAAAGATATCGTGCAGCCGGGACATATTTTCCCATTGATGGCGCGTGATGGCGGGGTATTGACCCGCGCCGGTCACACTGAAGCCGGGTGCGATTTGGCGCGTATGGCGGGATTGTCGCCTTCTTCGGTGATTGTTGAGATCTTAAATGAAGACGGCACCATGGCGCGTCGTCCTGATTTAGAAGAATTCTCGAAAAAACATGGTATTAAAATTGGCACCGTGGCCGATTTAATCGAATATCGCAATCTCAACGAAACCACCATTGAACGTGTTGCCGAGTGTAAGTTGCCGACGGCCTATGGCGAGTTCGATCTCATTACCTACCGCGACACGATTGATGACCAAGTACACTTTGCGCTGGTCAATGGCGAGGTAGACAGTGACGGCGTGACTTTGGTTCGAGTGCATTTGCAAAATACCTTTAGCGATCTGCTCTGCTCCAAGCGTTCGGTTAACCGCAGCTATTCTTTGGCCGACGGCATGTCGCGTATTGCCAAAGAAGGTGGTGTATTGGTACTTTTAGGCAAACAAGAAAGCAGCGATGAGTTGATTAGCAAAGTCAAAGCGTTTGAACTTGAAGACAAAGGCGAAGCGGTTGCTCCGGCGCCATGGTCCGGTACGTCTCGCAATGTTGGTGTCGGCTCGCAGATCTTGGCCGATGTCGGTGTTCGTAAGATGCGTCTGTTAAGCACATTTAAAAAATATCATTCATTATCAGGATTTGGGCTAGAATTAGTGGAGTACGTTGAAGAGTAAAAACTCCAAACGACCATTTCCATTGAGACAAAGAATAATAGGGGACGATGATAGATGGCAATCAGTATTACTGCCCATGAAAAGCAGATCTTGCAATCGGTGACTATTCCTCCAAGGCCACAGGCTTTGTTGAGTGTGGCGGCAGAGGCGAAAAAGCCAGAGCCTAGCATCCCTGTGATAGCCAAGGCCATCAATTCGGATATTGCCATATCGTCGGCAGTGTTACAGGTGGTAAACTCCGCCGCATTTAGACGCGCCCGAGAGATTGAATCGATTGATCAGGCAGTGATGATTTTGGGACTTAAGCGCATCATTCCGCTAGTTAAGGCTGTTGCGCTAAAAGCCTCGATGAGCAATTCTGAAAAACTTGAAGCCTTTTGGAAAAGAGCCGAAGCGGTAGCGACCGGTACGGTCGAGGTGGCAAAGTTGCTCGATAAACCTGAATTGGCCGACCATGCCTACATGTTAGGGCTGTTTCATGATGCCGGCATTCCCATTATGTTTCAGCACTTTGACGATTATGCCGAGTTTTTGCAAAAGGCCGAAGAAGACGGCTGGGACAACTACTTAGACGAAGAACGAGAGCGCTATCAAACCTCTCATGCCACCATAGGTGCCATTTTGGCGCAAAAGTGGGGGTTGCCTAAGGTGATGATTGAGGTGATTTATTATATGCACGATGTGGATGGCATATACACCTCAGGAGAGTTAAGTCAGCTGGCGCTTGACTTGTTGTCCATTTTAAAAATTGCTCGCAACGTGGTCCATTTTATTGAGTTTGACGATTACGACTCGGCGGAATGGGAGCGGGTTCGTGATGGTTTGCAAGACTATCTTGACCTGTTGGATGTCGATTTGAAAGACATTCGCGAGAAAGCGGCCGAGGCCATTGCAGCGGGTTAGCTCGCTGCTGTTGTATAATTGCTCGAAATGATTAAATTTAGTGCATTTGATTCATTCGCTGATTTTTTTGCTTTACCTTTGAAAAAGCTGAGTTATAATGCACACCAATCGACAGGGGAATAGTTCCAATTGGTAGAACAGCGGTCTCCAAAACCGATGGTTGGGGGTTCGAGTCCCTCTTCCCCTGCCACTTTTATTCAGCATGATAAAAGAATAGAAGTGGCGGTCCTAGTCTTCGCTTTATCAAGCAATCCTTCATAACATTATGTCCTATTCGCAATATCACCAATACTATTTGCAATCCATGGGCATTGAACTGTATGTCGAACGTGGCGCGCAGCAATCTTCTCAAGCGCCAAGCGGCACTTCAAAGACGACTCAAAGCAACCCCAAAGCAAGCGTTGATAGCGCCACTCTCAAGCAGCAGTTAAAAGATGCCCAAAAGCCGGCTCAAACCGAGTCCCCTGAGAAACTAAGTGGACCCGATAGCCACAGCGAGTTGGCGCCGATAGTTGAGTTGGCAGATATGCTAGCCGATCCGTTGGTGGCCGATCTGCTACGGGTGTTTGAGCTTACGCCAACGGCGATAACCAAGGTGAACGTCAATCAGTTTGGTTTTGGTCGATTTATATGGCGATTTGATGGGCAGCACAGACCGCCTGAATTTAAACAGGGCAAGTTAACCACAGGGCCTTTGGCGCAATTGCGCGACAACATACAGAAAAAAGCACTGTGGCAATGTATTACCGAGATGATGAGTCAGCAGCACAATGAACACAATTGAAAGTCTAAGCATAGATGACCTGGATGAGATCTTACCCATAGAGCAGGCGTGCCATGCTTTTCCTTCCAGCAAAAAGGTGTTGGCCAGCTGTTTTGGCGGCCGTTATCGCAATGCCAAGCTGCTGCTCGATGGTCAAATTGTCGGATTTTATCTTGCCGAGTTGGTGATTGACGAGCTGACGCTACACGATATCTGTATTTGCCCGTCGGTGCAGGGGAGGGGTTTTGGTAAAGCCCTGTTCGAACACTTTTTACAAACGGCCGAAGCGCTTAATGCGGTGCAGTTGTGGCTTGAGGTGAGACCTTCGAACCGCAAAGCCGTTGCCTTGTATCAAAGCCACGGGTTTGATATTGCCGGGGTAAGAAAGGACTATTATCCTACGGAGAACGGTCGTGAAGATGCGCTTTTAATGGGCTGCACCTTATCTTTTGACTTTAAAGCCTGTTAGGTTCAACTCGCCCCTTTCCTTTGGCTCAATTGAGGCTGCTTGAGGCCGGTGCTTGGGCTTTTAAGATCTGCTCGCATTCGAGTTCAAAAGCACGCATATGATGGTTTATCTCAACTGCGCTTGACTGTTTGGCCGAATATTCCAAGGTGGCGGCAAACTCCGTCAGGCGGGGGTAGCCAAAACTGCCGGCGCTGCCTTTGACTCGATGGGCAATCGCGCCTAAGGATTGCCAATCGGCTTCGTCTACGGCCGAATGCAACTGTTCAATCACTTGCGGTAAGTTATCGACAAAGCTCTGTACCAGCTGTTTGAATTCACTTGAGGCTTTCAAATCGGCAATAGGGTCTTCTGCCGCTTTTTCCGACAGCGTTTGCGGGTTTAAAAACTGGCTCAGCTCGCGAAACAGCAATATTTGATCTATCGGTTTGGCGACGGTGGCATTGCAACCCGATTCGACATAAGTCTGAATATCTTCTTTCATTACGTTGGCAGTTAAGGCTATGATCGGCACATCGATGGCGGCCTTTCGCAAGATATCGGTGGCTTCCAACCCGCCCATTAACGGCATCTGCATGTCCATCAAAATCAAGTCATAATCGTCAATCAGTGCTTTTTCCACCGCTTCTTCGCCGTTGTTGGCAACATCGACTCGAATGCCGCGTTTTTCAAGCAGCAAACGGATCAGCTGTTGATTGTCGGGGTTATCTTCTGCCAGTAGAATGTCGGCATCAAAGTGATAGTTGTCTTGTATTGCCTCTTGCGTCGGCGTCGGTTCAATCAGAGGTTGTTTTGAATCGGCCAACTCCAAGGCGTCTTCATTTAAGCCGACATCAATTGAAATGGCAAAACAACTGCCTTTGCCGGGGGTACTGGTGACGATAATATCCCCCCCTAAGATCTGCGCCAGATTTTGCGAGATACACAAACCGAGTCCGGTGCCGCCAAAACGTCGGGTCGTAGAAGAATCGGCCTGTTCAAAGGGCCTGAAAATACGGCTCATTTCCTGCTCTGTCATGCCAATCCCGGTATCTTCGACCACAAAAAACATTTGATTGGTAGCCCTTTGGTAAGAGATGGTCAGCCGGGTGTAACCTTGCTTGGTAAACTTTATGGCATTGGAGCACACGTTCAACAATACCTGTTTGACCCGAGTAATGTCGCTGTTGACGTACTTGGGAATAGGATATTCGTATTCAATGCTAAAATTGAGGTCTTTCTCCAGTGCCTGTGCGTAGAGCACCGATTCCAAGTCAAACACTAACTCAGATACGGCGAAGGTTTTTTTCTCCAGCTCCAGCTTTTCCGACTCGATTTTTGATAGGTCGAGAATATTATTGATAAGCCCAATCAGATGTGAGCTGTTACGTAAGACCGTGCCTAAGTATTTGCGCATGTTGGCCTGTGAGCAATTGTCGTCGAGACAATGCTCGGTAAAGCCTTTAATGGCGGTAAGTGGTGTTCTGATCTCATGGCTCATGTTGGCCAAAAAGCGGCTTTTGAGGCGATTGGCGTGCTTCGCCTCGTTGATCGCCAACTCAAGTTTACGGTTGGCCTCTTGCAACTCGGCGGTTCTATCGGACACCTTATCTTCTAGGTGCTGGTGGTAGCCCTTCAATTCCAGCTGATAGCTTAAGATCTTGTTGATCATTTGATTGAAGTCGTTAAACAGCGCGCCCATTTCATCGTTGCGGTCGGTCACAAGCTTTACGGTGAGGTTACCGGCGCCGACCTCATAACTGGCATCGGCTAGCTGCCCGATAGGATTAAGCAGCAGTTTTTTCACCACGTAAAGGATCAAAGTGGGGATCACGATAATGCTAAAGAGCATCATCAAAGCGGTGATCATGGTGATCTCTTTACTGGTTTTCGACAGCTCGTCTTCATCGATACCGGAAAAATAATAGAAATCGCCTTCGAGCTGGGTACCTAAGAACAGGTTGTTGGCATAGTTCTTAAGCGCCAAGTTGACCTCTTTGAGTTCATTGTCTTTGAGTCCATGCAGCAGCAGCTCCAGTTTGTCTTTGGGAATACTGGTGCCGATGAGAGAAAAGTCGGAGCAAAATAGAATTTGTCCTTCTTTGGTTAGGACAAAGTTAATGGCGTTTTCTGAGAGCGTTTCTGTGATGCTCGCGGTCAACACGGTGGGTTGGAGGTTAAACAGCAAAAAGCCCCAATGGGTTTTGGTTTCATAATCATAATCGGCGATGCGAATTTTTTTCAGGTAGTGCAAGGTCGCCGAGGTGCCTTCTTTTTGCCGGATCAGAAATTTACGTTCGGTGTCGATTTTCGCCAGCTCTGTGGCCACCGCTTGGGCTTGGGACTCGGCAAATAAGTCGTTGGAATAAAACACCACATTCTCAGCATCTTTGGTCAGCAGCTCGATGCTGTAAAGGTCAGGGTAAGAGTTGGCGTAACTGGCAAAAACTTCAATCAAGTCATTGGTTTTTTTCTGATAGGCAGAAGATGACTTTGGCAGTGATAAAAGCTCGACCAAAATTGGCGAGTTGGACAAAAGGTCGATGGTGTTGCCAAAGGCAAACAGATAGTTTTCTATTTTTTCTCGTTGTTGACCGACAAAGTTGGAGATGGTCAGGTGAGTTTGGGTTTTGGCGGCATCTGAGGTGTTGCCGATGGCGAAAATACCCAGGGTAAACAGCGGGAAAATGACCAGCGGCGTAATAAAAATGATCAGTTTGTGACTTAGTTTACTTTTTTTCATCACTCGCCGTAGATACCCGTTATCGTCAAGAAGCTGCCATTGAACAGGCTGTCGCCTGTACCTTATGTTCCCGCACAAACGGGTCATCGGCATTGCAAAGAATATGGATAGACCTTACTTGGTCTGTCGCCTCACGCAACTTAAGACAATGATCCTTATAGTGTAAAAGTAGCCTAAAACCGCCATTAAATCACTATATCTGCTCAAGTTTGTGGTGATATTGCCCGCACCTTTGGTCCGTATGCTGTAAATTTATACGAATAAGCTCATTTTCTCTGCTCAAAGCGGGTTTTAGGTGGCACTATTGTCGGGTTTTAGACTAAAGTTAGGATAATCCTATCAAACGCGACTAGATTTAAGCGAGTGAAGACACTTGTCCCTCATCATTAGCTCAATTAGACATAGCTTGACACTGTTGCCTGTGTTGCTGGTGACAGTGATGGCACTACCAGCGTTAGCGATGCCGATGTCATTGTCGCCGAACCTTCAGGTTGTGCTGCTGGCAAAAATTCTGATGTATGAGAAAAACTACCGTAAAAGCGGTAGTGTGAGTGTGTATGTTGTCGATGCGCCAAAAGTGGCAGAAGCGTTCAACAAATTGATTGGTGAAACGAGCGGACACATCGAGATAAGCGCCGTTGCCTCGGGTCATGAGTTGCCGGAGAAAAAGTACGATCTGGTGTATATCAACGATCTGCAACATGTCGAAGCGGCAATGAAATATGCGCAAAAGCATCGTTCTGTGTTGGTGACGGGCAAAAAGTCCTTGGTGCAAAAAGGCGTTACCTTAGGCACCAGCGCCGAGAACGGCAGACCACGCTTTTACTTAAATCTGACCTCATCTTTCTCCGCAGACTTGGACTGGGAGCCTAAGATCCTCGCCATTGTCGGTACCTTTCGTTAGAGTCATTGTCGTTAGAGTCATTGCTTTTCGGGCTTTTCAAGACTATAGGAGATTGGCCGGATGGGCGTTGTATCGCAACAACCAGCCAATAACCATTTCAGCCAATTTATCTTACGATGCTGCTAAAACTTCATTTCAACGTTAAACATCACCGTGCGACCTGGTTGTGGGTGGTAGGCCGGCACAAAGCCCTCGGGGTTGGGGTTGGTCAATGGGTGATACTGTGACGCGTCAGAACGGCCGTCTTGGCGACCGATACCGGCATAACGCTCGTCAAACAGATTTTTGACAATCAACTGCGGTGTGATGGTCATACTGGCCCATTGCAGGTTTTGCCAAGTCAAGGTGAGGTTGGCTTTTTCATAACCCGGCGCGTAATTGTCATAATAACCGTTGCTGGCCGGAACCTTACGGCTGGCAAGGATGTTGCTGCGTAGGTTGATATTGAGTCTGCCGTCTAAGGTTAGCCAGTTAAAGCCAAAGTTGTATTTGTGCCTTGCGGTATTGGCAACGGCCGTCCAGTCGCCGTCTTGCTTGCCTTCGGTATATTGATAGTTGAGATAAAGGCTAAAATGCTCACTGGCTTGGGCATCGAGCACTAGGCTTAATCCTCTGACTTTCGAGTCATCGGCATTTTGATACAAAGTGCCGCTTTCACTGGCGGAGGAAGGCACCAAGGTGATGAGGTTGTTGAGGTTGGAATAAAACAGCGATGTTTGCAGGCTCACCGATTGAAACCACACAGGGCGTTCGGTTTGCCAGCTCATTTGACTGACCAGCTCTAAGGTTTTGATCTCCTCGGGTTTTAGCTCACGGTTGCCGCGAAACTCATCGGTTAACTCAAAGATTGACGGTTCTCGAAAGGCTTCGCCGTAAAGTAGTTTGAGGTTCCAGCGGTTAAAGCTTTGATTGGGCACTTTGTAGATAAACCCCAATCTGGGATTGGTGGTCGAGCCATAGTCGTCGCTGTTATCGACGCGCATACCGGCTGAAAGCGACAGCTGCTGATTGAGCTGGGCATCATAGGTGGCGTAAAGGGCCTGCTCTTTGGGTTTATAGACCTGAACCCGTTCACTCAAACCCAATTGTGGGTTGTCGCCTGAGGTAGCGCCGCTCCATGAGGACGTCGTTACCGGATCATGACCATCTTGAAATTCGCCAAGTGAGACGACCTGATCCATCTTGTCGTTGGCAATATAGCGATAGCCCAACGCCAATAGATCGTTGTCGGCAAGTTGCCACTTAAATTGTTGCTCAAGGCCCCAAGAGGTATTCATGCTGTGATACGACTTGACCAAATCGGTAAAGCGGTAGGTATATTGAAAACCGGTTTGCGGCAATTGGCGGTTTTGTCGCCACCAACTGCTGGTTGTTGAGAGCAATGTTGGGCTGATACGGTAGTCGGCATCAAAGGCAAACATTTGTGCGCTATGATGAACCTGATAACTATCGAGGGTGGTTTGGTATTCGTAGCCCGGCACGTAACTGCCAAGACCTTCTTTGCGGTTATACACAAAAATGGATGCGCTGGCGCGGGTCAGTCCGTTTAAGTTTTTATCGTTTTGCGCTTTGTTGTCGGCAAAGTAATTGAGACTGGAGCGAATGGCCCAGTCATCTTTGCTGGTATTGAAGCCATCCGGCAGCATTTGACCGCTATGGGGAGAGGGGGCGTTAGTGACATACTCCCCTTGGGCGTTGTGATCTTCTGTGGTGATCTGCGGCCAAGGGTTGTTATGGAAATAGCCGGCCGGATCGTCGCGGCCCAAACCCATATCGCCGTCGCTTTGATAGAGTTTAAAGGCGGCATTAAAATGTAAGCCTGCCAGCTTTTGTCGGTGATAGCCACTGAGCATGTGGGTGTTGTCTTGACCTATCCAAGCGCTCAGTTGGGTTTGGTCTTTTTGCACTTTTCTTTTGGTGATAAAGTGCACGATACCAGAGAAGGCATTGGCGCCATAAACTGCCGACACCGGCCCTTGCAGTATTTCAATACGTTCTAAATCGGCAAAGATCTGTTCTTCACCGAACAGCTGAGACCAGTTAAAACCAATGTGATTTTGCACCACGCCATCGAGTAATACCAACAGCTTCGGGTTGCCGGGATTACCGCCAATACCGCGATTTAACGAATGGTTGGTGTATTCGCCACCGCCATCTTCATAGGTGGCAAAATCAAACCCCGGTAAATCCTGTAATACTTCAACCAAGTTTTTATAGCCGCGCTGGCGAATTTGCAACTGACCAATGACGGTAATATTGGCTGGGGAATCAATCAGTTTTTGTTCTACCCTTGAGGGCGTGATGACTTCAAGATCCAGCAGCTCGGTGAGGGTCATTTGTTTGAGGGTTTCGATTGAAAATGGATCAGATTGGGCCTGAGTCTGACAGGCGACAAGAACAGCAAGATAGGCAAGGCGATTGGCTTTTACCATGTTAATCAATTAAATAACCCGAACATATTCGAAGAATAGCCTTCATTGGCTGAATTAGCAATTAGGGGATAGGGGAGTTTTGTACAGCTGAGTGGTTTGTCACGAACGCGCAACAACCGGCCTATGGTCAATATCAGGCTTTACTGCCGCACGTCATTACTATTGGACGCTCAAATCGAGCGTCCAATCATTGTGGTAGCCGCTTAGGCAAGTGCCGCTTCTGGTGCAACGTAGTCGTAGCCTAGCACTTCGGCGACTTCTTTGCAGGTCACCTGACCGTGAATAACGTTCAAACCATTCATCAGGTGCTTGTTGTCAAGCAAGGCTTGCTTGTAGCCTTTGTTGGCCAGTGCAACAATGAACGGCAAAGTGACGTTGTTCAAGGCGAAAGTGGAAGTGCGTGGCACCGCGCCTGGCATGTTGGCAACACAGTAGTGTACTACGTCATCGACAATGTAAGTTGGGTCGGCATGAGTGGTCGGCTTAGAAGTGGCAATACAACCACCTTGGTCGATAGCCACGTCAACGATGGCTGAACCCGGACGCATGTTTTTGATGTGCTCGGCAGTGACCAGCTTAGGCGCAGCAGCACCTGGGATCAAAACGCCACCGATAACCAAGTCGGCATCTTCAACGTAACGAGTCAAAGAATCGTGGGTAGAATAGATAGCGCTAACAGAGCTGCCGAATTGTAGGTTGATGCGACGCAATACATCGACGTTGCGGTCAAGCAATACGACATTGGCACCCATACCAACAGCCATTTGAGCGGCATTGGTACCCACCATGCCACCACCGATGATAACCACTTTGGCAGGCTCAACACCTGGTACGCCACCTAGCAACATACCACAGCCGTGGTTTGATTTTTCAAGGGCTTGAGCACCGGCTTGAATTGACATACGGCCGGCAACTTCTGACATAGGGGCAAGCAACGGCAAACCGCCACGGTCATCGGTTACGGTTTCATAAGCGATACATACCGCTTTTGACTCAACCAGATCTTTGGTTTGCTCTGGGTCTGGTGCCAAGTGAAGGTAGGTAAAGAGGATTTGACCTTCACGCAACATGGCACGCTCAACCGCTTGCGGTTCTTTGACCTTGACAATCATGTCGGCAATATCAAACACTTCTTTGGCGGTGTTCAAAATTTTGGCACCGGCCGCAGCATAATCTTCATCACTAAAACCGATACCGATACCGGCATTGGTTTCTACATAGACTTCGTGGCCGTGGTTGACTAACTCAACAACACTGCCCGGAACCATACCGACGCGGTATTCGTGGTTCTTAATCTCTTTAGGTACGCCTATGATCATTTGAATTATTCCTAAGTTAAATAGAAAAAGTGTCAGCTATAGAGTGTAGATTGATTCCGCTGATTTGCGTGGTCATCGCGCTAAGCTGTGTTAACAGAAAAATCTATTCTAATCGAAGTCTGAAAAATTTAATCACTTATATTTGCCATATCACTAGTATATTATTCTAAAATCAATGTTACTTTTGGATGAAAAAACTAAAGTCTATGTCGCTAGATAGAATCGATCGGAATATCCTTACCGAGCTACAAAAAGATGGTCGCATCTCCAACGTTGAACTTTCACGCCGGGTAGGGCTTAGTGCTACCCCCTGTCTTGAACGCGTCAAGAGGTTGGAAAAGGACAAGGTGATCACCGGTTATACTGCCACGGTCAATCCCGCCAAGGTGGGGGCGGCTTTGCTGGTGTTTGTTGAAATTACCCTGTCGCGCAAATCGCCGGATGTCTTTGAGGAGTTTTCTAAAGCGGTGCAGGCGCTCGAAGCGATCCAAGAGTGTCATCTGGTGTCGGGCAACTTTGATTTTCTACTCAAGACTCGGGTGGCTGACATGTCTGATTATCGCACGCTTTTAGGTGATACTTTATTGCGTTTGCCGCAGGTGAGTGAAAGCCGTACTTTTGTGGTGATGGAGGAGGTGAAACAAACCACTTTCCTGCCAATTAAAAGCTGATTTTACTTGTCTTTTTTGCTATGGTTTGCCTCTGATTTTTTACCATTTTTAATGGTTAAGCGACAGTTCAGCCAATAAAGGCGTTACTAAGGGTAGAGACAGTATATCCTTGAGGTTTAAATGGTGAGCGAACTATCGGTTTTTTACCGTAAGATTGAACGTTGCCGGATAAACCTGATAAGGCTACCCCTAGTGTGCGGGTATCAGTACCCTGACTACAATACTCATTTTAAGCAAGGTTTTACTTTTGGAAAAACACAGCAATCATGGAGCGTTAACCGGCCTACAGCGCATTTTAGAGGCTGGACTTATCCTAAGCGCTGCGGCGTCTTTGTTTTTGTTTATGGCGCTGGTGAGCTTTGATCCGGCCGACCCCAGTTGGTCGCAAACCGGCAATCCCGGTAACGTCAAGAATCACATGGGGGCGGTTGGTGCCTATGTCGCCGATGTGACCTTGTTTGCTTTAGGCTGGATAGCCTATGCTATCCCTGTGGTGGTGATCAGCACCGGTTATCTGTTGTTTAAGCGGATCCGCAAATTACTTGAACTGGATTATTTGACCTTAGGGCTGAGGTTGATAGGCGCATTGTTGGTGCTCGGCTCTACTACAGCCATCACTTCTATTAACTTTGACGACATCTATTACTTTTCTTCAGGCGGCGTGTTGGGTGATGTGATCCGCGATACCTTGCTGCCGTTTTTCAATTATACCGGCACGACTTTGGTGTTGTTGGCGGCGCTGTTTACTGGTTTGACCTTATTTACCGGTATTTCATGGCTCAGTGTGATTGACCAAATCGGTGCGACAGCGGTCAACGGGTTTTATTTTATCAAAGATTTCTCGGCCAATATGGCCCAAAAACGAGCGCAAAAGGCGCAGCTTGCCCAGCAACATGCGCCGGTTCAGTCGCCTCCGCAAGGAGAGATCCCCGAACCCGCACCACAAAAAGCGGTTGAGAAGAGCCAAATCGAGCCGCAATATCACCAAGACATTCCCTTTGATGATGAGGGCAATGGAGCTGAATATCAGCCTGTCATGCAACCACAAGGTGACGTGCCTGTTGAAGTGACGCCCCCTGCCGCCAAAGCAGAGCCGACCATCGATTTCTCGTTGCAGGACGTGGTGATTGAAGATGAGCCGCAACTGGTCGATTTTGAAGAACTGATTGATGAGCCATTGTCGTTCTCAGCCGTGGATGAGCAACCTGTAGACGATGACATTGCCAGCGCTTTGGAAAAGCTGCAAATGACTTCCAATTCTCAAGATGAGCTGGCGGTAGAAACCACCATTTTGAAAAACGATGACGAAACGCCTGCGCCGGACAGTCAGACAAAGCCGCAAGATAAGCCCAAAGAGCTAACCGGCTTTGCCAAGGCGTGGGCCGATGTGAATGAAGATGTCGGCGAGTTTCCGACCATTGACTTGCTCGACAAGCCCGATAAGTCGAAAAATCCCATCACCCAGGAAGACCTAGATAGAGTGTCTCGACTGGTTGAGGCCAAGTTGCTTGACTTTAATATCATCGCTCAGGTGGTTGGTGTGTATCCGGGTCCGGTGATCACCCGCTTCGAGCTGGATCTGGCGCCCGGGGTGAAAGTCAGCAAGATCACCAGTTTAGATAAAGATTTGGCGCGCTCGCTGTCCGCCATCAGTGTTCGTGTGGTTGAGGTTATTCCGGGTAAATCCTATATCGGTTTAGAGCTGCCGAATAAACATCGCGAGATAGTGCGTCTATCTGAGGTCATTTCCTGTAAAGCGTTTGAATCGTCACAATCGCCACTGACCATGGTACTGGGGCAGGACATCGCTGGTCATCCGGTGACGGTCGATTTGGCAAAAATGCCGCACTTGCTGGTGGCCGGTACTACAGGTTCTGGTAAGTCGGTTGGGGTTAATACCATGATCTTAAGCTTGCTGTTTAAAGCCAAGCCTGAAGATGTGCGAATGATCATGATAGATCCGAAAATGCTGGAGCTGTCGGTATATGAAGGTATTCCACACCTGTTGACCGAGGTGGTGACCGACATGAAAGAGGCCGCCAATGCGCTGCGCTGGTGCGTAGGAGAAATGGAGCGACGTTATAAGTTGATGTCGGCTCTTGGCGTGCGTAACCTCAAAGGCTATAACGCCAAAATACTCAAAGCCAAAGAAGAAGGCGAGACAATTGCCGACCCGCTATGGCGACCAAGCGACAGTATGGATGAAGTGGCACCGGCTTTAGATAAGCTACCTGCCATCGTGGTGATCATCGACGAGTTTGCCGATATGATGATGATCGTCGGTAAAAAAGTGGAAGAACTCATCGCCCGTATTGCGCAAAAAGCCCGTGCTGCCGGTATTCACTTGTTGTTGGCGACGCAAAGACCATCGGTGGATGTCATCACCGGTTTGATTAAAGCCAACATTCCGACCCGTATGGCGTTTCAGGTTTCGTCGAAAATCGATTCTCGAACCATCTTAGACCAGCAGGGCGCAGAGTCGCTGTTGGGGATGGGGGATATGCTCTATCTGCCGCCGGGCACCAGTGTGCCGACCCGTGTGCATGGCGCTTTTGTCGATGACCATGAAGTTCATGCCATCGTCAATAACTGGAAAAAACGCGGCAAGCCAAATTATATTACCGATATCCTTGAAGGTGAAACCACAGAAGACAATCTACTGCCCGGCGAGCAGCTTGAGGGGGGCGACAGCGAGTCTGACGAGTTTTACGATCAGGCCGTGGCATTTGTGACCGAAACCCGTCGAGCGTCGGTTTCTAGCGTGCAGCGTAAATTCCGTATCGGCTATAACCGCGCAGCGCGTATTGTCGAGCAGATGGAAGCCTGTGGGGTTGTCAGCCCACCGGGACACAATGGTAATCGTGAAGTATTAGTGGCCCCGCCACCTAAGGTGTAAGAGGAATGACTATGAGCAAATCATGGATTTTAGCAGCCGTGTTGTTGAGCGTTATGCCAGTGGCTGACGCCGCGTCTAATGGCGGCCCTGATGTCGGTGTAGTGCCGACATCGGCAGATAATGCCAGCGCATCAGACAAAGCTGCGCTTGAGCAATATATCAGCAAGCTTTCGACTTTTGAGGCCGATTTTAAGCAAAAGGTCATCGATGCCGATGGGAAGTTTATCATGCAAGGTCACGGTAAGGTGCAGCTGTCACATCCGTCGCTGATCCGTTGGCATGCCCTCGCGCCAGATGAGAACATTTTGGTATCTGATGGTCAAACATTGTGGATGCACAATATCGACCTTGAGCAGGTGACTGCTTTAGATGCCAAACAGGCCATCGACTCCACGCCGTTTGCCTTGCTGGCAAGTAATGATCCGGCCCTTTGGCGCAACTACAATGTCAGCAGAATCGACGGCGGTTTTGCCATTGTGCCTAAGGTGCTATCGGGGCAGGTGGCCAAACTGCGGGTGTACTTCGAGCAGCAAAAATTTAGCCGCTTGGTGATTGAAGATGTTTCCGGTCAACACAGTGAGTTTACTTTTGTCGATGTGAAGACCAATCAGGTGCTGGCTAAAAGTTTGTTTAGTTTCAAGGTGCCTGAAGGGGTCGAGCTTGACGATCAGCGGCCTTAAACCATGAAGCAAGCAAATAGCCTTGGCTTTGACTTTGCCCCCGATGTAAAACCCTTGGCCGCACGAATGCGGCCAAGTCATTTTGATGAGTATTTTGGTCAGTCTCATTTGGTTGGCCCTGACAAGCCTTTGCGCCGCGCTATCACTCAGAGTAAGTGCCATTCGCTGATTTTGTGGGGCCCCCCGGGCACCGGTAAAACCACCTTGGCAGAACTGATCGCCAATTATGCCAAAGCCGATATTATTCGCCTGTCGGCGGTAACCTCAGGGGTTAAAGACATTCGTGGTGCTATCGATCAGGCAAAGCAGAACCTCACTATGTCCGGCAGACGGACGTTGCTGTTTGTCGATGAGGTGCACCGCTTTAATAAGTCTCAGCAAGATGCTTTTTTACCTCACATTGAAGACGGCACGATCATCTTTGTCGGTGCGACCACTGAAAATCCCTCGTTTGAATTAAACAATGCGATTTTATCTAGGGCTAGGGTCTATTTGCTGAAAAAACTCGATGAGCAAGAGTTGATGACCGTGCTTGAGCGTGCCTTAGGCGATGGCGAAAAAGGGCTTGGCTCACTCAATTTAACCATAAGCGATGACAATAAGCGCAAGTTGTGCCGTCTTGCCGCAGGAGATGCCCGTAAACTACTAAACTTTTTAGAGATCTGCTCGGATTTTGCAGTAGATGTCGATGGCGCCAAAGTGATTGACGACAGTGCCATAGCACAGGTCGCGGTCGGCAATATGGCGAGCTTTGATAAGCAAGGGGATGAGTATTACGACCTGCTATCGGCTTTTCATAAATCGGTTAGGGGATCTTCTCCTGATGGCGCGCTATATTGGTATTGTCGAATTCTGGCCGGTGCAGGCGACCCTTTGATTGTTGCGAGAAGGCTGCTGGCCATTGCCAGTGAGGATATCGGCAATGCCGACCCAAGAGCGCTTACCATTGCGCTCAATGCTTGGGATATCTATCACCGGGTAGGGCCTGCCGAAGGAGAAAGGGCCATTGCACAGGCTGTGATATATCTTGCCAGTGCACCTAAGAGCAATGCTGTTTATACGGCGTTTAACCTTGCCAAGCAACAGGCCGAGCAATTGCCGAGCTATGAGGTGCCGGTGCATTTGCGTAACGCCCCGACTAAGCTGATGAAAGAACTCGGCTATGGCGCGCAATATCGTTATGCCCACAATGAACCGGGCGCTTTTGCCGCCGGTGAATGCTATCTGCCGTATGAGCTTAAAGCACAGCAATATTATCAGCCGAGCGAACGCGGCTTAGAAAAGCAAATAAAGCAAAAGCTGGACTATCTCGACTCACTCAATCAACAAAGTCAGAATAAACGCTATGAGTAGTTTAAACATGTATTTGCTGGTGGCGCTAGGCGGGGCGTTTGGTGCCATGTTGCGCTTTTTTATCTCTGAGGTGGTGCTGTTGAGTTTAGGGCGCGGCTTTCCATATGCCACCTTATTGGTCAATATCGTCGGCTCCTTCATTATGGGCTTGCTATATGCGGCGATCTCCAACGAATATGTGATGATCATCCCGTGGCGAACCATGATTGGCATTGGCTTTTTGGGCGCTTTGACGACCTTCTCGACTTTTTCGCTCGACACCCTGTTGATGTTACAACAAGGTGAGTGGTTTAAAGCCGCAGCCAACATTGCTTTAAATGTGATGCTTTGTCTGTTTGGCGCTTGGCTTGGGATGATGGTTATTAGCCCAAGGAGTTGATTGCTTTTTTCAACAAAATAATCAAGAATAATCTTCCATCCAGCGCTATTAAGAGGTGAGTGCTATTAACGCCAATGCAAACCCCAACACCAAACGCGCCAATGAACAACAGGTGCGACGTAGAAGCCGTAAGATAAAAAGAAGTAAGGCCAGCAACACTGTCAGAGCGATGCTAAGAGGCGCCTATTGGGCGGTGTTTATGGCGATTATTGGCTTAGTGCTATATGTTATTTTTGAGATCTACAAGACTTACGATGAGGGTCATCGCAAACAGCTTGAGCAAAACGTTCAGCTTTATCACCTACCGGCATTATTCGAGGTAACTAACGCCCCACGCTTAACCAGAGTTGAGGTTAAATACACTTAGCCGGTTTTGGTAGCCCGGCTATGCGGGTGGCCTGTTTCGCCGGGCCTTTTGGGAATAGCTTGTAGAGATATTTGCTATTGCCCTTGTCTTCGCCAAGCTGTTTTGCCATGGCTTTGACCAGCATTCGGATAGCCGGGCTGGTCTTATACTCTTTATAAAAATCCCGGACAAAATACACCACTTCCCAATGGTTGTCGGTCATGGTGACTTTTTCAAGCTCAGCAATATGTTCAGCCAAGGGTTTTGACCAGTCGTCGAGGTTAATGAGGTAGCCGTGCTTATCGGTCTGATACTGTTTTGAGTCAAATTCCAACATATTACCAACTGATGGTTTTGGCGTGCGCCAAGGTTAAATCTATAAAGTGTTCATAGTCTATCAGCTTGGCGGCCGGGCATACAATATTGCGTGCTGCGCTGTCATCTTTAATGCCGTAATAGCTAAAGCTCTGGGGGAGGGTATGATGGAGCAGATTATAGCAACCATCTTGAATAAAGATCACACTGTCGCCTTTAACAAAGTAACGGCTGAGGGTTGTCAGCTCTGGAATGGTCTTGGCGCTGTTGATGATATGTAGAGTCGTCATTATTGCATTACCACATGGTCAAAGGTCGCTAATTGCTGGGCTATTTTCTCTGGGGTCAGTAATACGGCGCTGGCGATGAGGGTCGTCTTATCAATCGACCTTTGCGCGATAGAGTGCTCGCAACAGTAGGTGTTTTCAATATCGTATAATTCAAAGGCTTTCATTGTGGCCAAAAAGTCTTTTCCGCCGATCTGCTCTGGCTGTTGACTTTTGATCAGCTGATAGACGCCATCGTCGATAAAAAACACACTGACTTGCTGCTCAAAGGCGCCAAAAATCAGCGCTAAGTCCAACGATTCTCGGCCTGCCGGAGTATTGAAAGGCGATTGGCTATTGATCACGGCAATTTTCTTCGTCATTTAAACTGCACCACTTTATCTGTTTCACTGGCTATTGCCGCCATTTCGGCAAGCCCTGCAATGCTGTAACCACTAGCCAAATTGTATTGTTCAAATCCTTCCTGAGCGGCTTGGGTTTTATCTAGGATACCGCGCTTTTCGGCCGCAGTAACACATAGCAGCAAAGGAATTTTGTGCGTTTTGGCCAGTTCGACAAAGCCCGGACCGCTATCGAGCTCGTCTGTAGGGATCAGTGTCAGCGCGTTGGCATGAGATACGCCGTCGTTGTAAAAGAATATGCCTTTAAGCTCATGCCCTTTAGCAATAACCGCCCTGGCATACAAAAGTGCGCTGCGGGCCGATTGACTGGCGTAGCGGCCTGCATGCACAGTGATAAGAAAACTTGCCATTAAACTGTCTGTCTATTGTTGATGTGGTTCTATAGTAATAAAAAAAGCCCCTTAAAAAAGGGGCTTTTTCAATTTTTAACGTTCGTCGATGATTAATCGTCGTTACCGGCGAACGCCATCAACAAGTTCAGCAAGCTAATGAAGATGTTGTACAAAGAGACGAACAGAGTGACTGTCGCCAAAATGTAGTTTCTCTCACCGCCGTGAATAATTGAGCTGGTCTGCATCAAGATGGCACCTGATGAGAACAGGATAAACAAGGCGCTCATTGCCAGGCTTAATGCCGGAATTGACAAGAAGATGTTGGCTATCATGCCGACGATCAAAACCACGAACAATGCCGTCATCATACCGCCCATAAACGACATGTCTTTCTTTGTGGTCAACACATAGGCTGACAGGGCAAAGAAGATAAGGGCTGTGCCGCCTAAGGCAAACATCACCAACTCGCCGCCACCTGCGCCGATAACCATGTTAAGGATAGGGCCTAAGGTGTATCCCAAAAAGCCGGTAAAGGCAAAACAACTTAATACACCAGCGCCAGATTCGGCAGTTTTATGAACCAAGAACAATAAACCATAAAAACCAACCAAGGTAATGATAAGACCCGGGTGAGGCAGGTTTAACGCCATGGTAGTGCCGGCAACTGCCGCTGCAAAGGCCAAGGTCATGGCTAAAAGGCTGTAGGTATTTCGCAATACCTTGTTAATTTCAATCGCTGAGCCTTGAGAGGCCACTGATTGGTACATTTGGTTGTGCTCCATAGTAAAACTCCAGTTCGTTACTAAAGTTAAATTGATATTAGGGTAATGATAATCAGTAACTGGGGGCAATGCCAATCCTTTTCAAGGAATAATTGGTAACAAAAAGCGACCCGATATTGCAGTATTTGCTCTAGTTTGCATCAATTCGGTGAAAAAAAGGCCATTCAAATAAAAATTGAAAAAAAGTGCTTTACAATCGGCAAGAGGATTTCTAATATACGCCCCATCTGCGGTGAGGTGGCTGAGTGGTTGAAAGCACCGGTCTTGAAAACCGGCGTGCGTTAATAGCGTACCCAGGGTTCAAATCCCTGCCTCACCGCCACTCCCCTCTTAAGTGAATCTACTTAATCTTCCAGTTACTACAATCAACAATCATTTAATATCGTCATTCGTTGCAAACGACTGTGTAACATAATTCATTTCTTTTAGTCTGACAAGCGCCGCTGCTGGGTTTTCCATCCTGTTGTTTGTGTCGTGTCCTTAGTCCTAGTCGCCAAGCCCCTGAACGCGGCGTTTTACCGCTTTATAAGCCATTAATTGATGTGTGGTTTTTTTTACTTAGCTATAGGTTTTTTTCTTTACTTTGTAAGATGATATGGTAACTTGACTTCATGACAAACTGAATTTGATTGCTAAAGGCATTTTCCTTGATAACTGTTTTTTTAGTTGATGATCATGAACTGGTCAGAACCGGTATCAAACGTATTCTTGATGATATTCGTGGCATAAAAGTAGTGGGGGATGCGGACAACGGCGAAGATGCTGTTGCCTACTGTCGTAAGAACAGTCCTAATATTGTGTTGATGGATATGAACATGCCCGGCATTGGTGGCATGGAAGCGACTAAAAAGATTTTGCGCTTTAACCCCGATGTCAAAGTCATTATTCTTACCGTTCACTGTGAAGATCCGTTGCCTTCAAAGGTAATGCAGATTGGTGCTCATGGTTACTTGACCAAAAGTGCCGGCTCCGATGAAATGATTAATGCCATTCGCGCCGTACATGCCGGACAACGCTATATTGCGCCGGATATTGCTCAGCAGATCGCATTGAATCAGTTCAGCGGCAAACAGGAAGAAAATCCTATCCAAAGCTTATCCGAGCGCGAATTGCAGATCATGCTGATGATCACCAAAGGTGAAAAGGTGCAGGATATTGCCGATAAGCTCAATCTCAGCTCAAAAACGGTCAACAGCTACCGTTACCGTATGTTTGAAAAGCTCAATATCTCAGGCGATGTTGAACTCACCCATTTGGCTATTCGTCATGGCCTATTGAACATGGATAAGCTGTAACTTTTCAGTTTGTCCATGTCTGGTACGTTCGACCATCAAGCCTTTTTAAAGCACCTCACCAATCAAAGCGGCGTTTATCGCATGCTCAGCAATGACGGTGAGGTGATTTACGTCGGTAAAGCCAAAGATCTTAAAAAACGGGTTTCCAGTTACTTTCGTAAAAATGTTGGTAGCGAGAAGACGCGAGCATTGGTCAGGCAAATCGCCGATATTGAGATCACCGCCACTCAAACCGAAACCGAAGCGCTTATTTTAGAAAACAATCTGATCAAGCAATACATGCCTAGATACAATGTATTGCTACGAGATGATAAGTCTTATCCATATATTCTGGTCACCGCGCATAAACACCCTCGCATTCAACTTCATCGTGGTGCCAAAAAAGTGGCCGGCGAATATTTTGGCCCATATCCCAGTGCCGGTGCTGTTTGGGAATCGCTTAAGCTGATGCAAAAGATCTTTTCGGTGCGTCAGTGTGAAGACTCCTTTTATAAGGCGCGCAGTAGACCTTGCCTGCAATATCAGTTAAAACGGTGCTCGGCGCCATGTGTCGCTAAAGTCAGCGATGAAGACTATGGCAAAGAAGTCGAATTGGTGAAGATGTTCTTAAAGGGCAAAAGTAAAGAGGTTATCGACAAGCTGGTCGAAGCGATGGAAAATGCCAGCAACAACTTGGCGTTTGAACAGGCGGCCAAGTTTCGTGATCAGATTCAAGTATTGCGTAAAGTGCAAGAACAACAATATGTCTCCGGTGTCTCCGATGAACTTGATGTGGTCGGCTTTCATTATCAAAATGGCATTGCCGCCGTTCATATGTTGTTTATTCGCGAGCAAAAGATTTTAGGCTCGAAGAACTTCTTTCCCAAGCTGCCGAAAAACACCGATTCGGTCGAGATCATGCAATCGTTCCTATTGCAATATTACCTGGGCGGAGAATCCAACCGCAAAATTCCCAAAGAGATCATTGTCGCCGATGTTGAGGCAACCTACGGTAAAGGCGAAGAAGCGCTTGATTTTGATAGCTTAAGCGCGTTGTTGAGTGAAACCTCTGGGCGTAAAGTCTCGGTCAAGACCATCAGTCGCGGTGAAAAACAGCGCTATTTGATGCTTGCCGATAAGAACGCCAAAATTGCCGTCAGCTCGATGCTATCAAGTAAGACCGCGATCAAAAAACGTTATGAGCTACTCAATGGCTTCTTGCAGCGGGATGAACCGATTGGCCGTATGGAGTGTTTTGATATCAGTCATACCTTCGGCGAACAAACCATCGGTTCTTGTGTGGTCTTTAACGAAGAAGGGCCGCACAAAAGCGAGTATCGCCGGTATAATATTGAAGGCATTACACCGGGCGATGATTATGCCGCAATGGATTTTGCCTTGGCTAAACGTTATGACAAGGTGAGTGACGACCACAAAATACCGGATGTGATCTTTATCGATGGTGGTAAAGGACAGCTGGCCAGAGCCGAAAGCTACTTTGAACATTGGCGTCATGACAAAATGCCGATGCTCATCGGTGTGGCTAAAGGCACGTCGAGAAAACCGGGGCTGGAAACGTTGATCATGCATGGCGGCATGAAAGAGGTTGCGCTCCCGGCAGATTCGCCCGCATTACATTTAATTCAACATATCCGCGATGAAGCCCACCGGTTTGCCATCAGTGGTCACCGCAACAAAAGGGCCAAAGTCAAAAATACTTCGACTTTGGAGCAGATCGAAGGGATCGGACCGAAGCGTCGTCAGGCACTACTGAAATATTTAGGTGGTTTGCAAGGCGTACTCAATGCTTCTGTCGAAGAATTGAGCAAAGTTCCGGGCATCAGTGCCGCTCAGGCACAAAACGTTTTCGATTCTCTCCATGACAAGGCATAATAACGACCAAATAAGTGAAAAAATAAATCCCATGTTGACTCTACCTAACATTATTACCTTTATCCGGCTCATACTGATCCCCGTTTTTTTGGTGGTTTACTATTTAACACAAGGGGACACCCATTTTCTTGCCGCCTTTGTGTTTTGGTTTGCCGGTGTCTCTGATGCGCTCGACGGTTACCTAGCGCGAAAGCTCAACCAATCGACCCCGTTTGGCGCTTTTTTGGATCCCATTGCCGATAAGGTCATGGTTGCTGCCGGCTTTTTTGTCGTCGTGGAGTTCTATAACTCGATTTGGGTCACCATACCGGCAATCTTTATGTTGAGCCGAGAGATCATTATGTCCGGGTTACGAGAGTGGATGTCGGAACTTGGTAAGCGCGATGTGGTGGCTGTATCAAATTCAGGCAAGGCAAAGACCGTGGCACAAATGTTGGCGCTGATAGGTTTGATTTGGAATGCCAACGAATATTTGACCGGGCTGGCATTTGTTTATTACTACTTGGCATTTTTCCTGACCATGCAGTCATTGGTTGAATATTTTAGAGCCTCCTGGAGCCATATAAAAGGGGCTGAAAGACCGTCCTAAGGGCAGTGTTTTAAGCAATTTTTACAAAATTTGAGCAGTTGAATATTTTTCTCAAAAATATAGTTGACTCATTTAAATTTCAACGTAGAATACGCAACACGTTCACAGGGGCAAGCCCTCTAGAACGGTGACGCGAGTATAGCTCAGCTGGTAGAGCGCAACCTTGCCAAGGTTGAGGTCACGAGTTCGAACCTCGTTACTCGCTCCAAATTTTTAAAGTTCGATTTATTCGGGCTTTGAATGAACATGGCGGGTTGGCAGAGTGGCCATGCAGCGGATTGCAAATCCGTCTACCTCGGTTCGACTCCGGGACCCGCCTCCAGTTTCACTACACACTACCAGGTGTAGTCAAACTTAAAATATCGCCCGGGTGGTGGAATTGGTAGACACAAGGGATTTAAAATCCCTCGTTCGAAAGGACGTGCCGGTTCAAGTCCGGCCCCGGGCACCATGTTGCTATGTGGCTTAGCCATCATAACGACACGGGGCAAACAAGATAATGCGAGTATAGCTCAGCTGGTAGAGCGCAACCTTGCCAAGGTTGAGGTCACGAGTTCGAACCTCGTTACTCGCTCCAATTTCTAAAGCCATTAGAAGTTGTAGACATTATCTGACACAATGCGAGTATAGCTCAGCTGGTAGAGCGCAACCTTGCCAAGGTTGAGGTCACGAGTTCGAACCTCGTTACTCGCTCCAATCTCTTATAGAATTTCAATTTACCCTCTTGTTGCTTAAGTCTTTGTGCTCAGTACGTTCTCTTTTGTTCTGTTGTTGTACCAATGCGCTTCGCTTGCATTAGCCTTTGCCATGTAAGACAATTTGCCGCAATCTATTTATCATCCTTTAATTCAAGGTAATCCGATGCTACTTGAGAACCAAGCCGCCACCATGCTTAAACTGCAAGACCAAATGAACGCCAAGGTTAACCCCGATTGGTTAGCCGTCAAATCGCCATTTTTACGGGCGGTGGTGATTGAGGGGGCTGAAGCAATTGAACATCATGGTTGGAAGTGGTGGAAGAAGCAGAGTTGCGATTTAGAGCAATTGCAGATGGAAATGGTCGATATCTGGCATTTTGTTCTTTCGGCAGTGCTGATAGCCCATGAAGGTGACCAAGAAGCTGCGCTGAGCACCGTGTTTGAGCAAATAGAAGGCCACAGCGTCGATTTTGACGGAAAAACCTATGCTTTCGCTGAGATGGACCTACTGAACAAGTTAGAGCTGCTTATCGGCCTCTCAGCGGCCAGACGCGTCAACATTGGTTTGTTCACTAGCTTGCTGGCCGATTGCCAGATGAGCTGGGTCGATTTATATACCCAGTATATTTGCAAGAACGTGCTTAACTTCTTCCGTCAAGATCACGGATACAAAGATGGCAGCTATATTAAAGTGTGGCAAGGCAAAGAAGACAACGAGCATTTGGTTGAGTTGATGGTTGAGTTGGATGCGAGCCATCAGGATTTTCAGCAGCACCTTTATGATGCGTTAAAAGGCCGCTATCAGGCGTTGGTTTAACCTCACTCGATAGATTCGGACAATATGCCGTCCACTAAAGCGTTGAGTCGCTGTCATGCCTTCTTGACGCTGTTAAGCCCTTAGGTTTGACTGCATACTCTTTTGTGCCGTTCTAGACGCTGTTGGCGGTTACAGCTTTCCACGTAAAAACACCCACATACAAAAAGACCACGATACAAGTATCATGGTCTTTCTCTATGAGATAATGGTTTTATTATTTTTATTCGCAATCGTGTCGGTTATTCTTATTATTATTTCCCGCAGCCTTTGTTGTTGTTATTAGTCGGCTGCTTTTTGTGCCTTTGTTGTTATTATTAGTCGGTTGCCTTCATGGCAGCTGTTCGTTCGTCCTTGAGGTTTAACCTAAGCCGTATATTTATTGTTATTGTTTACGGCTCAGATAGCTAAACTGTTACTAGCACTGGTTAAGTGTTTCGGCCAATGCTTTGCTGTCCCAATTGACCGCTTGAGTACCGTTCAATTGGCTTGGACATTGACACTCAGTGCCCGGCAAACGCGTGGTCAAAACTGGGATGTTCTTTGCCATCGCATGGGCTGCTTCGCGTTCAATCCATGGGCTGTTACGGACATTGTCTCCGATAACAAATAGGGCACAATCGCACGACTCCATGGTGTGCTCTATTTCCCAATCCACAGCGGTTTCACCGTTGTAAGATACGTCGTTTTCAACAACGACGATTTCTCCATCCAAGTTTTGGTTGCCAATCAACTCTTTGACAGAACGGCTGACTTCTCGATCATTAAAGTTGTACGAAACAAAAATATGCTTTGCCATATTTAGCGCGACTCCATAAGACATTCTTAACTGGTTATTGCTACTACTCAAAAACAACCCAGTGGCTCGATATTGTTATTGTTGTTCTTTATTCTTGTTGTTCGAGCGTCCATCGTTAAGGGCGTTAAATATATTCAGCCGGAAGCTGTCTAAATTTTCTGAGACCCATAGTAAGGTTTTTATCTTGCTTGGCGACTTATGATTGCTCACCATTGCTTACGAAACACCTTACGAACCGGCTTACGACTGGTTACGAAATATATAGGTCATTGTATTTATTGGTGTTATTATGTCTCTCATTCTATACTAATGGTGATCTCAAAACACTGATTTGGTGTTGAAAAAACATCATTTTTGGGTTGTAAATTGCGCTTAAAGTTCCCCTTGTGGCGTATCTTTGTTGGTAAAACCGTCACCCACCAGATTCACCGAGTGGTTATGCAGTTTGTTCAACAGAGTTTTGTAATGTGTCCAATAAGGGGGTTATGATATTGTGTCAAATACTCAGAAGTGTCAGTCTTTTGGCTAAAAGTAAGCAAAATAGCATGAGTTTGACCCAGTCTACAGTTCCGTAATGCAGTAGAGTTGCTGCTTTTTTAAGATTATAGGAAAGTCTGTAAGTAATTGAGGTATAAATTTATTTCTTTAAAAAAATTATGTTCTGGGACACTAGACGAATTGGAATTACCTGTACTAGAGTTAAAAACTGAAACAATTTTTATGCTCAAATTGGTGCCAACAATAAGGCTATCAGTGGCTTAGATATCGTTAAACTGGTTACTACAACTACATAAACAGTGGAGCTACCCTATGATAGAGGAAAGTGAACACGAGAGTGATTTTCTCATTTCTGACGAATTCTCCGAGCGTTACTTACATGTTCGTGATCGTTATTTTTCTCGCAACCCGGAATATTGGCCGGTTTATAAAGAGCCTGGCATGGCGCATTTGATTAATTCTCGTATACAGGGAATTGGTGATCCCGATAGGCTTAAAAGTTATCCACGAGGTACCGAGTTGTACTCTCGTATCAGGCAGGAATGTACCATTCCGCAAAAGCCCCTTGAGCCTTGTCCTGAGAACAAAGATGAACTGTTGTTGTTTGCCGGTTCTTTGTGTAAAAACTGGGAAAACCCTGCTTCTGTAGAAAACGTGGTGACCATGCCTTGTGATCCCGCTATCTATGGGGCAATGATGGGCACCTTGGCAAACCCTAACCTAGTGTACAAAGAATACTGTGGTATGGGTGAAGACTTAGAGCGTTATGTGGTTCGCCAAATGGCAACTCTCGCGGGGTATGACCCTAGCACCGCAACCGGCATTTTCACCCAAGGTGGTACGTTCTGTAATCTTTATGGCTATTTGCTCGGTTTACGTAAAAGTATGCCTGAGGCGCGGTCGTATGGTATGGGTTATACCCATGACTATCGTTTTATCAACTCTAAAGGCGGCCATTACTCCAACACCACCAACTTGTCGTTGCTTGGGGTTAATCTGAAGCAAAAAACCATTCGTATCAAGGTGACCAGAAACAACAAGATCGACATCAAAGATTTTGAGTTGCAGCTGGAGTCGTGCTTTAGACTGAAAAGTACCGTGCCGTGCATCATGTTAACCATGGGCACAACCGATACTTTCGGTGTGGATGAGGTCAAACCGGTATATGAGATCCGAGAGCGTCTGTGTGAACAATACGATATTGACGTGTTACCGCACATTCACGTGGATGCGGCCATCGGTTGGTCGATGCTGTTCTTCCTCACCTATAACTTTGCCGAGAACCCGTTAGGCATCAATGTGGTGACGCTTAGAGGTTTGGAGCGTAATGTCGAGTTGTTCCGCCAGATCCGCTATGCCGATTCGTTTACCATCGACTTCCAAAAATGGGGCTATGTGCCTTACACCTCGTCTTTGGTGATGATTAAAAACCGCAAAGACATGAAAGCCCTCGAGAATGATCCGGAAAACTTCTCGTATTTCGAAGACGACATTCAAGGTCAGACGCATCTGCAATCGACAATAGAATGTTCTCGTGGTGCGGCAGGGGTATTTGGTGCCTACAGCGCATTGCGTTATCTTGGTATTGAAGGTTATCAAACGATTTTGGCCCATTGTTTGCAAAACGCCAACTACTTCCGCCATCGTTTGCATGAGTTCAAAGGGGTCAAGGTGTTGGCCTACAACAACCAAGGTCCGAGTGTGGCCTTTAGGATTTATAATCCTGCGGTGGTAACCGATACCGAAGAAGAATTCAGCTTCGAGTACGAGTATCAGCATTGCGACGAGTACCGCCACAGACTACAGCGCAACTCTTTGTATCATAGGGACATCTTCTTGCGCCGTGGTAAGGTTGGGCTATATACCAACTGGGTAGAATTCATCTGTCATACCTCCCATGACGAGAAAGATAGACATTGCTATATTCCTGGCGAAAAAGCAGTGTTCATGAATCCGAAAACCACACTGGTGGATATCGATAAATACTTGGAGAAGCTGATAGTCTAGGTAATCGATGACTTTGGTTTGTAAAAAGCGAGGCTCTGTCCTCGCTTTTTCTTTATCTGCGCTTTCACAAGTTGTTGAATTTGAATGTGTCGCGCAATTTATTTACAATTTGCATACAAAAAGTAATCAATTGCAAGAAAAAATGAAATTTTCCTGTTTTATCCTGTGCATTAAGGCTGTTAGTGTACTAAATTTAACGTACTACCGTACCCCAAGCTAAATTTTGGTCATAAAACAAACTATTAACGGTTGGATATCGTCAAATTAAGCGACGTTATCAAATTTGAGTCGCCATCACGGGAAAATGCCTCAATGATGGTAATAACGATAAATACTACACTACATGTTACAAGATAAGGAACAAGACTTATGAAAAGTTCTGTTTACAGACTTCCATTTGCACTGTCCATGGTTTTTGCAGGCATGATCTCTGGCGTCGCCCATGCACAAGATGACGACTTAGATATCATGGGAGATATGAGTCTTCAGGACTTGTTTGCAATTGATACCGACATTGCGGGTAATACTTCGCGCGACGTTACCGAGCAACCTTCAATTATCTCGGTTATCAAAAGGGAGCAGATCCTAAATTCAGGCGCTCGTGATTTAATCGATATTTTGCGTATGGTTCCTGGCTTTGGTTTTGCTCACGATACTGTGGGCATCAACAGTGTCGGCTTCCGTGGTCTTTGGGGTCACGAAGGTAAAATCATGCTGATGATCGACGGCGCACCATACAATGACGCCGCTTGGGGTAACTTGCAGTTAGGTCGCCATTATCCGGTAGAGCTGATTGACAAAATAGAGATCATCCGTGGTCCGGGTGCAGCCAAATATGGTAACTACGCAGAACTTGCGATGATTAAGATCACCACCATCGGTGAAGAAATGGGCGGCGGTTATGTCGATACCAACCTTCGCTCAATGGATGATGTTTTTGGTTCCGCCGAGATCACCGCCATGTACGGTAATACCGTTGGCGATGATTGGGGCTACAGTTCTTCACTTCACGTCAAAAACGCCAATCGTACCGACCGTCCTTTCCAAGACGCCACCGGCACTATCTCTACTTACCAAGAATATTCGCCAATCGACGTGGTATTTTGGGATAACAAGATCCGCTACAAAGGTCTTGAAATCAACACTGTTGTCGAGCAGTACAACTTCGAGCACGCTGAGAGCTTCTTACAGGTGCCTGATCCAAATATGGTGATGGACCAAGGTTATGACCGCTACCACTTCGGTGTTGATTATAGCGGCCAGTTGAGCGACAACTTGAAAGTTAACGCCAAATACTTGTTCCAAAACACAATGTCTCACGACATGGTGGTTAAAGAAAGCCGCAACAATGAATTCCGCATTGGCAGCCACTATCGTGTTGATACCGACCGAACCATCATGAGCGCTGATGGTATGTATACCATCTCCGAGAACTCATCGTTGAACTTCGGTGTTGAATACTTCGAAGTTAAAGCCAAATCTTTGGCTATCGGTGAATTCTTTGTTGACCCAAGTCATGTGATCCCTGGTGACTCAACCGACTTTACCGGCGTTTGGTTTGACGGCTTTAGTACCGACTACTTCGAGTTCGACCAGCAAAGTGCGTTCGTTCAGTACGAAAACTACAATGACATCGTTAACTTCACTTTAGGTTTGCGTTTTGCCGATCATTCTCGTTCAACCGAGAAAGTTACCGTGCCACGTATCGGTTTGAGTAAGAAGTGGGGCAACTTCGGTGTTAAAGCCATGTACTCAGAGGCATTCCGTACTGGTGATGCTGAGCACTTGAACTTGGCTTCTTCACCACTGAAACCAGAAACATTGGATTCTGCCGAGGTTGAATTCTCTTACCTGCACGATACCGGTCTTTACACCATCAACTTCTTCAAGATGGAAATTCAAGATTCTATCGTTTGGAATACCGATGCCTTGACCGAAAACAAAGGTGAGGCGGTATCAGGTGGTTTCGAAGCGTCATGGCGTGGTAAGGGCGAGAACTATGAGCAAGAGTTCAACATCGCTTACTATGAAGCCGGTGCCGATTCTGTGCCTTCACAGTTGGCCAGAGATGACGAGTCATATATTGGTTTCCCAACCCTTAAATTGACCTATCGTCTTGACTTCCAAATCAACGAGAAGTTCAACTTCTCGCCAACCATTATGTTTGAAGACAAAAAATGGTGGCGTGTGAACTTAGAAAATATCGAGCAAGATAAAGAAGTTGATTCTGTCCTTAAAATCAACCTTGCCAGTACATACAAAGTCAACGACAACATGACTGTGCAGTTGGCAGTTCACGACTTGTTGGATGAAGGTTATCAGTTCCTTCAAGCCTATGGTCAGGTGAACTACCCAGGTGATGGCCGCGAGTATTCTTTGAGCTTGCAGTACACCTTCTAATCATTTGATTGGTAAAGCACCACTGAAAAGGCAACCTTTGGGTTGCCTTTTCACTTTTTAGGGGATAACATGCTCGCGAATTTTCAATTTAGCCTTTAATTCAACCTTTAATTCATCTGGGCAAAGGAGGTAAACCATGCGCTTAAATCAATTTACCCTTTGCAGATCGCAGTAAAACCTTCGCTTTTACCGTAACCGATCTGCTGCATTTTATTTTTTATCAAAAATCAGTATATAAGGAATACGGTAATGGGCAATTCCCTACGTATTATCAACGATTCGGTGCGTGTCATCGCATCAAAAGATGCCTGGATTGAAGGCAAAGCCATAGCGCAATTAACTCAAACCGCAGCAATGAAGGATATAATCGCGGCTGTCGGCTTGCCTGATCTGCATCCCGGCCGTGGCTATCCTATCGGCGCTGTGTTTTTTAGCCAAGGTCGTCTTTATCCTGCCTTGGTCGGCAATGATATCGGTTGTGGTATGAGCTTATACCGCAGCTCAATCAAAACCAATAAAGTCAATTTAGACAAATTTACTAAGCGTTTAAGCGACATTGAAGGGCCGCTTGATGACGGGTATGCGCCGTATATTGCACAGCGCAAAGCGCAATTGAAGCTTGGTGACTCTTTATCCGATAGTGCCCTAGGCACTATCGGCGGTGGTAATCATTTCGCTGAATTACAACAATTGGAGCAGGTTTATGATGCCGAGCTGGTCGAACAATTGGCCATCGACAGCAAGCATCTGGTTTTACTGGTTCATAGTGGTTCTCGCGGTTTGGGGCAGTCGATTTTGGTCGAACATGTTCAGCGTTTTTCCCATCAAGGAATCGATGGGGATGAAGACATCGCGCACTACTTAAAGGCCCATGACAACGCGCTGCGCTGGGCAGAGCTAAACCGCGAGCTAATCGCCCTGAGAATGCTCGATGCCCTCGGCGCCAAAGGTGAACAACTGCTTGATGTCAATCACAACCTCGTCACCGCCGCGAATATCGACGGGCGACAAGGCTGGCTGCATCGTAAAGGCGCAACACCGGCCGATTGTGGTTTGGTCATGATCCCAGGCTCAAGGGGCGATTTTAGCTATTTGGTTAAGCCAATCCCGTCGGCGAAAAGTCTCAACTCGTTGGCACATGGGGCAGGGCGCAAATGGCAGCGTACTGAATGCAAAGGTCGCTTAAGTGCCAAATTTGCCGTTGAGCAATTGCAAAAGACCCGTTTTGGTTCAAAGGTGATCTGCAAAAACAAAGCGTTAATGTATGAAGAAGCGCCGCAAGCCTATAAAGCCATCGATGGTGTTATCAATGATATGCTTGACGAGCAGTTGATCACCTTAGTGGCCCGCTTCAAGCCGGTGTTGACCTTCAAAACCGCTGGAGGTTGCTAATGCTATTACAACTTTCAGCTGCTAAAGGTCCTGATGAATGTGCGTTAGCTGTCGCTAAAGCGCTCGAACGATTGCAACTTGAAGCCGGCGAAGCCGGGGTTAAGGTTGAGTTGGTTGAGATGCAAGCAGGAGAGAGAAAGCACACGGTTAAATCGGTGTTGCTTGTCCTTAGCGGTGAGCACGGGGAACATCAGGCAAAAACCTTGGCGCAAAGCTGGTGTGGCTCAATGGTGTGGATATGCCAAAGTCCATACCGGCTCAAGCATAAACGTAAGAATTGGTTTTTTGGCGGCCAGCTGTTTGCAACCTTGCCTTCGTTTGACGCTCACGAGGTTGATTTCCAATATTGCCGAGCCTCTGGCGCTGGTGGCCAGCATGTCAATAAGACTGATTCTGCGGTCAGGGCGGTGCATCGGCAAAGCGGTATTGCCGTGAGGGTTGAATCTCAACGCAGTCAGCACGCCAACAAAAAGTTAGCGTTGATGCTGCTGGCCAAAAAACTGGCCGAGGTTGAAGTTCAAAACCAAGCAGCCAGTGCCAAGGCGCAGCATATTCACCACCAGTCGATTGACCGAGGTAACGTGGTCCGAACCTTTAAGGGACCTGATTTCAAGAGTATGTAAAGGCTCATTTTAAAGGCGTTGTTGCTGGCATAACAATAGCTGCTACACTAGCAACAACGCCCATTAAAAAGAAAGACAATGATGAAAGCCATTTTAGCGATGCTAAGCGCAACTTTACTGACACTATCACTTACTAACGGCGCGTATGCGTCGCCACAAACCCCAAACCCTGATTATGACGCTGCTTTGGCCAAGACGCTTGGTGCCGATGAGCGCGGGATGAAACTGTTTGTGATGGTCACCTTGGTGACAGGACCAAACGATGACAAAGTCACCGACAAGGCACAAAGGTCTAAGTTGTTTCAAGGACACTTTGCCAACATGACGCGACTGGCCAACGAAGGCAAGCTGGTATTGGCCGGGCCATTTGTCGAAGCCCGTCCAAAACGCGGATTGTGGATATTGGATGTCACAACACTTGACGAAGCCGAAGCACTCATCAAAACCGACCCAACTGTCAAAGCTGGTGTGTTTGACTATGAGTTGACTAAATTCTACGGCAGTGCGGCTTTGGTGCAGGTCAATGAACTCAGTAAAAAGCTGATACCGATGCAGTA
>JBFHGJ010000049.1:0-40040 GCA_041583135.1 Alteromonadaceae bacterium | reverse complement strand
TAACTACAAGTAGCTGAGCTCAATGGCTTTACCCTAGTGGTGTTGCTGGTCTATCATCGCTTAATCATAAGTTTGAAAGAGTGAGATAGGATGCAAAGCTATTTAGTTGGTGGCGCGGTGCGTGATGAATTGTTGGGCCGTGAAGTTCATGATAGGGATTATGTCGTCACAGGGATGACCATCGAGCAAATGAAACAGCAGGGCTTTGTCCAAGTCGGCGCTGATTTTCCGGTGTTTTTACATCCCAAAACCAAAGAGGAGTATGCCCTTGCCAGAACTGAGCGCAAAAGCGGGCATGGTTACAAGGGATTCAGTGTGGATTTTAACCCACAAGTGAGTTTAGAAGAGGACTTGCTGCGCCGTGATTTAACCATTAATGCTATTGCTAAGGACAGTGCCGGTGGCTATGTTGATCCCTATGGTGGGCGAGCCGATATCGAACAAAGAGTGTTGCGTCATGTCAGTGATGCCTTTGCTGAAGATCCACTGCGGGTGCTTCGCGTTGCAAGGTTTGCCGCGCAATTGAAGTCCTATGGCTTTAATGTGGCTGATAGCACTATCACCCTAATGAAAAAGCTAGCTGATGATGGCGAACTTGCCTGTCTTACCCCTGAACGGATATTTAAGGAAATGGAAAAGGCGCTGTGCTCAGACTCTCCTGAGGTATTTTTTACGGTGCTTAAACAAAGTGAAGGCTTGTTGGTATTATTGCCTGAGTTTGCTCAGTTCGCTCAAGGCAATGGCAATGGGAACTTCACAAGCGCCATGGCGGCGTTGGTGAGAACGGCTAAACTGAGTAAAGAACCCGAGGTCAGATGGGCTGCGCTACTGTGCGCTTTGTCTTATCCTGCGCAAGCTCTGCCGACGAGTTTAGCGCTTGCGGCGCGGCTAAACTTGCGTTTGAAAACCCCGAACCGTTACGCCCATTTATGTCAAAAGGTAATGAGTTTGTCTCCTTGCTACAAGCTACTGTCACAGCCCAGTGCGGCGGCGTTGCTTGAACTGCTGCAACAGCTTGATGTGCTGAGACGGCCGGACATTTTGCCACCGTTTGTAGCCGCTTGTCGTGGCGCATTGGGGTTAGGGCAGTGCGACCCGATAGGTACTTATCTTACCGCAGCGGCAACGATCTGCGCCGAGGTTGTGGCAACGCCCTTTGTCGAGCAAGGACTAAAAGGGGCGAAAATCAAACTGGCAATGGATGCTGAACGTCTGGTTCGATTAACCGCGTATGTACGCTCGCTGTAAGCGGGTTCTTACTTTTGCGCAAACTTTGCTAGGCAGGCCGAGAGTTTATGCACTTCAATCGGCTTGCCGAGATGATCGCTAAAGCCGACTTCGAACGCATGGAGCTTATCTTCGGGCATGACATCGGCGGTCAGTGCCACTATCGGCAAGTATTTAAACTGCGGTAGTTCGCGGATCTTTTGCGTCGCTTGGTAGCCATCCATTATAGGCATTTGGCAGTCCATCAAAACCACGTCAAAGGTATGCTGTTGCACTGCGTCAAAGGCTTCTTGGCCATTGGCAACCATATGGGGAGTGATACCTAGGGTTTTCAGCAACTCTTGGATCACCAATTGATTGATAGGGTTGTCTTCTGCGACCAGCACTTTGAGATCCGGCAGACTAAGCAGTGTACTTTCTGGTGTGACTTCTGGCGGCTGCTCGGTAATGGCCAGTGTGATGGTAGCGATAAAAGTCGAGCCGACACCTTTTTCACTCTCGACACCAATGTCACCTTGCATCAACTGACACAACTCGCGGCAGATGGTCAAGCCCAGACCGGTGCCGCCAAAACGTCTTGAAGTACTACTGTCTTCTTGGTTAAAGGCGCCAAACAATTTTCCTTGGGCTTGTTGATCGATGCCGATACCACTGTCTTGTACGCGAAATTGAATTTGAGCGGTTTCTGCCGTCCGCTCAACCAAGGAGGCATTGACCTCTATTTGACCTTTTTCGGTGAACTTAAAGGCATTGGATACGAGGTTGAGCAGCACCTGTTCGACCCGAACTTGGTCGCCTAGGTAATACAAACCTTGCGGTAACTGATCGATGATCTGCCAGCGCACTTCGTCTTCGGGCTTTTTGCCTTCAAACATCACCTCAATACGGGTGAGCAGTTGATGCATATCAAATAAACGGTGCTCTAGCTTGAGTTTGTTCGATTCTATCTTGGAAATATCGAGAATGTCGTTGATGATATTGAGCAGGTTGCTCGATGAGATCTCAATTTTATCGATATAGGATTTGATGGTTTCTAAATCATCCGTACTTTTAATCAGCTGAGAAAAGCCCAGCACGGCATTGAGTGGGGTGCGGATCTCATGACTCATATTGGCTAAAAAACGACTTTTTGCCTGATTGGCCTGATCCGATTGCTGCTTGGCTTTTGCAAGTTCTTTGGTTCGGTGAGAGACTTTGACATTTAAGATCATTTGATGAGAGTTCATCATCAGTATCAACATCATGATGATCGCCGCCAAAATAAATTGCAGCACATACACCATCATCGACAATTGGCTCTGGTAATGGGTGACAAATTCAGGGTTGGGCAACACATTCATCTGCCAAGTTTGTCCTGCCAGATTGAAGGTGATCTTTTCTACTCCGGCGCTAGTGGACAGGATGGCTTTATCGGTATTGGTATTGCTGGCGAAAGTGGTGTTGGACCCTTGTTCCATCAATTCGTAGAAGAACATGCTTTCACGTTGAGTGTCGAGTGCATTGGCGAGGATCTTCTCAACTAGGAATACGCCCGTGGCATAGCCAATAATGGGTTGACCATCGCTGATGGTTTTTTCTTCATCGGTATTGGTCTGGTACACCGGCATAAACATTAAATAGGCAGCCTTTACGGTTTCAGACTGCACCAGTTGGATGATCGGGGTCGCAAAAGGGGTTAATGGCGCATGTTCTTGCTGTAATACCGATTTGCGCTTTTCATTGGAGTATACGTTAAACCCAATCGCTGCCTCATTGCCCTGCACCGGGCTGATAAACTTGACGACCACCACAGGGTCCTGTGGACTGAGGGGCTTACCTTTAACCTCATAGGGGTGGTGGTAATGCTGTGCGAGTTGTTGCTCGAATTCACTCACTTGTGACCATTCGATAATCGGATTCCACGACAGTGCCTTGATGGCGGCCTTTCGCTCTCTCAGTTGGCTGGCAAAGGCTTCAAACTGGCTGCGGGAGAGATTTGGATTGGTTTGAATATAATTGGCCAGCACTGCTATTTGCTTGGTACTACTGCTGAGCTGCTGGTAAATGGCGCTTTGCAGCACCGCCATTTCACGTTTTGCCAACTCAATGGCGTTGCTTTTACTATAATGGCTGAAAAATAAGGTGGTAAGGGTCACGCTGGCAAAGATCAGTAATGCCGTGGCACTGACCATGTTATTTTGCGGGCGGCTGGCGTTGGCCTCGAAATATTTGTCGGCACTGGGCGGCAGCCGCAAAATGCTGAGCAACAGAGGGCTGACAATCATGACGCCTAAAGAATCTCCAAGCCACCAATAAAACACATTACCCCAGTGGTTGCTAGGGCTATAGCCGGTATTAAATAGACTCAGTGCCAACACGCCAATGTTGGGAGAAATCAAGTTGACGGCAATGCCGACAATAAAGATAAAGTAAATGGCCTGCTTATCAGACTTCAAATACAGTGGATTGCCTATCCAGCGTCTTAGCAGTTCACTACCGACATAGGCCTGAATTGAGGCGCCCAGTGCTATCATGCTCACTTCAAGCCCTAAAGGTGTCGCGAGCTGGAGCAGGCTGGCATCGGGGTGTGTCGAGAAATTAAAGGCTGCCGAGGCGATAAAAATGCCAGGTAAAAAACGCCAGCCCCAAAGGCAACAGCCAACCAAGGCAAATCCCGCAGGCGCCCAAATGGCAACAACTTGAGATTGGGTTGAAAAGCTCGACAGTAGTTTGCCGGTGACGTAGTAGCCGCCACTAAGTAGCAAATAGAGCGGCCAGAAAGAATACAAATATTTGCTTAATGACATCAAGGCTTAAAAGGCAGTCTGTAATTAGCTGATCTTAGGCCAATACCACTGAATTGCCAGTTCATTTGCGCGATAATTATGCCGCTCGAGCCGTTTGTTGTGACTTAAGTCAATTTAATACATCGATTAGGTGACATGCGTTAATTTGATGCTAGAATTTAGGCATGAAACGACATGGGCAAAAACACAGACAGGTTAACCATTGCAGAGCACATACCCTCATCAATTAATGGCTTGCTTTGTTGAGTTGTCTTCAAACAAAGAAAGAACAACTTTAGAGCAAAGTGTTGTCAAAACCTTATGCCAGCTTCTTGGTAGCGATATCCGATTAGTTCATTTATATAACAGCCGCAAAGAGTATGCGCCGCAGTATCATTTATTTGGTAGTGCCGAGGGAGAGGTCAGCTTTGATTGTCATAATATTGAAGACGAACCGGCGGCAATGGCTGAGGATATTAAAGACTTTATCGACGGCTTAGCTAGCTATGCGCCAGAAGAAAAGTGTTCTCGCGAGGGTAAGGTCTATTGGCCTTTATTTTCCGGAGAACAGTGTATCGATCTGTTGATCATCGAAGGTGCGCTGGCCAATGATTTTGAACTTAAGCTGCTAAATGCTATCGGCTGCATCTTTAGTAACTTCCTCGCGCTATTAGATGCCAGCGAGCGTGATGCATTGACCGGGCTGTACAATCGGCGAATGTTCGACACGCAGCTATCGTCTTTGGTCAAAGAGGCGCGTTCAACCGATCGTAGCGCCTCCGATCGCAGAAGTCATCAGGAGGAAGTGTCCCACTTTCTTGGGATAATCGATATCGATTATTTTAAACGGGTCAATGACGACTATGGTCACTTGTTCGGTGATGAGGTGCTGTTGTGGCTGGCTCAGAATATGCGGCAGTGTTTTCGCAATGAAGACGCATTGTTCCGTTATGGCGGCGAGGAGTTTGCAGTGATCTTAAGTGGTTTAACGCAAAGCCAAGCGATGGATACCTTCGAACGCTTTCGCAAAACCATAGAAACCACTGAGTTTCCGCAAATCGGCCGAGTAACGGTCAGTATCGGTTTTTCTCATTTTGACTATCAGGCGAACCCGACGATGATTTTTGGTGAGGCCGATAAAGCACTTTACTATGCCAAAGAGCATGGACGTAATCAGGTGCATTGTTATCAACAATTGTTAAGCAAAGGACTGGTTAACATCGAAGATGCAGAAAAAGCCGATATTGAGCTGTTTTAGTGTATCATTGGCGCTAACTGCAACTGACAAAAGTAGGGGTTGATGTGAGCGAGCGTGATTGGCGCAAATGGCGTATCGGCACTTTGATCATCGTTGTGATGATTGGGCTTTTGGCACTGTTGTATGATCTGCTGGGTCGTTACCTTCAGCCATTTGATCAGCAGGGCTTATACCCTGAGCAAATGGTCGGATCACCACCATTTGTGGCATTTATCAACCAGCATCTTAGTCAGTACCAAGACGAACATCAGCTGCTGATTTTACACTGGCTTAATCCTGAGTGTTTTTGTTCGGTCTACAGCGGCACAACTGTCGATAGCTTGAGCAAACTCGATAGCAGCCTCAAGATAAAACATCTGGTATTGACGCCGCCGGATAAAGCTCAGGCGTTGTTAAACCTTCTACCCATACTCAAACAGGCCCAAGTGATAGCACTGTCGCCCGAGGCCTATCGCCAATCTCAGCGGCTGATCCCATCATCTCCCGCTGTCTTAATCTACAATCGGCAAGCACAATCGGTAAGTTACCTCGGGCCACATTCATCAGGTGTGGTGTGTGGTAAAGGCACCGGCTTTGTCGAACTGGTGGTCAACAACCTCGAACATGGCTTTGACCCCTTACTTTATGAATTGGAGCAAAGCGGTTGTTTTTGCCCATGGTAGTCAAGTAAAGAGCCGTGCGCCTTATTTGTCGTTACCTTAATTGAATTTAATACCGAACTTGGCGAGATACTTTTGAAGCCGGGTTGAGTCATTGGCCATTTTTTTGTGCGTACGTGAGACATTAAACAGCTCTCTACCGGCAGCTGCCATTGAGCGGTGGCGCGCACATACCGATAAAACATAGTTGAGTTGCATCTTATCGAAGTTATCCAACTGCGCTATCTGCTGCTGATCTAAATACTGAGTCAACCAATCTTGATGTTCATCAATTTGTTCATCACTTTGCCATTGTTGTTTAAGTCTGGCAATTTCCTGTTGTACATCGCTCAAGCTGATACGGGCGCCATCGGCTAAAGTTGCAAGCCGTGTCACCGCGGCATTCAAATCGCGGAAATTGCCTTGCCAGCTGGCATCCGGTGCCATGGCAAAACGCAAAAATGCCGCCTTTGATTCATTGTTGAAGTCTTTTTTAATCCCTTCTTTTTTTGCGAACTGATTCAATTCAAACTGCAAGTTGGGTTCGATATCTTCACGGCGGTCTTTCAGTGCCGGTAGCTGGTAGCTCCACAGATGAATTCGGGCGAGCAGATCTTCTCTAAAACGGCCGTTGATCACTTCTTGCTTTAAGTCGCGGTTAGTGCCGGTGATCAATTGAAAATCGGAGGTTTTCAGTTTGTCAGAGCCGACCGGATAAAAGCTTTTACTTTCTAAGGCGTGCAGTAACATGGCTTGTTCATCTAACCCGAGCTCGCCAATTTCATCTAAAAACAGTACGCCTTTGTTGGCGCTACTTAAAAAGCCCTCTCTGGCCGCCTGAGCGCCGGTGAATGCACCTTTGGTGTGGCCGAATAGGGCTGCCATGGCGTTGCTGCCTTGTAAGGTGGCACAGTTGACTGAAATAAACTGACCGCTAAGATTCTGCCGTTTGCGCTTGAGCTCGAAAATGCGTTCAGCCAGTTGTGACTTACCAGCACCGGTCGGGCCGGTCAGCAATATCGGCGCACTGGAGCGTATCGCGACTTTTTCGATTTGTTCAATGATGTTGTTGAATTTGGCACTTTGAGTGGCAATACCGCCTTTTAAAAAGTCTTCACCGGCCAAGTGCTCCTCGGCAAAGCGCGAGGATATCTTGTCGTAACGGGCAAGATTGAGGTCGAGTACGGTATAACTGCCATGCATTTTCGATGGCGCTTTACCCGGTGAGGTTTGAATCAGCTTGCCGGGAAAATGGTGACTTTCAGTCAGCAGGTAAATGCAGATCTGGGCAACATGAGTGCCGGTGGTGATGTGGAATAGATAATCATACTTGTCAGTATCGAACGTGTAGTTTTGACACCAGTCGTACAGCTGGGTGTAAACTTCTTCAAGATCCCAAGGGTTTTTAAAATCAATAAGATGGGGTACCACTTGAGTTTCCGGAGAAACGGCGGCAATATCCTTGTTGATCTGAGTGGCCAGTTTGCTGCTTTGTCGTTCGTGAATGAGATGCAAGGTGTCTACGATCAAATCGTCTTGGCTACATAAACTGATATTGGGGCGCCATTTGTTCCAGCGATCTTGATGGGTTCGGGCATAGTCCAGTTGGGTGCCCAGTATGCTTACGGCGATGATAGGCTTTGACATTGGAATATCAATTGGATAGATAGATATCCATTAGGATATATTTTATTTTGATGGATACCAAGGGGTTTTTCTTGGAAAGAAAATATAATGCTTATATATCAATTAATTAAAGATTGTTTTTAGCGTCTTCTACGTTTTGGTCTATATCTTGTTAATAGTGTGATTATCGAACATAGTACAAAGGAAAATAATGATGTGTGGTGAAACACAATATATAGATCTAAATACCGCTGGACAAACCCCTATCAAAGCTTGGGTGAAAGATGTGCCGGTAGAGCCTGAGGCGTTGAAGCAATTGCGTAATGTGGCCTCAATGGACCTCATTCATTCTCATCTTGCCGTGATGCCTGATGTGCATTTTGGTAAAGGTGCGACCATAGGTAGTGTGATCCCTTCGCTGAATGCCGTCATTCCCGCTGCTGTTGGGGTGGATCTGGGTTGCGGTATGGTAGCGACCAGAACCTCCTTAAAGGCCAGTGATTTGCCGGATAACCTCGCCGCCGTGCGTCACGCCTTTGAAGCAGCGGTGCCTCATGGTAGAACGTCGGGAAGACGTAAAACAGATAGAGGGTCGTGGCAGGATATTCCTGAACTGGTGGCGCAAACCTGGCAGGGCCTTGAGCAAAGATTTGCCCGCATTTGTGAAAAACATCCGGCGATTGGTCAGAGTAACAATATTCATCATCTTGGCACTATGGGGACGGGAAACCACTTCTTAGAGTTGTGTATCGATGAGCATGATGGGGTGTGGATCATGTTGCATTCCGGTAGCCGTGGGGTAGGTAACCGCATCGGTATGTACTTTATCGAAAAAGCCCGTAAAGAAATGACGCGCCATCAGATCAATCTACCAGATCTTGATCTGGCCTACTTAAAAGAAGGCTCTGAATTGTTTGACGATTATGTTGAAGCCGTCGAATGGGCGCAGGACTTTGCCCGCAAAAATCGTGAAGTGATGATGACCAATGCCATCAAGGCGTTTCGTCAGGTGATCAATAAGCCTTTCAACGTCGATGAACTGGCGGTTAACTGTCATCATAACTATATCTCTCGTGAGCACCATTTTGGAAAAGATTGTTATGTAACGCGTAAAGGGGCAGTGCGGGCTGAAAAAGGTGAGCTGGGGATCATTCCCGGTTCAATGGGGGCTCGCTCCTATATCGTGCGCGGTTTGGGTCATCCAGATAGCTTTAACAGTTGTAGTCATGGCGCCGGGCGGGTAATGTCGCGCACCAAAGCAAAAAAAATCTACAACGTTAAAGATCAAATCGATGCGACCAAAGGCGTTGAGTGTCGCAAAGACGCGGGGGTGATAGATGAGATCCCACACGCCTACAAAGATATCGAAAAAGTGATGGCGGCTCAGCGCGACTTGGTTGAAGTTGTGCATACGCTAAAACAGGTTGTTTGTGTAAAAGGATAAAGATGAATACCATAATTATAGACGGCGCCCAAGGTGAAGGTGGCGGTCAGGTTTTAAGAACCAGTATGACGTTGGCGGCATTAACCGGTCAGCCTATCGAAATTCATAACATACGTGCCGGTCGAAAAAAGCCCGGGCTGTTGCGTCAGCATTTGACATCGGTGCGCGCAGCGGCGCAGATCAGCAATGGCCGACTCGAAGGTGACGAGTTGCGCTCAACCAAACTGCGCTTTGAACCCGGCCAAATCAAAGCTGGGCGTTATCACTTTGTGATTGGTACCGCTGGCAGTACGACCTTGGTCTGCCAGACCATTTTACCTTTGTTGATGAGCGCCGACGGCGAGTCCGAGGTTCGTTTTGAAGGCGGCACTCACAATGGCATGTCTCCTTCTTTGACTTTTCTGCAACGCTCGTTTTTGCCGATTTTGGCGCAGATGGGCTTGCGTTATCAGGTCAAAGTTCACGAGCTTGGCTTTAATCCGGCCGGTGGTGGTAAATGGACACTTAAAGTACAGGGTAACCCGACGCTAAAACCGTTTCGTTTACGCCATCCACCATTACCGGGCAAGCGTCATATCAGTGGTATCGTTAGTAATTTGCCGCCTAAAATTTTACAGCGGGAGTTTGCTGTGGTAATGGCGCAGCTCAATTGGCAGGATGCGACTAATGAAAGTCGAACGCCTAGAACTCAAGGTCCGGGAAACTATTTGGGGCTGCATGTGACCTCCAATACCCATGAGAGCATTGTTGAAGGCACCGGTGAGGCAGGTGTTCAGGCAGAAGCCGTCGCTAAAAGGCTAGCCGATAAGATGCAACACTTTTTGGACTCTGGTGCCAGTGTCGAGGAGCACTTGGCGGACCAGCTTTTGCTACCGATGCTGATGGTTGATGGCTGTGAATTTATCACCGATAAGCCATCAAGCCATACTTTGACTAACATTGCCGTGATTGAACAGTTGACCAATGTGCGTATCGAGTGCCGTGCAATCAATGATTCCTGTTATCTGCTCAACGTTCAATAGGAGGTATAATGCCCTCACATATTGCTAAGTTGGCCGAGCGAAAAATGCTCAAAGGCGTCCCATCGTTTCTCAGTGCTGCTGTGCAGTACGAGGTGGTTATGGGGTCAATTGCATACGGTGTTAGCAACGATTCTTCTGATTTTGATGTCTATGGTTTTGCTATCGCGCCTAAAGAAGATGCCTTTCCACATCTGCGGGGAGAAGTGCCGGGGTTTGATCTTTGTCAGCCAGCTTTTAAGCATTTTCAGCAGCATCATATTTTTGACCAAAGCGCGCTCGGTGGCCACGGGCGCTGCTATGATGTAACGGTTTATGCCATTGCACGCTATTTCCAACTACTTAGTGAAAATAACCCAAACATTATCGATATGCTTTATGTGCCAGATAACTGCATACTTTATAGTACGGCAATCGGTGATATGGTCAGAGTAAATCGGCAGTTGTTTTTGCACAAAGGCTGTTGGCCGAAGTTCAAAGGCTATGCGTACAGCCAATTGAATAAATTGAAGGTAAAGCAGCCTCAAGGCAAGCGTAAGTCACTGGTGGAAAAGTTCGGCTATGATGTTAAGTTTGCTTACCATGTGGTGAGGTTACTCAACGAGGTCGAGCAACTGCTCAATGAAGGTAAAATGGATTTAACTCGTAATGCCGAGCAACTCAAAGCGATTCGTGCAGGAGAGTGGACCTTTGCCGAGTTGGAAAATCACTTTAAAGATAAAGACAAGCAATTAGAGCTAGCTTATTGCAACTCATGCTTGCCGCAAAAGCCACGGCTAAATGAGATCCGCCAGTTGCTGCTTGATTGTTATGAACAGTATTACGGTAGCATTGAACGGGCTGTGGTCAGTCAAGATAGGAATGCGTGGGCAATTGCTCAAATAGAGTCTGTGCTAAACAAGCTCAAGGATTAAGTCAAAAATGAATGAACAAATTCAGCAGCAGCTTTGTGCGATAGAGCGCGAATATGGGGTCAAGATGATTGCCGCTATTGAAAGTGGTAGTCGAGCTTGGGGATTTCCCTCACCTGATAGTGATTATGATGTGCGTTTTATCTATGCCCACCCAAAAGATTGGTATTTGCAGATATATCAACAGAGCGATGTGATTGAATTGGCCATCAACGCAGAACTGGATATCAATGGCTGGGATCTAAAAAAAGCTTTAACGTTGGGGGCAAAAGGCAATGCGGTATTACTCGAGTGGCTTAATAGCCCTGTAGTTTATCGCCAAGCCGATGATGCTGTGGACATTTTGCGTCAAGGAGTTAATGCTGGATTTAATGCCAAAGCGGGTTTTTATCACTATTATTCACAGGCGAAAAAATTCATAACCGATATTGCCAAACCCGGCGAGCCGATTAAGCTCAAACGTTTCTTTTATTGTTGTAGGGCAAGTTTGTGTGCACTGTGGATCCGTCGTTACCAAAGTGCGCCTCCGGTTGCATTTGATAAACTGGTGGCAGGTACTATGGCTGATGATACGAGGCTCAATAGCTGCCTGAAACAGCTGATTGAGCAAAAATCGAAGCTCGCCGAGTCACAGATGGTGGTTGTTGATAATGCGCTTATCGAATTTGTTGTCGAGACCTTTCAGCAGTTAGATACATTTGATTTTGCAGCAACCCTAGCTGCGGAAAAAATTGTTGGCGAGCAGTGGAACCAGCTGTTTCGTGACGTTATTGCTGCGCTTTAATGCTTATTATGGACCTTATCAAAACACTGCTTGGGCGACAAAATTCCGCCACCTTTGTGGCGGACTGTGGTGATATTGCTTTGTACCATGATGGTGATTGCTATTGGCTTTATGGTGGTGGCGAGGCAATTCAAGCGGTGTGTCATGTCAAGGCGCCCACTGAGCTGGTGCTGAATTATCAAAAAAACATGATGGCGGCATTGGCGCTTGTCAGCAAAATGCCGCAACAGGTGTTGAATCTAGGTTTTGGCATCGGCGCGTTTGAACGCTGCTTTGCCGCGATATCGCACCCGCCACAGCAGTGGTTGGCGGTAGAGCAAAGCGGCGCCTTGATAGCGCAGGTTCTGCAACATCTCCCTCTAACGCAGGACTGGCCGGTAAGCCATGACGATGCATATCATTTTTTACAAAACGATAACGGTCAATACGATTTGATATTGGTCGATTTGTTTAACGGACAATATCATGCCGAGTGCATCGACCATCCAGACTTTTTCACTCTGTTGGCCAGCCGTTTAACCCCTGAGGGGGTGGTGACCCTTAATTTGGCGCCTCGCAGCGACGAGCACTTGATGATGCTTTTGGCGTGTGCCAAGCAATGTTTTAACGGTGGCTTTTTGGGCCATAGTGAAGGCTCTGCCAACCTGATCCTTATCTTGACGCACAAGCCACAGCAACGACTTCAAAGCCATGCCACACAGCCAAAACATCTCAATGAATTTGGGTCTTTAAACCTAGAAAAAAGGCTCCAGCAAATGCACCCCATCTTTCCTGTTACCACCTGTACCAAACCACGTTGACTATCAAATATTCAAAAAACACTAAAGATGTCGAGAAATTGTCCGATGAGTAAGAACGTCCTTGTTGGCGTAGTTACCAAAAATGACCACTTATTTGTCATGGTTATTTGCTGGTAAATCTTGGGTTATGGTCTAAGTTTTATATTAATACGAATGGCTATTTGTACCTTGTGTCATTTTGGTGCATCGGCGATGGTTGTACTTTGGCGTGTTTGGCTACTATCAAGCGTTTAAACCACTCGGGGGGTCGGGTCATGGTTGCTTATCAAGGGGGAGTCAGCCGAGCTAAAGGGCGAATCGAAGTGGAAGTTGGGCGTGACAGTTTCTGATTTTTTTTCATTTTATTGCATTGAGGCCAAACGCCGACATTAAACGGTGTGATGGGCATGCTTTTTTGCGCTTGCAACAAACTGGAAAAATGCTGTCGGCCGACGTTGACTTCGTACCGAGCAACACAAGTAGTGGTATAGAATAAATTGCCAATTAGGTGGTCGTCAGCTTGAGTGATGCAAGGGTTTTTAATGCTGGCAAATCCTATTTAAGGCAATCGCATAGCCTGGTCTTAGCGATACATAAAGAGGAGTTGCAATAGTGGCTGATAACGATAATGAAGAGACCAAGAGATCCAAAACCAAGGTCAATTCCAAGGTTGAGAAACTAGAAGATCGTATCGCCCCCGGTGGGATTGGCGGTGTGGTAGGGGAGTTGGGCGTAGTGCCTGATGACGTACCTGAGACGAAAGGCTTTGAGCAAGACGAACCGCAATCGAATTCCGGAGACGGTACGACCGGCAGTGACGATCCACCGCCCCCTCCAGAGGGCGATGAGCCGCCACCAGAAGGTGACGATGCGCCACCACCACCGCCACCAGAAGGTGACGATGCACCACCGCCACCACCAGAAGGTGACGATACACCACCACCGCCACCAGAAGGTGACGATACACCACCGCCACCACCAGAAGGTGACGATGCACCACCGCCACCAGAGGGTGATGAGCCACCACCAGAAGGAGATGCACCTCCGCCTGTTGACGATGGCGCCGTGCCTCCGCCTCATCCTGACGGCTACGTCAATGGCTTTATTGAACCTTTATATGAAGGAGGTTCCGATCCGGCACTATGGGGTCTCAATTATGATCCCGATGGTCAATCGAGCTGGACTTTGCCGATTGATGCCGATGATGTCGATATGGCAAGCAACAGCTTTGTGATCTCCGGGGATATGGTGGGTGAATGGGAAGGTGGTATTCCACCAGAAGCGACTGGCCCTGATGCTGATGGCAATTACACCATTACCAGCTGGCCTATCAGCGAGGTTATCGACAATGGTGATGGTACAGTCACCTTGCTTATCGATCTTGATGCGCCAGATGACGGTGGCTCTGTTGAACACCCTGACGGTAGCATTGAAACCCACAACGCAGATGGCTCCGGCAGCATGACTTATCCCGATGGTACGGTTGAGAGTTGGAATGCCGATGGTTCAGGTAGCGTGACGTATCCTGATGGTTCTTCGTCTACTTGGGATGGTCAAGGCGGTGGCAGTTGGGATGATGGTCAAGGTAATACCAGTACATGGAGTGCCGATGGTTCTGGCTCTTGGACCAGCGCCGATGGTTTAAGCGGTAGCTATAGTGCCGACGGTTCTAGTTCAATCACCTATCCTGATGGTACCAGCCAAAGCTGGGATGCCGAGGGTAACCCAACCTATTACGATGCACAGGGCAATGTCATTCCTGAAGATCAATGGGTGCCGCCTTCCGATTCCCAACATGATGATGGCTCGGTAACCACCTATAACGATGATGGCAGCTCGACGCACACCACAACCGATGGCACGGTTTATCAATACAGTGCCGATGGCAGCAGCACGGTCACCTACCCTGACGGTACTTTAGAAACCCATAATGCCGATGGCTCCGGCACGATTGCTTATGCCGACGGTACGATAGAAAGCTGGGATGGTCAGGGCGGCGGCAGCTGGGATGATGGTCAGGGTAATTCCAGCACTTGGAACGCCGACGGCTCTGGCAGCTCAACTTATGCCGATGGTTCCAGTGAAAGTTGGAGTAGTGATGGCTCCTACCAATACAATGGTGCCGACGGTTCCTACTACACCTATAACGCGCAAGATGGTTCTAGCAGTTGGGATGACGGCCAAGGCAACAGCGGCTATTACAACGCCGATGGTTCAGGTGGGGAAACCTATGCTGACGGCTCTAGCTACACTTGGGGAAGCGATGGCTCCGGTAGCGCCACTCATGCCGATGGCTCGGTTGAAACTTGGGATGGTCAAGGTGGTGGCAGCTGGGCTGATAGCGAAGGCAACAGCGGCACCTGGAATGCTGACGGCTCGGGTACTTGGTCATCTGCCGATGGCTCAAGCGGCTACAGCAATGCCGACGGTTCTTGGGGAACCACCAATCCTGACGGATCTTCAGAGCATTGGGACAGCGAAGGTAATGTTACTTACTACGATCCGGCAGGCAATGAAGTGGATGCTCCTGCTGATTCAGGCGGCGGCACCGATCCGACAGGTGGTGAAAGCTATACCGAAACCGCGCCTGATGGCACGGTTTATAGCTACAACGCCGATGGTTCCGGTAGCGCCACCTATCCAGATGGCTCGACAGAGACCTGGGATGGCCAAGGTGGCGGTAGTTGGGATGACGGGCAGGGCAATTCCAGCACTTGGAATGCCGACGGCTCAGGCAGTGCAACCTATGCCGACGGTTCTTACGAGAACTGGGGAGCCGACGGGTCTTATGATTACCATGGTTCTGATGGTTCACATTACAGCTATAACGCGACAACCGGTGAGAGCAGCTGGGATGATGGTCAGGGCAACAGTGGGGTCAATTATGCCGATGGCTCTGGCAGTGAATCCTACGCCGATGGTTCCAGTTACACTTGGAATGCCGATGGTAGCGGTAGCGCTCATTACGCAGACGGCACCACTGAAACTTGGGATGGCCAAGGCGGTGGCAGCTGGGCCGATAGTGAAGGCAACAGTGGCACGTGGAATGCCGATGGCTCAGGTACTTGGACTTCTTCTGACGGTTCGAGTGGCTACTACAACGCCGATGGTTCATGGGGAACCACTTATCCTGATGGGACTTCTGAGCATTGGGACAATGCAGGTAATGTCACCTACTATGATGCCGCAGGCAATGAGATTGACGGCGCTGGCAGCGATGGCGGCGTTGGCGACAGTGGCAGCGCAGATGGCTCCTATACTGAAACCGGCGCAGATGGCACTGTTTACACGTACAATGCCGATGGCTCGGGGAGCGCACAATACCCTGATGGCTCCACTGAAACTTGGGATGGCCAAGGGGGCGGTAGCTGGGATGATGGTCAAGGTAACTCCAGCACTTGGAGTGCCGATGGTTCCGGCTCGGCCACCTATGCCGATGGCTCGGTTGAAACGTGGAGTGCCGACGGTTCATATGACTACAGCGGCGCCGATGGCTCCCATTACAGTTATGATGCAAGTACAGGGGCCAGTAGTTGGGACGATGGTCAAGGTAATAGTGGTAGCTATAACGCCGATGGTTCGGGTACTGAAACCTATGCCGATGGCACCAGCTACACATGGAATGCCGATGGTTCAGGTAGTACCACCTATGCCGATGGCTCGGTTGAAACTTGGGATGGCCAAGGTGGCGGTAGCTGGAGTGATGGCCAAGGCAACAGCGGAACATGGGCAGCTGACGGCTCAGGAAGTTGGACCGCATCCGACGGCTCTAGCGGCTACTACAATGCCGATGGCTCTGGCGGCGTGACCAATGCTGATGGTAGCAGTGAAAGCTGGGATGGCCAAGGCAATATTACCTACTACGATGCCGACGGTAACGTCATCGATGATGGCGCTACAGGTGGCGGTACTGATCCTGCCTCTGGCGATGGTACAACTGAAACCGGAGCTGATGGTACAGTTTATACCTACAATGCCGATGGTTCTGGTAGCGCAACCTATCCGGATGGCTCGACCGAGACTTGGGATGGCCAAGGGGGCGGCAGTTGGGATGATGGTCAAGGCAATACCAGTGCTTGGAGCGCCGACGGCTCTGGCAGCTTTACCAATGCCGATGGTAGTTCTGGCTCTTGGGCTGCCGATGGCTCTGGCACTTATGTTGAAGTCGATGGTACTACTTGGGTTTATAACGCCGATGGTAGCGGTAGTGTCACCTATCCTGATGGCACAACGGATACTTGGAGTGCACCTTAACTCACTTTAAATATTGCCGGGCCTTAAGTGGCCCGGTGTTTAACCTGAATGATTGAATAATGTCACTGCTGCTTTTTTAAAGGCAGTAAAACAGCAAATAACTGGAGAAATCTCATGGCGATTAAACAAGCTCAAATGAATCAAGTCAAAACCGATGCCAACAACGCTATTGCTCGCGCCAAAGCGCGTGCGGCGCAGGTTAATGCCAACGCCCATGTGCTCAAAGCCAAGCGTATGATGAATCGTCCCAAATAACCTCAGTGTAAAAGACAGGCAGTGATACTCTTGATCATTGTCTGTCTGTTTGCCAACAACTTGGTTAGATTGTTCATTAAATCTTCTAAGTTATTGTCGTTACTTAAAAAAATTTAAAATTTCAAACGCCTTTAGTGGACAAAAACTTGGCTTGGGTCTTTATTTAATATAATGCTAAGTCAATGACGTGTGTCTCTCATCACCCTAGGTCGAAAACAACAAGCCGATAGACCCTATGGAACAAGCAAGGCCAGAAAACCGCAAAATACAACAGCTCTATGAGCAAATTGCAGAGCTGGAACGCGCCAATCGGCGATTGACCATCTCACATCAGCTCACCCAAGAGTTTGTCGGACAAGTTAAAGGGGTAAAACACCTCGTTAGCATCGTGTTCGATCGGGTGCTTGAAACCTTAGATGCCGAGGCAGGTAGCTTGTGGCTGGTGGACAAAAAGAATCATCAGAATATCTGTCACCTTGCCGAAGGTCCGGCGAAAAAAGGGGTTTTGGGTTTACGCCTACCACTGGGTAAAGGCGTCGTTGGTGCGGTGATCCAGTCACAGCAGCCGGAGGTGATCCTCGATTGCTCTAAAGACGAGCGCTTTTCCAAAGACGTTGATTCGAGAACCGGGTTTATTACCCGTTCGATGATCTGCGTACCTTTGGTTATCGATGACGAAACCTACGGCGCCATTCAAATCGTAAACAAACGTCACGGCATCAATGGACAGTTTTCTGAAGACGACTGTATGTTGGTTATGCAACTGGCTGCTGGTGCGTCGCTATCGGTTAAAAATGCCCGCTTGTTGGAAATGGAGAGCCGGGTCGATGAAATGAATGTGCTAATGGCCATTTCTAAAGAGGTGGTTTCGACACTCGATAGCGATCAGGTACTCGATTATGTTGTCAACAAAACCAATGAATTGGTAGATATCACTGGTGGCGCCATCGCGTTGTGGGACGACAAAGCGCAAGAGCTTAAATTGATGGTGCTCTCGGGTGCTAGACCGGTCAATTTGGACGATCCGGGTCAGCAGATGTTATTAAAGATCATGGAGCAGGTGCGCAAAATTCAGCGCAGCTCCTATATCCCAGAGTTAGAACCGTACAAAAAGTCTCTCAAATCCGGCAGCAATGTCTGGGTCGATTATCTTGAACTTAATGAGCTGCAAGCGATTTGGGCGATGCCACTTGAAGACGAAGAGGGCGTACTTGGCGTGGTGGTGTTCGAAAGCGATGAACCCGGGTTTGCCAGCGGTTCAAAGGCCGACCTGCTCCATATTTTGTCTTCACAGGCCACCGTAGCGCTACGTAATGCCAGCTTGTTCAATAGCATTCCCTTTAGTGCCGCCCTTAGTAAAGCGGGTAAGAAAGGGTTGGGTTTCGGCTCAGGTTGGAAAGCCAAAGTACTGATGGCAGCGGCTGTTTTGGCGGCCGTTTGCTTACTTCACTTTCTACCGGTATTTCGCTGGGTATCTGGCCCGGCTATCGTTGAGGCGAAGCTCGGGCAAGGAGTGTTTATGCCCCTTGGCGGTAAGCTCAAATCGGTCGAGGTCAACGAAGGACAGTTACTGCAAAAAGATCAAATCATTGCCCAGCTCGATGATAACCCGATACGGTTGCAGTTGCTTGAAGCCCAAAGCCAGCTAGCCATTGTCGAGCGGCAAATTGTTGAAGCTCGGGCAGCTGCCGATGCAACCGCAATGGGCAAAGCCGCTATTGAGCGAGAAGCCCTAAGGGCTAAGGTGATCAAGGCCACCTTGGATTTAAGCCAAATCGATGTTAAGTCGCCTATAACCGGCCTAGTCCTTACGCCCAAACCACAAGAGTTGATCGGCCGGGTATTTAATATGGGAGATGAACTGCTGCGCTTGGCCGACCCTGAACATTTGGTGATCATCGTGCATGTGCCCGAAGAAGATCTGCTTGATATTGAGGTTGGACAAACTGTGCGCTGCGTATTAAGAGCGCAGCCCGGGGAATATTTCAGCGGCAAAGTGCGTCATGTTGGTAGAACCTATGAGATCCCAAGTACCGCACTGGATGCGTCTAAAGATCTAGAAAATGAAGATCTGCAAACCGGCTTTATCGCTGAGGTTGAAATACAAGATGCGCCTTTTGCTTTGCGTCCGGGAATGACCGGTCAGGCGTTGATCCACAATGAAAAAACCTCGGTGATAGTGCGTATCTGGCGGCGTATCAGTAACTTTATTGCCTTTAACTTGGGGCTGTGACAATGCAGGCCATCATTCCACCGCCTTTACGTGAAGAACTGAAAATCGGCAAGCTGGTACAGCGAGGCGAGCAAAGCTATGTCGTCAAAGAGCCAGACAAACAGCAATATTACCACTTTGAGCAGGCGCAATATCAGATGATGGCGCTGTTTAACGGCGTACGGGATTTTGAACGTTTGGTGTTTGAATTTAATCGCCGTTCCGACAAATATGAATATGACATCGAGGCGTTAGAGTCGCTGTATGAAACCTGCCGTGAATACCAGCTACTAAAACGCACCAAATCTGAACAAAATGCCGCGCTGTTAGAAAAAATAAGAGAAGAACGCAAAAAGAAAGTGCTGCAAGGGCAAGGCAGCATTTTGTTTTTGCGCTTTCAGCTGGTCGATCCCAATCGCTTTTTTGATGCCATTATCGACAAGATCCGTTTTCTCTGGCAGCCGTCGGTGGTTAAGCTACAAGGGTTGTTTATGCTCTCGGCAGTGTTGTTGGTACTGTTTCAAGGGGAGCGTTTTAGTGATGATTTCAGCCGAGTCTATCTGCAAACCCACGATAGCACGCTTGGCTACTTCGGCATTTGGCTTATTGCCTTAGGCGCCATTGCTATCCACGAATGTGGTCATGGGCTTACCTGTAAATACTTTGGCGGTGACGTGCATGAAATGGGCTTTTTGCTGTTGGCCTTTCAGCCCTGTCTTTATTGCAACGTCAATGATGCTTGGTTATTCGAGAGTAAATGGCAAAAGATCTATGTTGCCCTTGCTGGTGTGTGGGTTGAGCTATTGCTGGCGGCTTTCAGCGCCTATGTGTGGTTTTTTGTCGATGTCGGCAATCCTCTTGGTTATGTCTGCTTTGTGTTGTTGACCATCGGCACGGCGACATCGCTATTGGTGAACCTAAATCCGCTGCTAAAATTTGACGGTTACTACATTTTGACCGATTTACTGGAGATGCAAAACCTAAGGCAAAACTCAATAGCGTGGTTTTCCTACACCTTAAAAACCAAGCTATTGCGCTTGGAGGTTGAAGCGCCGTTGTCGCCGAGCAAAAAAGAGCGGCAGATCTATTTGCTATACGGTGGCCTTGTGACTGTTTACATGATAGCTATACTTTCTTTTATCGCTATCTTAGGTTACTCCATGGTATCGGCCCATTTTGGCTTTTTGGCCAATTTGGCGTTTATCTATCTGGTTTACTTTTTGGTTAGAAAAATCACTGGCAGCTGGGGAGAGACATTGGTGAGCTGGGCAAAACAATTGTGCTGGAGCAGCGCAAGACGTCGATATATCTCCATCGCTTCGCTGATCGCTGTGCTGGCAATATTCATTTTTTACTCGCCGTCTATTCGAGTGTATTCCACCGGTGTCGTTGAAGCGCCGACCCACATCATTTACGCCCCGCAAAACGGTTTTATCGAGCAGCTTGCCTATAACGATAAACGCGAGTTGACTGGCAGCGACGAGGTGCCATTGATGGTGATGCACTCGCCGGAGTTAGAACTGCAACTGGCCGAATTTCAGAACAAACGTCAAGTATTGCAGCTGCAATTGCAAGAAGCCTCGGCAATATCCGACCCGGCAAAAAACCGCCGTTTGTTGATTGAGTTGGGGTTTATCGAAGAACAACTCAGTGACGCCAATGCCAAACGTGCGAGCTTGGTGATAGCAAAGCCTCAGGGGGATTGGCGTGTCGATGGCCTGCCGCCGCAGTCGATGCAGGGCAGGTACTTCGCCTCGGGTGAGCCTATGGTGAGTTTGGTGGCGGCAAAGACGCGCTTTATCGATGTGATTGTCGATCAGCGCGATGTCTATTTATTGTCTCAAGGCGATAGTGGCCGTATTCGCTTTGCCGGGGTTGGGCCTCGGATTTATGATGCGACCATCGCTGCGATAGCGCCTTTGGCCAAACTCGAAGGGGCCGAACAAAGCCTGATGGTGCGTATGGCCATTACCTTGAACGACCATGTACAGGTGCCGCCTATCGGGCTATCCGGTGATATTCTCATTTTCGGCAAGCCGATGCCTTTGTGGCGTCACATCTTCCATCGCATTCGTAAAATACTAAGGGCCGATTTATGGTTGTAAGAGTCAACATCGCTTTGTTTGCCGGGCTGTGTCTGATGCTGTTTGGCACTTTGGTGCAAGCCGAACAAGCTGACACTCAAGTGCACTTACGCGGTGTCGTGATGCCGGCACAAAAAGTGAAATTTTCTTTCGCCGCTCCGGGAATTGTTACCTTGATAGCCTCAGGCGGGACGATGGTGACCAAAGGTGAGGTATTGGCCAAGCTGGATGATAAAAAGGCAAGGGCGATGCTCGAACAAAGCCGTGCTCAGTTACGCTCGGCAAAGCAAGAATTGGCATCGGCCAACCATCAAAGAGACAAATCGGCACGCTTGGTGGCTGAAAATATTCTCTCGGCTATCGCCTTGACCGAGGCGGACTTCTCTGTGGCGATGGCGACCGAACGGGTCGCGGTCGCCAAAGCGCAACTGGCGGTCAGTAAAAAAGCCTATGAAGAATGTACTTTAGTGGCACCATTTGACGGCGCGGTGGTGGCCAAAGCCATTAGCCAAGGGGAGTGGGCCAAGGCAGGCGATCCAGTGTTGGAGTTTGTCAATCTATCGCAATTGACTTTATCGATAGATATACCGCCGGCCATGGCGGATGGCTTGAGTGTCGGCTTAACGACCGCAGTGCTTGAGGGCGATGTTGCATTGGGCGAGGCAAGGGTGAAAACCATTTATCCGGTGATCGACCCTGCCAGCGGATTGCGCCGCATCGTGTGGGCTATCACACCTAACCAAGGGGCTTTGCTTTCAGGTCGCTATGTCTCACTTGCCGACTGGCATCGCAACACCGCTTCACTAGGAGGTAAGTAATGAACTATGTCGGGTATCTGAATGCGGCTTTATTACTTTGCGTTACGTGCAGTGCACCTGCTCAAGTCGCCGGTGGCGCCAACTTAAGCTTTAAGCAACTGACTGCTATCGCGTTTCAGCAAAACCTTGATCTGCAAATCAAAGAAAAGCAGGCGCAAGGACAAATGGCGGGAGAGGATATTGCCTTTACCGAACTATTACCGTCAATGTCGCTGACTTCTGGGCGTTTTCAGACCTTACAAAACACAGTTAGTCCGGCAGAAGAACAAACCAGTTACGCTACCTCGGTGGTGTTGTCACAACCGATATACCAACCGACAATTTGGGCCAATTGGCGCAAGTCACAGTTACGTAATGCCAGAGCCGATTCAAGCTTGAGCAAGCAGCGCCAAAGTCTAATGTTTCAGCTCAAGCAAGCTTGGTATAACTTACTTAAAGAGCAAGTGCTGCATAACGAGGCGGTCGATTCGCTGGCACGCTTGAAGCAGCACCGCAAAAACGCGCAAGAGTTTTATTCCGCCGGTAAGATTTGGCGCAATGATGTGTTGCAGGCCCATGTACGTGTGTCTAAAGGTGAGCAGGATATCTATGCCGCGCAAAACCGCTTGGCACTGGCCAAATCGACCATCAATATCTTGATGAATCGTGATCTGATGACGCCATTCAATCCGCAGGGGCAGATGCAGCATATTGCCTTCACCAGCAATTTCAAAAGCTTGCTCAAGCAGGCGTTGGTTAATCGCCTTGAGCTAAAGCAAAGTGAGATAGATATTGAGTTGGCGACAAAAGATCTCGAAATCGCCGAGGCGCAATTGTGGCCCACGGTCAGTTTGAGCCTCAGCTCGGGCGTCTCTGCCAATGGGGCCGATTACAATCCGGCTGCGCTTGAGACCACGGTATCGCTTAATATGAGCTGGAACTTCTGGCAGTGGGGGCAAACCAACAAAGCCATCGATGCTGCCGAATTGGATTTGTCGATTGAAAAACTCAGAGCCGAACAGCAAAAAGTGCTGGTGATGTCGCAAGTACAAAGCGCCTTTTTGACTGTCATGGAGGCGCAAAAAAGCCTTAATGTTTCAGAGCAGGCGCTTAAACAGGCCGAAGAAAACTTTCGCGTCAGTGAAATTCGCTATAAAGAGCAACTTGGCAGCTCCAATGATGTTTTGGACGCACAAGATCTGCTGACCTCCACCAAAATTACCCGAGTATCTGCCCTCAGTCGCTATCTTACTGCGTTGGCAGAGTTAGACTTAGCCATTGGCGCACCTGTGACGTTTTAGCGGGATAAATTAAGATCTTGTCAAAAGTGATAAAATCGGCTAGCTTATGCCTAGCCGTCTATACGCTTATTTAACTAACAGGATCAACACAACATAATGCGCCTTCATGATTTATTATCGGTGCTGTACGCGCCGGTGAACGCTTTTGATCAGAGCGACCATTTATTCAGTTATCAGCAGCCCCAGCTCAATGAAGATGGCAGCTGTCCAATTGTAAAAGTGCCCGGTGAGATGTTTGATTTAAGCCAGTTGGTTGAAACAGACGACGGGCGAGATTTGCTACGTGACTTGCTGATCCGCCTTAATCGTTTGGTTCATTTTGTTACCGGACAAACCAAAGTGGATTGGTTTGGCATCTATTTGCATCATCACGGTAATCTGATCAAATACGCCTATCAAGGCAGCATGTCAAAAGGGGAGTTTCCAATCTCCAAAGAGCACTATGAAACTTCGCTCAATACTCGGGTATTTATGGATGCCAGTGCTCATCATATCGCCGATGTAGAGCATTATGACGGACCTTACTATCGCTGTGATGCTATGGTCAAATCAGAGTTTTGTTGCCCTATTTTAAATAGCGCAGGCGAAACGGTCGGTATATTCGATTGTGAAGCCCACGAGACCAATTTCTTTAGCGATAAGCTTGAGTTTTTTGGTCAAGAATTGAAAAAGGCTTTAGAAGTTTTCTTAAGCGCTCATCCTTATATGCAGCAAATGGTTTAGTTTTTATGTTGGGGTGCGTGGCGCATCCCACCGGCCAACAAGGGTCGTTGCTTGTAATCGCTCGTTTTTTATGCATAATACCGTGCTTTGCACAGTGCCTCGGAAAGGCGTATAAGGGAAACGATGAAAAAGCGACTTGTTGGCGCCATTGTGCTTGGTTTATCAGGCGTAATGACACTACCGGCTCAGGCCAAAGTTGATTCACTTTATGACACGATTATTGAGCAGAGCAACTTTAATGAAGTTGCCGCATATAACCTTGCCATTAACTACCTCAAAGGCAAAGAGGGTTATCCAAAAGACGTTCAAAAAGCGGCCAAATTACTGAGTAAAGTCTCAGACCAGCTTACCTCAGAGCAATATCTTGCGCAAAGGGCATCCTACATCTTAGGTTACTTGTATTCTGGCGATGAAGGTCATCCAAAAGACGACATCAAAGCGCTGCTGTACTTCATCAAAGCCTCCGAATACATCAAAAGCACCAAACTCGTCGATGCGCCCTTTCATGTGGCCAGACTGACTGGTAGCGACAAACAATATATCGAATATCTTCAGCGCTCGGCCAATGAAGACTATTTACCAGCGATCCTCAAGTTGGCAGCGGCCTATGGCAAAGGTGAACGGGCGGTTAAAAACGATGAGGCTTATATTCATTGGTTAACCAAAGCTGCCAAACTCGGCCACGTCGAAGCCCAAGCTTATCTTGGCACCGACTATTTCTACGGCACTTCGACCTATAAAGATTATGACAGGGCGTATTACTGGTTGTTGCGGGCGGCAGAAAAGAACAATGGAGGTGCTCAGGTGAATCTCGGGTTGCTTCATGAGTTGGGGTTGGGTCGAGAAGTGAACTTGAAAAAAGCGCGACTGTGGTATGAACGCGGTACTGCCCAAGGCGTTGAATTGGCGCAATCGAATCTTGCCAGCTTGTTATTGAAGCTCAGCGCTGCGCAAGAGCGTCGCAAAGGTCATGAGCTGTTGCTGGACTTGGCCAATAAAGGGGTCAAATCGGCGGCGGTAAAGCTTAGCCAGCTCTATGCCAGCGATGAGCTGTTCAAAGACCCTACTCAGGCGCAATTGTGGCAGCAAAAGGCGGCCACTATGACTGAGCGTGAGGAGGGCATATTGGTTGGTAGTAAGAATGATGCCGATAACGATGAAGCGTCTTATACCGCCGAGAGTGAATCAGTGACACTGTATAACAAAGCTATGGCGCTTTGGGACAAAAAGGAGTATGAGCAAGCGGTAGCGCCTCTTGAGCAGGCCGCGCGGATGAACCTGCCGGCAGCCCAGTTGAATTTAGCGGTTCTCTATGTTCAGTTGTATCAAAAAGACTTTGAAGAAGCCTATATCGTCAAAGCTTATGGCTGGGCAAAAATTGCGACCAACAATGGAAATGAAGACGCCAAGTCGTTTTTGGCGGATTTAACCGAGGTCGTTTCGGCAGCGACCATGGGCAAAGGTGTGAACTACTATTATGAACTCAATGAGTTGCTAAAAGAGCGTAATTGACAGCCGTAGAAACAACAAAGTGCAATACCTAGGGTATTGCACTTTGTTTGCTTAAGGGTTGAGGCTTACTCCATCGCGTTGATGGCCATTTCACCTACTTTAGTGTGATGTAGGAATGAGGCGAATGGTTTGATTACCGCATCAGGACCCCAAGCCACAACTTGTACTGGCGTATGAGTATGAGTACCAGTACCCCAAACAATGTTTTGACGCTTAGCCAATTTACGGCCAATCAAGTCCAGATGAACTTCGTCGGCGTAAACGTAAAACTCTTTGAAGTCGTTGATTTTAGGGAAGTCAGTCGCAGAGAGGTAGCTGTGGTCGGCAACATAGTATTCGTTATATTCACGCTCTAAAATTTGCTCAGCTTCTTCAATGGTCACTTTGAACTCGCTGTTGGCATTGATCGCGTCCATCATGCTGTTAGCCGTTGGGAAGCTACCGTCGCCATTACTGGCTGCTTCATCCCAAATGCCGTAGAAGTCTTGTTTTTGTTGATACAACTTGTCGAGAATGTTCAGTGCGCCAAAGTTGAAGTTTGGCTTGTACATACGGTCTTGGAAAGCCGAACCTTCCAGTGGACGCGCCTCTGGCAATTCCATGCGGCTGTAGCTGAAACCAAAGCTGCCGGTTTCGTGGTCGGCGGTGATCAATACCAAAGTATCGTTGCGCTCTTTAACCCAGTCGTAAACTGCCTGTACTGCTTCGTCGAACTTTAACAACTCATGCAACATAGTACCGGCATCATTGTTATGACCGGCCCAGTCGATTTGACCGCCTTCGATCATCAAGAAAAAGCCGTCCGGGTCGGCAGAGAGCACATCCAGTGCTTTGAGCGTCATCTCTTTCAAAGAAGGCTGTTTACGTTCAGCGCTGTCTTTGCTGTTGGTGTAGGCAACGCCGTTCATCATTCCAGAGTATGAAAACAGACCCAGCAATTTCTCGCCCTCGGCGCTGGCCAAGCCGTCGCGGTTAAATGCCAATGAGTAACCTAAGTCGCTGGCTTGGGTTAGCAGGTTTTGGTCATCTTTACGCTTAGACTTGATGCGGATTGAAGGCTCGCCAACTTGCGCGGCCACTTCGGCTTTGACTTGCTCGTCAGAGTTAACACCTTGTGGGATCCAATGACGCAAACCACCTGATAACATAACATCAACTTTACCTGAGTTGAGCATTTCATAGGCGATTTCGTTTTCCAATGAACGATGGGGCTGATGTGCGGCAAATGCTGCCGGTGTGGCGTGCGTCAAACGGGTGTCGGAAACCAAACCGGTGGCCTTTCCCATGGCTTTGGCTTTTTCCAAGATGGTTTCTACCGGGTTACCTTCAGCGTCAAGACCAATCATTTCTGAGCCAGAAGGGACACCTGTGGCCAATTGTGAAGCCGAACAGGCAGAATCAACAACCAAAGAACCGTTTGGACCATTGGCCGATAAGCCCATAACCCCTTGTTGTGAGAAGGTGCTCATTGCCGTTGGGTGACCATTGTAGATAGAAGCTGGCGCGCGAGTCGCATATTCTTCCAACATACCTAACTGACCTGGACCCATGCCGTCACCGATGATCATGATCACATTTTTTACACTGGTAACCTCTTGGGTTTGACCGCTAGTATCAGGCTGTTGTGTATTGGTTTGTGTATTTGTGACATTATTATCGCTGCCGTTACAGCCACCTAACAATGCTGTTGATACCATCATTGCACAAAGGGTTTTGTTCAGCTTGAAAGCCATGGTTATGAATTCCTGTTGATTAAAAGACGGCGCGCACTCTAATCTGGTCTGATGACTGTTTTGTGAATTGAAGATGACAGTTGTGTTAACTTAGTGGTGCCAGTCGGGCTATTTAAGTCTTTGGTTTTATGTCGTTTTCAGTCAATATTTAAGCGCTTGAACACAATTGTTAAACGCTGTCATATTTGTGGTAAATTCAGGCTCGGCTCTGGTCAGAGTTGCTTTTGGCTAAATGTGCAATAAATATGGAAACGCCATTTTACCCTTAACAATTGAACGCTTTTCACCCATCATGGCGATTAAAGGAGCAATTCGATTTTAAGGAAATTTTATTTGCTTGTAGGTCACATAAATGCGCATACAACATAAACTCTTTGTGTCTTTTCTCGCCGCTGGCATCAGTTTGGTGTTGTTGATGTTTGTGGCGATACAGTGGAGTTTAACCCGTGGCTTGGTGGAATTTGTCAATACCAAAGACCGCGATAGCCTAACGTCTTTTGTTGCAGCGCTTGAGCGTGGCTATCGACGCGAGCAAAGTTGGCAATGGATAGCCGGGCGTCAACGTACACTGCATGATCTCTACAAAGCCCAAGTGATAGATAAGCACCCCAACTTTGTGCCACCAACCTCTGGCCCTGAGCACCAAGGAGTGCGGCGACCCGGTGATGAGCGTTTTGCGCCGCCAAAAGCAGGGCCAAGGCCGCCAGAGTTTGAGCCACGGCCAACATCAGACGCTGTCGCCGGCATTGAAAGGCGAGGGCCTCTACCGCGTAATCGTCCCGCGCAGATCAGTTTACTCGATAGCGATAAGCAGCTGGTGGTGGGAGGGCAAAGATACAAGGTGTCGGACAACTGGCTGAACATCGAAGTAGACGGCAAAATTGTCGGTTATGTGGTATTTCCCAAACGTCATGGCATCAATGACGGTTATGCTTTAGAGCTGTTGGAGCAACAGCGAATTGCCTACATTATCATCAGCTTGTGCTTAGTGGCGCTGACCGTGGTTGTGGCCTTGCCTTTAGCCAGCAATCTGGTTCGACCGATAAAAGCGTTGGCGGCATTTATGGACAGGCTAGCCAAAGGGGAGTATCAACAAAGACTGAGTCTTAAGCGCAATGACGAGTTGGGACAATTGAGCCGAGATGCCAATGAATTGGCAGCAACATTAGAAGAAGCTGAATCGGCAAGAAAACGTTGGTTAGCCGACATTTCCCACGAGTTACGCACCCCTATTGCGGTGATGAAAGGTGAAATGGAAGCGGTCATCGATGGTGTCAGGCCGCTTGATATTGCACAGGTGCAGTCAAGTTATCAAGAAACCTTGAGATTGCAGCGCTTGGTTGAAGACTTGTACGAGCTGGCCAGTAATGACATCGGTGCGCTGAAATATCGCAAAGAGGAAATCGACCTTGCCGAGTTGCTTAGTGATGATCTGACGCAGTATCAGCATATTTTATCTGTCGCCGACCTTACGTTGCACAGTAAACTGGGTGATGACAGTGTGATGGTATGGGCCGACGGTGATCGATTGACCCAGCTGATGGTCAATTTGATGAGCAACTGTGCCAAGTATGCCAAAGACGGTAGCGCGGTTTGGCTTACGCTTGAGGCGCAAGATAGTCATGTGCAGATCACGGTTGCCGATGACGGCCATGGGGTAGCCGATGAACATTTGCCTCAGTTGTTTGAACATTTATATCGGGTGGAAGATTCTCGCAACCGCAAAACCGGCGGCTCAGGGCTGGGGCTGGCCATATGCAAAAAAATTGTTGAAGGTCATGGTGGCGCAATTGTTGCAACTAAGGCCGAGCAAGGTGGCTTGCAGGTGCGCATAGAACTGCCCATTGCCGGCTTTCTCAACCACTGATTTATGCTAAACTCAGCCCATCAATCCTTGCTGATGAATTGACATGCATCCCCAACACATTCTGATTGTAGAAGATGAAGAAAAGCTGGCCAAAGTGTTGGCCGACTATCTGGCGGTGGCGAACTATCAGGTGAGCATGCTGCACCATGGTAGTGAGGTTATCGACTGGGTTAAAAATCATCATCCCAGTGCGATTTTGCTGGATCTGATGCTGCCGGGTAAAGATGGTCTTGAGATCTGTAAAGAACTACGCACCTTTTCAAATATACCTGTGCTGATGGTTACCGCTAAAGTCGATGAAATCGACCGTTTGCTGGGGTTGGAGATTGGCGCTGATGACTATATTTGTAAGCCTTATAGTCCACGGGAAGTGGTTGCCCGGGTTAAAGCGGTTTTACGCCGAAGCGGCTCCAATGAGCTGCCTTTAGACAACAAGCTACAGCTGGATCAAGGGCGTTGTCAGGCCAGCTATGAAGGCCAGGTAATTGAATTGACGGCGATTGAATTTCAGCTGTTGGATAAGTTGTATAAAGAGCCTGGGCATATTTTTAGTCGCGATCAACTGATGGACAACATGTATAGTGATCACAGAATCGTGAGCGGACGTACTATAGACAGCCATATTAAAAAGCTTCGTAAGAAACTCGCGGTTTTGCCATGCGAGGGAGAGCTGATTAAATCGGTATACGGATTGGGCTACAAATGGGAAGGTTGATGAACTGAGGTGAATTTCATTGCCAGCCCTTTAAAAAGCTAAAGCCAGCCCCAATATAGCCCAAGAGATTAAGTTTTACCGCATCCATCGGAGAATAGCATGAAGGATGAGAACCCTTCCCAAGCAGCGAACGACGTCAGAGCTACGGTTCGCAATATCGTTGAAATACCTCTCGATGGGTTTGAACGACCAGCCAGTTTTATCTCATATCATCACTTAAGCGATGAAAGAGAGCATGTGGCCATCGGTTTAGGTGATTGGCAAAACGTCAAAATCCCCTTAGTGCGACTACATTCCGAGTGTTTGACCGGCGATGTGTTTGCTTCGCAAAAGTGTGATTGTGGCCCTCAGTTAGATGAGGCCAAACAACGCATCTATCAGCACGGCGGCATATTGTTGTATCTGCGCCAAGAAGGCCGTGGCATCGGGCTTTACAACAAACTGGATGCCTACGAGCTGCAAGCCGCCGGACAAAACACCTACGAAGCCAACAGCCACTTAGGCTTTGGTAACGACCTACGTGATTACACCGCTGCCGCGCAAATGTTAAAGGCGCTTAACATCAACGAGATCATCTTATTGTCGAACAACTCCGACAAACAGCGACAGCTGGAAAAGCACGGCATCAAAGTCGTCGATAGACGCAATACCGCCGTACACTGCAATATCCACAACCAACCCTACCTCTCGGCCAAAGCCGCCGTCGCCGGTCACGATATCGTACTTTGATTTGAAAGATCACCCCAAATGGGCATGGACCGCCCAATCAAGGTGTCAGACACCAAAATTAGCGGGACAGGGCTGTATATAGATCTACAAAGCCTTAATTGTTTCAAAAGCATTTGATATTTCAAAGCCTTAGCTTAATCAAGGTGTCAGACACCAAAATTAAAGGAACAAATTCAGTAAATAATTCTATGTCCAGTTAAGGTGTCTGACACTAAAATTAACGGGACAGGGGCTGTATATAAATCTACAAAGCCTTAATTGTTTCAAAAGCATTTGATATTTCAAAACGTTGGCATTTTAGGTTGCAAAGGTGGCGTGATGTATATTTCTCCAAAAATTTGTCGCCTTCTTAGCCTTTGCCTCATTTTTTTGTTTAATTACCGGAAACTGTGGTGTGCTAAATCCTAGGCTTTGTTGGTCAGAGAGAAAAATGACCAGACCTGCGCCGAGCATGTTAAGCAACTCAAGTGAAACACAGTCTAAGATGTCGATTGATTTTTAACCTAGATGTGGATTTTTATTTAAATTAGTTGGCTTAAACAAAACTGGCCGTCACTTTGACCAATGTGGCGTCACTTCAACTGATCGTCCACTTATTGCCTTCGTTCCTTAGTCGGCAATTCATATTTGTGTCATATAACTCAAATAAATCTGTAACATAGCACCACTAGACTCCGCTCCCAGTTATTTCTTATTTAAACTCTACTGGCGGAGAAAGTCATGAAATTGAAAAGGCTATTTACCTTATCGGCGGTAACAACGGCTTTGTTGTTGGCAGGATGCGGCGGCGATATCAACATCACCGAAGGTAATATAGACAACAGCGTCACCAACAGCAATAACACCACCAACAACAATACCGGTGGCGAAAATGGCGGCGGCACTACTGATCCTGTTGTTGAACTTCCAGGTGTCAGCAATGGCGAATTGGCGACTGAAATCTCTGCAAAAGTCGGCACCGACGTTCTGGTGCAAGTATTGAATTCAGCTATTACTGAAGACACTACCTTGGTTGCCACTGCAAACGGCAAACCAGTATTTTATGCCATCAGTGGCGCATTAGAAGTCGGCCGCACCAGCAGCGCCACTTTGACTATCGAGCCAGGCGTTGTCATGTTCGGCCGTAGCGGCGCCGACTACCTCGTGGTTCATCGCAACTCTAAAATCGAAGCGGTCGGTACTGCCGCCAAGCCTATCATCATGACTTCTATGCAAGATGTGGTTGGTGAAGAAACGGGTGCAGGCCAATGGGGTGGTGTGGTTATCCTTGGTAATGCTCCTTCTAATAAATGTCCTAGCGAAGGCGAGTGTGCACTTCAAGTTGAAGGCGCAATCGAAGGTGCTGTATTCGGCGGTACTAACTCAGAAGACAACTCTGGTACTTTGAAGTATGTAGTTGTTAAATTTGCCGGTTACGAAGTTGCCCCTGACAATGAATTGAACGGTATCACTTTCGGTGGTGTCGGTTCCGGCACTACTGTTGACTACGTACAAGTTCATGCCAATGCCGATGACGGTGTTGAGTTCTTCGGCGGTTCAGTAAACATCAAACACTTGGTTTTGACCGGTAACAAAGATGACAGCGTAGACTGGGACAACGGCTTCGTTGGTAAATTGCAGCACGTTTATGTTGAGCACGACAAAAACTCAGGCGAAGCCAACCGTGGTATCGAAGGTGACAACGACGGTTCTAACCCTGACAAAGAGCCTCGCTCAATGCCTACTATTGCCAACATGACCATCATCGGCAATAACTACAAAGCGTCTTCAAAAGATTCTGAAGGTGTTTACTTGCGTGAAGGTACTGGTGCTCACCTTTACAACTTCGCTATCACTGGTACTAGCGAAATGGGTGAGTGTTTTGAAGTTGAAAATACTGACTCAACTCAAGCCAACGCACAAAACGGCACGATTAAGATTGAAAACTCTGCCATTGCCTGTAGCGAAAACTTCAAGCACGTCACTCAAGAGTGGTTCTTGGCGCAAAGCGGCAACATGGTTAAAGATTCTTTGATGCTCGATAGCAACGGCGCACCTATCAGTGGTTCTCCTTTGTTGGGCGCAGGTCAAGATGTTGCCAACACCGTTGACGGTGCTTTCTTCGACAGCGTTGACTACATCGGTGCTGTTGGCACTAACGACTGGCGTCAAGGTTGGGCCTTCGGTTTCGGCGGCGGTGAAGTAACAGCTCAAGCTCCTACTGTTGGCTGTCCTACCGGCACCAGCGCTATCTCTCCTGTTGATGGCGTAACGACTACTTGTCAATTGTCTGGCCGTTACACCAACGACCTGACTTTGACTACTGGCAACATCTACGCATTGAGCGGTCCGGTTTTCATCGGTAACGACAATGCCGACAGCGCCACGTTGACTATCCCTGCCGGCGTAACCGTATACGGCCGCAGCGGTGGTGACTACTTGGTTGTTAGCCGTGGTTCTAAGATTGAAGCTCACGGTAGCGCCAGCGCGCCTGTTACCTTCACTTCTAGCCAAGATTTAACTGGCGGCGAAACTGGCGCAGGCCAATGGGGTGGTATCGTATTGCTGGGTAACGCTTCTTCAAACAAGTGTCCAGCTGAAGGTGCCTGTGCACTGCAAGTTGAAGGCGTAGAAGAAGGTGCCGTATTCGGTGGTACTAACGACGAAGATAACTCAGGTACTTTACGCTATGTTGTGGTGAAGCACGCTGGTTACGAAGTTGCCCCTGACAATGAATTGAACGGTATTACTTTCGGTGGTGTTGGTTCAGGCACTACTGTTGAGTATATCCAAGTTCACCAAAACGCGGATGACGGTGTTGAGTTCTTCGGTGGTACTGTAAACCTCAAGTATGTTGTATTGACTGAAAACCGTGACGACAGCGTAGACTGGGATAACGGCTTCCGCGGCAAAATGCAGTATGTCTTGGTTAAGCACGGTGACAACAACACCGAAGCTAACCGCGCTATCGAAGCTGACAACGACGGTTCTACTCCTGACAAGCAGCCACAATCTAACCCGACTATCTCTAACATGACCATCATCGGTAATGATTACAGTGCATCTGGTAAAGATTCAGAAGGCGTTTACTTGCGTGAAGGGACTTTGGCTCAGCTGTCTAACTTCGTTATCACCGGTAGCACCGGCACTGGCGAGTGTTTTGAAGTTGAAAATACCGACTATAACAATGCCAACCGCGATGCGTTCAAAATTGGTGTAACCAACTCGGTTGTCGCATGTAGCGAAAACTTCAAAAACGTTGAGCAAAGCTGGTGGGAAGGTCAAGGTAACGCCGTTGCCGAAGGTCGCGCCAATGTGCTTAACGGTGTATTCACTATCTTCGAAGCCACGCCAAAAGATTGGAGCGGTGACAGCTTCTTTGACAATGCCGGTCACATCGGTGCAGTCAGTGAAAGCAATAACTGGACTGCTGGCTGGACTGTTGGTCTTTAATCACCAGTCTTCGCTTTAAAGCAGTGACCTATTGGGGCTTGCGCGACAAACTTTAACGGTTTTTTGCGACAGGCCCCGATTCGATTTTAATTCTCGTTAAAGGCATACAGTTATCATGAACTTCAAAACCAAACAATTCGGCCTATCCAGTGTTGCCATGGCGGTAATGTTTGGATTATCCGGCAACGTGGCGATGGCACAAGACGATGAACAGGCCATCGAAGAGGTTGTTACGACAGCCAACCGTCTGAAAGGCTCAGCCACTGCGGTACTCGAAGAACGTAAACAACAAGCGTTCGTTGCCGATATTCTCGGTGCTGAACAAATTTCAAGAACCGGCGACAGCGACGCCGCATCGGCGCTTCGCCGTGTCACCGGCTTAACCTTGGTCGATGGCAAATTTATCTATGTTCGCGGTTTAGGTGAGCGTTATTCAAGTACGCAACTTAACGGCGCGATGGTACCCAGCCCGGATCCGACCCGTAACGTTATTCCGCTGGATTTGTTCCCGGCAGACATCATTGAAAGTCTTTCGGTGCAAAAATCTTACTCACCTTCAATGCCTGCCCACTTCGGTGGTGGTAATGTCGATATTCGCTTGAAGACCATTCCTGATCAGTTCACCTTGAAAATGAGCGGCTCGCTTGGTAGCAACTCGTCAAACTTTGACGATGCTATCACCTACAATGGTGGTGATGACGATTGGTTGGGTAAAGACGACGGTACGCGCGCAGCGCCTGCGGTTTTGGCTGAGTTGTGGGACAACCGCATTTACCTCAATGACATCTCAAGAGAACAAAACCGTGACATCGCCAAAAGCATCAATCGTGACTTTGATGTAAAAGAGCAATCTGCCGATCCTAAAGGCAGCTTTGATTTGGCTGTCGGTAATACTTGGGATATCGATGATTGGCGTTTTGGTACTTTGGTCACCGCCGGTTATTCAAACGGCTGGAAAGTTGCTGAAGAGTTTGAAGGCCAGCTCTTTACCAAAGATGGCGATAAGCGCGTGATGACTCGTGGTTTTGACGATGTCCGTTCAACCGAGCACTCGGTTAAATGGTCTACCATGGCCAACTTCGGTATCGATTACAATCGCAATCATCGCATTGATGCCAGTGTGTTGGTTTTGCACGATACACGTGACCAAATTAAAGAGAAGTTTGGTAACACCGAAAATGCCAAGTTATCGGATGACTTACGTATCCGTGATGTTTCTGTGCTTTATGAAGAACGTCAACTGATTATTAATCAGCTCAAAGGGATGCATACTTTCCCTGAGTGGAACTTCTTTGGATTTGACTGGAAATATTCTGACTCTCGTTCAAGCCGTTATGCCCCTGGTAACGTTAAAACCCGCTATTCATTGTTCGATAGCAATGGCGATGGCCAATTCAGCATGGACAATGAAATCGAGTTGCGTAATGCCAATACCGCCTCTCGTTACAGCTTCCAGGACTTGGATGACTCGGTTGAAAACGTTGGTTGGAACGCCTCATTGCCTGTGACTGCGGGCAAGTGGGAAATGGAATTTAAAACCGGTGCCGACTTTGTTGAAAAGCGCCGTTATGCCACGGCACGTCGTTTCGATATCGATACAACAGCGATGAACAATGTCGATTACTCAGGTAGTGCAGTCAATGACATTTTAACTGACGATGCACTGAGCAATGCCACCTATACCGATGCCACCAAACGCATTTTGCGAGATACCACCGTCGATGGCGATGATTATCACGCAGCGCAAAAAATCGATGCGTTTTATGTTGAAGCGGACTTCTTCTTCGACAACAAATGGCGTTTAAGCGGCGGTGTGCGGTGGGAAGACTTTCGTCAAGTCGTGGTTGGTCTTAAAACCAACGGTACATTTGATATCGACAATATCGACGAGCGTCAAAGCTCAGACGAGTTGTTGAAGTTGGCGTTCCAAGAAGACAAGTTCTATCCCTCTTTGGCTTTAACTTACGTGATGAGCCAAGACATGCAGTTCAGATTCTCTTACGGTGAAACCACAGTAAGACCTGACTTACGTGAAGTCTCTGACTCGACTTATCTCGACCCGCTGACGTTGGATCCAATTCGTGGTACGCCGGGTTTGCGTCCTACGCAGATGACCAACTACGATGCCCGTTGGGAATGGTACATGGAAGATGGCGACAACCTTTCGGTCGGTCTTTTCTATAAAGACATGAAAGACCCAATTGAATCGGTGCAATCACCGGCTCAGGATGGTCCGCCATTGATCGTTATGGCCAACGCTCAAACCGGTGAGCTTGCCGGTATCGAGGTTGAGTTCTTAAAAGGCTTAGGTTTTATCAACGACTTTGGTGTTGGTAAGTTTTGGAACAATGCTTTTGTTTCGGGCAACATGACCATCAGTGACTCGGAAATTCAAATCGATCCGCAGTCGATTGTTGACCAAGCGGGGGTCTCTACCGCTGTCACCAATACCACGCGTCGTTTGACTGGTCACTCTGAATGGGTATTGAACCTTCAATTCGGTTATGACTCAACCGACGGTAACCATTCATCGTCACTGGTTTATAACGTGTTTGGCGACCGTATTATCCTGCCGGGTATCGAAGGTGAAGATGACACGTTCGAGCAACCGTTCCACTCGCTCGATTTTGTATACACCTACTATCCGAGCTATGACTCTAAGGTGAAACTTAAGCTGACCAATATTCTTGATCAAGAGAAGAAGCTGGAGTTTGAAAACACCTTGCGTCGTTCACAAACCAAAGGTATCGGCTTTAGTTTGTCATATTCGCAAGAGTTTTAACGCCAAGACGGCAGCTCATCGATGGTTTATGACAGTTAAATGGCAACCATGTCATAAACCATCCCCCAAATTGGCTATGGATAGCCGTCATTTCCCCCCTGAAAACAGCCCTTTTAGTGACGAATGTTCCAAAGATCTACCGAATAACCGTTATTGTCATATTACTGTCATTAACCAAACACATATTTGTAATAAAGCAATCGTAGACTTACGCCCGTTAGTTGGTAGCCCCGACTCAATGTTGTACATGGCCTCTAAGGCCGATACCTATTTTTGTAATCCGGTGTCTGACACTCAAGACACCCCATCCTTAGGGTAGCGTAATGAAACTGAGCACAATCGCTTCAGGTTGCCTGTTGGCATTTACTGTCAGCATGACAACATCGGCATTTGCCCAAAACGAAGCAGAACTGGCCCAAGCCGTTAAATCTGGCAGCGAAATCAACCAATCGGCACAAAAATCACAGCAGCGTGTTGATTCTTTGAGCAACGACATCCAGTCAAAGTTGCAACAGTTCAAGACCGTAAACAAAGAAATTGACGGTCTACAGGTTTATAACAGCCAAATGCAAAAGCAAATTGCCAACCAGCTGGCTGAAATGAACGAGATCAACGCTTCTATTGATCAGGTGAGCGTCATCGAGCGTCAAATCATGCCGTTGATGATCCGCATGGTTGATACCCTTGAACAATTCGTCAAACTCGATGTGCCTTTTTTGATGGAAGAACGTACCAATCGGGTCAATGACCTCCGTGACATGTTGGATCAAGCCAACGTTGAAACCTCTGAAAAATTCCGTCGCATTTTAGAAGCCTACCAGGTTGAAGTGCAATTTGGTCGTGATATCGAAGCCTACTCAGGTTTACAAGACGTTGATGGCGTTGAGCGCGACGTAGACTTTTTGCGAATCGGTCGTATCGCGTTGATTTATCAAACGCGCGACAAGCAAACCATGGGGGCTTGGGATCAAAAAGCCAAACGCTGGGAAAAACTTGACGACAGCTATCGCAGTCACATCAGCAAAGCCATGCGAGTGGCTAAGAAACAATTGGCCCCAGATATGTTGACCGTACCGGTCAACGCCGCGGAATAAGGGAGCAAAATCGATGAAAGCCATTAAATCTATTATCGCCTGTGCACTGTTTGCCGTTGCCCCTGTTGCTATGGCACAGGATTCGGTAGCCAACTTAGACGACTTGTTGCAAAAGCTTGAGCAAGGCAAAATCGCCCAAACCGAGCAAAACAAACGTCGTGAACAAGAGTTCATCAGCAAACGTGCCGAGCAAGACACCATCTTAAAGCAAACCATTGAAGCCCGTGACAATGAGTTGGCATTGAGTGGTCGTTTAGAAACCCAATACGAAGAAAACGAAACCAAGCTTGCCAATATGCAAGAGGCGTTATCTAAGCGTATGGGTTACTTGAAAGAATTGTTCAATGTACTTCAGCAAACTGCCGGTAAAACCGAAAGCCAGTTTGGTACTTCATTGATCTCTGCGCAAATTCCTAATCGTGAAGCCTTCTTACAAGAGTTCGCTGCGACAATGGGTTCAACCTCAAAACTTGCTTCAATCGAAGAGATTGAAAAATTGTGGTTTGAATTGCAACGAGAAATGACCGAAAGCGGTAAAATCACCAAGTTCCAAGCCCCTGTCGTTGCAGCTGAAGGCGGCCAGAAGGTCACTAAAGACGTCACTCGCGTTGGTAGCTTCTCATTGATTGCCGATGGCAAATACCTTGAGTACAACAAAGATACAGGCTCAATTGCTGAGCTTATCCGTCAGCCCCAAGCAGCTCACTTAGACAGTGTTGCCGCCCTTGAAAATGCCAAGCAAGGCATGGTGCCTTTCTCACTTGACCCTACCGGCGGCAGCATCCTTGGCTTGCTGGTTCAAGCGCCTAGCACCGAAGAACGTGTTGAGCAGGGCGGTGGCGTTGGTTATGTCATCATCGGCGTTGGTGCTATCGGTTTGTTGATTTCAATCGAGCGTTTCATCAGCTTGTTCTTCATCGGTGGCCGTGTTCGTCGTCAGCTTAAAACCAAAGAGCTTTCTGACAACAACCCATTGGGCCGCGTGATGAAAGTGAAAGAGCAATTCCCTGATGTTGCTCATGACACGCTTGAATTGAAACTGTCTGAAGCGATTTTGCGTGAAGTGCCTAAGATCACCAAGCGTTTGACCTTCATTAAAATCATCTCAGTAGTAGCTCCACTTTTGGGTCTACTCGGAACAGTAACCGGTATGATCAACACCTTCCAATCCATTACCTTGTTTGGTACAGGTGACCCTAAATTGATGGCTGGCGGTATTTCTCAAGCCTTGGTTACGACCGTATTGGGTCTGGTTGTTGCTATCCCAACCGTGTTCCTTTACACCATGCTTAACACCCGTAGCCGTAGCATTATCTCAATTTTGCAAGAGCAAAGCGCAGGCATCATCGCCGAGCGTTCTGAGAAAAGCTTGAAGGGAGAATAACCCATGTTGATGCTCATCGAAATGATGAACAACATAAGGGACTTCATGTACACAGGCGGTATCGTACTGACCATTATCGCCTACATGATCTTCTTTATGTGGCTACTCATCATCGAGCGCCTGGTGTTTGTGATGATTGGCTATCGCCAGTTTGAAAAAGGATTGCTCAAAGCATGGCAGCAGCGTCAAGAACGACTGTCATGGAATGCCGAGCAAATCCGCGTCGCTTACATCGCCAGAGCTAAAGAGCAGCTGCAAAACAATCTGCCTTTAATCAACACCATCGTTGCCTTGTGTCCAATGCTTGGACTACTTGGCACCGTAACCGGCATGATTGAAGTGTTTGATGTAATGGCCGTAACCGGTTCAAGCAATGCTCGCTCAATGGCATCGGGTGTCTCAAAAGCCACCATCCCGACAATGGCTGGCATGGTCGGCGCGCTCTCTGGCGTATTTGCAGTCACTTATCTGCAACGTAACGCCAAGAACAAAGCTGAATTGTTAGAAGATCATTTGCCGCTGGACCACTAAGTCCGGCGCGCAGGTTAAACGAATTAAGGGCATTTAAGATGCAATCAAGATTTAACAACATCATGGTTGAAGAAGACAACGAAGAGATCAATATGACACCGATGCTCGATGTTGTATTTATCATGCTTATCTTCTTCATCGTTACTGCGTCTTTCGTACGTGAGTCGGGCATTGACGTCAATCG
>JBFHGJ010000048.1:0-40214 GCA_041583135.1 Alteromonadaceae bacterium | reverse complement strand
TTCCGTCAGTATCGGCGTACATGAGCTTTCCGATAGTGACGATTGCCCCATTCTTGCGCTTCTTGACAGCAACCTCTATTCAGAGAAAGAAAAAAAAGGCAACGATATCTACTCTTTGAGCGACAACCTCTCGGATATGCTCGACGAAGAAAGACGTCAGGGGTCTTAACAGAAGGCAAAACTTACCACGCTCACTTTCACAATTCTGCTGAAATATGATACTTTTGCGCGCTCAACTGAAATAATGTAACCGAAGGAATGTTGTATGAAAATTGGCTTATTGCTAGCCCCGCTGATATTGGTTTCCAACCAGCTTTGTGCAGAATCGACACTAACAATGCCTAAGTATGCCGCGCTGGATAAACTCCTACGTAAAGACGAGAATGCTCACTGGGTCAATGAACTCACTACCCAAGTGTCGGAAAACAACATCAAACCCTATACCTTAACCTTGCCTCCCGGTGAATACCGCTATTCCGTCAAGTTTAAGTCCGCCAAAGGAATAATTAGAGGAACGATGACAGTTGAACCTGACGAGCAGTTATATATGCACCGTGGGATCAGCAGCGATATGCAAGATATTTTTGCTTGGACATCAACGGCAGCACCCCGTTCGCCTGAATATAAGTTCGAAAGAAAAGAAGCTTTTTGTCGTAGCCTCATCGGCGACGACGCTGAAACATTTTCACCATACAAATTACAAGCATGCCAAGCCCTAGCAGCGCAAAACAATGCAACCGGCATACTTGGCCTTGGCTACTGCAAATCCAAAGGGCTAGGTCTCAAGCGCGATCATCTCGGTGCACTCAGTTTATATCAACAAGCCTTTGAACTCGGCAACCAACAAGCCGCCATTGAAGCCTATCGCCTCAATCCCGAAAGCCAAATTGCTTTTGACATGATGCAAAAGCTCTCGCAACAGCAACATCCTTTTGCAATGGGGATATATGCAGCCAAGCTCTATGACAAAGGAATACAAAACTATGACAAGGCAGAGACGCTGGCATGGGACTCTTTAAATGGCGGCTTTATATTCAATCTACCGCTGCTGAGTCTAATAAACTTCACGCTACATAGTGACGAGCCAAAGCGATTATATAAAAGCGCGGCCTTCTCAATGCTACTGGCACTCAATGCCGAAGAAATGGACCACCATGATGAACTGTTGGCAGAACAGATCATGGATAACCTGCCGCCAGATGCACAGCCGAAGGTAAAACAAACCCTGATGGACCTTTTACCACAAATCTCTCAGCCGTATACCCTGTTGATCGACAGCAAGTCATTCAAACCCTTGGCAGCGAAAGGAGCACTCAAGCTGATTGTGCAGAATCACTATGAGATAGCCCCAATCGACTTCAACCAGATGTATCAGATTGACTACATCAATCAATGGCAAACTAAGACTTTTGCTCTAGAGCTAAATGGCGACACAGAGAGTCAGAAAAACTTTACTTTTGAAGCGCTTGATACCACCAGCCTATGTCTGTACTACGATAGCAACATAGATGCGCTCAAAGTTGCGCCGCTATCACAAAGCGAATGGTGTAAAGACAAACAAATGCCTCCGGTTCAGGGCTGGCATGTCATGCAACCTCAACAAGGAATACTATGATGAAGCATATTTTGTTGCTCGCTTTTGTCTTGATACTGACAGGCTGTAAAACCACCGCCAGTGGCCCATTGTTTGTTGCCACCCCCGTCCCCTCGGACAAAGCCAGAATTTATATCTTTAGACCTCAAGGCGACGTTTTCATGAATTCCTATGCCGATGTGAGAGTCGATGAGCAAACGGTATCTTACTTAAGGCCAGAAGGATATGTTCAGCTGGATCTGCCACCAGAGTATTACCGTTTCACCATGGTTTGGCGTGATCAATATCAAAGCTTAATGAAAAGTTATGATGAAATTGAGTTGATGCTCGACTTAGAACCCGGCAAGATTTATTACTTGAGTATCACCAGTGATGTCAATGCGACTTGGCAGGCAAATGTCAGCAAATACACTTGGCGCTTTGACTTGATGGATGCGCAAAAAGGCGCTTTGGCTGTCGCCGATACTCGCTTAGACAAAGCCTTCGCACTCAACCTGTAAATCAAACGCGCCAGTGAAAAACGGAGTTACTCACTGGCGCACACATGTTTACGATACGGCTTTTCCCAAGCTGAGCCAAATGCTATGAAAACATTCTTTTAAGCGACTCGGCAAAGTGTAGCCACTTATCTCGGGCTTCTCTTTTGACGCTGATTTTTACATCGGCCAACACACAGTAACCTTCGATATAGATAGTCGGCGCGCCTTGAGCACCAAAGCCTTGCGCTTTGTTTTTCACTCCACCGATAATATTGTTGATGTCGGTGACGACATTGATTTGCTGCGGCACTTTGATTTTAAGGTCACTCAATACGGTATTGGCAACAATTGTGACGGTTGGGCTGGTAAAGCGCGCTTCACTAAAATCTAAGGTCACATCACTTAAAATGCTGGTCACCTCGATGCGTTTGCCCACCAACCAAGGACCATGTCGCTTTTTGTCGCCGAGAATACTGAATATTTTGTCCTGCTCGGCCTCGGTAGTGTTGCCATAGCCATATTCGACATTGAGATCAGATTCTTTCGAGCTTAGGTATTGCTCATCGACCTGTAACGTCAAATCCTCGACCAACGCTTTAAGCTTAACGTTATCATTGGTTTCCATCGCATCATCAAGACGGCGCTCAAATGCTTCGAGTGAAATAACGCCATGGCTATAGTTCATGATCAACTGATCGATCACTTCTTCACGTACCGCTTGGGTCGGTCTATCTTCGAGTTTTACCGGCATATGCAATATCCTATCGTTGTTTTTTATGGCCGAGGTAAAAGACAGCAATCATCAAGCCAACAATAAAATATATAATAGTTTCATATGGTTGAATCAATCAAGCGAGTTCATGCTCAACTATGGTCAACATAATTTGGCGATATCGGCCAGATACTGAGCAAATCGGCCAACGGCAACTTTCCCATTTACTTCACAGATCTCAGGCCATTGTTGGACTAGACTTAATACTGTCTAAGATTTTGTGTTGGTCAGTTCATGCAGCGCATACGAGCATGGGTGATTGCAGCCATTTTATGGACTATGGTATTGGCAGGCTACAGTAGCTTGGCTTTTGGCTCCGATAACCCGATAAAATTTCGTCGTTACTCTTTAGCGCAGGGCCTCTCACAAGGCACTGTCAGCGACCTTGTGCAAGATAAACAAGGTTTCATCTGGATTGCCACTCAAGATGGCCTCAATCGCTTCGACGGTTATCAATTCAAGGTATTTCGTCACAAAAATTCCCCCGGCAGTTTAAGCTCTGACTACATACAATCATTGTTTGTCGATAGAGACGGTGTGCTGTGGATTGGCACTCGCAAAGGTTTAAGCCGCCTCAATCCCGACACCGAAACCTTTACCACCTTCACCTTGGGTCAAGAAACCCGAGAGCATATCGGCAGCCAATATATCGATACCATCGCCCAAGCAGACAACGGCAACTTATGGGTTGGCACTATGGACGGACTATTCTTATTCGACCCAAACCAAGGCCCGGTGAAGGTTTACCGCAATAACCCGCAACAAAGTACATCACTGAGCAGCAACCATGTCTATGCGCTGCTTAATGATGACGACAAACTCTATGTCGGCACCGATCAGGGATTAAACGTATTTTACCCGCAAACAGAGCAGTTTGAGCATATCCGACATGACCCAGCGCAACCCAACACACTCTCAGGCGACAACATCAGCGATATCGTCAAAGATCAATACGGCATGTTGTGGGTAGCAACCTATGACTCAGGTCTAAATCTCTTTAATCCACGCATCGGCAAGGTCATCGAACACTATTATCACAGCGACGAAAACTACCACTCGTTAGGTCATGATAGAGTCCGCTCGTTACACATAGACCAATACCAGCAACTTTGGGTCGGCACCCGAGGCGGTATTAGTCTGTTCGTACCAAAGCGCAATCATTTCATCAACTACCGCAACGACCCGGCCGTGCCTTCAAGCCTAAGCAACGACCATATTTGGGCAATTTACGAAGACAATAACGACAGTTTGTGGTTTGCCACCGGTGACGGTATCAATCAGTTTGTCCAAAGCACTCAAGCCTTTGGTCATCACCACAAGACGTCAACTCCTGGCATCGGCATCAGCCATAAACGGGTCAGAGCATTACACAAAACCACCGACAACGTGTTGTGGATAGGCGTCGATAACGGCTTAAATCGTTACGACCCAATCACCGGGAAATATCAATATTTTATGCATGACCCCAATGACAACAGCACCATCACCAAAGGCATGGTGATGTCAATATTGGTAGACAGCAAAAAGCAGGTGTGGGCCGGAACCTATGATGGCGGCTTGAGTCTCATGCTGGCAAATGGCAAATTTAAGCAATACACCCCCACCCCCGATGACCGCAACAGCCTCAGCCATAGTCGAGTTTACTCAATCATGGAAGACGCCCAAGGTTATCTTTGGCTCGGCACACTCGACGGCTTAAACCGCTTTGATCCGCAAACAACGCAGTTTGAACGTTTTTATCACGACCCCAACAATCCTTTCAGCCTTGGCAACAACGGCATTTACGACACAATACAAAGCCCACAAGGTGATATTTGGATAGCCACCCGCAATGGTGGCGTCAACCGCTACGACAGCACCACCGGGCAGTTTACTCGGTATGAGCACGACCCCCAAAACCCCCATAGCCTCAGCCACAATCGAGTCTTTGCGCTATATCAAAGTAACCCGAATGCGCTGTGGCTGGCCACCAGCAATGGGCTAAATCTAATGCACATCGATAGCGGCCGGTTTGAGTTGTTTGCCAAAGAACACGGCCTGTTAAACAAAACCGTTTATGGTGTCACCGGCGACAACCAAGGCAATATCTGGGTCAGCACCAATCGCGGCCTTGCCCGTTTCGACCCCAAAAAAAGACGTTTTAAAACCTTCACCCATATGCATGGCCTACAATCAGACGAGTTCAATAACGGGGCATTCTTCAAAGCCTTAGACGGAGAACTATTTTTTGGCGGCATTGACGGCTACAACCGTTTTTATCCAAGTCAAATCCGCGGCAATGACCTTGCCCCCCACGTGGTCATTACGCAATTTTACCTCGCCAACAAAACCCCCGACCTTAAAGCCGATGCGCCTTCTTCACCACTAGAAAAAGTGATCAATCGCACCACCGCATTGGCCCTTGACCATCAACACCCGGTTTTCTCTTTTGAGTTCTCGGCAATGCATTACCTTAGCCCGAAAGACAATCGTTACGCCTTTATGCTTGATGGCTTTGACAAACGATGGACATATACGGGTGCCGATCACAGACGGGCCACCTACACCAACTTACCGTCAGGCCATTATCGCTTTCGTGTTAAAGCCGCCAATAGCGATGGCCTATGGAGCGAGCAAGACAGCGCCATCAGCATCTATATCGCACCAGCCCCTTGGCTCACATGGTGGGCCTACCTACTGTATGCCTTCATCGTTGGTGGAACAATGAGCGCCTTTGTCTATCAACGCTGGCAAAAACAAAAAGCCATCAGCGAGAGTGAGAACCGCCTCTCCTTAGCCCTATGGGGCAGTGGCAATGAATTTTGGGACTGGGATATAAAAGCCGGCAATTTGGTGCGCTCAAACAACAGCGGCGAATTTGCCCTGCCCTGTGGGCAAAACTACAGTATCGATTCGCTACAAGTGTTGGTTCATCCTGAGGACTTTGACAAAGTACAGCAGGCTTTTACCCGACACGCTGGCGGTCAAACCGACTATTTTGAATGTGCCTATCGGATGCGCAACGCAGATGGCCAATGGATCTGGGTACTTGACCGCGGGCAAGTGGTCAAGCGTGACGAGCAAGGCCGCCCAACTCGCGCCATCGGCACGGTGCAAAATATCAATAACATGAAACAAATCGAAGCGCAGCTCAGAGCGCTCAATGAAGAACTCGAACAACGGGTAGAAGCCCGCACCGCACAGCTCAATCAAACTGTAGCGTCGCTGGCCAATGCCAACGACCAGCTAAGACAAGCCCAAGAACAGCTGATAGAAGCGGAAAAGATGGCGGCACTGGCCAGTCTTGTTGCCGGTATTGCCCATGAGATCAACACCCCCATCGGCATCTGCATCACCAGTACATCAGTGCTCAGTGATGCCTGTCTTCAGTTTTTCAATCTACAAGAAGACAAAAAGCTCACCCTTAGCGACTTTCAACGTTTCAAACAAACCTGCGGCGAATCGCTAAAACTGATCGCCGGTAACTTGGAAAAAACCGATTACCTAGTGCAAAGCTTTAAGCGAGTATCGGTGCAACAGACCACCGATGACGCCACCGAGTGCAATCTAGGCGAACTTTTGCGCCAACTCATTGAAATACGCGCCTCCCAGTTAAATGAGTCGCAGATCACCGTCAACCTCAATTGCACCGATAGAGTGAGCATTTACAGCCACTATCGTTCGTTGGAACTGCTGTTCGACCAGCTGCTAGAAAACTCGATTAAACACGGATTTGCTCACGGCAATGGTGGAACTATCACCATCACCATTGAGCCAAACGCGACTGGCGTCAATATTCTCTACTGTGATAACGGTAGCGGACTTAGCCAACAGGGCCGAGAAAAGCTGTTCGAGCCGTTTTACACCACCGAGCGCGGACAAGGCCACTTGGGCTTAGGGATGCACATCATCTACAACCACGTTAGCCAAAGGCTCAAAGGCAGCATCGAAATAGACGATAGCCAACCCCAAGGGCTGGCCTATCGTATTTCCCTACCAAGGCTATGAGCACACATGAAACAAAAACAGTACAAACACCAAAGCGACAACAATAAACTCTTCCACCAGCTTTTCACTAAGGTTATTCTCTGCTAGATCAATCCGCACGCTAAGGTCATAGACAGTGACCACCTAAACCCCTTCAGGCAGGCCCTGCTTCTAATTGAGCCAAGCATTCATATCGGCAGGTATGTCTGAATCTTCTATTGAAAATGTGGGGTAGTAGGGGCTAAAACGCTTGTGAGTAGATATTGTGCTTAACGAGAGCTGAAACTCATTTTCTAACGTAATATTTTCAACCGTGATTTTACTCCCAACACTAAAGGCGGTTTTGAAACCTTGCAATAATTGGTCTTCATACTGCTTTTTGAAATCTCTATGAGCACGACCTTCTTTACGTAACGCGAGAATAATATCTAGCTGAAAACCTTCACCTTTAGGTTTCACTTCTATGTAAACAGCAGATAGCTCTTGAACTTCTTCTCTTTTCCATAACTTTTTGAACTTTTTAGCTGATGATCTCAGCAATTCCATAAAAGCACCGTCAAAGGTTGGTGCAATAAACCTCTGAGCACACCAGTATTTAAGTTGGTTTACTACATCTAATGTACATTGCTTTTGTGAATGTTCTAGTTTTAGTAAGAGTTCACGTTCAATCTGGATCAAACCTAAAGAATTCGCTTCATAGGCCAATAATTGTTCATCTAATTGAATATGGAAATGAATTGTACGGGGGTTTTTACCGTGAACAAACTCAGCGCTAGTTTGATTAATAGGTGAGGCAATAAGAATATTCAGCCAAGGCTCTTTGTCAAAGTCTCCACTGATCACGGCGCAGCTATAGGTCATCAAAATTGCAATACAGCTTTGAACAGTTAGTTTAGCTTTGAGTTTATCAGGTAACAGCTCGGTTAAAGCACAGTCACCTGAAAGCTCAATAATTGAACCTTGTCGCCATCCTTGCTGCTCTAGTTGCTCTCGCAAAGACATCAAAAAAGGTTAGCTCCGCTTTTCTCTTTTCTTTCTGTTCATAAAGCCATCAATGCGAGTGTAAGCATTATCATAAGCTTCATTAAGTTCGGTTAACGACTTAGTATCATCTAGCAGTAAACTGGCCATATTTTTATCGCCGTTTCGACCAAAAGCATACTTGGCTAAATAAGGCCTGTGCTCAGCTTCAATATAATCGGCAAACTCAGCCCACAGCTTAATTCTATCTACAGTTCGCTCTTGTACTTGAGTTTGCGGCTGCTTCTTCCAGTTATACAAAGTCTTACGCTCAACGCCTAACACACTTGCCCACTGTGCGGTATTAAAACCAAGCTTTTTTTGTAGTTCAAAACAGCGCTCAAGCTGCATCTCATCCTTGTTTTGTTTCTGAGTTTCGACCTTTTTCTCTAACAGCTGCGCATACTCTTTTGTTGAAATTGAAGCGCTCTTTTTACTTGCTGGATCATAAACTTCGGCATGCACACTTGTTGTTCCCGATAAAGAAGCAACAGTAGCCCAAGTGACAGCTCCAAAGACAGAGCGACAATAACTATCAGCATGTTTAACTTTTTTCGTATTTGTACCGTATTTTGCAGAAATAGTCATAGTTTCTCATCCAAGTCTTCAACAATTTCAATGTAAACGGCCTTAGCCTGTGTTCTTAAAGAATACATTTTTTCACGAACCTTTTCCAATTTAAACGGCTCAGGATCTTGCGGGCAATAAAAACTGTCAATATCAACGACCACATTCACGCCCTCAGAATCTATATCGCAATCCAACCTCTGTGCTAGTGGCAACATTTCTCTAGGCAACGGTGACTGCTCGATCACAATCCCCGAGCATAAATGCACCATCCCTTCTTCATTTTCATACCTAGACTGCATAAAGCTACCCTGCATAGTAGGTTGAGAGTGTAAGATGGGCTGCAAAACATCGGGCCGCTTAACTAAATCAATCAAATCATTGGGATCATAAGATTTAAGCTGATTAAAATAGCGAATCCCTATATAGTCAATATAATTAATCTCTAACTTCTCATGTACAAAGCACAAAAGAGTCTCTAACTTCTGCCAAAAGTTATCAATACTTATATAGTTTTTAGTGTGCAAAACGATATCAGATGACGTAACAATTGCACCATCAGACTTGTCAAAGCTAGTCAAGGTATAACTGGTTATTTTTTGTTCAACAGGTCTAACTTCATTACCATCAAGATTAATTTCAATAGAGCGCTTACTTTCAGGTTTAAAGTCAGGATACTGCTTTCTAAAAGCCTTATGGAACTCGTCTTGGATTGACTTAAAATCATCCATAGGCAACTCTGCATAGCCGATTTTAGCTAATGTATGAATTAAATGAGCCATAGGAACCTCAAAAAGTGTGTAATTGAATTATACATATATATACGCATAATTACACACTTTTTGTTTAGCAAAAACACTAACAGTGTAAAGACTCACTTACCTTAGCCGCACTATGCCGACGCCAAAGGTAATAAATCACCGGTAAGATCAGCAAAGTCAGCACTAAGGTGCTGGCCATGCCGCCGACCATAGGCGCTGCAATACGGCTCATCACCTCTGAGCCGGTACCGCTACCATAGAGTATTGGAAACAACCCGATAATGATGGTAGCGGCGGTCATCATGACCGGACGAATACGCCGCACCGCGCCATGCAATATGGCATCAAACAAAGCATCACGACTAAAGCTTTCGCCTTGTTCCGCCAGCATTTGTTGATAAGCCTGATTGAGATAAACCAGCATGATCACCCCGGTTTCAACCGCCACCCCCGCAAGGGCAATAAAACCGACGCCCACGGCGACCGAAAAATTAAAGCCCAGCAAATACATCAGCCATATGCCACCAATCAGCGCAAACGGCAAAGTACCCATGATGATCAACACCTCACTGACATTGCGAAAGCTCAGGTACAGCAGCAACAAAATAATGGCGATGGTCAAAGGCACCACATAGCTCAACTTTTCTTTGGCCCTTTGCATATACTCATATTGCCCCGACCAGCTGATAGAGTAGCCCGCAGGCAAATCAAGCTTATCGGCCAAGATTTGCTTGGCGTTAACCACATAGGTGCCGACATCAACCCCCTCAATGTCGATAAACGACCAACCGTTTAAGCGCGCATTTTCACTTTTTATTCCCGGCGGGCCTTCTTCGATGAGAATTCGCGCCACATCTGACAGTGCAATCCGTTGACCACTGGGCGTCACGATTGGCAACAACGCCATTTGCTCAGGACTGCTACGATAATCCTGTGGATAACGGATATTGACCGGATAACGTTCCAGCCCTTCAACGGTTTGGGTGACATTCATACCTCCAATTGCCGTGGCGACAACCTGCTGAACACTGCTGATACTCAAACCATAACGCGCCGCCTTTTCACGATTGATATCGACCTTGATATAACGACCACCAGCAACCCGCTCTGAATAAACCGAAGCCGTCCCCGGTACCGGTTTTAAAATATCTTCAATATCACGTCCGATACGTTCTATCTCAGCTAGACTCGGCCCGGCAATTTTAACCCCAACAGGGGTTTTGATCCCCGTAGCCAACATATCGATGCGTGTTTTTATCGGCATCACCCACGCGTTAGTCAGCCCCGGTAGGTTAACCAAACTATCCAGCTCTTTGATCAGCTTATCTGTGGTCATGCCTTCACGCCATTGGTCGCGGCTTTTCAGCTGGATGAAGGTTTCAATCATCGTCAGCGGCGCCGGATCGGTAGCCGTTTCAGCCCGCCCCATTTTACCGAAGACATTTTTGACCTCAGGCACCGTACGGATCAGTTTATCGGTTTGCTGCAACAACTCTCTTGCCTTACCGATTGAGATCCCCGGATAGGTGGTGGGCATATACATCAAATCCCCCTCATCTAAAGGCGGAATAAACTCCGAGCCAATTTTGTCCACCGGCCAAATACCCACGGCAATCAGCAACAGCGTCGCAACCACCGTGGTCTTGGGATAGTTAAGCGCACTCTTAAGCAATGGAAGGTATCCGGCAATGAGCATTCGATTCACCGGATTTTTCTGCTCATCGAGCACTTTTCCACGGACAAAATATCCCATCAACACAGGAATTAGGGTAACGGCCAACGCCGCAGATGCCGCCATGGCATAGGTTTTGGTAAAAGCCAAAGGCGCAAACATACGACCTTCTTGGGCTTCTAAGGTAAATACCGGCAAAAAGCTCACCGTAATAATCAGCAAACTGAAAAACAACGCTGGCCCCACCTCTGCGGCAGCATTGGCCACGACCTGCCAACGGTTTTGCACCGTCAAAGTGGTTTTTTCCATGTGCTTGTGTAGGTTCTCAATCATCACGATAGCGCCATCACTCATCGCACCGATGGCAATGGCAATGCCACCGAGTGACATTATGTTGGCATTGAGCCCTTGTAGATACATCACCAAATAGGCAACCAATATCCCGGCCGGTAGGCTGATGATCGCCACCAGTGACGAGCGCACATGAAACAAAAACAGCACACACACCAAGGCAACAACAATAAACTCCTCAACCAGCTTTTCGCTTAGATTGTTCACCGCCCGCTCAATCAGTGTGCTTCGGTCATACACAGTGACCACTTCAACGCCATCGGGTAAACCGGCCTTCAGTTGAGCTAGGCGCGCCTTAACGCCCTCAATGGTTTTTTGCGCATTCTCACCATAACGCATCACCACGATACCGCCGACAGTTTCTCCTTCACCGTTTAGCTCGGCAATGCCTCGACGCATTTGTGGGCCAACGACAATATCGGCGACGTCTTTCAGCAACAAAGGTGAACCACCCTCACTAACGCCAAGGGGAATATTGCCAAGATCTTCGGCGTTACGAATGTAACCGGTCGCCCTGACCATATACTCGGCTTCGGCCATTTCGACGACCGAGGCGCCGATCTCCTGATTACCCTGACGAATGGCCATTTGAATATGAGATAAGGGAATACCAAACGCCCTGAGCTTATCGGGGTTTACCTGCACCTGGTATTGCTTCACCATGCCACCCAAAGCGGTCACCTCAGACACACCGGCAACACTTTGCAGCTCAAACTTTAAAAACCAGTCTTGAATGGTACGCAGCTCACTGATGTCATGCTGTCCGGTTCTATCGACCAGCGCATAAAGATAAATCCATCCGACCCCAGTCGCATCCGGCCCAAGCTGTGGCTTGGCATTTTGCGGCAAGCTCGGGGCAACTTGGCTTAAATACTCCAACACCCGACTTCTTGCCCAGTAAAGGTCGCTATCTTCGTCGAAAATAACATAAACATAGGAATCGCCAAAAAATGAGTACCCACGTACTGTGACCGCTCCCGGCACCGACAACATCGCCGTTGTCAGTGGATAGGTCACTTGATCTTGCACCACCTGCGGCGCCTGTCCGGGATAGCTGGTTTTGATGATCACCTGTACATCTGACAAGTCGGGGATCGCATCAACCGGGGTGTTTTTCATGCCATAAATACCGGCGCCAAACACGACTAGGGCACCCAATAGCACAAATATCCGGTTATACACCGACCAATGAATAATCGCCTTAATCATTCATCGACCTCCCCGCGCATATCAATCACCACAAACTCGCCATCTTCTATGGCGAAAGTAAAGCGCACTCTGGCGCCGGGGCTAAAAAACTTAAGGTTAATGTGATCGGCCAGCACAAAGTCCATCGTAGCAGGCTCTCTCCCCCACTTTTCAATGGCATCGCGGGATATGTTCATCACCCTGCGCTCACTATCGATGCTATTGATCAGCCCACCAACGCTCGCCTGATTGTCATCCAACCTTGGTGCCATACGCTTAAAGTCTGACGACTTGCCAGACTCAGAGTCCAATAAGAACTGAGCTGAAACAACCACGTTCTCACCGGGGTTTAAACCCGAAAGCACCTCAAAGTGCTGCTCATCAAAACGGCCCAAATTCACCTCAATCGACTTAAACCGCCCTTCGCCAAGCGCCAGCACCACCCGCTCACTCGCGCCGCTTCGTATCACCGCTTCTTTCGGCACCAATAACGCCTTATCTTGGCTATCAGCATGAATAGCGACTTGAGCGAACATATTGGGTTTGAGTGCCCGATCAGAGTTATCAAAGCGCAGTCGCACTTTTACCGTGCGGGTTTTCGCATCTAAAGTGGGATAAATATAATCAACCTGACCTTGCCAGCGCCTGCCGGGTAAGAAATCCAACGTCATGGTTACCGCCATGCCAACAGCCACGGAAAATACCTGACGTTCAAATACTTGCGCTTCGACCCACACTTGATCTAACGCGCCTACCGACATCAACGTCGTCCCCGGCTTAACGTAAAAGCCTTCACGAATATTGAGGTTATCGACGACCCCAGATTGTGGCGCATACAGAGTGATGAACTGCTTCACTTTGCGGCTTTTGGCCAAAGATTCAATAGCTTCATTGGACAATTGCAAGGCTTTGAGTCGATCTTTGGCAGCACTGACCAGACGCTTATTGTTGCGTTCAAGTGCCATGACGAATTCTTCCTGAGCGTTGACCAATGCCGGGGAGTATATATCATACAGCGGCTGCCCTTTGGTCACCGGATCACCCGCCGCTTTGACATAGAGCTTCTCTATCCAGCCTTCCACCCTTGGATGAACATGCACCAGCTGATCTTCGTCATAGCGCACGTAACCCACAGTATTAATTTGCGCAGTAAGATACCGCATCTGTGCAGGCGCCGTTCTCACTCCAAGATTGTTGACAACCTCTGGTGAAATGGTGATGGTTCCCGGGCCTTCATCAGGCCCTTGACTTTGCCCCTCGGCATACACCGGCACCAGATCCATGCCCATAGGCGACTTTCCGGGTTTGTCACGACGATAGTTAGGATCCATCGGCGCCACCCAATACAACGGCTCAGCGGCCGCTTTGGTTTCATGATCTTGCACCATTTCACCGCCTTGCCCCAGCCACAGGGTCATAACCACAGCTGTCACAATAGCCCCCGCCAATGCCCCGACAATAATAGATTTCAATCCAGCCATTACAACAAACCTCCGTCTGAGTCACTGACAAAAAAGTAATTGATCTGTATCGCGCTTTTACGCTTTTCGACCACAATGTCCAAGGCTTCAATCTTGGCATTCAATTCGGCGATACGCGCCCTGACCACTTCGGCAAAATCACCGTCATCATTGGTATAGGCGCTCAAGGCTGCCTCAGCCTGCTCGGCAGATTGCACCAGCAATTTATCGCGATATAGTCGCGCACGGGCCGTAAGCTGTTCATATTGCACCGTCGCCGCCCTAAACTGAGCGGTAAATTGACGCAGCAACAACAACTTATCGGTTTTGATGGCTTCAGCTTGCGCAATCGCAGCATCAACCTGCCTGCCTTGACGCTGCTCGGTGTGCAGCGGCAAGTCAAAAGAAACCCCAACAGAAAGCAAGTCAGCGCGGTCTTGACCGTTGGGCCTGTCAGCGCGATAGCCATACCCAGCGTTTAGCGTCCATTGCGGCTTAAACTGCTCCTTTGCCAACTGCACCGCACTGTTGCCCGCTTTTATCTGCTGCTCAAGGGCCAAAAAAGCCGGATGACGGCTAAAACTTGGCAGTTCAAAACCCTTGGCGCTTATTTGCGGCAATTGCGACGGCAGTTGTTCAGTGTCGATGCTGAGCCACTGACTGAGCTGTTGCCACTTCACCTGTTCAGTCTGCTTGAGTTTGACTAGGCGATCTTCAAGGGCGCTGAGCTCCAATTGTGCTCTGACGATATCCTGCTGACGGGTTTTACCAAGGGCTGAGGCATAACTGGCCTGAGCCACGTCGGCAAGCTGCTCAAACAGCTCTCGGTTTTGCTCAATCAGTGCAATGCTTTGCCGCGCCTTATAAATGTCCAACCATAGCTGCGCCACACTCACACCGACTTTGGCTTGGCGATTTTGTCGGGCAAATTCAAATTGCCCGGCCTGTTGCTTGAGCTGATGGCGACTCAACGCCAACGAATCGCCACGTGGAAGCGCCTGCATGACAGAGAGACTCAACTGAGTCATATCTTGAGCGCCAAAGCTGAAATTGTCGGCACCGAGGTTCATCACGCCAACCGCCAACCTGGGGTCGGGCAAAACCGCAGCCGCGTCAGCCTTGGCCAACAGGGCTTGCTGCCTTTGCTTACTGGCCAACAACCACGGGTCTTCTTGCTGCGCTTTGACGATTGCCGCTTTTAAGGAAAGCGGCACAGCGCCTGCGGCCAGCGGCAAGCCAAGCGTCAGCAACAAGCCAATACGAATGGATTTTAAATACATAACTGCCTCATATAGAGCGTTGTCGATGAGTCATCGACACATAAAACACGAATAAGAATGCGCCAAATACCAGCCGTTCAGGCTGAAATTTAGATAGATCTGTCCTGTTTAGGCAGTAATAGGGGGTTTAAAAAACGACTGGAAAGGGGAAGGAATATAAGTCACTTGAGTCTCAGGTGCACTTTCAAAAATTCTCAAAGCGATGATAGCAGCGTCACCGCCGAGCAAAGTCGCTTGCGCGCAACTGCCCTTTGGACAGTTGCAGTCATCATCACAACAGCTGTGTGAGCCTCCGCCGTTATCTTCGGCACTGCTCATGGAATGACCTTCATGAGCTTGCATCTTTGCCATAGCAGGGCTTTGCTCACTGTCCATCATGGAATGTTGGTGCATTTGACAGGCCATCGTCAACGGCGCAAACGACTGTGCAAACAGCATCAGCAGCAGCGAAAAAAACGAAAAGCGTTTAGTCAAATTCAATGGTTTATCCCAATAGATAATGATTAGTGGCCGATGTGACAAACATCGCCAAGTTCTGTCAGTATACTCTGGCCACCAGATTTGGCAACTTTAGACACTGATCTCCACCGTTTCGCCTTCACGTAAACGCTCAGCGCCTCGAATGGCTACCTTATCGCCAGCTTTTAAATCACCACTGACAAATACCCACTGCTCGTCACCTTCACCGACAGTCACTTTAACCCGGTGGGCCGTGTTGTTCTGGTCAATTCGGATCACATAGACACCATCGCGACGGATAATCAAGGCGTCACGATGCACAGCCAAAGACTGACGCACTTTGTTTATCGGCAACGCCACTTTCACCAGTTGACCGGCAGCCCAGTGTGCCGAGGCGTCTTGCGGCAACCCAATGCGCAGCTCAAAGGTTTGCGAACGCTGATCGGCTGAGGGAATAATCGCTTTAACTCGGCCTTGATGGCTGAAGGTATCACTGCTGAGGGTCAATTGATTATCGGCAGATACATAGGGTAAATGCTTAATCGGCACGTACAAACGCGCCTCTAAATGTTGAGTATCGAGCATTCGCGCCAACACCGCACTACGATTGACGTCTTCACCAGCGAATCGGATCCGTTCCGTCACCACCCCTTCAAAAGGGGCTTTCACTTCCGCTCTGGCTAACTGGTCTTTGATTTGCGAAATACGCAAGTGTGCGATCTCCAAATCACTTTTGGCGATATCTGCCCGTGACGCCGTTTGGTCAATGTCAAATTGCGAGGCGTTGGCACCGAGCTTTTTCAGCCGCGCCAACTCACGCGCCTGATAGTTCAGGTTAAGTTTGGCCCGCTTGACTTGCGCCTGCTGCTCGGCCAATTGCAGTTCAAGAGGCGTCAGGTCCATTTTCGCCACCGGTTCGCCTTGGCGAACATAACTGCCCGGCTCGGCTACCCATATCAAGGTGCCATTGACCCCAGCGGTGATCTGCACCTGGTTTTCACTGTAAAGGGTCGCCATAACATCCACCGTAGGCGATATTGTCGTTTCTTTTACATCCGACACCTTGACCGGTTTTGCTGGCGTATTCTGCGCCAACGCATTTTGGCTGCCCAATAGCATACCGGTCATTAGCAGCGGTTTAAGCAAATGAGATAAGTTCATGACATCAATTCCTAATGGGTTGCACCAACGGTCGTTATACCGTTGTCTGAGGGCATAGAAGACAAATTAAGCGCAGCGGCGCTGCGCGTTTCACCGATACGCAGCAAGCTTGGCAACAGCACCAAGGTGAATACGGCACTGACGGCCATGCCACCAACAATCACCGTAGCCAGACCCCGATAAATCTCAGAGCCGACACCCGGCATCAGCATTAACGGCAACATACCGAATAAGCTGGTCAGGGTACTCATATAAATGGGCCTTGCCCGTACTTGCACCGCCTGTGCGACCGCATCGCTGCGAGCAAGCCCGTCACGCTCGGCGCAGCGGGTTTGGTCCACCAGCAAGATAGCATTGTTGACCACCAGCCCAAGCAAAATAATAAAACCAATCATGGTCAGTAGATCAAGGGATTGAAAAGTCACCAAATTCAGCAACTGCAACGCCAATACCCCACCGGCCAGCGCCATCGGCATAACCAACAGCACCAATAAGCTGTCTCTAGCCGATTTAAACAGCGCCGCCATCAATAAAAATAGAATCATCAGTGCCAGCATGAAGTTTATCGTCATATCGACAATCGCTCCGGCCATTCTGTCGGCGCTGCCACTGACCAACATACGCGACCCTTCAGGCAGTTCGGCGTTGATTGCCGGTTTCACCTTCTGCTCAATCAGCGCTAAGGTTTCTTGCATCGACATCCCGTTAGGCGGAGTCAACGTAATGGTCACCGTCCTTTGCCCGTCAACACGGCGTAATTGGGTAGGACCTACGGTTCTGATCACCGACGCCAACTCGCCAATCGTCTGTACACCTGCCTGTGGCGTATATATCGGGGTAGCCGCCAGCTGCTCAGGTGTGCGCCATTCGTTACCACGCAAGATCACATTCATTCTGTCGTTGCCATCAAAATATTCACTGATGAATAATCCGCCGGTCATTGCTCTGATGGCGTTGGCCAATGTGAGTCTATCGATACCGGCTTGAGTGATACGGCGATCATCTGGAATGAGCTGCAACTCAGGCTCGGCCAATTGCAAACCTGGATTTGGGCGAGGGAATGAGCCGGGTAATTGTTCGTTAATCACCGCCATGCCCTTTTGCGCCGCAGCCATTAAGGCTTCAATATCAGGTCCTTGCAGGTCAATGTTGATCCCCTGCCCGCCACTACCACCAGACATGCGGATCATAGAGCCTCTGAACAAAAACACTTGGGCATCGGGCAAATTGTCAAAGATCTGTGTTCTGACCACATTCATCAGCTCCTCAACCCTTTGTGGGTCGGCCGCATAAATAAAGCCACCGCTGGCGCCCGGACCAAAACTGTAAAAGTTATAGTCTTTGATGGCCGGTTGCTTTTCGCCGCTGACATAAGGTGCCAAGCGAGTTTTGACCAAAGGCACCAGCTCCGCTTCTACGGTATCGATGTTACCGCCGGGCGGCATATTGAAGTTAAAGAAAAAGCCGTCGATAGGAGCACGCGGCAAAAAATCGGTCTTTGGCATCAGCAATAATACAACGGTCACGGAACCACCCAGCAAAGTTGCGATCCAGGCACTGCGTTTCACTGAACTGTCGGTCAACTTCATCACCAAGGCGGTAAGTCGTTGCCAGTAGTGTTCAAAAGGATCTTGTTGCGTCAAAGACTTCAACCAAAATCGACTCGCAACCGGCAATACCGTGATCGCAGCAACAAACGAGGCAACAACCGCAATGGCCAAAGTAATGGCCAGATCAGAAAACAACTGCCCTTCTAAGCCCGCCATAAACAGAATTGGCAAAAAGATAGCAACGCTGGTTGCCGTAGAGGCAAACAAAGCCCCTGAAACCTGTTGTGCGCCGCGTAACACCGCTTTTGCCGCACTAAGCCCCTCGGCCCGTAACCTGACAATATTCTCTTGTACAATAATGGCCGCATCCAGCACCAAGCCGACCGAAAAAGCCAAACCGGCCAAAGAGATGACATTTAGGCTGCGCTCAAAAATTTGCAGGGTAACAAAGGCAACACAAAGCGAAACCGGAATGGTCGTGGCAATGATTAGGGTTGTTCTCACCCCACGCAAGAAAAACAACAAAACCCCCAATGCCAGCAACACACCTAAGCCGAGGTTACTGAGTACCAACTCAATGGCATTGAGAATGTGAACTGAACTATCAAAACTCAAATCGATTTTCAGCCCAACTTCCTGCAATGGACCTGCGTTTAAGTCCGTGATTGCCAGTTTAATGTCCGCCAGCAACTGTACCATATTGATGTTGTTGGCCGGATTGATGGTGATGTAATAGCCCGGCGCACCGTTACGTAGCGTAAAACCAAAGCGATCGACCTTGGTTTTGGCTACTTGCGCGACATCTTTGAGATAAATCGGCCGCTCATTGGAATAGGCAATGATCATCTCTTCGAGAGAATCGACATCATACTTGCCAGTAAAGCGCACCGTATATTGACGCCTGCCGACGTCGGCAAAGCCACCGGACACATCGCTGGCTCTGGCGATAGTGCTGGAGATTTGATTGATACCAACACCGAGTGCGGCCAGTTTGTATGGGTCAAAAGTAATGCGCAGTTCATCGGGCCTACGGCTATTGAGATTCACCCGACTGACACCGTTAATGCGGGCAAGGCGCGGCTCGACAATATCGTCAAACAGCTTTTGATGTACAGTGAGATCATTGATGTCATTACCTGGCAACGGGCGGATCAACAAAGAAGCGGCATTGGCGCTACCACCGCCTTGAAACACCCGAGGTTCACTGGCATCTAGCGGTAACGGCGGCGCCTGATTGAGATTGTTTATCACCTCCAACATCGCCGCCTGCATGTCGGTGCCGACTTCAAACATCAAAATAATATTACCCGAGCCACGACGCACATTGGTGAAAATATCGGTGACCCCTTGAATGTTTTGCAGCACATTCTCTTGCGGCTCGATAATGGCCGCTTCCAACTCCTGGGGCGCGGCTGCGCGCCAAGAGGTCGAAACGGTGATCTGCGGCTGCTCGATTGTCGGCAGCAGCTGACTGGGCAACTTGTACAGTGCAATAAGGCCGAACACCATGCTCAAGGCAACGGCCACAACGACCGCTGCGGGATGCTTGGTCGATAAGCGGGTCAGATTCATAACAGGGTCCCAAATAATCAACTGGTCACTTTTCAACCAGAAACAGAACCTACAAGGATAGTCTTTCAGCGCTTAAATAACTGCGTCAATTCGTTACAAATGATGTAAAAACACCGCTTATCGCAAAATTTCTAGTTTTGTAGGCTCATCAGCTCCGGCGGCTGTAAAGAATCTTGGCACTGCAACATGAGATCCCATGCAATACGGCCGCCCGGCAACAGTCGGTTAAATACTGTTGCGGGTGCTATTAGAAATACTGTTCAAGCTGACGAATAGGTGAACTGACAGTCGCTTGGGTAAGATATAAACTCTCCGCCGCCTTACTAAAATGGCGGCATTGGTTAAGCTCTAGAAAGGTTTTTATCAGCACTGTATCCATGAAAATTTACGTTGTCGAAACGATAAAAAATATTTGTTTTACTCGCCATTGTACTACGCGCATACTCGCGAAAACCAGACATGTGATTGTGAAAAAGGTGGAGACTATGGAATTGATTCATGGCTTTAAAGCATCAGGCACATTCTATGATGACATTAACTTTCCATATGGATTCAGCAAAAGTGGTTATTTTTCAATCCCTGAAGCCGAACTGTTGGAAGAATTAGGTCAACGCTTGTTCTCATTAGAACAAGGTTTGGCCGAAGCGGATAACCAAGTTGAGGTTAATTTCGTACAGTGTTGTCGCGGTGAACGCAACGCAGAAACCCGCGTTGAGCGTTTATGGCAAAAATACAAAAAACACGCGATGCGAAAATCTACCGTCACCTTGGGCAGTGTACCGTCAGACTCATCTGAGCGCGATACTTACGATGAGGACGCACTGTAGTTCGCAATGACATCTGCGAATGAGTGTCAACAAACACCCAGACCTAGGCCTAACCCGCCTAGGTTTTTGCTATCTCTCTAAAGCCCCTAACCAAGGGGTCAGACACCAAACAAAATAATCATTTTAAATTCAGCTATTTAAATACCCTCAACTGTAAAAATCACCACCATTTTTAACCAATTCTCGCATGTATCAAACAGGATACAAATTAACCTGTTGTTTTATTGACCAGCTTGCGCCTATACTTTAAAAACAAATGACAGCGATGTCATTTCACCCTTTGATGATCAGTTTAAATAAAAACAACAAGTTGAGAATTAAATCATGAATACAATAATGACTCACTCAAGCCATGGTAAAGGCGCAAAGCGCTTGCTTTTGGCCGCTAGCGCTTTGGTACTGGCAACCCCCAACTTGACATCGGCTCACGGCTACCTCACCAGCCCTATGGCGCGCCAAGCCTATTGTGCCGCTCAAGGCGGTTATTGGTGGCCAGCCGATGGCAGTAACATTCCCAATGCCGCCTGCCGCGAAGCATTTTTGCGCTCAGGCCATTACCCTTTTACCCAGCAGCCTGAGTTCTCAGCGCTCACTGCTGATTTTTATAACCAGCAAGCGGTCGAACAGTCAGTGCCTGACGGCACGCTTTGCGCCGCAGGCCATAGCCTAAAATCCGGCATGGACTTACCCTCGCCATATTGGCAACGCACCGAAGTGACGCCTAATGCCAACGGCCAAATCAAAGTGCGTTTTTTGGCTGAAACCCCACACAACCCTAGTTTTTGGCAGTTTTATTTGTCTAAACCTGGCTTTGACAGTGCCACAACAACACTCAAATGGGCGGATTTGGAGTTAGTGGCAGCACACGGCAATATCGATTTCATCAAAGACCCAGACGGGCGCCGCTTTTATGAAATGTATGTCACCATCCCCGCCGATCGCCAAGGCGACGCATTGTTGTATTCACGGTGGCAGCGGGTAGACCCAGCCGGTGAAGGCTTTTATAACTGCGCCGACATTACCATCAAAAGAACCGGAGACACCAACGACCAATGGTCGGCGGCCGGTTATTTCATCAAGCAGGGCCAAACGGCCAATATTGGCGATATCGTCAGTTTCAGATTGTTTTCAGCCAGCGGTGATGAACTGATCGCTCAGGCGCTAAAGGTCACTCAAGAAAATCTCTCGCAATGGCAAAAAGACTTGGCGACAACGTTGGTGCTCGATAACAGCCACCTGTTGCGCATCGGTGTGAAAAATACTCAAGGCGACATTGCCTTTGATGAAGCCGATATTCCAGCCAATCAGGTATGGCTTGGCAGCGCAGAACAAACTTATCAGTTGAGCATTACACCCAACACCGGTAACACCGCCCCGACGGTTCATGAACTACCAGATCTATCGGTTCCCGAGCAGAGTATCAATCAAATTCATGTCCATGCCTTTGATGATGAAAACGATCCCTTAAGCTATCAATGGACTGTCCCCGCTGACTTTACCTACTCTGTAGATGGTGCCAACCTGAATCTGGTCGCCCCCAGCGTGACGCAAGACAGCGCGTTTAGCTTATCGGTTGCAGTGTCCGACGGCAAACTCACCACCCAACGGTCGTTCAAGGTGACGGTAACCAACCTCGCCGCTGCGGCTTGGGATAAAGCCAAAGTTTACGTCGGCGGCGATAGCGTGAGCCACAATGGTAAACACTATCAGGCAAAATGGTGGACCTTGGGAGAAGAGCCGGGTAAAGCGCTGGTGTGGAAAGAAATTTAGCGGACTGAACAAGCAAAAAGCGCTGCTTTGCGCTTTTTGCTTATGCGCCTTACACCCTAGAGTAACAGGCCATTTAATGACCGAATGAACGAGAAACCTGCTGCAATGACATGGCTTCTTCTTTCAACTCGTCCACCGCATGATAGCTTTCGCGCAAGCCAGCCTCAGAGTCAGTTGAGGCGTCTTTAATTGCATGCAAACTGGTTGAATTGCTTTCAATGACACTCGATTGCTGATCCATCGCACTGGCCGTTTGAAAAATAATGTCACTCACTTGTGCCATGATAGATTTCAGCGCCTGCATCGATTCACTATTACGCTCGGCATAGCTCACACACTCTTGCACTTTGGCATTGCTTTGCTCCATTTTTTCAACAGCCTCAAGCGCAGTGCTCTGCAACGATTTGATAATACTGTTGATTTGGATGGTTGACTCTTGAGTGCGTGAAGCCAGTGAGCGAACCTCATCGGCAACCACAGCAAAGCCTCTGCCTTGCTCGCCGGCACGAGCCGCCTCAATTGCGGCGTTCAACGCCAGTAAATTGGTTTGTTCGGCAATGCCTTCAATGTTATCGACCATTTGATTGATGGTATTGGTGCTCTGCTCCAACTCGTTGATCACCGCTTGGGAAGATTTGAGCTGCTCAGATACGCTGGCAGTCGCCACGCGAGTATCGTTCGCCAGCGCAAAGCCGGTTTCCAGATGCTGCTGAACTTCACCGATACGGTTGGAAGCCTCCTCAGAGCTTTTGGCCACATCATTAGAAGTCGAAGACATCTCATTCATCGCCACCGATAACGAATCGACTTGGCTAAGCTGCTGCTCAATACTCTGCTTGGTCGAGGCAAACACCCGGTGTAGCGCCTCAACATGAAGATAAATGCCTTCTGATTTTTCATTGACCTGCGTCGCCATCACTTTCAGCTTGGCTAAAAACGCATTAAACGACTGTTGTATTTTGCCAATTTCATCTTGCTGTTGAACATCAAAACTAAAATCTAAGTTAGCGTTGCCTCGATTGAGTTGCTCAAATACGTGTTGTAGCTCAACCACAGGCTTCAACAACAAAATGCGAATAAACCATATCAAAATAGCGGCAATACCCAACGCGACAAAAACCGTCATGTTGCCAAGAAACGCACCATGTTGTGCCAATGTCTTAACTTGGTCATTGGACTTGCTCTGCATCGCTTCGACTTGCCTCACCAGCTTTTCCAAATCGTTTTTCATCGACTCAGCCGCTTTGTCAAAGCTCCCCATCAAGGCATTACCAGATGCAGGACCTCCGGCAATATATGCCTCGGCCATTTCAACGCCCGCTTGGTAAAAAGCGTCAAAGTGCACCTTAAAAGTCGTGAGAGAGCCACTGAATTCAGGGCTAAGTCGCTTGATCTCAGCGATGTTTGACAGTGCCTTCTCATACTGTTTTTTGGCTTTGGTTTTGCCATCATCAAACCCATTAAGACCACGAGTCGCACTGATATCTGTCAGCCACTGCTGCACTTCAATAACCCCGAGCTTTAATTCCTCAACGGCATCTAAGGTAGGCCCCAGTGTGGTTTGTTCAAAATCAACAGCATCGGCAATATTATGCATATCCGAGCGCAACCAAAGTGCCTGCGCCAATAACAGAATAAAAATGCCCCCTGCCAGTAGGTAACTTTTTGCCGATAAATTTAAATTATTCATATTCTACTCAATCGTTAAAAGGCCACATTCAATCTCAAGGTAAATACCAATGGATGCCCCTTTGACGTATTGCCACTTGGGTTTTTGATCCATTGAACATCCGGTTTGACACTAAAATGATCACTGACCTGCCATAAATAAAACGCTTCAATGCTGGTTTCTTTGCGCGTATCGGCATTAAGATCAGGGCTCAGCCAAACACTGGTTACCCCGACACCACTTATGTCATTTTCCCTGCCAAAGGGCTGGCTAAACTGCACGCCAGCGCCAATATGACGATAGATTTCTGAAACGCTTTCATCTGTCTCGCCATATTGTAAAAAATACCCGGTGGTTTGGTTCAATTGTGCATTGTAAGTTGCAAATATCCCCAAAGCCCCTTTTTCACTACGTAAACCTGATAATTGCTCAAAGTCGCCACTGTGATGCCAAAGCCCAAGCTCTAACTCACCATTGCCCAAGGCAGAGCGTAAATTGGCAATATAAAATTGCTCGTCAAAGTCGTGCTGGCCGTTAGCAGCACTTATTGCGAAGCCAATATTGGTCTGTTCATTGAATTGATAAAACGCCATTGCTCCCCACGCCGGGCGAGGAAAGGTCGGCATGACAAAAATGGTTGGACTAAAGCCCATTGACGACTGAATAAACTCGCCACCAAAATCGACATAGGCAAACTCACTATTCACATCGACTTGGCCGAATTTGAAACGCCATTGTGCCTGAGAGTAATTGAGCCAATATTCGGACAAGCGAGTGTAATTTTCTGCATCGATATTGGAATAGGCTTGAATATCACCAGCGACAGCCGAACCATCATCGCCTCGTTGGGCCTGCGCATTGGCAAACCCCTGCCAAGCCTTACCCCAGTTGGCCTCAACACCAATATCAAGTAACGCACGATGAACAAAAGCGCTGTCGTACTTAGAGTTAACGACGCTAGAGCTATCGGTCAGCAGCGAAAAAGTTGGCGTATAACTGGCACTGTGACAAGCCCAGCTAAGCAATAAAGCCACAGCAATGACAAAACGGTTGGCCATATTCAAGTTATTAGAATTTGTTACAATTAAAGCAATATGGTGACAGCTTAGATGATTTACCGCTTGTTGTCAGTCGGTTATGTGGACGTCCGTTTAGAAATCAAGCAATTAGCACATAAATCCACACTTTGCAGAATAAGCCTAACCACAGGGTAATAGCTGCGCCTTTAGTGAAAGGTAAAGTTCGTGATCCAACAAGACCTGACGACTGTACCCAGTAGCAAAATTAACAAGCTGTTGGGCAAAACGCTGGCAGTCAGTTTCATCAAGGTTACCAAGTAGGGTTTCTAAGTTATTGCCACCCGCCCACTTCACAGGCCTTTCCGCTCTAGCATGGGCTGTAGCCAAAATACTTCCCCATTGCGCCGACAAATCATACAAATGCTTGTCTTTGGTTAGCTTGGTGGTATTTAACGTTTTTTTATAGGGTGAGCGCTCTCTAACGGAAAAAGAGCGGCCGTGAATAAAAATACTGCCTAGGTGCTCATCGGCGTGCACCAACATCGCCTCTTGCGCAGCCGCCACTCGACAACCCTGAGCATCGTTAGGAAAGAGAGCCTTCATTCGCTTTAAGCTTTGATTCGACAGATAGGAATAATGAGAAGGTAGTCCCTGTTGTTTAACATCTAATATACGATAATCATGCAAATCGGGGCTATGGCCGTCAATTAGAACGTAATAGCGCTCAGTGCCAAGGGAGCCAGTACCAGCATTCAGCCGCTGGGCAACATCAATCACTCGAAAATAAGCATTATTACCTTGGAGTGAACTCTCTAGTTGATGGTGATAAGCCTGTATTTCCTTGGTGATTTGTTCAACGGTGAGGTTATCGACAGGCTTAAGTTTATCGAGTGCAAAGTTAAACCGCCTTTGCCCATGGTCGGTTAAGGTCCATTTATCCAACATTTTCTCTCTACTGTTGGCGGCTTTGGCTTTAGACATAAACTTTTTGAGCTTACCGTATGCCTGTTGCTCGGTCATTTTTTGACTCTTTAGCTGTGGTTTTTCGGCCAACTCGCTCAAGCGTTGCAAATAACTATCCGACAAGCAATTCAACAACGTAGTGGCGTCGATTGTCACATTATCGCTTAGTGTTTTTTGCCTTTGCAACACCAGCAGTAGTGACACCGCAAGGCGATATAAATCATATAGATAACTGTCTATCCAGCTTTCGTCAAAATCATTCAGATCATAAATCACATCACCTTTGCCATCACAAAATACGCCATAATTTTCAACATGCATATCACCTTGTAACCAACATAGCGCGGTCTCGGGGTTAAAATAGCTTTTTTGCAATACGTTTTGGCTGGCCAGATCATCATAGTAAAGATGGGCTGTGCCACGATAGAAGACAAAGGCATCCAGTGCCATTTTATCGTATTTGGCCGCTTTAGCACTCGGGCTAATATGACGGTTAAATTGAGCGAGCTGCCTTTTAAGCCACAATTGACGTGCCTCGCCACTTTGGCATTGCCACAATACCGCTGTCTTATCCATTTGATCCATAAGTAAAAGCGCTTACCCGATAGAAAACCAATTGCTAGCCATTATATGGCTTGGCGCTTGGTTTAAGCCAGCCAAAAACATACAATAACGCTTCCTTTTGCCAATAAAAGAGCGGCTATGACAACCTTTACGCTACCCGTGCGGGTTTATTATGAAGATACAGATGGTGCCGGACACGTCTATCACGCCAACTACCTCAAATTTGCCGAAAGGGCGCGCATAGAGCACTTTCGAACCAGCGGTTGGCAACCCAGCAATCTCGACTCAGTATTTGCCGTTGTTGCGATGAACATTGAATTTAAAGGCTCAGCGTTAATGGATGATAGCCTAACCGTTAGCTCTAGCATTGTACGTGTTGGTAATAGCAGTTTAGATGTCGCACAAACCATCAAAAGAGCAGATGAACTTTTATGCGAACTTAAAGTCACTTTAGTTTGCATTAACAGCAGCAAAAAGCCGGTGCCAGTACCGGCAGCGATTAAAGCTTTGGCCTGACGGCGATAGCAGGTGGAAACACCTTATATCCCTATACATCGCCTACGAATGTTCCAGACAACGTAGGCATACCGTATCTCCATATACATAAAACCCGGCGCAAGGCCGGGTTTTACAAAACATATGGGAGACAATCAATTAGGCGGAGATTATTCGCTTTGGTCTTCTATCAGCGCGCCACCTTTATTGATGGAGATCTTGCGCGGTTTTAACGACTCAGGGATCTCACGTTCTAGTTCGATGTTGAGTAAGCCGTTTTTCATGCTGGCGTCGATGACCTTGACGTGGTCACCTAACTGGAATTTGCGCTCAAAGTTACGCTCGGCAATACCCTGATATAAGAATTCTTTCGGTTTCGCATCTTCTGGTGCCGGCGCTTTAGTGCCGCGTACAACCAGATTGTTTTGCTGAAACTCAATGTCTAACTCATCGTCGGTAAACCCGGCAACAGCCATGGTGATACGATATTTGTCTTCGGCGATAAGCTCAATGTTGTATGGAGGGTATGACGCTTGTTTGTCTTGGCGTGCAGCATGGTCCATCATAGAAGCCAAGCGATCCAAGCCAACAAAAGAACGGTACAAAGGAGTTAAGTCTACGTTACGCATAATAATATCCTCAAATAAAGCAATATTTAGTGTGCCTTTCTTACGAACGGGCGATTGATTAATGTTGTTAAGTGCAATCTCTGTTTAATACCCATCTGGCGTATCTTATCGATTGCGTTAGGCCCCTACTGGCTGCCTAATAAAGATATAGGGATAGTGTTTTTAAAACCCAAGGGCTTTTTGCAAAAAAATTTAACCTATTTTTTAATACCTTGAATTTTATACAAATATTTTTATTAAAATTTCTCTACACCCTACTTACTCAAGCACATGAAGTTGTATCCCGATCTAAAAAATTCAACCACCATTTATGCCACCTTAAATTTAAGACTGATATCGTTTAGGTTGAGCGTCATTTGACTTATCTGCTCACCAGCAATGAACCTCTTATCGGCATTTGGGCTATTTTCACCTAGGGCATTATTCAAAGATTCATAAGAAAAATGACGGGGTTTTTAGTTAAAAAACCTTACACCACGCACTAAGCAACTGGCTACCTAATCATCGATTAGGGGCTGTATATTAGTATTGGTTATTCATATCGGGGCTTAGAAATGGTTGTGGTAGCTCGCGCGAATACAACAAAGCATTCAGCCCGGCAGATCATGGGCAACTGCCTGCTCAAATTAAGCCAAAATTTATATATGAACGAACAAATTACGCTTAGACCTAAAATGTAGGGTGCCGCCATGCGCACCGATTAGATGGTACAAGATTGGTGTTAGAAGATAGAAATGGCGCGTTCGGTACGCCTACATTATGGCTTTAATTTAGCCAATAAAAAACCACCAGCCCGCAGCAGATAATCCTTTATAGATTAAATCTGCGCGGTACTGGTGGTTTTACCAAACCCTTAAACCTATTCTACCGTAACACTCTTAGCAAGGTTACGTGGCTGGTCTACGTCGGTGCCTTTAATAATGGCAACGTAGTAGCTCAACAGTTGTAGTGGGATGGTGTAGATGATGGGTGCGAGTATGTCGTCAACGTGTGGTACGTTGATAACACGCATCGAGCCGTCGTTTTCAAAGTTGGCTTCTTTGTCGGCGAACACATACAAAATACCGCCACGGGCGCGTACTTCTGCGACGTTTGATTTGAGTTTCTCAATCAAGTCGTTACACGGCGCAACCACTACGATTGGCATATCGGCATCAATCAAGGCCAGTGGGCCGTGTTTGAGCTCACCGGCAGCGTAGGCTTCGGCGTGAATGTAGCTGATCTCTTTGAGCTTGAGCGCACCTTCCATTGCAATCGGGTATTGGTCACCACGGCCTAGGAATAGGGCATGATGCTTGTCGGCAAACTCTTTCGCCAACGCTTCAATAGCGTCGTTTAAGTTTAAGCTTTCTTCAATCTTAGTAGGCAAGCTGTTAAGGGCTACAACCAAATCCTTTTGCGTCTTAGCACTCATACCACGCTCTTTGCCTACGGCAATCACCAACATCAACAAACTCACCAGCTGGGTGGTAAAGGCTTTGGTTGAGGCCACACCAATTTCAGCACCGGCCTTGGTCATAAATGCCAAATCCGATTCGCGCACTAAAGATGAACCCGGCACGTTACAAATGGTGAGACTCGACATATAGCCAGACTCTTTGGCCAAGCGCAACGCGGCTAAAGTATCGGCGGTTTCACCCGATTGAGAAATGGTCACCAACAAGCTATTTTTGTGGGTGTAGGTTTTGCGGTAGCGAAACTCGCTGGCAATTTCGATATTGCAGCTGATATTGGCGTAGGCTTCAAGCCAGTATTTCGCCACCATCGCGGCGTGGTAGCTGGTGCCGCAAGCAATAATTTGAATGTGCTCAACTTGTTCAAAAATGGCTTTGGCATTTTCACCAAATGCAAAGTCGTTTACACTCTCTTTGGTCAAGCGGCCATCTAAGGTGTAGCGCACTGAGATCGGCTGTTCAAAGATCTCTTTCATCATGTAGTGGCGATGCTCGCCTTTGTCACCGGCTTCATGAGAAGCATCTGACTCATGTACTTCGCGCTCTACCGGGTTACCGTTAACGTCAAAAATGCTCACGCTGGTACGGGTTACTTCAGCCACGTCGCCTTCTTCAAGATAAATAAAGCGATTGGTCACAGGTAACAAGGCAAGAATATCAGAGGCAATAAAGTTTTCGCCAATACCCAAGCCAATCACCAACGGGCTGCCTGAACGGGCCACAACGATATTGGATTTGTCCAAGCTGTTCATCACCACAGTACCATAGGCACCTTCTAGCTGCGGTACAGTCTTTTGTACGGCTTCAACCAAGGTATCGCAGTTTTTCAGTTCGTGGTGGATCAAGTGAGCAATGGTTTCACTGTCGGTTTCTGAGTCTAACTGGTAGCCCCAGTCACGCAGTTTTACTTTGATCTCTTCGTGGTTTTCAATAATACCGTTATGCACCATGGCAATGGTATTTTGTGAAATATGTGGATGAGCATTAGGCTGCGTCACACCACCATGAGTCGCCCAACGGGTATGAGCAATACCGGTCGTGCCACCGATTGGTGACTTTTCCAAGGCATCGACAAGGTTTTGTACCTTACCGATTTGGCGTTCACGAACCAACTGACCTTTGTCATCGACCAATGCCACACCGGCAGAGTCATATCCACGATACTCTTGGCGCTTAAGGCCTTCGAGCAATATATTCAATACTTGGCGCTCAGCAACGGCACCGACAATCCCACACATGTTATTGATTCCTTAACTTCTTTTAACTGGCTTTTTCCAGCCAGTTAGATTGACCTGTTTGCCCCGGCCAATGGCCAGCACTTCATCTTCGACGGTTTTGGTAATGGTTGAACCAGCACCAACGGTTGCGCCTTTGCCGATTTTAACTGGCGCGACCAACGATGAGTTTGAGCCGATAAAAGCGCCCTCGCCGATGATGGTCTTTGACTTATTCACACCGTCATAATTACATGTAATCGTACCGGCGCCAATGTTGGCACCTGCACCAATCTCAGCGTCGCCCAAGTAGGTCAAATGACCCGCTTTGGCACCTTCACCAAGTATGGATTTTTTCATTTCTACAAAGTTGCCGACAGCTGCGCCTTGACGTAGTTCGGCGCCCGGACGCAAGCGAGCAAATGGCCCAACCGCACAATGACTGCCAACAACGGCACCTTCAAGCACACTGTTGGGTTTAATGACCGCATTGTCACCTATGATGGTGTCGGTGATCACGCAGTTGGCGCCAATTTTGACGTTATTGCCGATCTTAACCTCTCCTTGCAAAACAACGTTGACATCAATTTCAATGTCACGGCCAACACTAACCTCACCACGTACATCAATGCGGGCAGGGTCGCGCAGGCTGACGCCTTCAGTCATTAAGATCTCGGCTTGACGGTGTTGATACTCTCGCTCTAGTTGTGCCAATTGCACACGATTGTTCGCCCCTTCAACCTCTAGGCTATTGACAGGGTGGGCGCTTTTAATTTGATGCCCTTGGGCATGACACATCGCAATAACATCGGTCAGGTAGTATTCACCCTGCGCATTGTCGTTAGACAAGTTGGCCAAGTAGTGTTTTAGCTTATCGCCGTCGGCCACCAAAATACCGGTGTTCACTTCGTTGATTTCACGTTGCTCGTCGCTGGCATCTTTGTGCTCAACAATTCCGACGATGCTTCCGCTATGGCGGATGATGCGACCATATCCTGTAGGATTAGGCAATTTAACTGTCAACAGTCCAATACCTTCATCAGGCTTAACCAGCAACAGGTTCTTAAGCGTTTCAACGCGAATGAGCGGCACATCGGCATAAAGGATTAATACTTCGTCATTATCATGAATATGCGGAATGGCCTGCGCCACGGCATGACCTGTGCCTAATTGCTCTTGTTGTTCAACCCAATGGATGTCTGGATCAACGATCTGCTGGCGTAACATATCACCACCAAAACCATAAACGACGTTGATTGTTTCTGCTCCGAGAGATTTTGCCGCATCGATAACATGCTTAACCATCGACTTATGGGCAATTGGGTGAAGGGCTTTAGGTAAGGTCGAATGCATTCGAGTTCCTTTACCCGCCGCCAAAATAACAACATTTAAAGCCATTAATGCGCCTGAAACTATTTTTGGAATTTGATAAAGTCAGCATTTTACGTAAGTTTGGCGCGCTTCTCCAGCCTAGAAAGAGAATTTTAGCGCATTAAACGCTATAATTTTGGTCACTATAGGCATTTTCTCCTACACTCAAAGAATTAAATTTAGTTAACGACGATTGTGCAGGATGACAACCGACTTTTTAGAAGATGAAGATGACTTCCTCGGCGATGACGACGATTTGTTTTTTGCCGACGAAGAAGATGAGCAAATCAGCAACACACTCCCCCCTTGGAAGGTTCTTATCGTCGATGACGAACCCGGTATTCATCAAGTCACCAAGTTTGCAATATCTGAACTCACATTTGAAAACAAACCACTGGCTTTTTTACATGCCCACAATGGCCCTGAAGCCATTGAGCTGGTCAAAAACACCCCAGATATCGCACTGGTCTTGTTGGATGTGGTGATGGAAACCCAAACCGCTGGCCTTGAGGTGGCTAAGGCCATTCGTGAAGACGTTGACAATCATCTCACCCGTATCATTTTGCGTACCGGTCAACCCGGCTATGCCCCTGAAGCTGAAATTATTCTTGATTACGACATTAATGACTATAAAAACAAAACCGAGCTGAGCAAAGATAAGCTCTGCACGACGGTGATCGCCGCGCTTAGGGGATATGCCGAACTGATCCGTACCGAGAGCTATCGCCAGGCACTTTCTAAGATCATGGCCCACTCGGAACAATTACTCACCGCCACCAATTTTGTGCAATTTTTTGAGCATTTGCGCAAAGAGCTGGCAACATTATTGCCCCTTGGTAAACTTTATAATCCGCAACCGGTTTATTATGCCCTACTCGACCTTGCCGCTGATGAACCGGCATTTTTGCATCACTCAAACAACATTGATGACCCGCCACATTGGCTCGAACAATTTGCCGAGCTGCTGGCACTCAGCCACCAGCAAAATAATCAATTTTCTCACCATCTTGCGTTGTTGCCAGTGCGCGATAGCAAATCACCACACCAGTTGTTCTTAGCCATTGATAATCAAGAAGAAATAGACAGACAACAGCAACAACTTCTCGATATTTTTGGTCATTATGTTGAAATAGCCAGCGCCAATTTGTCTTTACAACTGTCACTTTCAACACTCAACAGCGACCTCGAGGCCAAGGTGGCATTACGCACCAAAGAGCTGTCGGTTGAAAAACAAAAAGCCGAACAGGCCAGCCAAGCCAAAAGTCAATTTTTGGCCAATATGAGCCATGAGATCCGCACCCCAATGAACGCCATTTTGGGCTTTACCCAACTGCTCATCAGAGCGCCGGAGGCCAGCGAAGCACAAAAAGAAACCCTGTTTAAAATCGACAAAGCCGGTAACCACCTGATGGAGATCATCAACGATGTGTTGGAGATCTCAAAAATTGAAGCCGGGGCGATGGAGCTAAAAATATCGGCTTTCGATTTAGGTGCGCTACTGGAAGATGTCGGGCAAATGTTTTCATTTCGCTGCGAACAAAAGTCCCTGAAGTGGCAGTTTATCAACCAACTTGAGCAGCATCTGCCGGTGTATGGCGATCAGGGTAAGTTGCGTCAAGTGTTAATCAACCTACTCGGTAATGCCGTCAAGTTTACCGACAGCGGCTTTGTCCGTATGACACTTAGCCAAAGTAGCCCCCATGTCTACCAACTAGAGGTTAAAGACAGCGGGCCGGGCATGAGTACGACAGAGCTTGATAACCTGTTTACCAACTTTGCTCAAGGTAAAGCTGGTATGGATAAAGGCGGTACCGGTCTCGGTTTGGCCATCTCCGATAAACAAGTTGAGCTAATGGACGGCAAAGTTGTCGTTGAGTCACAACTGGGCCAAGGCTCTACATTTATGCTGACCATTCCCCTTGAGCCCTGTCTTGAAGGCGTCGAGTCGGTTAAGCCCCCTGAGGTGCAAAACATTCGCTTAAAGCCCGGACAAATCTATAAGGCCTTGGTGGTCGATGATATCGAAGCCAACCGCGATGTACTCGGTCGATTATTGCAAGAGATCAACATTGACGTGTTTTACGCCGTAGACGGTAAAGAAGCGATTGAAAAAATCAAAAATATGACATTCGATATCGTGTTTATGGATATTTTGATGCCGGTAATGCGTGGCGATGAAGCCATTGATGTGATCCGCAAGGAGGTGAATCAACCTGCGCTTGTTTGCGTTGCCATTTCGGCTTTTAGCCTTGCTCATGAAATTCAATATTACATCGACCTTGGCTTTGATGTTTTCATACCCAAACCTTTTTTGTTTTCAGATATCTACAACTGTCTGCTCGACTTTGGTCAGAATAAGTTTGAACAGATAGAGCTGGCGCCGGCAGATCAACCACCGCAAGATTCACCGGTCAAGCTTAGCGAATATCAGCTCAGCGACGACGCCTTTGAGCAGTTGCAAATGGCGGCAGAGCTAAACCGGCTGTCTTTTGTCAAAGAATATATCGAGAAGCAGCTATTAACCGATACTCACAACAAACCATTGGGCTATCACTTACTGGCCTATGTAGAGAACTATGATATGGACGGTTTTATTGACGCCCTAAAGGAGGTAGGTCGTGTCAAATGAACCCGTCAATACCGTCGGCAGTAAAATTTTGGTGGTAGACGATAAAAAAGAGAACTTGGAACTGATCACCAGTATTTTGGAAAAAGAAGGGTTTGATGTCTCTTTTGCGTTTGATGGTGAAAAGGCAATTCGCATTGCCAGCCTGTATCAACCAGATTTGATTTTGCTTGATGTGATGATGCCCGGCCTCGATGGCTTTGAAACCTGTCGCCGCATAAAGTCGCTTCATGATCTGCGGGAAATTCCAGTCATTTTTGTCACCGGCAGAGTTGATGTATCAGACATTGTACAAGCCTTTCAAATCGGCGCCGTCGATTATGTGACCAAGCCGATACGCCAAGAAGAACTTTGTGCGCGAGTGCTCACTCACCTACAACTGCGTAAACTGATGACCATCAGAGATGACCTTATCGCACAGCTACGCACCCAGAACGTTGATTTGGAACGCCTCGCTCAGATCAAAGACGAACAGTTGGAACGCACTGAAAAGCTCAGCCATTTAGGCGAGCTGGTGGGCGAACTAACCCATGAGCTAGGCACACCTCTTGGCATTTCAAACACCGCCATTTCATCACTGGCCGACAAAAATCAAAAACTGACAATGAATTTGATGGATGGCAAGCTGTCAAAATCAGCGCTCAAGGCATACTTAGAAAGCGCCTCAGATACCTTTGATATCGTGTTATCGAGCATTGGCGCCGCCAATAAGTTGGTTGACAGTTTTAAGCAGGTTGTCGTCGGTGAATTTTCAGCAGCGGTTACCGAGTTTGAACTCAAGCCATTTTTGCAAAACATTATTCACATTTTAACGCCTAAAATTAAACGCACCCGCCAATCAATTGAGATCAGCTGCCAGGACGATATTTACCTCAAAGCCCCTTCAGGCGCCCTATCCCAAGTTTTAGTTAATCTCGTCAATAACGCTCTGACTCATGCATTTGGCCCAGATCAACCCGGCCACATTCACATTGATGCTACCGCTGTAAACAACAATGTTCACATACGACTACAAGACAACGGCAAAGGCATGGGGTCAGATACCAAAGCACACATATTTGAGAAGTATTACACCACCAAGATGGGTGAAGGCGGCTCGGGGCTGGGTTTGTACATTGTTAAAAACCTTATCAACGAGCAGCTCGGCGGCACGATTGAATGTGATAGCGAACTAGGTAGCGGCACGCGTTTTGAGATCACATTTGCGCAGCGACGGGATTGAGCATTTAGTGAATACATAATAAGATGACGGCCATATATCAAGTTGCTCGCTTGGGATTATCACAAAAAGCAAGGTTTAGTCGTATTTAAGGAGATACAAATGGTTCAATTCAAGTCGTGCCGATTAGGCGCTGTCGTGGCGTTATGTTTAACCGTTCAAGCGTGTGGCGGCGGCACTTCCAGCCAAACAACCACACCACCCAATGACAATAACCCACCAGCCCAAATTGCCTTGTCAGGGCCTGAGCAAGTCAATGAGCAAACGACGGTCACCATTACCTCGCAGGTAATAAGCCCTGATACCATCAGCCAATATTCTTGGACGCAAGTTAGTGGTCCGACGGTAGCAATAGCGCAAAGCAACAGTAGTGAACTAAGCTTCACCACCCCTACGGTATTGATTTTTGACGGACCACAAACGCTCACTTTTAAACTGTCGGTAACCACCACCGACAACCAAAGCGCAACAGCCGAATATACCACCACGGTCATGCCGGTAAATGAAGCGCCACAAATCGAATTGGTCAGTACAGAGATTAAAGAAGGCCGTACCTCAACGGTTAAATTGAACTTAAGCGATGATGGCACGATAAGTGATGTTCAGTGGCAACAACTCTCAGGCCCTACAGTTGAAATTGTTTCGACCACACAAACCTCGCTCACTTTTATCCCGCCAACCGTTGTCGATGCCCAAAGCATTACTTTTAGGGCAACCGCCACCGACAACGAACAGCAAAGCAGCGAATTGGAAGTGACAGAGTCGATAGAAAACATGCTGCAATTTTCTGGCAAGCCGCAGGCACTTATTGATAGCCAGAGTATTACCTTAAAGCCCCATTCACCGATTTATGCCGATTGGGATAAAGATGGCGATATCGATATCATCGCTATTCAACACGCAGATGCCACCGCACCGGCCATTTACTGGTATAAAAACCAAGGTGACGGCACTTTTGCTCTACCACCAGTAAAATTAGCCACTATCGTCAACTCAGACAATCACGACAGCCCCGCAACCTTAGCTAAACTCGATATCAACCTAGATGGCACACCGGAGGTGATTGTCGGAGGTTATGCAGGCAAAGGTGTCGGTTGGATTGACCTCACCGAACCCCAAACGCCTCAAGTTCACTGGATAGATGAAACTGAGCGCAAAATTGTTGATGTAACAACCGCCGATGTCAACGGCGATGGCGTAGAAGATATTGTGATCAACGCCAATAGAGTCATCTATTGGTATGCCAACCAAGGTGCCGGCCAATTTGCTGCGCCCGTGCAACTTGCCATAGTACCAAGCAATCCAATCGGCGTGAGAAAAACCCAATGGTTGTTTGAAGATTTAGACCATGACGGCAAGCTCGACTTTGCCATGGCAAGCTATGCTGATAATTTAAAAATACATTGGGGCTTAGGTAATGGTCAGTTTGAACCTGCACAATTGATTGCCGAGTCTAAACAGCCGACAGCCATCTTTGCCACTGACTTCAACCTTGACGGCAAAACCGATTTACTCGTCACCGACAACGGGCTTAATGATATTCATTATTATTTGAGCCAGCAATCTCGGCAATATCAAGCGCATATGATTGACGACACCAGAGTGATTGCCAACGCCGATATGCAAGACATCAATCAAGACGGTGTAAAAGAGCTCATTGTCATTGACAGAACGGGTAGACCAAACCCAAACAATCCCGGAGAGCCAAGTAACGGCAACACCATCTTCGCTTTTAGCGGGATAGGCACAAGTGCTTTTAAACGCATTGGCATTGCCTATGCCGTTGGGGCTTATGATAGTATCGATGTGGTTAATCTAGACCAAGATGACGACTTAGAAATAGCGCTCAGCCTAAAGTATAAAGACCAGTTTTATTATCTTGACGCATCTTCACTACCATCTGGCTATCAACAAAAAGCCATCACCCTGTCAAAACAAACCTCGGGCTTCTCAAAAGTGAGCACCACGCACAATGCCGACATTGATGGTGATGGCCATGAAGACTTTTTAGCAGCAGGTGTCGAAGGCATTAAACTCTGGCAAGGTCCCATTAGCCCAAATACCTTACCGGATGCCACCCTACTTTTTAGTAAGCCAAGAACATACTTCGGTTACGATCATCTTGCGTTAATCGATAGCAATCTTGATGGCAAAAAAGACATCGTTGCCGCCAGCTATGGCGAAATCAATTTATACCAGCAGCTAAGTAGTGCACCGCTTGGCTTTGCCTCAGAGCAGTCATTGTACAAAGGAACCAACACTCAAAATCTTCTTGAATACATTGATTATATGGCGGCAATCGACGTTGCAAGTGACAAACAAGCGATTATTGCTATCTCAAGACATTTCAGTTATGACCCTGACAGTCATGAAATGACACAGCTAAGCCTCATTTTGCGCCGCTTCTTGAAAGATCAGCCAATACAAGAGATTGCCATCTCCGATGCGCCGGGCGAGCGCCTGCTGCTTGTCGATGCCAAAGTTGCAGACCTTAACTTAGATGGCGCTGATGACATTATATTAACGCTGCTAGATGGGTCTAATACCCTCACCGTTAACACCTACCTTTCCAGCTTTGAGCAAAATCAGTGGCGTATAACTCCTCAGCATCAAACCACATTTGCCAATGGCAACCTGAATCAACGCCCGATGATAGGCGATTTTAATGGCAATGGCAGAATGGATCTCATTATTGAACACGTTAAACCCAACAGCACTTGGGAAACCCAGTGGAGCTTCTTTTTCAACAGCGAGCAGGGTATTTTCAACGCGGCAGCCGATATGCAATTGGACAGCCTATGTGCCAGAGCCTCCGTCATCGACATGGACAACGACAATGACGACGACCTGTTTTGCTATGGTCCAGGTAAAATCATTTCCCTTGAAAACCCAGGCAATGGCAGCTTTAGCCAAAGTTCAGAGCAACACCTTGATACCATGGGCATTTACGGCAACCCTAAAATTCACTTATTTGATATCGACGGCGACTCCGACAAGGACATCGTACTGCCACTGATTCCCCATAACACCCTCGCTTGGGGCGAAAACCAATGGCATTAAGGGCAGAAAAGTCTGAGCGCCTACCTTCAGTGCGCTTAGTCAAATTCATCGTGTTGTTGACTATTGTCGCCATTGGCGCTGAAAGAGGTTACGACCGCTATGTTCAGTCTCAACCAGTACCGCCAATAACCTATCACCTTGCACAAGATAGAATGCAGTTGCAGCAAACCTACCACGCGCTCAAACGAGCGCTAAAGGCTACAGCGCAGGCAGATAAGGCACGGCTAATAAGAAACAATCTCGCGATGATTGAGTGGAAAATCTCAAAAGACCCAGAGCGTAAAGAAAACCTTAGCCAGGAACTACAATCTATTGCTCGTTATGTATATGAAAATCACTACTATTTTTCTATTGCCCAGCGGCAACGACTGATTGAAGCGCTGGCAGATGGCAATACCGATATCGCTCAGGAAACTTTTAGCCAGATGAGAGGCGCTGACGACGATAAAGTGGCGTTCGCTGAATTTATGTTGGGAAAAATAGCCAAGAGCAAACTCAACCTGATCCAAGCCCTAGAGCATTTTAAAACCGCAATCAGCAAAGCACCTACGCAGCATATCTACCTTATCCATAGTGCAGATACGCTAACCCAGCTTTACGCAAGTTTAGAAGACAGCCAATGGTTTATTGATGGCGCCCGGGCATTGCTCCAATTAAACATTGCAGATAGCAACAAGTTAAATGTGGCGGAAAGGCTGGCTGACACTTATCAGCGGCACAAACAATATAAACAAGAACTTGATATCAGATTGCAAATGACCCGTTTTAACCTAACAGGCGAACGGACCGACACCATCAAAGTTTTGCTCCTGTCAAATACAGCCGAGACTTACCTACGACTTAAGGATAACGACAAGGCCGTTGAATACTATCAACAGGCGCTGACGTTTCTCAAAAATAGCGGCAAAGCAAATGATGCCATGTATCAATTGACAGCAAAGAAATTGGCTAAGGTGGCTTCTTCAAATGAGTCCCAATAGACGTGCTCGTTAAGACTCTATATGCATTTCAAAAGGTGCGCACGAACTGCATTAATTGCCTTTGTAGTTTGAGGCTTTAGCCTCGACCAAATTTTATCGCGGATAAATCCGCACGCTACAGCCATAATGGCGGCGGTGTGCTATGCACACCAATTGCCTTTTTATTTACGCCACCAGCCCCATAAGGAAAATCCATGCGCCGAGCACGACTTTAAGTGATTTGGTGGTAATGCGGCCTGCAATGGTGCGGGCCAGTATGCCGCCGATGATGGCACCAGGGCCTGCAAATAAAACGACCTTCCACACCACAAAATCATTGAAAACGAAATGCTCGATGGCAGATGACCATACGGTGATTGCAGTGACGGTGACCGCTGCGGCAACTGACATGGTGGTGCAAAAACCTCTAAAGATGAGATACAGCACCAGTATTTCACCAACACCGACCGATAGCCACGCGGTAACCACGCCACCAAAAAAGCCGATAAGGATCATGGCAACA
>JBFHGJ010000047.1:0-40412 GCA_041583135.1 Alteromonadaceae bacterium | reverse complement strand
TTGATCTCCCTCAAACCCGCCACAACTAAAGCGCCATTTTCTTGCAACCCCTAGCGCAATTGACTAAGGTCAAAAATAACCGAAGCTTTTAGAGATAAATCATGTATCAACCTTCGCCGATTGAGCTTATCAATCATCCACCGCAATTGGGTGATGTCGATTTTGAACAAGCCTTTATTGAAGACAAAGAAAGCTATGAGAAGCAGCTGAAAAAGCTGCAAAAGAAGATGCTAGAAGTACAGCAGGCTTATTTTCATCAAGGCAAGCGGGCGATTGTGGTGCTTGAGGGATGGGATGCATCAGGCAAAGGCGGCAGCATTCGTCGTATCACTGAGCGGCTCGACCCAAGGGGCTTCACGGTGCACCCCATCGCCGCCCCCACCAAAGAAGAACAAGGCACCCACTACCTTTTTCGTTTTCAGCAAAAGCTCCCGGCGCCGGGCAGTTTATGTATTTTTGACCGCTCTTATTATGGTCGAGTGTTGGTTGAGCGCATCGAAGGTTTTGCCAGCGAACATCAATGGCAACGGGCCTATCAAGAGATCAACGAATTTGAGCGATTGCTGATGGACGATGATGTGCGTTTTGTAAAACTGTTTTTGCATATCGACAAGCAAGAGCAATTAAAACGCTTTGAACAAAGGCTGCACGACCCAATTAAACGTTGGAAGCTTACCGAAGAAGACATTCGTAATCATAAGCGCTGGGACGACTATGAAGTGGCCATCGACGATATGTTTTCTCGCACCTCAACGGTTAATGCGCCGTGGCATATCATTCCAGCCAAAAAGAAATGGTATTCGCGCATCACCGTGCTTGAAACTGTGATTGAAGCGCTGTCAAAAGACGTCAGTATTGAGCCGCCACCGATTGATCCTGCGGTTGTCAAAGCGGCGGAAAAACACTTAGGCATTGTGCATCGCGGTGAGTAAGGCTAAAAACGGCTCTGATAAGCCTTTTCTTTGGCGTCCCACTGAGCTTTGAGCTGTTCAATCTCAGGCAGCACGGCGATAAAACAATCGACTAGTGTCGGGTCAAAGTGCTTGCCCTTACCCAGCTTGATTTCATCAACCGCCTCTTTAACCGTCCATGCCGGTTTATAGGGCCTCACCATCGTCAAGGCATCGAACACATCGGCAATGGCGACAATTCTTGCACTTTCGGGTATAGCTCTGCCCTGTAACCCTTCAGGATAACCGCTGCCATCCCACTTTTCATGATGATGCAAGGCCACCTCAGCCGCCATTTTAAATAGCGGCGTGGTACTTTTTGCCAAAATGTCATGACCGATTTTGGCGTGGGTTTTCATCACCGTCCACTCATCAGGTGTGAGCTTGCCAGGCTTTTTCAAAATGGCATCGGCAATACCGATTTTGCCGGTATCGTGCATCGGCGCGGCAAATTGCAGCTGTTTGGCTTTAACCACGTGCCACCCGGCCTCTCTGGCTATCGCGCCAGCATAGGCGGCCATGCGCCAAATGTGAACGCCGGTATCTTCGTCGTTGTAATGCCCCGCTTCACCTAGCATATGAATGGCGGCATTTTGGCTTGCAGCAAGCTCAGAAGTACGCTGCTCAAGCTGAATTTCAAACATACGCTGCTGGTCGTATAAGGCCAAATGCGTCGCCACTCTGGCGTGAACAATCGGCGCCGACACAGGCTTGGTAATATAGTCCACCGCGCCGACATCAAAACCCTGTTTTTCATCTTCAATTTCAGATTTGGCGGTAACAAAAATCACCGGTATTTTCACCGTCACCGGGTCACTCTTAAGCCGCCGACAGGTCTCAAAACCATCAACATCGGGCATCATCACATCGAGCAAAATCAAATCCGGCTCAAATTTTTTCGCCAGCTCCACCGCTTGCGGGCCACTGGTGGCTAACGAAATGCTGTATTTGCTTTTGAGTATTTGCCTAAGCAGCTGAAGGTTGTTCGGCTCATCGTCAACTACCAACACCCGCCAATGCTTGTCATTTTGCGATCCGTTCATTCGGCTTTGATCTCTATGTCGTGTTTGTCGGCCAATCGGTTGATATTGTCGATGGCCTCATAAAAATCAAACTGCTGCAACAGCTGATCCACCTTGCCCAGCTCACTGCTTGGCATAAATTGTTGTAACGCCGCAAATGCCGACTCGGCAGCATCAGGGTCGTGCTGCTCACAGGCATCAATAAAGATCTGCATGGCCGCCGAGCAGGCCATTTTATCAAGCGTCAGCTGTTCATCTTGCTCGACATCATCATTCACCTGACACAAGGCCGTCACAGCCTCAAGTGTCTGACGTAAGGTGGTGGCAAAAGTGGCAAACATATCGACATTTAGGCTCACTTGAGGTTGGTGTAATTTCGACTCAAGGGCGCAGCTGGCCTCAAACAAAGCCACCAAACGTAGGTTACCGGCAGCCCCTTTGATTTTATGCACCAAGGCATCGGCTTTGGCAACATCTCCGACATTTATCACCATCGCCAAATCTTCAAGAGTGTTTTCATTACGCACGCTAAAATTCCCCAGAGCTTTTAAATACGCCTGCTCATCAAGCCATGAAGCAAGCCCCGATTGCATATCAATCAGCTTCGCGCCAGTACCGTGCACTTCGACCTCTTGTGTTGCTCTTTTTCCCGTATTTGTATCGCCCACAGCCCCACCGGTAAGGCGCGCTATGGTGTCAAACATCTGAGCAAAATCAATGGGTTTGACCACGATATCGTCCATCCCCACCGCTTTGGCCTTATCATGTTCAGCTTTCATCGCATTTGCAGTCATAGCCACAATCGGCATGGTGGCGTTATGGCTGTTTTGCTGGCGAATGGCAACGGTGGCCTCATAGCCATCCATTTCTGGCATTTGAATATCCATCAGCACCAAATCAAAAGCCTCGTGCTCGGTCTTCGCGAGGGCCTCTAAGCCATTTTCAGCGGTTGCTACCGTATGTCCTTGGCGCTCTAAATGAATTTTGGCCAAAGAAATATTCTCTATGACATCATCCACCAACAATAAGCTGAGCGCTTTATCTGGCTTGGCACTTCGATTTTTGCTTGAAACGGTTTTGGTTATCTCAGTCAAAGGCTGCATGTCGATTTCAAAATAAAAACGGCTGCCTTTGCCTAAGGTGCTTTGAATTTTAAGCTCGCCACCAAGTAGCTGCACCAACTCCGATGAAATGGTAGTGCCAAGCCCGGTACCGCCATATTGCCTGGTAATGGAGGCGTCAACCTGAGTGAAAGGCTTTAAGATCTGCTCGATTTTGTCGCCGGCAATCCCAATACCGGTATCGACAATGGCAAACTCAAAACGGTTGTCGCCAAGTTTAGTCAACGCGATATCAACCCGGCCTTTGTCGGTGAATTTAATCGCGTTGCCAACTAGGTTAATCAATATTTGCCGTAAGCGATAAGGGTCGCCCAAATAACTTGGGGCAAGCTGGGCGGGAATGCTTAAATTGAGCGCCAGTGACTTCTCCTGCGCTTTTATCTCCATTAAATCATGAGTTTCTTGCAGCATCGCAGCCAAATCAAAAGGATGAATATCAAGCTCCAGCTTACCGCTTTCAATCTTACTGACATCTAAAATGTCGTTGATCAGCTGCAACAAAAACCGCGCCGATGACTGGGCAACTTGCAAATGACGGCGGGTATGGGCGCCGATGTGCTCATCGTCTAAGGCCAGCTCCAAAAAGCCTAAAACCGAATTCATTGGCGTTCTGATCTCATGACTCATGGTGGCCAAAAAGTTACTTTTCGCCTCAGTTGCCTGCTCGGCGACCTGCTTGGCTTTCTCTAGGCTCTGTTGCACCAGCTCCATATCCCGGCGTAGGCCACGCTCGGTTAAAATCGCCGATTTCATCTTATCGAGCATGGCATTAAACTCGGTGACCAACCAACCTATCTCGTTTTCGCTTAAATGTACGGCAATATCCAATCTTTGGTCGCCACCGGGGCTGACCTGCTTAAGCTGCTCCACCACCCCAACCAAAGGCTTTGACAACCAAACCCGAATGATCTGCGCGGTTAAAAACGCCGTGGCAAAGATCACCACCACCAACACCATGATCATATTCATGGTGCTCTCTTTGGCATTGCGGGTCATCCACTCTCGTCTTGGCTCAACTATCAACTCGCCCATCACCTGCTCGTCAAATAACGACTTAAGCGACACGGTGATGGCAGGCATTGCGCTGCCGCCACCGGCATTTTTACCCGACAAGGTAAAGCCCTTGTTTGATTCATCGGCAAAGCCCACCAACTTGACCGAATAGATGGCATCGTTTTCCAACAAACCGTTGATCGCATCATTGGCCAACACTTGGCCGTCACTACCGGCAAACACCGCCGCAGCCGCCGTCGGCCGAATGGCCGAGATTAAGTTATTGCTGAGCGAGATTATCTCTTGCTCGGCTTGAGTTTGAATGAGTTTTGACGCAATAAGACTGGAGATAATCGACAACACCAAAGCGCAACCAAGCATAATGGCGGTAATAAAATGCTGTAGCCTGCTAAAGCGCATTAAAGGCTCCTCATGGTTAACACCGCAACTAAGCCCTTGTCGGCCAAGCCTTTGGCGTAATTGGCCGGCAAATAGGACAAGGCGCCCTTTTCTTTGCTTACCGTTTCGATGATCTGCTCGACACTGTCAAGCGCCTCTGGCGGCGAGGCGCGGCCAGAATATCTCAGCCGCGCCCAATAGGCGTCGATATCGGCGATGTTTTTACCGGTCAAGCTTAAATAGAAGTTGGCACGCATTGCCGAGCCAATCGGGTAATCAAAGGTCTTGGCTCTCGGGCCTGAGGGTAAAAACTGAGCGCGGCCTAAAAACAGGCTCATCACCTGCTTTTGCGACAACTGAGTCAAGCCCGATTGCTGATTGACCACTACCACCCAGTAGCTGCTCTGTCCGACATCGGCACTTGGGCCGAAGGGCAGCAGCAATAAGCAAAGCAACGTCAATCTGACTAACATAGCTAAAACACCCAATCAAACGAGGCAGTGCACCAACTGCGGATCTCATCATTTGGATAACGAAAATCCACACGGCCATGGATACTGCCGGACCAAGCATCAAAGTAGTAACGGTCACATTGCAGCTTGAGCGCCTTTTGGCTGGCAAAATCCCAGCGCACCCCAAGGCTTATACTCTTTTGATTATGGCGCATGTTATGAGAAAAGTTCACCATTTCCTCATAAAACTCAGTTAAAACAGGCACGCCCGGTGGCGGCGGCCCATAGCGCACCTCAGAATCGTCTTTGGCGTAGCCGACAGTGATAAAAGGTTGCCAATTTTGCCAGCGTTTGGCCACTTGCAGATAGGCCCGCTGGCCATCAAAGGTAATGATATCCGAATCGACATTGCTCCACTCCCCTTGCACGTGCCAATCATCTTGCTCCCAAGAGGCGCCAAGCGACCAAATGCGCAAAATAAAATCTTCGGTAAACTCGTTGACGATGCCGGAAAAGTCTTGCCAAAACGGACTGATTTCATCGCTCAGCATTTGCAGCGCTTCGCGCTCAGTTTCATCACCGAGCTCGTGCTTAAAGCGCATGTGGGCAAAACTGCCCCGCAAGTGCCACTGCCCCGACTGCCAACCAAGCTCGGTGCTGAATATTGGCTTCGCTTCGGTGCTGTCGATATCATCTGACTCAACCATGACATCGGCGTCAAATTTTGATTCGATGTTGCCCAGCGACAAACGCCAGCGCCAGCTGCTGTCAAAGTCGCCCCAGTCGCGGCTTATTTTAATGCCATCAAACGACTGATAGGGCATGGTGCCGTAAAATTCCGTCGGCGGCCTTACCCATGCATAGGAGTAGCCAGTATTGTGGTAATCAGACATAAAAAACAGGTCGAACGCCTGCCGACCAACGCTAAATCGCCATTGGTCATCGATAAAATAACTGAGGTAAAACATATCGACATAATCAAGCAGTTCAGTATCGAGCTGCTCTCTGGCAACTGCCTGCGCGGTAAGTTCAAGTCGGTCGGAGATATTCCATTTGGCCTGCAAACCTAGGCGAGAATCGAGTAAAAAGCCATTATCCTGTACCGCAGCGCCACTTTGATTGACGTTACGCCGAATAATGCGATCATCATATTTACTGGTATTGGTGTAGCTTAAGGTGCCAAAACCGTTAAAATGCCACTTGCTCGGTTCATCGGCAAAACAGCTTGCTGGTAGAGCCAATAGGCCCAATGCGGTCAATTGCCGAAACAGGCGCTGTGTTGCCAAGCGCGCAGTCTTCTCGTCCAATGTCTGTTCCCTATTGCTTATTTTTTCTGCTTTTGTGACGCTGATACACCAAAGCGCAAAGCAGGTAAATTGTCATCTTCTCGCCTAAAAAAACACACTCTTAGTGCCTAGTCAAGCAAAGTTTAAAAGTCCACCAGCAGCCAAAGAGTCAACAAAAATGTCTCGGTGAAAAAAGCGCTTAGCATCAGGTGCTATCTCAGTGGTTTGTCACTATGACTGACGAGTACACATAAAGTTCCAATCGGTTAATCTAACCATAGATAATTCATGGTATTCGCCGAGTTTTTGCCCTGAACACTGAAAATTGACGTCGCTGCCAATGACTGTCAATACAAAGTTTTGCTTCAGCCTTTACCTCAACTATACCTCAACATAGCAAACTGTGAGCTTGTTCACAGTTTTTGCCAAGGTATGGCGTTATCATTTACCCACTGTTTGATATTAGCAGTGTCTGTTCTTCCTTTATCGGCAGAGGCGAACAAGGTTGTTCTTTACCGTTTCAGCTTCGGGCCTCTGCGTTTTTCCCTCCGTGTTTCTCAAGCGCCTATTTTAAACCCTGCATAGGGCAGTCCCACTGAGGCAATCGTTCGATAATGCGAATAGGTCCATCGCCCTCATTGGCCCAAACCGAATCCATGTCATCGGCCAAAAATGCCAAGCCACAATCAAAGACGACATCCAGATAAGGGTGTTCAGGTTCAACCGGATTACCTAAAAACAAAGTGCGACAACGCAATTTTTGCGACAAACTGCGGGCAACGATGATAAGCCAAATATCTTGTTCTTCTTCATCGTTGGATTGCGGCCTAAATTCAAGGCCAATTGGAAATTCAGAGGGGTTTTCGCTGACAACGACAACATTGTGATGACGTTCGTGCTCAGCAACCAAGTGCCATGCTGGGGCAAACACCACGGGCGAGTCGGACTCGAACAGCCCTGCCAGATCAGCAGGTGAAGGTTTGACAGATAAAAAGATTTCCATAGAAGTAGTTAAATCCCGCCGCGACAAAGTTGCTTGTGTAAGAGCACACTATAACCTTAGGTTGCGACCCTGTGAAGCCGCTCAAAGCATTAAAGCCATCGTTGCGATTAACTTTTTATTGTGTACAATAAACCTTCGCAAGAATTTTGGAGTTTGCCCGCTATGAGCGTACACAATACCTATGCCGACAACGATTTACAAGAGGTGAAGCAACTTGGCCTTTGGGCATCGCTTTTAAGCCTTGGTTATATTTTTTGGTTGGTCGGCGGCATGGAGATCATCGAACGTATCGCTTATTACGGGGTCAAGGCCAGCGCCAGCATTTATGCCACCGACGCCGTATCAAAAGGCGGATTGGGACTGACCATGAGTGACTATGGCACCATCATGCTGGTATTTGCCATGACTCAAACCTTTGTGCCGATATTTTTAGGCGGTACTGCCGACCGCTTCGGTTATAAGCAAACCATCGCCCTATCGACAGTCATCAAAATTGCCGCCTACTTGACCATGGCCTGGTTTCCCAGCTTTGGCGGCTTTACACTGGGCGCCATATTGCTGGCATTTGGCACCGGCATCTTCAAGCCCGGCATTCAAGGTACCATGGTCAAATCGGTTCGGCGCGAAACCTCAACCATGGCATGGGGCATATTCTATCAATTGGTCAACATCGGCGGCTGGCTTGGGCCACTGGTTGCGGTGCAACTACGCCAGTTGAGTTGGGAACACTTATTTTACGCATGCGCCATGGTGATCTCACTCAACTTTTTATTGCTGCTGATGTATAACGAACCAGATAAGGCTGAACGTGAAGCGCGCAAAGCCAAAGTCAAATCCGGCGAACTCAGCCAAAAACCGCTCTACCAAGAGGCCCTAAAAGAAGTCACCAAACCGCTTGTACTCGGCTACATGCTGGCATTTTCGGGCTTTTGGTTTATGTTTAACGCCATGTTTGACGTGTTGCCAAAACACATCGAAGACTGGGTAAATACCGCCACCATCGTCACCGACTTGTTCGGCCCGCAAGGCACCGACAACGCCATTTGGATTGGCCTTTTGGGGCTAAATCACGAAGGCAGCAAAGTGATGCCCGAATACCTGATGAGCGTAAACTTTTTGATGATAGCCACCACCTGCTTTTTGGTGGCGGCCGCCAGCGCGAAGTACCGCATATTAAGTTCCATGCTGCTAGGCTGCGTTTTGTGCGTAATCGCCATGTTTACCGTCGGCTTTACACCCGCAGCATGGGCCATGGTCGTCGCCATTGCCATATTCAGCTTAGGTGAAATGCTGCTAAGCCCCAAAAAAGGCGAGTTTATGGGCAACATTGCCCCGGCGGACAAAAAAGCCATGTACCTTGGCTTTGTTATGCTGCCGCAAGGCATCGGCTGGACCTTAGAGGGCAAGCTTGCGCCATGGCTCTACGACCAATACGCCAGTAAAGACCTATTGGCCAGAGAGTATCTTGCCGAACTCGGCATGAGCCGCACAATAATCGACAACATCAAAAACGGCGAAGCGTTCGACACCCTAGTTAGCTACACCGGCAAATCCGCAGAGGCCATGACCACCACCCTATATCAAGCCAACGACATCGGCATGGCGTGGTACATCATCGCCACCGTAGGCGCCATCTCCGGCGTCGGCATCTACCTCTACGCCAAGTGGCTCTATCGCCTCCAATCCCAAATCAAGGTGTCTGACACCAAGCCAGCTTAACTTGTCATAAAAATCAACCAGTTAAGCTCAAAGACATCTGATAACCTAGTAAGTGTCTGACACCTAAAACTCGAAAAATCAAGGTGTCTGACACCAAGCCAGCTTAACTTATCATAAAAATCAACCAGTTAAGCTCAAAGACATGTGAAATCCTCTCAGGTGTCAGACACCAACTCCAAATATTCTGTAGGATTTTCGCAACTGATTGATTTTAAACAAAGTCCCTATAATTTTGGTGTCTGACACCTTGACTAGGCTTGTTGCCTTAGTTGTTCTGTTGCTTTTAGCATGTTGCTAAGTGCTGGGGTGACCTCATCCCAGTTGCGAGTTTTAAGGCCGCAGTCTGGGTTTATCCATAGTCTTTGCTTTGGAATGTATTTCGCTGCCATGCTTATCAGCTGCACAATACTCTCGACACTCGGAATGTTGGGCGAATGAATGTCGTAAACGCCGGGACCGATTTCATTTGGGTAATTGAAGCGCTCAAAGACGCTCAGCAAAGCCATATCTGAACGTGACGTTTCAATGGTAATGACATCGGCGTCCATTTTAGCAATAGCTTCGATAATATCGTTAAACTGTGAGTAACACATATGGGTGTGTATTTGGGTGCTGTCGAGCACGCCGTTGGCGCACAATTTAAAGCAACCCACTGCCCAGTCGAGATAATCCTGCCACTGTGATTTTCTAAGGGGCAGCCCTTCTCTTAGCGCTGCCTCATCGATTTGAATGATCTCAATGCCAGCTCGCTCTAGGTCCAGCACTTCTTCTCGCACCGCCAATGCCAGTTGCTCACAAGTTTTGGCCCGTGGTTGATCATCTCGTACGAAAGACCAGTTAAGTATGGTCACAGGCCCTGTCAACATGCCTTTTACCGGTTTGGCGCTGAGCGACTGGGCGTACCGCGTCCACTCGACGGTCATCGGTTTGGGTCGTGAAACATCACCATAAATCACCGGTGGCTTAACGCAGCGTGAGCCATAACTTTGCACCCAGCCGTTTTGGGTAAACACAAAGCCCTGCAATTGCTCACCAAAATACTCCACCATATCGTTGCGTTCAGCTTCGCCATGCACCAGCACATCAAGCCCAAGTCTTTCTTGTCGTGCAATACAATCGGCAATTTCCGCCTGCATTTGCTCAACATATTGCGCTTGATTTAACTCGCCGGTTTTAAACTGCCGACGTGCTTTTCGGATATGTGGCGTCTGCGGAAAAGAACCAATGGTCGTTGTTGGGTAAAGTGGCAGGTTCAACCTGTCACGCTGTAATTTCGCTCTTTGTTCAAACCTACTTTTGCGTTCAAAGCTCGCCGCCTTAATCGACGCCTGCGCCTCGGCAACTCTATCGTCGGTTACCCGGCGACAGGTTCGTCTGTTTTGTAGGCTTTGCGCATTTTGCGCCAGTACCTTTGCGACCGCTTCTCTACCTTGTTTGAGCGCTACAGCAATAACCTCTAGTTCTTCAAGTTTTTGCACGGCAAATGCCAGCCAGTCTTTGATTTGTTCATCAAGTGCCGTTTCAAAAGCCAAATCGACAGGCACGTGTAGTAGTGAACAAGAAGGAGCCAACCACAATCGCTCTCCTAATTCTTTGGCAATTGGCTCAATAAAATCAAGCGCTTGGTTGAGGTCGGTTTTCCAAATATTACGCCCATCTACTAGGCCAACAGACAGCACCTGACCGGGGTCGAGCAACGCTTTAAGCGCGTCCACTTCTTTTTTGGCGCGAATGGCATCTATATGAACCCCATCGACCGGTAAGCTCGCAACCAGCGCAAGGTTGTCTTTTAGCTCGCCAAAATAGGTGGTCAGCAACAGTTTGACCTTTCTGGCGGCGAGATAACGATACGCCGTCAAATAGGCTTGTTGCCACTGCGGCTCAAGTTCAGTTACCAGCGCTGGTTCATCGATTTGTATCCACTGAACACCTTCTTTATCTAGCACTTCAAACAATTCGGCATATACCGGCAACAAGTCTTTCAGCAATTTGAGTTTATCGCTGCCGTCTTTTGCCTTGCCCAGCCACAAGTAGGTTACAGGCCCTATCACCACAGGTTTTATTGCCTTACCACATGCCTTTGCTTGTTGTACCTGCTCTATTAACACCTCAGGGTTGAGACTAAACTGAGTATCGCCGGTAAACTCAGGCACAATATAATGATAATTGGTGTCAAACCACTTGGTCATTTCACCGGCCGATACGCCACAGCCGCAACTATCGGCAGGAGAACGACCGCGAGCCGCCCTAAAATAAACATCCAACGGGTCATAGTTTTGCTCTAAAACGCGCTCAGGCACATTGCCAAGCATAAAACTACAATCAAGCACTTGATCATAAAACGAAAAATCGCCCACTTGTAAAAAGTCTAACGCACTTGAGCGAGCAAAGTTTTGTTGCTGTACACTGGCTGCACACTGTAGCAACTGCTCTGCGTCTGATTTACCCTTCCAGTAACTTTCCAGTGCTTTCTTTAGTTGTCGCTTCTCACCAATACGCGGTAAGCCTAGGTTATGCAATTTGGCCATCTATCCATCCAATTTATTAAGGTGAGGCCAGCATAACGGGCATTAACCATTAATAAAAATGGTTTATTTTCATCAATAGATGAATTAAATTCATATAAAAGCCAACTTGTTGATATTATGATTGAACGCTCACACCTCGCCATTATTGAAGCTGTACATAGGCTAGGCACCTTAACCGCCGCAGCTCAAGAGCTGTGTTTAACCCAATCGGCATTGAGCCATGGCATAAAAAAACTCGAACAACAGCTTGGAGTGTGTATTTGGCAAAAACACGGTCGAAACTTGCGTTTAAGCCCCGCTGGAGAGCATTTATTGGGGCTTGCCAAGCGCTTGTTGCCACAATTTGCTCATGCCGAACAATGGCTTAGTGATATTGCCCAAGGTACGCGAGGCACACTACGCATCGGAATGGAATGCCATCCCTGTTATGAATGGCTACTAAAAGTCGTCGCCCCCTATTTAAAGCGCTACCCAGAGGTAGACGTAGACGTATGCCGAGCGGCAGAGTTTGGAGGGATCGGCGCTTTATTGGGGTTTGAAATCGATGTTTTAATCACCCCCGACCCGCTCATACACAAACGCTTGGAGTATATTGAAGTATTTGAATATGAACATGTTTTAGCGGTAAACAGTGACAGTCCATTAACGCAGCACTCGCGTATTTACCCCGCTATGCTCGCCGGAGAAACTTTGGTTACCTATCCGGTTGAACACAGTAGATTGGATATTTTCAGCGCCTTTTTAACTCCGGCGGGCTGCACGGTGAAAAAGCACCGGTTTGTCGAAACCACCGAGATCATGCTGCAAATGGTCGATGCTGGGCGCGCCGTTGCCGCCCTGCCCCGTTGGTTGGTAGAGCAGCATGCCAAACAGCTGAATATCAGCCCTTTGCCTCTTGGTGACAAAGGCATATTCAAAACCCTTTGCCTTGGTTTTAGAGCAGGCGAACAGCGGCCATTGTACCAACAGCAATTCATCGAATTGGCAAAGTCGATAACAAAATAGCCTGTAGGCCAGTATGAATTGATTGAAACCTAAAAATAAACGGCTGCGGTGAATACAAAAAGCACCGCTCCGACTGCCGCACTCAGCGCCAGCGTTTTTTTCAACGTATCGGCAAACACCTCTAACGTCCTCCCAAATACTAAACTCAAATTGGCCTCCGTGCCTGTTTTATTATACTTGTTAACGGTTTTGTACTCCGCCTTAAGTAAAGACGGGTACATCAGTAAATGCAAATTAATTTCTTTGCTTTTACTCAAGCTTTGTCAACAAATATACTAAAGCCAACACAGACAATTACTATCCATTGCAATCGACCAGATTAACAGATTGAAACAAGCTAAGATATTGCATCAGCAATATGAAAAAACCGTGACAGCCAAAACTAAAAATCAATGACTTAGATAACGTCGCCTGACTAAAAATTGACAACCCCTTTACCCTTGATTAATATTCGCCCCGTCAAACTTGTATTTATGGAAAAGAAGGTAATAGAGATGACTAAATTCCCTACGGCTTTTGTCAAAGCCGCCCTCGTTGTGATCACTTTAGGTTTAACCGGATGTGGTATCACACCAAACCACTATGTTGGTGCCAGTGTCACCAAAGAAATCAATTCTGTTGACGTTTATATCGCCGTCCCCCAAGTTGAAATTAATGCCGACGTTGACCCCTCTAGTTTGGCAAACGCAGGTGGTGGCGGTTTGCTACTGGCTTTGATTGACGTTGCCGTTGAAAACAGCCGAGCCAATACCGCAGAAAAGCTAATAGCCCCAATCAAAGATGCCTTGGTCGAATTTGATTTTAATCAGGCGTTAAAGGCGGCGGTAGCCAAAGAACTCGAAGGTGTAGACTGGCTAAACGTTGACGACATAGTGCTGGTAAACGCACCGACTCAAGACATTGAACGCAGTTACAACACCGCCGATGCAGAAGCCATTTTGTATGTCAATGCCGGTTATTCGGTCACTGCCGATTTTAAATCTTTAAGAGCGTGGGCCTACAATACCATGCTACCTAAAGCCGATAAGTTAAAGCCGTTCGGCGAAAAACCCGATAGCCGCGTCGCCAGAAGCACACCTTGGCACTTGGATAACAACCTTTATCGTGACAACGTGGGTGTCTCTATTAATGTCGTCAGTGGCAAAAACAAAGACGAAAGCGCGCTTAAGATGTCACAAGATCCCAAACAGCTGCGCGAGTCGATGCTCGTAACCATCGACGAACTGGCCAAAGCCATTGCCAGAAGTCTTAAAAAGAACGGCCAAGCCGACAACATCAACAAAGTCAGCTAACAAAATCCACGAAATCAAGGAAACGGGCAAGCCATGCTTGCCCCTACGCTTATGAAAAAAATCCTACTTTTGCTTGGCATTGTCATGCTAAGTGGTTGTCATTATTCACCTAAACTCAATATCGACAATCAGTTTGAAGCCCGGCACAGCAGTCGTAACGCCAAACATCATATGAACATTACGGCGCAAACCTGCCCTTACCGGCTGACAGAGTTTAAAGACGCGCGCAGCAACAAATCATTAGGTCGGGTCGCTTTTTCGGTGATTGAAAACGACGTCACCCAGTGGTCAATTGACGCGCTTAAAACCTTTAATATTCATCCTGATGTAAACAGAGAATATCTACAAGTTAAAGTCTCACTGGTTAAAGCTTACATTCACTCAGTCAACACCGCGATGGCGGCCAACATCGTATTTAAAGTAGAAAAGAAAAGCCCTGAGGTCAAAGCTTTTGACCAGCCTCAATACTACAGAGGTTACAGTGTTAGCACCAACTGGGCCACTGGCCGCGGCGAGATCCTCGATACCTTAAACGAAGCGATGACAGATGCGATCAGCAAAATGAGAGCGAACCTTGACAGACAATGCCGATAACAACAAATCTGCCTTTAATTGCCCTTAGCATTGTTTTACTAAAAGCCCAAACCCAGCCCCCCATGTAGAGCATTTATGCTCGCATTTTGCAATGTTTAAGATAAGCGTGCTACCTACTCGGCAGTATACGATATCCGGTAGCTTGCGGGGCTTCAGGCGCGATAAATGAAATCGAGCATAAATGCTCATGCTACAAACAACCATTATCCGGTTTTGGCGTCGGCGGCTAACCAATACCCGGTAGCTTGCGGCTTTAGCCGCGACTTTCTGAACAAACTATTCGGTAGCAAAGTAGAACTTGGACTAACATTGGAAATAAAATACCGCATGAGATAAAAAAATGACTGAAGCTTCTCAGGTCACCTGGAGTTCTTTAGAAACAGCCAAGCTTGTTGTAAGTTTAATTACACCAATAATGGTTTTGATTATTGGAATTGGTATCCATAGAGTTACGAAGAAGTTCGAAAACATTCAATGGAAAAGCCAAAAGCTGATTGAGAAAAGATTAGCGATTTATGACGACTTGGCCCCTGACTTAAATGATCTCCTAAGCTATTTCACCTACATAGGCTGCTGGAAAGACTTTGAGCCTGACAAGATTATAAAAATGAAGCGCACCGTTGATAAAAAAATCTACCTTGCCGCACCATTAATGTCGAAAGAGTTTTTTGACCATTGTATAGAGTTTATGTCTATATGCTTTGACACATACAATGGTTGGGGAGAAGACGCCAAACTTCGAACCAATTGGAGGCGAAGAAAAGAGTATTCATCATTCGACTGGAGTGAAAGTTGGGAGTTGTGTTTTTCAAATGATATTGTTGATCCAGAAGTTATTAAGCAAGCATATAAGAAAATTATGGAAAGGTTTACTCATGACATTGGGGTCAATCCTTCAGCCCCTCTAACCATTACAGGTGGGATTCCAATAAATATTGAGTAACTGTTTGGCCTAGCCAACAAAGAGCCAAGCGCAAATCGAAAAAAATATGGCGCATATGTGCTTGCGAGGACAGCTTATCGAATGAATAGCGACAAAGGAGACCTTAAAGCAGGTCTCCAGCAGCAAAAGGTGGGATTATTTTTGCTTTAACTCTTGGAACAAGGCGTAAGCTTGTTCTGGTTTTTCACCTTCGTGAACCACGGCGGCAACAGCTTGGATCATGGCTACAGGGTCTTCTGATTGGAAGATGTTGCGGCCCATATCAACACCGGCAGCGCCTTGGTCGATGGCTTTGTAGGCCATGGTCAATGCATCAAGCTCAGGTAGTTTTTTACCACCGGCGATAACAATTGGCACAGGGCAAGAGTGAGTGACTTGCTCAAAACCTTCTTCAACAAAGTAGGTTTTAACATAGTGGGCGCCAAGCTCGGCGGCAATGCGGCTGGCCAATGAGAAATAACGAGCATCGCGTGCCATTTCACGGCCTACGCCGGTTACGGCCAACATTGGAATACCGTATTTGTTACCCAAATCAACCAATTTGACTAAGTTGCCGATGGATTGGTGCTCATATTCGCTACCGATGTAGATTTGCGCCGCCATGGCTGAGGCGTTAACACGAATGGCATCTTCAATATCAACAGCGATCAGTTCGTTTGACAACTCACCCAACACGGAGTTACCACCACTACAACGTAAGGCGATGGCTTTATTGGTAGAGGCTGGCACTACGCTACGCAAAATACCGCGAGTACACATCAGTACATCGGCATGGTCAAACAATGGCGCAATGTTGAGGTCGATACGCTCAAGGCCAGAAGTTGGGCCTTGAAAGTAGCCATGGTCAAAGGCCAGCATCACGGTTTTGCCGGATTTTGGATTGAAGATCTGGGCCAAACGGTTTTTCAAACCCCAGTCTAAAGAGTTGCTGCCTTTAAGAAAGAAGTTTTCTTGAGCCTGTGGTACACCGACGCCAAAATCTTTGCCGTCCTTGATGCCGTCTAAATCTGCCATTGTCTGCTCCTGATGTTAGATAATTATTGCTATTAGACCCGAATTTCGCGCAAAACTCAGGTGAATTAAAAACTTGGCGTAATATAGGCAACGCCATCACTTAAGTCAACGTTTTGTGGTTACCTGAGGGGGACAGATGCCGGATATTGAACAATTGCCCCTACGCTTTGCCAGCCGCTGACTAAAGTTGTGAACAACTTCACAGTTTTATTGCCTTAGCGGGACTAGCATTACAAACATAACCGTTTTATTTAATGCAATTAGAGGCAATCATGAGTTCAGAAACAGTGAAGTTCACCAGTATGACGTCTTATCTTTATGATGTGGCGTTTGAACAGGCGGACGATGAATATGATGAGATCTGTTTAGATTGCCTCAATCAAGAAAACCCATGGCAGTGTTTAAGGCTGAGCCAACAAAAGTTAGACGTTTTTTTAGACTCGGCCAGCAGCAAAAACCAAAAATACGACCGAAAAATCGACCGCCTAAAAATGCAATTGTTTATTTTAACCACCGCCGGCCAACGCATGTCGATTTACGGTGAGCTGAACAATGTGGTCGAGCAGCTCAAACCCATTCGTCAACGCTTGCGCTCACTGGAAAAAACCGCTGGCACGTTAAAACGCATCAACCGTAAACAAAGCGCACTACTGAAACACTTAAAAGCCAGTTTGTTGGGCGCCAGAGGCGAGGCCATGCAAATGGAAGTTCAACAACGCATCGATGAAATCGAATGGGAGTTGTTGTCACTATGGCAGCGCTGCATTGGCGCAGAGCTAGATAAATTGAGACAGCTTGAGCAATCCTTAGAGTGTAAAGAGCTGGCCATTCACCTACTCGACAAGCATTTGGATCAATATTGTACCTCAGGCAATATGGATGATGCCGGATAAGCTAAAATAGCACAGGCAAGCCTTTGCTATTTTAGCGCTTGGTATCTGCTTGTAACTGAACTTTTCAGCCAATGCCGACATCGCCCCGCCTTTTAAACGGTCATATTTTTCGCATAAATATTCTATATTTCGTGTAAGGCTTTGTAGATTTTTGTAATTCAAAAATCCATCTAGTTCTTTTAAATCAACCAATTAAAAAATCCGCACCCGCCTAAAAATCCAATACAGAAACAACACATCATTGATTTGTTCCCGTAGCGCAATATACCCTCTTTTCGCCTCGATGCGGCCACACTCTATGGCGCAGCGAGACCGGTAATAATAAAACTAAAGGTACTATTTCGTGAAGACAGATCCAGTTGTAAAATCCAAAACAGACCAAGCGGCTTTGGCGGTAGTATCGTGACACCTCGGTAAGCGACAATGCGGTTGGCGAACATCCGGGCCAAAGCTGGATTGGCGTTATCGATGCCGACGTACAACCGATGTATTGGAGCAATGGCAATTTGGCCTCTAACCGCTATCAGCTCAGAGACGCCACTTTTAGCCTCACGCCGTTGCAATCACCCATGAGCTATACCTCTTGGACCGGCAACTCGGTAACGGATTTGTATCCGCTCAACTATTCGCAAATGGCCGATTGGAATTACTATCAAAATCCATGGAGCCCGCAATCAGGCCGAATTTTGCAACACTACGGTTTGTACATTACCGTTGAAGCGCAATCGGCTGACCGCTCACAAGGTCAGATCCGCGTGCGTAAGGTCTGGTAGCCGGTGTTCACTGCCTAATCGACTAAGCCGCGCCAGTCAATTGCGCGGCTTTTTTTGTCGATTGGCTTTTGGCTAATGCGTAATTCTGTCTACACTAAAGGAAGGCACCTCCTTTTCTTAAAGACAAATAAGGTAGACAGCATAATGGTTACTCCGCTAGATATGAGTACCGTTCAAGCATCTTTGGCGCATTTTACCATTCCACCGCGCCCGGATATGCTCATTGAACTACAAGAAGAATTAGACAAAAGCGAGCCCGATTTAAAACACATTGCCAATATCATTCATAACGATGTCGGTATTGCCGGTTTTACCCTTAAAGTCGTGAACTCGGCGCTGTTTAACCTACCCCGTAAGATCAATTCAATCGATCATGCCTGCATGTTTTTAGGTCGCAACCGTGTGGTCCAGCTAGTGCGTAGTATTGCCCTAAGATTTACCTTGAGTGATGGCAAGTCGGACCCTTTTACCGAAAAGCTTTGGCGTACATCAAGTGACGTGGGTGCCACGGCAATGTTAATCGCCAAATACCTTGGCCTTGAGGACGAACAAGCCGATGAAATGTATACCGCCGGGCTTTTCCATAATGCTGGTAAAGCACTGATTTTAGAACAAAATCCTCACTACCCGGAAACCTTACGCCAAGCCTATCAAAGCGGTGACAAAACCATATCTGAGGTAGAAAGCGAGCAGCTAAACGCCAATCATGAATTGCTCGGCTTTTTGGTAGCGCAAATTTGGGGGCTATCTAGTGAACTCAGTCATGTTATCGCCTATCATCACAACCCTTTTTTGCTATTGGCCACTGGTACTGAAAAACAAAAGCTGATCCTTGCCATCTTAAAACTGGCTGAGCATATGGTTGGATTATATAAACAATTGGGCGATGCCAAAGTCGATGAAGAATGGGAAGAATATTCAACTCGCTTATTGTTGGTTTTAGGACTGGAATACCACCAGCTGTATGAAATTGGCGATATTATCGATGAAGCTGGTATCTATCGCGCCTGATAGCCGACATAAGCCGTTTACCGAGATTAAGCGTTCGTAATCCGATTGAGCCGGTGCTAAACTCTCGGCTCTATTTCGATAATTGAGCAAAGTTATGAAAATCTGGGTCGATGCCGATGCCTGCCCTAATGTGATCAAAGACATTCTGTTTCGCGCCGCAGAGCGCAAGCAAGTGCACACCATTTTAGTTGCCAACTCAGGTATCAGAACCCCACCCTCTCCTTATCTTCATTCCGTACAGGTAGTTAAAGGGTTTGATGTGGCCGACAATTATATCGTGCAGCACCTATCTGAGGGGGATTTGGTGATCACCGCCGATATCCCCTTGGCCTCAGAAGTCGTTGCCAAAAAGGCGTGGGCGTTAAACCCCAGAGGTGAGTTTTATTCAAAAGAGAACATTGCCCAGCGCCTGACCATGCGTAACTTTATGGAAGAGATGCGTTCAACCGGTCAAGTGAGCGGTGGACCACCACCACTGGGCGCCAAAGAAAAACAGGCCTTCGCCAATGAGCTAGACCGTTTTTTGGTGAAATATCTTTAGTGGCGGTCTTTACTCGTCGAGTCCGTAGCGCATTAGCGGCAATTATCTTAGGTGATAATTGCCGGACTAAAAACGATTAGTGCAAGAACTGAGTAGGAACACTAAAGGGCTTGGCATTTTGCTTTAACCCTTGCGGTTTTGCCAATGCGTTACTAGCATCTGTACGCGTGAACACAAAGCCTCTGTTGCGAATATACATCGACTGCCCACCCGGCTCATCTGGTAAAAAAGTTAAGCCATAGCGCTCACCATCGACAACGGCAACATAAAATGTCGCGGCAATGGGTCTCAGTACGGTTTCGATCTGCGCGTTGTCTTCGCTTTCATGGATGGTTAAACGCAGCTCATCATCTTGGCGGCTAACAGACACCTTTAAGTCAAAGTATTGATAATCACCAATATGATTATCAAGGGCCGCAACATCCTCAGGTGCTAATGGAATGGCTTCAAGCTCAGGCAATTGAGTGACAGCTTCAAGGGCTGCAAACATGGTATTGCTAAAGTCGGTTTGCTCACCACTGGTCATGATGGCAACCACAATGTTTTGCTCCGGCAGCATCCATAACATATTGGTGTAAGCCAAAGTATTCCCGCCATGCTCCCACACCGGCATTGAATACCACTGATTGCCGCGATTAACCCCACCTGAAACAAACACGCCATAACCATAGCTTTGTGGTAAACCTTGTTGTAAGCCGACTTGATTTTGGGTCATTTGTTCACGTAGCGGTGCTGATAGTAGCTCATGATCGCCGTTTATTAAGAAATCCCCCATTTTCACCAGCTCAGATGCGCTTGCCCAAGTATAAACCCCAGCGGGTCTGGCAAAAGGCACATCTAGTATTTGCTCTAACGAATTCGCGTTCACTGCCACCAACTCATCATTGACGATGGTATGACCGACACCTAGGGCATAATTGCCATCGGCTAAAACCTGCTCATAACGCATGGTGGCGCGGGTCATTCCCAAAGGTTCAAATACATATTGCTCCATTGCCTGCTCATAAGGCATGCCACGATGATGTTCAACCACTGCCCCCAAATAACTCCAACCGGTATTGCTGTAATTAAAAAACTTACCTGCCGGGTTCATCTGCGCGCGCCAATAAGGAAAACCATACAATGCCAAGTCCATCAAGCTATTGTTCATGTCGTCTTCAAACGCTTCAATAAAACCACTTTGATGGGTCATCAAATGGTGCAAAGTAATATCGCGCCAAGCGTTGCTACCGGTAGGTTTATCTATCGGTGGCAAAGCTTGATAAAGCGGCTCATCTACCGTTAGCACGTTTTCATCAACTAATTGTAGCGTGGCCAAAGCGGTGAACATTTTGGTGGTCGAACCTAACTGAAACAGCGTATCAGTATTCACCGCTTCTTCGCCGCCAAAACGCTTTTTGCCAAAGGCTTCGGCAAACACCAGTTCGGAGTCTTTCATGATGGCAATTGAGACTGCCGGTGCGTTACTCGCGGCCAGTTGGTCTTGTGCAACTGCACGTAAGTTATCAAAAGGGTCTGTGGTTTGCGTACCACCGTTATCAGGCACTGTTGAGGTATTGCCAGTGTGAGTGACAGATGGCGATGAAGAACCGCCACAACCGGCTAAAATCGCCACACATAGACCTAGGGCTGAAAGTCTGAGCATTGTGATATCCTTGTTACTGTTTTGGTGTTGTTGTGGCAGGTATTTTTAGCGGCTTTAGCTGAACGGTAAATGAATCTGTTACGGCTGTTTTGTAGGGTTTTGTATCAGGGCAAAGTTTTATGAATAGGTGGGCGTTCGTGCCGAACAACCACCCTATTGAAATAGTTTGTGCCATGGGCATTTATGCTCGATTTTGTTTTATCGCGGCTAAAGCCGCAGGCTACCGACGATAAATTCTCTGTCATTTGCCGCATTTTGTCATTTAGTGCTACTCTTGCGTCATTAGTCATTGATGTTCAACACTTTAGAAGAAACCTCATGCCCCACGACCATCACGGCCATAGCCACTCTCATGGCCATCATCACCATCACGATATTGATTCGAGTAAAATCGGCTGGGCATTTTTTCTCAACGCTGGCTTCACCCTCATTGAGTTCATCGGCGGCGTATTGACCAACAGCACCGCCATTATGGCCGATGCGGTGCATGATCTCGGTGACAGTTTGGCCATTGGCTTTGCTTGGATACTGAGTAAGTTAAGCGGCAAGTCAGCCAATGCGGTTTATAGTTATGGCTATCGTCGCTTTTCACTGCTTGGCGCGTTAATTAACGGTTTGATTTTGCTGGTCGGTTCAATTTGGGTTTTAAGTGAAGCCATTCCAAAGCTGTTTGAACCGCAAATGCCGGTCGTAGAAGGCATGTTGGGCCTTGCGGTATTGGGGATAGCCGTTAACGGTTATGCCGCCTACAAGCTCAGTAGTGGAAAAACTCTAAACGAAAAAGTGCTCAATTGGCATTTGATTGAAGATGTGCTCGGCTGGGTTGCGGTGCTGATAGTTTCGATTACGTTAATGTTTGTCGAGTGGCCAATACTCGACCCACTGCTGAGTATCGTCTTTACCCTATTTATCCTCTTTAATGTCAGCAAGACGCTGTATGCAACCGTCAAATTGTTTTTGCAGGCTTCACCAGATGAGCAGCTATATCAAACCATTCATCGCCAGCTCAGTAGTGTAAGTGATATCGGCGATGTGCATCACTTGCATTTGTGGTCGTTAGATGGTGAGAAGCATGTACTGACAGCCCATTTGGTGATTGAAAACGCCATCAGTTGCGAACGCCAGATTGAGCTAAAACAGGAGATTTCAAATCGCTTGGAAGCTTTTGAATTGGCCCATACCACCATTGAATTTGAATTGCTCGGCGAGCCTTGTCGAGACAGTTAGGCAGAGCAAAGCTCTGCCTAAAACATACAATTAAATCAGCCCTTCATTGCGACAAAACTCGGCAAATGAATCTGCCAAGGCTTGTGCATCTGATACCGGCGATAAAGCCACACGGATTATATAGTCTTTATCCGACTCTTTGGTGGTGCCTTGGGTTGACGTTGCCGGGATAGTCCAGTAAGAGCCCTTAAGCTGACCATAACTAACGCAGTATTTGCACTCGTCAGGGTGTTTGGCAAGCATATGGTCAATCAGCTTCTGGTTAAGCGTTCGTTTGTAGTTTTCACGCGCTTCAGGTGTATCGCCCTGAGTCGGCAGATCCATAGAAAACACCGACGGCGTAAAGCTTTGCGCCGCCAACTCATCAGACACAAAGTTAATCTTCATCTCAGGCAGTAACGCATGAATCGCAGCAACCAAAGCTTTGGTATTGTCATAGGCTTTGGCAATACGCTCAGGCATCGATGGCATGTGCTTGGCCAAAGTATTCCACTGATTTGGTGTCGCACCGTTGTCGGTTAACGTCAAATGCTTGGCAATATAGCCTTGCAGCTGCGCCGCTTTGTCATTGGCGGCACAATAACCGGCAATACAACGCCCACCACTGGGGAATTTAGAACCACTTGAGTATGAAATCACTTTAACCTGGGCCAATGGGCTGTCATTGCTGAGCAGTTTGACATTGGGGCAAAACGTTTGGTCGGCCATAAACACCGGGGCAATGGCATTTTCGCCAGCAGCGGTTTTTCTCGGCAGGCTCAACACTTCACCAAGAGCGGTTAAATCAGGCACTTCAACCCGCGGGTTAGTTGGTATTTCGGCCAAAACCAACGGCACGACATCGTTACGTGCAGCAGCATCTAATAACGTTTGTAGGCTGGTTACCATGTCATTGCCGCCATCAACCGGCAGGTCAACGATAACAACACGTTCATTCATATCGGAAATGCGTCGTGCCTGATCGTTTGTGCCACCATAGCAATTAGGCGGAATGATCACCTCTATGGTTTTGCCCGGGTGTGCAGTCAAGGCATCTTCAACCAACCCCATCATCATCGCATATTGAATCGACAGCCCGCTTGAGGCAACCAAAGGCTCGACATTGCTGCCGGTGTTGAGTTTGATGCAATCATTGACGGTTGCTTTGGCTCCGGCGACGACCGTTTCAGGGCTGATAAGCTCATTGTTGACTATCGCTTGTAATAAATTGACGCAATTGGCAGGCGACATAGCTATCGACTCTCGACGTCTAACATGTTGAATTTCTTTGACTAGTTCGTGAGCATCCTGTTTGTGGACGATGGCCGTTGCACCGCAATCGTCAAACAGGTTGACCGTCACATCAACATTTTCACTACCGGCGATAGCCAGTTGATAATCAGACTCAGTGACAAATATACACATCCCCTCGTGGCGGGTAACAACCTCACCTAAATGACTCACCGGATGTAACTCGATATTGTAACCATAAACGGCTTTAAGCCGCTCTAAGTCAAGCAATGGCGTACTATCGCTGTTGTAGTAGATGTGTGAGAGGTGGCCCTGAAGGCTGTTATAACGCACGACAGCCAAAATCGGCATGGTGTTGGAGGTAAAGCTGATGATTTGTTCATTGGGTAGTTGGTTGATGGTGGCAACCACCCACTCCAAAATGCTCGAGAGTTGATGACCTAAGCGAATGTAATCATAGGCTGTCGGGAGGTTTTCTAAATCTTGCGCTGAGCATTGTGACTGTTGCATCAATCTCAGCAATGCCTGTAAAAACTCAGACTTGGCTAAGGACTCATTATAAATATCCAATCGATGGGTGGTCAGTTCCACCCAACTTGCTGGCAGATTTGCCAGAATTTTTCTGACGCTTGCAAAGCATTGCTCTTGTGAATTCACATTATTACCCAAGTTGGTTCAAAAAGTTGACTGATTGGCCGTAAAGACTTCTAAACTTTAGTGTAAGCCATCCGTTACATGCCGCCGATTATAAACTTTTTTAGCAACAAGGCAAAAGCCCCGCCATAAAAGCCTTTGCGCTGACTTTAACCGACTAATTGAACAGCTCTAGACACTAAATAAACAATATGGTTAAAAATAAAACTGGTCAAATGGTCAATTTTCATTATAGATTAATTTCAGTGTCACAATTGGCAGCCAAACTGCCGGCGGCACTCAAAGTAGTAAACCAACAAAAACTCGTAAGAAGTACAACAATAATAGGTAAGAAGATGAAACTAAAAACCCTCTCGCTGGCTTTGCCTTTGCTTTGCACAGCACAACTGGCCTCAGCTGATGTTTTGATCACCGAAGTGCTTTATGATGCACCAAACTCAGACTCAACCGAGGAATTTGTCGAGCTGTTTAACCCCAGCTGCAGCGCAGTTGATTTAAGCGGTTATTCACTCAGCGACAACGCCGGTAGCTTTAACCTTTCAGGTTCTATCGCTGCTGGCAGCTACATCACTGTAGCTCGTTCAGCCAGCGGTTTTAGCAGCTTGTTCGGCCAGTCTCCAACCATTTCAGGTATGACTTTAGCCTTGGGCAACAGTGGCGATAGAGTCATTTTGAAAAACAACGGCGCTGAAATTGACCGTGTGGCATGGGAAAATGCCGACTCTGGCTGGAACATCTACGCCAGCAATGTCTCTATTGCCCGCGTGCAAACCACCGATACCAACAGCGTAAGCGACTGGGCAGTACAATCAAGCCCGGGCCAACCGATGACTGGCGTATTCTCTGGTTGTGACGGTGGCACCGGCGGTGGTGGTACCGGCGGTGGTTCTGGTGGCGGCACCGGTGGCGATACCGTACTTGATAACGGCGTCGCCAAAGCCAACTTGAGCGCGGCAACTGGCGCCGACCTCAACTACACCTTAGACGTTCCCGCCAATGCCATCGACCTTGTATTCACCATCAGTGGTGGCTCAGGGGATGCTGATCTTTACACCAAGTTTGGTTCAGCGCCAAGCGGCTCAAGCTATGATTGCAGACCTTATTTGAGCGGCAACAACGAAAGTTGTTCTGTTGCCACTGCGCAAACTGGTACCTACTACGTTATGCTTAGAGCTTACAGCGCCTTCTCTGGCGTGTCTTTGATTGGCTCTTATAACATCGATAGCGGCACTGGTGGCGGTGGCGGCGGTACTACGCCTCCTCCGGGTAGCGATGATCCGGCTGGCTATAGCTTTAACAGCTACTATGCCAATGCCATCGGTCAAACCGGCAACAACCTCAAAAGCGCCCTTAACGGTGTCATTCAACAAGGTCATACTCGGTTGAGCTATACCCCAGGTGTTTGGGATGCACTGATGTTTACCGACGAAGATCCAAACAACAGCAGCAATGTGTTGTTGATTTACAAAGGAAATTCGGTTGATAAAAACTTCCGCGCCGGTCAAACCAACAGCCAAGATGCTTGGAACCGCGAACACGTTTGGGCGAAAAGCCATGGCTTCCCATCAAGCAGCCAATGGGCCTACACCGACATTCATCACTTGCGTCCATCAGACGTATCTATCAACTCTACCCGTTCAAACAAAGACTTTGACAATGGCGGCTCGCCAATTTCAGAGGCGCCAGAGAATCTAACCGATTCCGACAGCTTTGAGCCAAGAGATGAAGTTAAAGGTGACGTTGCCCGTATGGTGTTCTATATGGACGTTCGCTATGAAGGTAACGACAGCTCTGGCACCCCTGATCTGGAAGTCGCCGACTACGTTGGCACCGGCTCTCAAGCCTTGCTTGGCAAACTGTGTACACTCGTTGCTTGGCACCGCGCCGATGCCGTTTCAGCGCAAGAAGTTAGACGTAACGGCCGTATTCACCAGGTACAAGGCAATCGCAACCCGTTCATCGACAACCCTAACTGGGTTGAAGACATCTACGGCAGCAAGTGCCCGTAAGTTCTCCCCAAAGTCAGGGGCTTAAATTTTAATCCCCTGTGGGCAAGGGCGCCCAAGCGAGGGGTCAGACAGCAAATAAAGTTTTACTTTTAAATCAAAAAGTTAATTTTCTATGGCTGACCCCTTAAGACGTTGCTCACGACTTCTCACAAGGCGTGAGCAAAAACTGTACTTATCCCCAGCGGGCAGGATGCCCAGTTAAGGGGCTGGCATCAAATCAAGCTTTGACCTCTATACCAAGACGTTAAGCTCATGGTGTCTGCCCCTTGATTTTGGCATCCATGCCTACCGGGGATAAATGCATCCTTGCACAACCCCCTTGATTTTTTAGCGATACCAGAGTTGTTTATCATCGACCGGGGTTTTCTTTGGTAGCAGTGGGTTGTTGAGTTCGAATATCTTCTTGTTTTTGAGCCAGTGGCGAGCTACTTTTTGTTCAGAAAACAAGTAGTTGTGAAATGCTTTATCAAACGAACCGTCTTTAATGGCTGCGCGCAATCCGGCTTCTAATCTGTCGGCCAGTTTGTGGTTTTCGGGGGCAACAAAAAAATACATCGGCGAGAGATAATAAAGCACTAAGTCAGGCTGAAGCATAATGCCACTTTGTCCATACTCTTGCAGCTCTCCGGTTACCTCTCCAATACTGCGTGGAAAAAAATCGTAGCGCCTAGCCAACAACATCTCAAATAAGCCGTCATAGGTGGAAGTCGTGGCAACATTAAAGCCATTGGCCCGCAAGATCTTGGTGTCCGGCCAGTCATGACCCTGCCCAGCGGCAAAAGTTTTGAGCTGCTCAACTGTATGAACCTGGCTAAATCGCGCTTGATCTTCTTGGCGAATGATCAACACGCGGTATCCCATCAGTCCTTTTAGCAACGGGATCCGCACTGGCAACAAAATCGCTTCTCTTTGTTCGGTGGTCATCGACCAAACCACGTCCAACTCTTTGTTGCGCCGCAGCAGCTGAATCGCCCGGCTTTGGGACATATGAACATCGTGAGGTTTGAGCTGATAGTCATTGGGTTTGGTGCTAGACCTATCCATCGCCAGTTCAAGCAAGGCCACAAAGTAACCTTGGCGGTGGTCTTTGGCACCATCGGGGCTAATATAGGTGATCACGGTCTTCGCTTGGGTCAAACAACCTCCAAGCAGCAATAACAATAAAAACAATCTTGCTATCATAAAAGTAATAAACCTTAAGCGACATCGCCAAACACAGCGATTGCGACCGGCAGTCAAATGGCCATATTTTTCAGTCTAGTGGTCAGTTCAGTTGGGCGCAAGTGCCTTTAAACTCAGTAATTTTCATCGCAGCGCAATTTACAACTCAACTTATCAGTCCTTGTCCAATACCGCTTTGATTTGCTCAAGATGCTGCTCTATCCGTTCAAGTGATTGGCGATTAAGCGTTTTAGGGTCGTACTCCAAGGTAACACCTTGTTCGTTGACCACAAAAAGCCCTTGTTCGGCGCGCTCATGATGGATCTGATAGAGCTTAGTCGGTTGGTTCATGCCTTTGGGCGTGATGGTGTCTACCAAATCGCCGTCATAGTATTTATTGACCAGTAACCAAGTATCTTCCGATACGCAAATGCCGCCCGGCGATGCCAAAGACTCAATACGGCTGGCCAGGTTAACCGACGAGCCGATAATGGTGTAATCCATGCGATTTTCAGTGCCAAAGTTACCCACGGTACAAAAACCGGTGTGGATCCCAACTCGAATATCAAACGGCTTAGTAATGCCAAGGGCACGCCATTCGCTTTGCAGGGTCTTAACCCGTCTTTGCATTGCAACCGCCATTGCGACACACTGCTTGGCATCTTGCTCTACCCCCAAGGAGGTCGGGTCGCCAAAAAAGATCATAATGGCATCGCCGACATACTTATCGATGGTCGCGCCATATTCGAGGGCGATATCGCTCATTTCTTTAAGGTAGGTATTGAGTAGCCAAGTTAAATCTTCTGATTCCAGCTGCTCTGTGGTGCCGGTAAAATTGACGATGTCGGAGAAAAACACCGTCAGTTTTTTGCGCGATGAGCCAATTTTAACCTCACTATGGCCGGAGAATATCGACTCATAAATTTGCGGCGACACATATTTAGACAATTTATTCGACAGCGCTTGCAGCATTTCGGCGCGATTGGCTTCTTCGGCCAGTTTGACTTTATCTTCAGTCTCTTGCTGCAATTTTAGCAGCAACTGCTGCATGCTTTCGATCATCACATTAAATGCAGCCGACAGCTGGCCGATTTCATCGGCTCTTTGAATATCGACCCGGTGGCTGTAATCTTGGGTTTTGGTAATAGACCTTACCGTTGAAAACAAGGTCAGTATTGGCTTGACCACATAATTGGCGCCAGCATAGGCAACAAATGAAATGGCCAACATGCCAATCACCAAGGCGATATAAAAGCTGTTTTCTACCCCGTCTAAAATGGCGTAGGCGAACGCTTTGTCTTGGCTCAACTGAACCCCATACTGCGGCAGTTCGGTCAATGGCCGGGAGATCACCAACACATCTTGCGGTGGTGGTATTTTGTCTTCAGTGGTATTTAACAGTTGATATTGAAAATGCGGATCGCTGGCAAACAGCCTGCGGATATTGTCGGCATCATAATATAAGTGCAGTTTGCCGACAGGCTCATCGGTAAAACTTGATATCACTTCAACAGAAAACTCGGCGTCGCCAAGCTGCTGACCTATACGCGCCAAATCGCTAGAGGCAATCACTGCCCCTTTGCTGTCGGTCACATCAAAATTGCCAAGCAATTGCAAGTCGTGTTTTTTTGCCGCCAGCAATTGAGAAATACGCCTATCTAAATCCGATGTATGAATATCATTCATCAAATCCAATGTCGCAATAAAGGCCAAGTCGCTTTTTAGACTTCTGAGGTTTTGCTCAATAAGATCAACCGTGATCTCAAGTCGCGACGCCATATCGGCATAGATGCGCTCACTTTGCTCATTGCGATAGGCGTTGCCGAGTATCAAGGTGGTGACGATAAAAGGCGTTAGGCTTAAAAAGACAATGAGCAACGTGGTTTTGAGTTTAAAACTCATAAATAACCTTGAGATTATCGTCAACCATATTTAACGGCAGATAGCCGATGGCGCCCTCAACCCGTTCGATAAACAGCTTTAGTGATGCGTTGGACGCTTGCGTTGCCGGAGGCGATAAGCCTTGAAAGTGACTTTTGATCCAGTATTGATTGATAGCATCGCGATCCATTTTCAATACCCTTTGTTCAAAGGCAATACGCGAGTCAAAACTGCCGACAATATTGACCGGGATCAGCCTCACGCCATCACTTGATCGACGTTTTTTCAAAAACAGATCTTTGATTTTGCTTGGTGCCACCTGTTCAACCGCCACTTTTTTCGACACAACCACCGCGTACTGGGTCGTTGCTTCGGCTGCGCCCGCTTGCAACAGCATAAATGCAGGTAATATCAGCTTCTTCATCAGAACAACACCGCAAAAGAAGCCAACAGACGGTCGTTGGCGCTATCGGAATGCCACTGATACTCGACCTTGAACGACACCGGGTAAACCGGACGATAGCTATAGCCGACAGTTTTTATCTGCTGATGCGCTTGTCCTGCGAGCCTTAAGTCCAAGGTTTTGAAGCGTTCATAGCGGGCAATGATCTTATGGCGAAAATTAAGTGCATACTCGCCTTGAACAAAAAACGCGTTGGTGGTCACCTCATCGGTGCCGTTGATACCGTCATCTTGCACGATGCCTTCCATAGACGCGGTGAAATCTTCATACTCAAAACGCGCATTGGCTTGCAAATATGACACCTCGGTACCATCAACACGCCAAAATTTACCAATGCTACCACCGAGTTGCCACTGCGACGACATCACGCGATTGACCGACAGGCCATAATGCCTGTCACTGGCGATATTAATATAAGAATCGTCTAAATCTTTGGTGGCCTGCACATAAAAGTGCCAGTTAAGCGCCTCATCAAAAGGGGCATAACCGTAGACATCAACCCCAGTGAGAAACTTTGGAAACATCGACGAGCTGTATACGGGGTTAGAGGTGGTTTCTCGCAGCACGTTAATCGGCTGTAGGTTCCAATAACCGATGGGCATGATCTGTTTGCCGACACGCATCGAAAACCGGTCTGATAGATGATAATCGATATACAGCCGTTCAATGGCGGCAGAACGATTCCAGTGCTCAGTACTGGCTGCAAAGTCATACTTGTACAGCTCGGCAGATTCAAGCTCCGCCATATATGAGAGGTTTGGCGTAATATCACCATAAACCAACACCGCTAAGTCATCGACCGCAAAACTCTCGCCGGCGTCGTTTGACTCAAACTCACTGGCCAAATAACCGCCGACGATCAGCGCATCGCTAAACTTAAAGCCCCTGCCTAACTGGTACTCAGCAGGCGGCTCTGTGGCTTGGCAACTGAGGCTGAACAGCATCGCCGTTAAACAGCCCAAGCGTTTATACATGTTATTCTCCCGCACTGTGCCTTATTTGTTGTGCTCGCCTTAGCCGCTCAAAACAAAGCACAACCGCTGTAATTTAGAGGCTCGCTCAAGATCCCCATCCAATGCCCCAGAGTGTAGTAAAAAAACACTTGAAAACAAAGTACTGACGAACTTTAACTGTGCTTTCAATCCCCTGTCCCGCGCTGCATCTGCGTCGGCACTAAGCCAAACTGCGCTTTAAAGCATTTGTTGAAGTAACTGGCCGATGAAAAACCGGTGCTTAGAGCCACCGTCGAGGGCTTTTGTCCGTTTTTAAGCAGCACCACCGCTTTATTCAGGCGAAAGTGGCGTAAGTACTCTGTTGGACTCATGTCCACAGTGGCTTTGAGCTTGCGAAAAAGTTGCCGCTCACTCAAATGCAGCCGGTCGGCGATGGTACCGATGCGTAGCTCCATTTCATCAAACAGTTCCTCCAACACCCCGTCAAGTTTGTTTAAAAACGCGCTATCGTGCGCTTCAAGCGCCAAGTGTTTTTGCTTCATCGGCATGCTATCGTTTGCTTGCCGAGTGATCAGCTCAGCAAATCGCTTGCGCAAAATACGCCTAAGCGCCAACAGGTTGGCAATACGGCTTTTCAGCTCTGCGAGATTAAACGGCTTACTGAGATAGTCGTCTACCTGCACGTCAAAGCCCTTGAGTTTGCTTTGTCTATCGCCTTTGGCGGTCAATAGAACAATAGGAATATGACAGGTCATCTCGTTTTGTCTTAGCTCGGTGGTAAGTTCATAGCCATCTTTTTCCGGCATCATCACATCACAGATGATCAGGTCCGGCACCTGCGCCAGCGCCAGCTCATAGCCTTGTTGGCCATCTAGGGCTTGCAATATGCGGTATTCGCTGGCGAGGTTTTGGCAAATGTAGTTAAGCATATCGACGTTATCATCAACCACCAGTAGCGTTGGCATTTCCACGTTGTCTTGTCTATCTGAAGTCGCTGGCACCAAAGCCTGCGGTTGCTCGATGCTCTTGATCTCTTGACTGAGCAATTGTGGGTCAACCGTATCGGTTTGCTCACTAACCCCCTTTAAGCGGTTTACACTAAAGCAGACGCGAAAGGATGTGCCTTGACCAACTTGGCTGCTCAATGCAATATGACCTTGATGGGCATCGACAATTTTTTTGACCAACGCAAGGCCTATTCCAGTGCCGACGACATGCTCGCCTTGATTGTTATGCACCCGATAAAAACGCGAGAATATGGCCTGCTGCTGCGCTTGGGCAATGCCGATACCAGTATCACTTACTGTCAATGTCATAACCTCGTCTTTGCCATATACACAGCTCACTACCACCTTACCACCAGCTTGGGTATACTTAATCGCATTGGACACAAGGTTAAGCAACACCTGCTCGAAAGCATCTTGGGTAAACTCACATAAGATCTCATCGAGCTGGCCCACTTCAATGGCTATCTGTTTATTTTTGGCCGTGTCGCTAAAGCCACTCAAAACCGCTTTAATGGTTGCAGCAACATCTAACCTGACCAGTTGTTGCGTGCCCTCTGCGGCCAATGACTCCATATTTAAGATCTGGTCAACCATACGCAATAAGCGATAGCCGTTGTTTTCGATGGTTTGCAGCTGCCCTAGGGCCGTGGCATCATCCAGTTGCTGCTTAAGTTGCTGCAACGGTCCTAAAATTAACGTCAGTGGCGTTCTGAACTCGTGTGAAATGTTGGCAAAATCTTCATCTTTTTGCGCCAGCAATTGCTCGACCTTTTGCTTTTCTTGGCCCAGCTCTAAGGTTCTTTGCTTAACCGACGCCTCCAGCTGCACTGAGCGCCGAGTCAGCGCGACCGTTCGCAGCTTTACAATGCCCCAAATGGCGGCCACCACCAAAAAGATATAAACAAAATAGGCTGGTAGGGTCTGCCACCAAGGTGGCGCGATCACAATATCCATTACCGTGTCCTGCTCGCTCCAAACCCGATTTTTGGTTTGCACCTTGACCTTAAAGCGATAATGTCCCGGAGCAATATTGGTATAGTTGGCAAAACGCTTATTGCTATCGACATAGGTCCACCCCTTGTCATAACCGGCCAGTTGATAGGCAAAAGTCAGGTTTTGGCCAAAAGGCGCCATTAACGCCGCAAATTCAAAGCCAAAAGCGTTCTGTTTGTGATCCAGCGTGATCTGTTGCGTGTCGGTCACTGCGCGCGAAAGCACAGCATGACCTTGGTGCGGCGATAGCTTCTTACCGCCCAGTAAAAAGTCGGTTAGTTTGACTTCAATACCTGACATATCAGGTTTTAGCAGACTGGGAGAAAATCGGTTAAAGCCATGCCTTGCACCAAAATATAACGTCCCATCCCGCCCCACCAGCGTCGCGACACTTTCTTCTAAACCTCCGGCAACCCCATCGGACGTGTCATAGTGATACACCCTGTTGTGGTCTAGGTCGATGTTGGAAATACCGCCAGAATGGGTGAGCCACAACTGATTTATGTCAGCCAAATATTGCAAAGAGCCGAAACCGGAAATCGCCTCGTCAAAGCCGTCATAATAATAAGGTTCGCCAAGGCGAGGAAAAACCTGAAGTTTGACACCGTTCACGGCCACCCATAAATTGCCCTGTTTATCCATGGCAATACTGTCGATATACGATAAATCTCTTTGTCTGATTAACGTCACTTTGGGCTGCTTGCTGTCAAAGTTGCTCACCTTGAAAACGCCGCCAGCGACATCAGACAAATAAACATCACCTTGTTCTGTCACAAAGCTGTTACTGAGCTTTTGCACACCGATGTTGGTTATGGCATTTAAGGCCAAATCAAATTGCTGCTTAATATAGAGCTGATGCTGTTCATTTTGCCCCAATATCAACAGGTTATTGTCGCGATAAGCAAATAGCACATCACTGTGTCTGGGCTGATTGCTGGCTACTAAAGTGATATTGCTCAACAGCTCAGACTGTCTCGATTGACTGAGTTCCTGTACGGTTCCATCAAGGCCAACAATAAAGCTCTCGGGGTAAGAACTGACCAACACTTCATGCTCAGACAACGCCACGATAGCAGAGATGATGCTATTAAAGGCTTGTCCGTGTTGTTGCAGGGTTAGATGACGAAAGTTTTGTGTTTGCGGATCAAAAACGGCAATCGCTCCTGAGAGTTTGGCGGCCAAAATTTTGCCGCTAGGGGTCTGGGCAAAATCCAGCACGACCTTATCTTGCAAGCTGCTGTCATTGGGCCTGTTGGGTAAATAGTGGCCCATTTGCCGAGTTTTAGCGGCAAACTTAAACAAACCATAACCCCCACTACTGAGCCACAAGGTATTTTGGGCACCTTGGTAAAAGTGCGTTATGCGGCGCTCGGCGTCGTCTTTTGCTTCTGCCGTATCCAGCTCAATCACACGACTTATTCCTGCCGCTTGATCAATGGTTTGCAGACCACTGGCAGTAGCAACCCAAAACGGCCCATTGTGCTCTTTGGCCAATGCCCGAACAAATGGATTGCTCAACCCTGCTAAGATGGGGATGAGGGTATTACGGCTCTGGTTAAACTCATATACGCCTTTGCCCCATGTGGCGACAGCGAAAGTGTGCGGTGCGGTTTTGATGATGCTGGTAATGCGGAGCTTGCCAAATGGCGGATTGACCAGAGCATTCAAAGACATAAACTGACCGCTATTGATATCAAATTCAAATAAACCGTCGGCCCACGTCCCAATCAACAAACGATTGTCAGAAAGCGGCTCAATGGCATTGATCCCTTCTTGGCGAAACACCTCCGTTTCAGCGGTTTTGACAGCATATCGAATTAGCCCTAGCTGAGTCCCGATCCAAATGTTTCCCTCGCTATCTTGTTTAAAGGTGCGTATTTGATTTGCTTTGAGCCGTTCATGCTCAGGCACATCAAAGGTCAAGCGGCTAAAACGCTGCTCGCTTTGATGATAAATATTCAAGCCTTTGCTGGTACCAACCCAGATGTCGTTATTGTGATCAACCATTAAACAGGCAATCACATTGCTGACTAAGCCGTTGCTGCGATTTGGGTCTTGACGAAAATGAACAAAGCCATTGCCGTCAAAACGTTGTAAGCCAGTTTGCTGAGCTATCCAAATAAAGCCATGGTGGTCTTGCACCACCCCATGGACAAAGGGCGACAGCAACCCTTGTGCGGGCATGATAGATTCAAATTTTAGGTGACGCTTTGCCTGCGTCTGAAATGGCAAAAAAAGTAATGACAAAAGCAGCAATCTAAGCGCATATCCCAGCATTAAAACAGTGTCCGAAGCATGTTTGTTTTTGCCAAACCTTACCTTAAATCAACCGACAAGCAAAGCGACAGCCCAGTAAAAACACGGGATACCTCACGCACTGTCAACCCAGACGATAAAGCCCATCCTGCAGACAACTGAGCCGCTCAACAGTTTGCTGTAGATATCAAAAAGAGTTTAACAAATCGCTTGACAATGCATCATAACTCTATATAGTGGCACCTGCTTAGATAAAGTCTATATTTCAACCAATTGTTCGCTGTTTTACTTTTTGTATCCTCGTTCCATAGTTTAAATTCCAGTCTTACCTTTTGCTACCCAAGCCTATTAAAGGCCCTATTTTCTTTGATTTACAGGATATATTATGTCTAATACAACAAGTGGTACCGTAAAATGGTTTAACGAATCCAAAGGTTTTGGTTTCATCACTCCACAATCAGGTCCAGATGTTTTTGCCCATTTCAGCGCAATTGTCAGCTCTGGCTTTAAAACGCTTCAAGAAGGCCAAGAAGTGGAGTTCAAAATCACTCAAGGGCCAAAAGGCCCGCAAGCTGAAAACATCGTTTGCATCTAAATTTAGCTTCACCATTAAACGCCTGCCGCTTTGACTGCGGCAGGCGTTTAAGCTGACCTAGACAGCCTCCCAAACTACCCAACTGCCGATAATTTTCAAATACTAAAACAAGAATACGGCACTTTCACAATATCTGCACTATGCCTTTTACAAAATCTGATCTGCTCTGACACTACATTTCATTATTTTCCAGGCATAGCCTTATTGGCTATTCATTTTAAGGAAACAATTGAATGAGCACAGTTTTAAGGTCAATGATTGACGCCTCGGATAAAGAAAAGTACAGCAATCCAATTCCCAATCGCGACGCTATCATCAAGTTAATTGCCAACCGCAATAAAAAAACCACCAGAGGTCATTTGGCCAAAGCGTTAAACCTCTACGACGATCAGCAAAAAGAAGGCTTGCGACGACGCTTAAACGCGATGATCCGCGATGAACAAATCTACTATGACCATAGCTATGGTTATGGCGTATATAGCCAACAAAACCTGATAAAAGGACAGGTAAAAGGCCACAGCAAAGGATTTGGCTTTTTGACTTGTGACAAAACCCAAGAAAACCTGTTTTTAAGTAAAAGACAAATGCTTAAGACCTTCGACGGAGATATGGTCGCCGTTGTCGCTGGCGAACTCGACCGACAGGGGCGCCGAGAAGGCTTCATTGTCAATGTTATCGAGCATAACACCAAAGCACTGGTGGGATGTTTGATGGCAAAGGGTCACGAGTATTTTCTGTTGCCGGAAAATAGCCGCATTAGCAATGAAATTAGAATAGCCAAAGATCAGTGTATGGACGCCAAGGAAGGTCAATATGTGGTGGTCAAGATCACGCAGTATCCAAACCATAGAAACACCGCCTGTGGTCAAGTCATCGAAATTCTCGGCGACTCGATGGCGCCGGGTATGGAAACCGATGTCGCTATCCGCAATCACAGCATCCCCTACTTATGGCCCAAAAAAGTATTACAATCGGCCAATCGTATGGGGGCCAAGGTTTCACAGGCAGATAAGCTGGGCAGAACCGACTTGACCAATACTCCTTTTGTCACCATTGACGGCGAAGATGCTCGAGATTTCGACGATGCGGTCTATTGTCGCAAAAAACCCCTTGGCGGGTGGCAATTGTCTGTTGCCATTGCTGATGTCTCACATTATGTCTTGCCCGATACCCCGTTAGACAAAGAAGCACAAAAAAGAGGCACATCGGTATATTTTCCGCAACGAGTAGTTCCAATGCTACCAGAGACATTGTCCAACGGCTTATGCTCGCTAAACCCCAATGTTGAGCGCTTGGCGATGGTCTGTGAAATGTCCATCAACCGTTGTGGCAAAATGACATCATGCCATTTTTCTCAAGCGGTGATCCGCTCACATGCCAGATTAACCTACGACGAAGTCGCTACGATGTTGACTGACGCCGAAGCCGGCAACGCAGCTCAAACAGATGCAACGACTCAAGCCAACATCAACGAATTACATCAGTTGTACGGCGTGCTTCGTAAAGCGAGAACGGTACGCGGCGCTGTGGACTTTGAAACCCCCGAAACCCGCTACCAATTCAATGAGCAGAGTAAAATAGGCCAGATACTGCCCCAACAACGAACAGATGCCCATCGGATAATTGAAGAATGTATGCTGTGCGCAAACGTCGCAGCCGCCCAGTTTTTGCAAAAACACCGGCTCCCAGCGTTGTATCGCATACATCAAGGACCACAACTAAAAAAACTGACAGAGCTACGTGCTTTTCTGGCTGAAAAAGGTCTATCACTCGCCGGTGGCAGTGCGCCTAAACCCAGACATTATGACCGTTTACTCGGCAACATCAGCACTCGCCCCGATGCCAAAGCCATCGAACTGATGCTGCTGAAGTCCTTAGGTCAGGCTCAATATGATAGCGACAATCAAGGCCATTTCGGTCTGGCGTGTCCTGCCTATGCGCATTTCACCTCGCCTATTCGCCGCTACCCAGATCTATTGGTACATCGTGCCATTCGAGCACAATTAAATCGCCAAAACCAACCCAATCGACTTAAGCGCTTTATTCAATCGTTCAGTTCAATCACCAACAATAGCGTGGCAACCGCCGAAACACCGGCCTACCAAATAAAAGCCGAAGCCTCCCAAATTGAAAGCCAAAACTTACAAAACATGGCTGAACATTGTTCCGCCGTATCTCGTCGCGCAGACAAAGCCAGCTCAGATGTGGAAAACTGGCTAGAGTGCGAATACATGAGTGATAGTGTTGGCAAGGCATTTGTTGGCTCAATTAGCGGCGTCAGCAACTTTGGCGTATTCATTGCGCTTGCTGATACTCAAATCGAGTGTCTCGTTCACAAAAGTACGCTTGATAAAACGCGCTATGCACTTGATGTGGTCAAGCACATGATCACCGATAAGAAAAAATCAACCCACTTTTCTTTGGGTGATAGTGTTCGCATTCGCATCAAGCAAATCAACATGGCGCAGCGTAAAATTGAATGTGAGTGGCTTTGCGGTTGCTAGAGCTTGGATGAATTATCGATATCGACGTTAGAACAACGTAGTTATTTTTGTACATCATCGAATATAACGAACTGATTGCGACCGGCGTTTTTCGCCGCATACATGGCTTGGTCAGCTTTGTTGAGCAACGTCTCCGGTGTTTTGGCGTCTGTGGGAAAGAATGTCACACCAATGCTCGCGGAGACATTGACTTCAGCGTCCATAATAAGAAATGGCAAACTCAGTTGATGTATGATCTTTGCGACAATACTCGCAGCAGCGTCCCGGTCATTGATGTTTCGAAGCAGCACCGTAAACTCATCACCACCAAGACGGGCAACAAGATCCGTTTCTCTTACGCAATAGTCGATTCTTGTTGCCACCTGTTTCAACAGTTCGTCGCCAACATGATGGCCCAATTCATCATTGACGACTTTAAACTCGTCAACATCAATGAAAAGCAAAGCGAACCTTGATGGAAACCGTCTAAACAGCTTGATTTCCTCCGCCATTTTATCGAGAAACATTCTCCGATTCGGTAAATCGGTCAGGCTATCATAGTTGGCATTATGCCAACTTTCAGCTTCTGTCAATTTGCGCTTGGTAATATCTCTTGCCAAAATGGCGACCGCTTCAATACAACCCAACTCACTCAACACCGGCACATAGAGATATTCAAAGATATACTCAGCGCCGTTTATTCGTTGTGACACTTCTCCACTGAATTGCTTTTCAGTGTCAATGACTTGCTGGATCCGTTTTTGCATGGTCGGCGCGCCAGTAAAATTTAACTCGAAAAAGTTCATGCCTATCGCGTCTTTTAAACTAATGCCATGTATTTGCATCACTGCATGGTTGACGTAGATAAACCGACCGTCGAGGTTGACCAAGTAAGCTTGGTCTGAAATAGAATTCATTATCGATTCAAGCACATTCAACGGATGCTCCCGTCCCGTCGCATAACTTTCAACTGACTCAGTTTGAGCTTGGTCTATCGCCTCATTAAAGCGGATCAGATCTATTACTTCCGCTTTGCTCAGCTGAGGGGTACTTAACATCCACAGGTCAATAACGCTTGCCCGTAAGGCTCGATATTCAGCAATAATGCCGCGGATCCCCAACCCAACACCGATGCGATTCTCACCATGAATTCTACCCGGTGAAGACCCGTCTGATGGACTCTTTCGGCCTTCTGACTTTTCTTTTTGTTGCCGTGCGGTTTGATTGGAGCCAATGTCTTTGGCAATAAACGTCAATATCCTCTCGCGCTGGGAAACCTGAGGTGAATATGTCGCCCGGCTCACAACCTCAGGGTATTTGGCATCAAAAAATGCCGACCACGCTTTTAAAATAAGGTTTGTATTGTTCAAAATGAAGGAGGCTAAACGCATGAAATCCCCAAAATAAATCGCATCTATGACGCGAATTCAGTATCGAGCAAGCGACGATGCTCTAGTTGGCGTAACAAGCTCAGCCGTTCAAATGAATGGAAAGATGGGTCCCGCGATAGTGAGTTTAAATCTATCTCAAATGCCTTTACAAAAAAGGCGATGGCAGTTGCAACAAATCACTTTAAGACTCTTATCACGCTTATTTGAAACCCAAGCTAAGTATAAGACAAGAACCTGCCTAATGACAGCTTCGCTCCTACAGGGCATGTTGACTCAAACACACCGAGTAACACCAAATTACAACACCCAAAATGCACCTCTAACGCCAAAATGTGATGCGACATAAACAAGATTTGCAACCGAAAGCAACGCGACAGCCCAATAAAAACAAGGGATGTCTGATAATTTTTATGACTGGTCTAATAGTTGTTAGGCAATAAGGCAAAGTGAATGTGATAGTGAAAAAGCACTTAACACTGCATTCAATCAATAGGAAATAAGACATGACGAAAATGAAACGACTACTCACCTGCTTTTGCCTTTTTGCCAGCGCTCTGGTCAGTGCCGCCCCAATGCCGAGTATGCCTGGCGACTACAATCAAGTATTGCGACTGAGCAACGGCCAAAGCTATGGCTACGGTTTGCATCTACCGAAAAATGCCGACAAGCGCAAAAACATGCCACTTGTGGTTGCCCTGCACTATAGCTTTCAAGGCAATGAAGCACCATTGGGCTACGGATTTGAATTTATGCAATGGATGATGAGCCCTACCTTCGACAACGCCATTATTATCGCGCCGAGTGCCATCGACAAAGCTTGGCATTCACAAAAAAATACAGATGCCCTATTTGAGCTGATGGCCCATATTAAAGCCAATTATTCAATCAAAGACAAACGCACCTTATTGACCGGATACAGCGCAGG
>JBFHGJ010000046.1:0-41824 GCA_041583135.1 Alteromonadaceae bacterium | reverse complement strand
TTGTCTTCTCTAAACAAGGTCGCGGTAACAGTCTTGTTTCTTGGAATGTGTTCGAGCAAGGTTTGCAAATTACCGCTAGAGACTTTAAGGCCATCAAGGGCAAGTAGTTGGTCTTTTGCAGCCATACCGGCAAGTTGCGCGGCACTGTCATCAAGCACATGGGTGATGGTCACGCCAGTGGCCTCGGATTTGGTCAAAATGCCTAGGGAAGGGGCATAATCGACATTTTCTTTAACGCCGCTCAAATCGTTGACGTTGACAGGGCGCCTAAAGGTCATCTCTACGCCGACTTTTTGCAACAGCGTTTCTAGCGGCAAGTCTTCGGTTGAATAAATGGCTTCTTTTAAGAAGTCTTTCACCTGACCCGGACAGATAAGTTCAACGGCGCTTAAGAAGTCTTCTTCATTGGTGCCGACACCGGTCAGTCCGTGGGTGTTCCACAACAGTCGCATCACATCATCTAGGGACTTTTGATGGTTGGTTTGCTCTCTTATCATTAAATCGACACACAGTGCAATCATCGAGCCTTTGGTGTAATAACTGACAATGTTGTTCGGCGCACTTTCATCTTGCTTATAAAACTTCGTCCACGCATCAAAACTTGATTCAGCAACCGACTGTTTGAGCCTGCCTTTACCGCGATAGACCCGGCTAAAGGTTTTTGACAGCAGGTCTAAGTAGCCCTCGGCATCGATAAGTCCGGTACGGGCCAAAGACAAATCATCATAATAGGAGGTGAAGCCTTCATATGCCCACAACTGGCGGGTATAGCTTTCTTGGTCGAGGGCATAGGGAATAAATTCTGCCGGTTTGATGCGCTTGACGTTCCAAGTGTGAAAATACTCGTGACTGCACAGCCCCAAGAAGGTTTTATAGCCATCAGACATCTTTTGCGGATAATTGGGGTTTGGTAAGTCAAAGCGGCTACAGATCAGCGCCGTTGAATTAGGGTGCTCAAGTCCGCCATAACCATCATCGGTGATGTAGGTCATAAACCAATATTCTTCGATATCGGGTTTGACTTCAAATAAATCTAGGTGATGGTCGCATAGCACTTTAATATCCCTGGTAACACGCTCTACATCGCCAAAGTGTTTACCGGTGAACACTAGGTAATGGGTGATACCGTGGCTGTCGAACTGCTGATGGTCAAATTCACCCATTTCAACCGGGCAATCAATCAATTGTTGATAGTTGTCGGCGCGGTAAAGACCCGGTTTGAACACGTCGGTCATTAAATCCCGCTTTAATCCCGTTGCTACCTTCCATCGACTGTACACAGGACCGTCGGGCAACTGAATGTTAACTTCAACCGGGTCGTGCTCGCGCCCTTGCACTGCCAAAAAGACACTGGTGCCATTAAAAAAGCAGTGGCTTTGGTCAAGGTGCGCCGCTCTTACCGACAATTCCCAAGCATATATTTCATAGCTGACGGTAAAGGCTTTATTGTGGTGATGTATCCGCCAGGTTTGCTTATCGGTTTTTTCACTGTTGAGCACCAAATCATCGTCAAATGCCTTTAACGTCACTATATTACGCGCAAAATCTCTGATCATGTAACTGCCGGGGATCCACGCTGGCAAAGTCAACCGGACCGGTTCACTATGGTTGGGTTCGACACGCATTTCTACAGATAAAATGTGGGCACTGGGATTTTTCGGCTTTACAGTGTATTTTATTTTGTTCATTTTTAGTGGTTGTTTGGCTTTGTCTGTCGTGTAAAAAGTTTTACACTGGGTCAACTTGCGCAATAGTATCAAGAAGATCGCTTATGAAATCAATTGATTTATGGCTTAAAGAGTATTCTGTCAGCCATACCCATCCAGTAAACAAGTTTATACACTGGTGTGCAGTCCCGGTGATTTACATCACCGTATTCGGGTTGTTGTGGTCAGTGCCCAAACCTGAGTTTTTTGCCTTTAGTTGGCTCAACTGGGCGACCATTTTGGCGCTGCCAGCCATGGGCTTTTATTTTTCTTTATCTACAGTCATGGGCGTAGCCATGACGTTGTTCACCGTCGGCGTGGTGGCGTTGGTCGATTGGTATGCCAAATTGGGGTTGATGTCTCCAGCTTTGCTGTCGCTTATCCTGTTTGCCATCATGTGGGTATTTCAGTTCATTGGGCATTATATCGAAGGTAAGAAGCCGTCCTTTTTTAAAGACGTGCAATTTCTATTGATAGGACCGATGTGGTTGATGGCGTTTATTTTGCGTAGAGCCAACATTCGATTTTGAACGCTCTTTGAGCGAGTCGCGTTAAGATTGAGATAAACGCATGGTTTGACGGGATAAACTGCGTCGATGATGCGTGATTTGTCCGTATAATTCTCGCTAACAACAATTTTCAAGGTATGGGTGTGGCCGAAATTTGGCGAAAAGTAGTCGATGACAGAAACCGTTTTTTCTGGTTTTTGCATAGCCTTGGCTGGTTTGGCTTTGCTTTTGTCAATTATATCGCCTCATGGGTACATGAAATGCGTGAGATCTATGTCTTTGTCGCGATTTTAGATGGCTATGCCGGCTGGATGATCTCTTTACCCCTGAGAGTGTTCTACCAACGAATTTGGAATGCCGCGCCTTGGAAACTACTCATTGCGGTTTTGCTTTGTTCGTACTGCGCCGGATTGGTATGGTCGGTGGTTAAAAACTGGAACCTGTGGGAGATTTACAAGCACGGTTATCGCCCCGAGGGCTGGATCAGTTATTTCAAATTTACTTTGGGTTCCTTTTACATCATGCTGTGTTGGAGCGGCTTGTACTTTGGCATCAAATATTATCAGATGTTGCAAAACGAGCGGCAAAAGTCGCTCACTGCGCTATCGAAAGCCCATGAAGCTCAACTGACCATGTTGAGGTATCAGCTTAACCCGCATTTTCTATTTAATACCCTCAATGCCATTTCAACGCTGATCTTGGTCGGCGAGAACAAAACCGCCAATGGTATGGTCAGCAAACTCAGTGACTTTTTACGCTATTCCTTAGATAAAGACCCCATCGCCAAAGTCCCACTGGCGCAGGAGATACAAGCGCTGAAATTGTATCTGGAGATTGAAAAGGTGCGTTTTGAAGACCGCCTGCAAACCAGTTTTGAATTGACTAAACAAGCCTCTAAGTGCTTAGTGCCTAGTATGATCTTGCAGCCGCTTATCGAAAACTCGATTAAATATGCCGTTGCCCACAATGAAAACGGTGGCCAAATACGCATTGCCGCCCATACCTTTGGCAACGATTTATTGATTGAAGTCTCAGACAATGGCCCGGGCACCAAGCTTGTAAACGGCCATCCGGCAGACCGCATAGGTGTTGGTATTCGCAATACCAAAGAGAGGCTCCAAGCGCTTTATGATAAGAATTATTCTTTTGTAATGTCAGACAACGAACCGAGTGGTTTGACGATTAACATTCGGATGCCGTTAGAGAAAGGGCAGTAATATGAGCAATAAGATCCGCACCATCATCATCGACGATGAACCGTTGGCCCGTAAGGGATTGAGCGTTAGGTTGGCCAACTACGACAACATTCAGATCATCGGTCAGTGTGGCAACGGCAAAGAGGCCGTTGTCGCCATTGCCGAGCAAAGACCCGATTTGATTTTTCTCGATATTCAAATGCCCGGTCTCAACGGCTTTGGTGTCATCAGCGAATTGAACGAACGTGGCATTGACTTGCCCGCAGTCGTGTTTTGTACGGCGTTTGACAACTATGCGATGAAGGCATTTGAAGTTCATGCCCTTGATTACCTGTTAAAGCCGGTAGAGGATTCGCGCCTTGCCGAAGCGGTGGAAAAAGCCCAAGAGCAATTTAACAGCCGCAACGACCAAGGCCAAAAGCAGCGCCTTGCCAGTTTGGTCTCTCAATTTACCGGAGATGATTGTGAAGATATTCTACGCCGCTTAGCCAATGGTGAATCGTTGGAATCACAACGCTACCCCGATTCGCTGTCGATAAAAGACGGCGGCGAAGTGACGATGTTAAAGGTGCGAATGATCAGTTGGATAGATGCTGCCGGCGACTATATGTGCGTCCATACCACCGACGGTAAAACCCACATTATGCGTAAGACCATGAAAGAGTTAGAGAGTGAGCTAAACCCGGACAAGTTTGTCCGCATACACCGCTCGGTGATGGTCAACCGCACCATGGTTGAAAAGCTCGTGACCCATGCCAACGGTGAATACCATCTGGTGTTGGAATCTGGCCAAGAGCTTAAAGTGAGTCGAAGCTATAAGGAAAAGGCCAAAGAGATCATCCATATGGCTTAATGCCACAGACAATTAGGGCGAGTTGATGCTCGCCCACACCTCACGCTTTTACACCTGTCCCAAAATACGTTTTTGAATACTGAGCAGGTAGTTATCCACTTGCTTTGCCTTTGCTGCGGTCTGTTGTAATGGATATTCGCATACTTTAGCATTGACCTGACCTATCATAATGCCGGTCTTGCCTTGTTGCAGCGCCTCAACGGCTGCGACACCGAGCTTGGTGGCCAAGATCCTGTCTTCGCTAACCGGCTTGCCGCCACGTTGAATATAGCCCAATACACATGGGCGACAGTCGCTGCTGAGTCTTTTGTTTAATGCCTCAGCCAAGGCATTGGCGCCACCGGGCCAATAGTTCTCGGCCAGAACGATGATATAGCTTGAATCATGACGGTGCTCACAGGCCAGATTGATTTTGCTGACGATGGTGTCGATATCGACATCTTGCCGGTCAAAGAACTCAGGGGAGATGATCTGTTCGGCGCCACAGGCAATGCCGACATTGAGCGCCAAAAAGCCGCTGTTTCGTCCCATTACTTCAACAATAAAAATCCGTTCAAAGGCATCGGCGGTGTCGCGGATCTTATCGATTGCATCTAGCGCGGTATCGGTTGCGGTATGAAAGCCGATAGTCGCATCGGTGCCATCGATGTCATTGTCTATGGTGCCCGGTAGGCCAATGATTTGCCCTTGCCAATGCTGTGACAAATGCAAAGCGCCTTTAAAGCTGCCGTCACCGCCTATCACAAACAGGGCGCTGATGTTATTGGCATCAAGTACATTGGCTGCCTTTTGCGCCGAGCGTTGTTGTGGAAAAACTTTACAGCGTGCGCTTTTTAAAATCGTGCCGCCTTGATGGATCAAATGGCGCACTGTCGGTTCGTCCAAATCGACCCAATCGTTGTTGAGCAGACCATTATAGCCGTGCTTAAACCCCAATACCCGGCAGTTGTCTGCCAGACAGGCGAGGGTGATGGCGCGAATACAGGCATTCATCCCCGGGGCGTCGCCGCCGGAGGTCAGTATAGCAACAGTTTTGGTTGGCATCGGATAGCTCGGTTATTTGCTGATTGTTGCGCGATATTACCATTGTTGACGTTTTTTGTAGAGAATTGCCCAATCACAATTGAGAAGCTTTCCTACTCAAGCTATAAATAGATGAAGGCATATGAAGGCAACACCTATTCAACTAGCGCTTATTTGGTGACATTTATGGTTAAAAAGGCCGCTGGCCTGTGTTTTACTGCGATGTGTTTGGTTTTGGCCACTTTTTACGCACTGCCGCTGACTGCGGCAACCCATGACAAACAGAAAACCCCGTTTAGATTAACTCATCTGGCCGAGCAGTTTGAACTTACGCAAAACTCAATCACCGATATCATGCAAGATAGCGAAGGATTTATCTGGGTCGCGACCCTTGGCGGCTTGCACAAATACGATGGGATCAGCTTTAAGCGTGTCGAGCTTGAAGGGGCACTAAGTAACTTAAAAACCAGTGGCGGTCAAATACAGCAGATCTCTGCCTTACTTGAAGATTCTGGTGGCCATATCTGGGTGGGCGCCGGTCAAGGAAGGGTGTTTAAAATCGATAAGGTGAAAGGCGAGATCACCAATTTTACACTCAAACTCAATCCCGACGCCTTTGCTGTCGAACAAACCACCATCAATAGCGAAAAAGCATACGGCGGCGTTACCTACAGTATTTTAGAAGACGACTATGGCCGTATTTGGCTCGGCGCCGACCAAGGCATCGCCATTTATAACCCGCTAACGGACCGTATTGATATCAACCCGCAATTTGACAATGCGCCTGAGCAATGGCGCGGCGTGGCGGCGATGGCGAAAGACGAAGACGGCAATGTTTGGCTCGGCACCAATCATGGGCTGTATTTAATCGACTTCACCGCGACCAAAGTACTGAAGCACTATCGTGCAGCTTCAAACGGTTTAGGGGGAGATACCATCACGGCGCTACTTTGTGAGCAGCAAGTTCTGTGGATAGGCACTGCCAACAACGGCCTCACTCGCTTTGACAGGCACTCTGGCGGATTTTCTGTCTATCGTGCCATAGCGCACGACTCGACCACCATTGCAGCGAACTTTGTCAGGGATATTCTAAGAGACGCCAAAGGGCGACTGTGGCTTGCGCTTCAGGCAGGTGGTATGGCGCTTTATCATCCCGCCAGCGATAACTTTGAACGCTTTGTCAGAGACAAAGACAACCCTTACGGCTTGCCAAACAACAATGTTTGGCGGCTGTTTGAAGACAGATCGAATGTTCTGTGGATAGGCACCGCAGGCGCCGGGCTGGTACAATTGGTCCCCAGTGCCCGTAAGTTTGAGGTACTCAAGAGTGTGCCATTTCAGCAAAACAGTTTGAGTGACGATTTTGTTTGGAGCTTTGCCTTTGACGGACAAGAACTGCTGTGGATAGCCACCTTGGATGGACTCAACAGTTACGATTTCGATAGCGGTGAAGTTGAAGTCTTTCGTCCCGATCCACCAGATAGGGGGGAGATACGAGACAACCAATTGATCAGCGTCGCCGCCAAAGACGACAGTCACCTATGGGTGGGTAAAGACCAAGGCAAGGTGTGGTTGTTTGATGTCGAAGAAGGGCAATTTAGTCGCCTCACGCAGCCACAATTTAATGACAGCTTCGAAACGTCACGTATCTGGTTTTTGTATCAAGACAAAACCGAGCATTTGTGGATCAGTTCATCCAGTGGCACTTACCGCCTCTCGCCGGCACAACAGCGCCAAGCGCTCAATGGCGAAACGCGTTTTGACGTGTTTATTCCACACATCACCCGATCAATGTACGAAGACGGGCAGGGACGCTATTGGTTAGGCACGCAAAACGGCGGCATCGTCGTGCTGGACCGGTCTTTAAACAAGCTGGCACAACTTGTCAACGAGCCACTTAACCCCAACTCGCTAAGCCATAATACGGTACGTAGTATTGCCCAAGATGGCGATGGTTATTTATGGTTTGGTACCCACTCAGGACTCAATCAATTGATGTTGCAACCAGAGGACGCTATCGGCAAAACGTTTAAGCGCTACTTTGCCAAAGATGGTCTGGGCAACGACACCATCTACTCGATATTACCTCAAGACGACCAACTGTGGCTGGCCACCAATCACGGCTTGGCTAAATTTGACAGTAAGACCCATCAAGTGGTCAACTATACCGTCGAAGATGGCCTACCGGCCAATGAGTTCAATGGCGGTGCCGCCATTATCGCGCCCGATAACACGCTGATATTTGGCGGTGTTGATGGCATCACCTACTTCAAGCCGCGAAATTTGGTGGAAAACGGCATTGCACCTAAGCTGTCCATTAGCGCGTTAAGTGTCAATAATACCCCTATCGGCAATCCGTTTTCTATCGCTCACATCAAACAGGTCGATTTGAGTTACCTGCAAAACAATTTGCAATTTGAGTTCGCAGCCCTTGATTTTCATCATCCACAACAGAACCAACTGCTGTATCGACTCTATCCTTATCAAACCGAATGGGAGCCTTCTAAAACCGGCATGGTGAAATATGCCAACCTGCCGGTGGGTGAATATCACTTTCAAGTCAAAGGTGCCAACAATGATGGCGTTTGGGCACGTGATACCAAAGTGCTGAATGTGGTGATCCACCCACCGTATTGGTTACATCCGGCAGCCTTCGCCTTTTATATTCTTGTGGTGCTGTATTTGCTATATGTCTATCGTAAGAACGAACGGGCGCAAAAGGCCTATCTTGAGCGTATTGTCACCCTTAAGACCAAAGACCTCGCCAACGCCAATGCCGAATTGGCGCAATCGATAGAAAGCCTCGAAGAAGCGCGAGAAGCGGCCGAACATGCCAATGAGCTAAAAAGCACCTTTTTGGCCAATATGAGCCATGAGATCAGAACCCCGCTAACGGCCATCATCGGGTTTACCGAACATGCGCTAAACCCGAGCGAAGATGCCCGTGAGCGCAAAAGTTATTTACAACGGGTATTACGCTCAGGCCAACATTTGCTGCACCTGATCAATGAAATACTCGATTTGTCGAAGATTGAAGCGCAAAAACTTGAGCTGGAAAATACCACCATTCAGTTGTTCGAGCTGATGGCCGATATTGAATCTTACGCCTTGGCACAATCCCAAAATAAAGGGCTGGCATTTAAACTCGACTACCAATATCCGTTGCCTGAACATTTTAACGGCGACCTGTTTCGTGTCAGACAGGTGCTGTATAACCTCTGCTCCAACGCCATTAAGTTTACCAAAGAAGGTCAGGTTAAGGTGTCGGTAAGGTATATCGACAGCCATCATCAGTTGCATTTCGCCGTTAAAGACAGTGGGATCGGTATGAGTGGCGATGAGCTAAAAAGGCTCTTTCAGCCGTTTGTTCAAGCCGATTCGAGCATCACTCGCCAGTTTGGCGGTAGCGGCCTTGGTTTGGTGATCTCGCAAAAGCTGGTGAATTTGATGCAAGGCGAGTTGACAGTGCAAAGTACCAAGGGTGTAGGCAGCACGTTTGATGTGGTGTTGCCTTGTCGGGATAGCGTAAAATTGGTCTATCGTAAGCCGCTGTGCGGTCGCCATGAGCAAAAGCAGTCACAGGCGCTGGCACAGTATCCTGATGCCCATATTCTGCTTGCAGAAGACAATGAGGATAACCAACTGCTAATACAGTTGATGCTTAAGCCTTTTGGTGCAAAGGTCACTGTGGTGGGTAATGGCGTCGATGCGGTAGAGGCGGTTTTACTCGGCGGGATCAGCTTAGTGTTAATGGACATTCAAATGCCGGTCATGGGCGGGCTTGAAGCGGCGGCGTTAATGCGAAGTGGAGGCATAAAATGCCCCATAGTGGCGCTGACAGCCAATGTCATGAAACAAGATATCGATACATACCTTGCCGGTGGGTTTGATGCCACATTAGCAAAACCGATACAAAATCATGTATTTTTTGACACTGTAAACCGATACCTTAGTCAACAACAAACAACAGGCGATGTACTGCCAGATGCCATCGACGAGTTGATTGACGAACTGAGCGATACCGAGGCTTTCAAACAACTTAAAGCCGGTTATAAGGCAGGTCTTGGCGCGTTGGCGCAAACGTTTGTGCGCTATGAGAAGGATAAACAATGGGACGCATTGCGCGAACATGCCCATTCCGTCAAAGGTAGCGCCGCCAATATGGGGTTTGCCGAATTGACCGAACTTGCCGCGCAAATTGAGCAGGCTGTTATTGATAAAGACTTTGACAGGGCCAAAGCGCTGGTGTCAAAAATGGCGGAGCGATGTCAACAATTACGTCAATAAATTCGGTGAAAGCACGGCCTTATTTTTGCCGGTCGTTAAAGCGCTGTTGGCTAAAATGTTGCTGATGAAAATCTACATCCCTTTCGCCGTGAGGGGCACACTCAGGGATATCGTCGCAACTGTCGATAAAATCGACTTGGGAGTCGAAAATCGAGCGTTTTGTCATTGCCTCAACCAGTGAGCGCAGCTCATTTTGGGTCCAACAATCGACTATCTCACGGTGTTTAGTCATCATTTCATAACCAAAGTATAGAGTGGTTAAATTTCCACCAATTGAGAGACTTTGTCAATAGTTTTTTATCAATACAAGAAACAGCACATTGTCAAGACGGCAAAAAGCCGATTAAAATTGCATTTTTATCGCTTGTCCTAAGAAATAGGGTCTACACTTTGGAAAGAGTATGCTGACTAAAAGGTAGAGTTAAGTGACTGCCAGCTATAATAAAAATACCATGACAAAGCAAATAGGAGGCCATTGGCTTGATACCGCCGATTAGACTATTCGGTTACGTTTTGCTGCTGTGGCTCGCCATGACAAGAAATGCCGCCGCAGTTGATTATTACAGCGCAGCCGAGCGCATTACCGCCAAAGACGGCTTGCCTGAAACCACCATCTTCTCGATGGCCAAAGACCAACGTGGCTTTTTGTGGTTTGGTACGCCAACCTCGCTGATCCGCTTTGACGGCTATGAATATCAAAGCTACTCAGACAGAGAGTCTCTCGACAGACAGTTAAAGACCTCCGGTGCCGGTAATATCTTTATCGACAGCAAGAATCGACTGTGGGTTGGCACTTGGGGTGAAGGTTTGGTGGTTTACGACGAACACATGCAGTTGCTAAACCACTTTGTGCATCAGAAAAATACCCCAGGTACGTTAGGCAGCAATAAAATTCAAGTGGTATTTGAAGACAGTCGTGGTGATATCTGGGTTGGTACCAACGGCGCGGGCCTATCGCTGTATCAGCCAATCGACAACCGCTTTATCAATTACCGCCATGACGAGAGAAAACCCTCTAGTATCAGTCACGATAGAATTTGGGGAATAGCCGAATCGGCGCCGGGTGTGCTGTGGATAGCCACCAGCGAAGGACTCAACCGCTTAGATACCAATGTAAACAATCGCGCCCAAGCACAATTTCAACGGTTTTATCCCAGTCCACAACAACCCAACAGCCTTAATCATTTAATGATCCGAGCCGTATTTGTCGATAATAAGGGACGGCTTTGGGTCGGGACCCAAATCGATTTCGGCCGCTTTAAGCCCCAAAGCGGTGAGTTTAACAAAATTGAGCTACCCAATAGTTCCGGTTTAAGTGCGGTAACTCGGATCAAACAAGACAGCAAGGGCAACCTGTTGATCGGCACCCAGCAAGGGCTTTACCAGTTAGACCCCAATAGCGAACAGCTCCAAGTGTGGGGCAATAGTGAGGCGTTTCAGTTATTTCCGCAAAACGATATTCGCGATATATTGGTCGATAGTAGCGGTATTTTATGGCTGAGCACCCGCTATGCCGGGATCATTAAAATCGACCTTGCCCCTAATGCGTTCCATCCTCAAGCCAGCTACAAAACTGACGGGCAACAAGCCCATTTCAACCGCATCTTTCATGCCTTTGTCGATAACGATAACACGGTATGGCTTGGCGAAAGCAGCGGCTTACTATTTCGACCATACGGACAGCGCCAATTTAGGCGCTACCTCTCGCCACAATGGCAGATAAAAGACAGCGTCACGGCGTTGACTCAAGACAGTCAGAAACAACTTTGGGTGGGAACGCGCAGTGGGCTTTATACCATCAATACCGTTACCGCAGAAGTGCTCGAGCGCAACGACCTGCTCGCAGGGATCAGCACCAAGAACGTAACCGCGCTGTGGTTTGATACCGCAGAGGGCATATGGATAGGCACAGCCCATGATGGTCTACTGCATCTGCAAAGCGACGGACAACTCAATGTCTATCACGGCGACGGTGGCCACAATACGGTGGCAGGCAACTCGATTCGCTCACTGTTTGAAGACAGTCGCCAAAATATTTGGATAGGCACCTCCAGCAGTGGATTAAGTCGCTATAACATGGGCTCAGGCAAGTTTTACCATTATCGCCATCACAGCGATGACAACACAAGCCTTGCAGATGATACCATCAACCACATGATTGAAGGCCGAGATGGCAAGATGTGGTTTGCAACCCCTAAAACGCTGTCGAGTTTTGACCGCGAAAAACAAACCTTTTACCATTATCGTCAGCAACAAGGGCTGGTCAACAGCAACATCAAGGCGGTCGTCGAAGATAATCGCGGCAATATTTGGATCAGCTCAATACGTGGAGTATCGATGCTCGATAGTGAGACGGGCGCCTTTTTAAATTATTATGGCGACGACGAGGCAGGTAACACCAACTTTTTGCCGCATGTCGGTATTAAAACACCGTCGGGCAGTTTGCTGTTCGGCGGGGTCGGCGGCCTGACAGAAGTCAATCCCGATCACGGTATGAAGGATACACAAGCGCCTTATACCGCCATTACAAAAGTGATAGTAGACAATCAGCGTTTGCCTGAAAGCCGTTTTAGCCAAGGTACACTTTCACTACCTCATTCTGCTAAGAATATTCAAATCGAATTTGCCGCGTTGGATTTTCACAAGCCCTATGAAAACAAATATCAATATACCCTCAAAGGTGTAATGGACAACTGGCACGGACCGGACAGTAATCGGGTGGCTACCTTTAACGCTTTGGCTCCCGGTAACTATCTGTTTAAGGTGCTGGGCAGCAACAGTGCCAACCAGTGGCGAGAAACGCCAACGCAACTGAATATAGAGATCCGTTCGGCTTGGTATCAAATATGGTGGATAAGGATAGCACTGGTGCTGTCGATACTGCTGAGTTTGTATTTTTTGTTGGTTTACCGGGTAAAGCGGGTCGAGCGTAAAAGAGCGCTCTTAGATGCCGAAGTCACCGCCAGAACCAAAGAACTCGATGAAAAAAACGAACAGCTTGCCGGCGCTATAGCCAGACTCAACCAGTCGCAAAAAGACCTAGTAGAAAAAGAAAAAATGGCTTCTCTAGGACAGGTCGTTGCCGGGATAGCCCATGAGGTCAACACCCCGATCGGTCTTGGGATCACCGCCTCGACCTTACTGCGTCAAAGAATCGAAGAGATCCGCAAGCTGTTTGATGAGAAGAAACTCAATGCCAGTCATTTTGATAAGTTTTTAAACGAAAGTTTGCAAAATGCTGGGATCATCTACCGAAACCTCGAAAGAGCCGCAACCTTGATTAACGGTTTTAAACAGGTCGCTGTCGATCAATCGAGCGAAAATGCGCGCTATTTCAATGTTGCTAAAGTGCTGGAACAGACCGCTTTAACACTGTCACCGAAGCTGCAAGGCGTGCCTCATCAATTGCGTATCAACTGCGATCCTGATCTTGAGCTTTATTCTAAGCCGGGTGCCATCTCTCAGGTAGTGATTAATTTGGTGATGAATTCACTAACCCATGGTTTCAATGGCCAAAGCAAAGGTGAGATGGTCATCGATGTCAGTGTCGATGGCGACAATTGCCTACTGATCTATCGCGACAATGGTAGTGGGGTTGCCGAAAAAATTAAAAAAGCCATCTTCGACCCATTTGTCACCACCAATCGTGGTAAGGGGTCCACCGGCTTAGGGATGCATTTGGTCTATAACATGGTCACTCAAGCGCTGCAAGGCTCGATACAATTACAAAGTGAGTTGGGTAAGGGCGTTGTTGTGAGTATCCGTTTTCCTCGCGATCTGAGGGTGCGAGAACCGGCAGCAGATTTAGAGGCGGTTTAACAGGTGACAAGATAGAGCGTCCATCCGTGGACACTCAGAATATCAATCGTCGGTTTTGACAAACGGCTGACCGGGTTTCCAGTCGATATATACACTGTCTTTGGTCTCAGTGTGGGCCGCTTTGATAAAAACCGCTTTGAAGCTTTCATCGCTCTCATTAGCAAATAAGTGCGCTTCTCCCGGATCGCAACGCAGGTAATCCCCTTTTTTGATCACCACACGCTCGCCATCGATATATACAGCACATTCACCCTCAAGCACCAAAAACGACTCTTCTTGAGTTTTGTGCTTATGACAAGGATGGACTTCACCTGGCGTGATCACCACAACGCCCAAATCGACGCGCGGACCATTGGTCAAATACTTAGGACCATAATCGCCAAAGCGATATTCATGTTCATTTTCATTGGTTAAATACATTTATCTATCCCATAAATCACAGTTAAATAACCCAAGCACCAACGGCTTGGGTTGCTTGATAGTTATAAGCCCGGCGCCGACCACATTGAGGTGGTCAGGCCCGAATCAACCAGCTCCAATTGCTTGGCATAAACCGCCTGCCATTGCTGCTTCATTTGCTGGTATTTGGCATGGTTTTCCATGTTTGGCTCAATGGTTCTGTCCCATTCTACCAGTTTTTGCGCGGCATCGGCCAGCGAGGTATATACCCCGGCACCAACCCCGGCGGCCATCGCGCCACCAAGGGCTGTAGCCTCGATAACCTTAGGTATTTTTACCGTCTTACCGGTAACATCGGCCAGTATCTGTGGCCATAAAATACCTTTGGCAGCGCCCGCCGCGAAGATGATGCTGTCAAACTCAACACCGCTAAACGCTGCGATTTTATCAAGGTTGATTGCAGAGACAATACAGGCATTTTCTTGTAGCGCACGGAACATGCTGGCTTTGTTGCATACTGCCGGGTCAATCGACAGGTTCACAAACGATGGCGCTGCGTGATACCACTTGCCGTATTTCATATCATCAGAAAAGATCGGCATAATGCCATGGGCACCAACCGGCACATCTTGCGCCTTGCGTTCGAGCAACGTGTAGGTATCGATACCTTGCTCTTTGGCTTGATGTTTTTCCAAATCGCAAAAGGCATCGCGAAACCAGCGCATGACCAATCCAGAGAAGAAGGTGATCCCTTCGGCTTGTGACTGTCCCGGCACCACATGAGGATTGACTCTGATCTCCATGTTTTGTGGTGGTACCACAGAACAATCGATGTTCACTACCTGCTGCCAAAACGAGCCGCCCAAAATGGCCACATCCCCCGGATTAACCAAGCCCAAACCGGCTGCGCCAAGTTGAACATCGCCGCCGCCCATCACCACTTTGGTTTGGCTGGATAAACCGCACTGTTCGCTGGCAGCAGTGCTCACATGGCCCATAACCGAACCCGGCTCTAGCACCGGCGGAAAAATATCGTCTTTAATGCCGACCTGGGTCGCCATTTCACAAGCCCAGTCACGCTTTTCAAGGTCAAAGATCCCAGTGGTGCCGCCATTGGATGGATCGGTAGCGATTTCGCCCGATAGACGCGCCAATACCCAGTCGCTGATCATCGAGATCTTGGCGGTTTTGTCATACAACTCAGGATGATTGTTCTTCAGCCACATCACACGGGGCAGGGCGCCGAGTGCAAAGGTTTGGCCTGATTGACGATAAAAGGCGTTTTCAATACCTTCAAAGTTTTGCTTCAGGGCTTTTACTTCTTTGTCGGCGCGGGCGTCAACGTTGGCTACCGCCCAGAGTTCCTTGCCGTGTTGGTCGTACAAAACAATGCCTTCGCGCATACTGCTGGCGGTAACCGTTAGGATATCATTGCCTTGAATACCCGCATCGGCAAGGGCATTTTTGATACAGCGACACACCAATGCCCAGTTGGCTTCCCAATCAAAGTTCATTGAGTTGGGGACGCCCGCTTCGCTATGATGTGTCCATTCTTCTTGTGCAATGGCAACCTGCTTGCCGTTGAGGTCGAAAATGACCGCACGACCACTACCTGTGCCGGCATCAACCGTCATTAAATACTGACTCATTATTGTTATTCTCCTGTAATTTAACTGTGTTGCTCGGGCTTGGGTTGGTTACAGGCCCTTATTCGAGAAAATGGTCGCCTTATCGGCAATAAAAGAAACTTTGATGTGCTTTGTATCATCACCCCAAGTACAACGCTTGGTACCGAGGGTTTCACTACAGCTGTCAGGGTTGCCTATCACGCCGGTCACTTCGCTATAGTCCATACCGACAGACAGTTTCTCGTAGTTTTCTTTGTTGACGCTGCCACAGCCAACTAAGGCCGCAGCTGCAACACAAGCGAGTACAATTGATTTAATTTTCATCATCATTACCTTTTTTCTCAGTTAATCACCAGCCATAGCGACGTATTTGAACGATCATGCCCATAAAGGGATGGTCGAAATAATGCACTTGTGTCGAGATCACTCGGCGGGTTTGTTTAAAGTGATAGTTTTTCAGTAGGGTATTTTGCCCATCTTCTTCGAAGTTGAGGCCAATACCAGAGGCGCCTCGGTCACTAACTTTCTCTAGCAGCGCACTCACGCTATTGTCGCTGATGGCCTGAGGTGCCGGGACTTCTTTACGCACATTGAACTCAGCGTCAATATGCAAGTAGTTAAATGGGTCGATATAAATTCTAAAGAGTCCGTCAATCTCTCGGACTTCTTTGATATTGAAGGCCATCTGTTCGTCGTCACTTTGGTCGATGGTGGCGCTGCGATAGTCTACTTTAGCGCCGTTATCGACCAGCGCCAACAACCTTTCGATGTTATCGACAACACTGGTGTCAGGCTGTGGCGCCAATGGCACATCCATGTCGTCTTGCTTGGCAACGGTGGCGGCGCCCAGCAGTTCATCCGGTAACGGGTTACCTTGAAAATCAAACCGTCTAGAAAAGTCGATACCGGCATAAAGTCTTGTTGCTCTTGAATATTTTTCCGCGCCAGCGGGCTGCCGCCAGGCCGTATGTAAGATTGGCCTGATGTCGGCCGTTCGGCGCAGTGAGCGATAGATGTCTCTGAGCTGAAAATTGGCAGGAGAGATTAAGTGCACATATGGGTTATGCTCCATTTCACCGGCAACAATCACTCGCGGGAACATCTCGTAGTGGAACTCATTATAGTTGTCTTCGACCAAAGGCACCTGTAACCAAGGCGATTGCAGACAGTCAGGTCGGCCGGTGATGTAATTCGGCCAGCGTGTATTGCCAGCAGGCATAAAATTCAACAACGAAGTGTCAATCGGCGCGGTCAGTTCTTCGATACTCGGCAATGGCTCTGACGGCAATACAGGCGCTTGCTCGGTAACGGCAATATCGTACTGCACGCTTTCATTTTCTGCCACTGCGTCTTGTTCAATCACTTGATAGTCGAAGTCGCCATCCCTTGCTGAGGGTTGTGACTGTGGCGCTTGATGCTCATCTGGGTTTGCCGTGTCATCGTGCAAAGCCAAGTCAAACTGAGGCTGCGGCAATAGTTTGTCGGCAGGGCAAATATCGCTGGGATATTTAATATAGGTTAAATCGGGAAAATGAAACGGCGTCAGCAGATCCCGGGTGCGGCGATAGGTGATGGGTTTGACCTGTTTTGAAAATTCTTCTTTTAGCTGAGATTCTTCGGTTTTATGAGTAAAAAGAATCACCTCAACTTCAAACCACCTTGGTGTCCGCTCCTGTGCCACCGCAGTGTTTGCGGTGAAGGCCGACAATAGGGCCAGTGCCAGAACGCTTGAGCATTTTTTCATTAAGCAACCGCTTTTGTTTTAAAATCGTTTAACATGCCTGTAATGAGTTGTATCCGCGCAGCCGCATCTTTCGTTTCGATGTTAAAGCGCAACCGGTTGGCACCCTCAAGTTTGTAACTGTGCGATTGGCTTTGGATCAAGGCAATGATAAAGCGTGGATCGACACAGGTTTTATCTGCAAACTCAATATACCCGCCTTTTGGTCCCGCATCAATTTTTTGTATGCCCAAAGTGGCCGCTTGGAGCTTAAATAAACTGACTTTGAACAGGTTTTTTGCCGCCTCAGGCAAAAGCCCAAAACGGTCAATCAACTCGATTTGAACATCATCAAGAGATTCTTCGTCTTTACAACTGGCAATACGCTTGTACATCGACAGGCGGGTATTGACGTCGGCAATGTAGTCCTCAGGCAATAATGCCGAAAGCTTCAACTCAATACTGGTTTGATTGGCGAGCATTTTGTCAAGTGACGGCTCTTTACCTTGCTTAAGCGCTTCTACCGCTTCTTCGAGCATCTCCATATACAAACTAAAACCAATAGAATGTATCTGACCACTTTGTTCATCACCTAACAGCTCACCGGCACCGCGGATCTCCAAGTCTTGGGTCGCCAGAGCAAAACCGGCGCCAAGCGCTTCGAGTGACGAAATGGCATCAAGCCGTTTTATTGCGTCTTTGGTCATTCTTTTTGGGTGTGGCGTCAACAGATAGGCATAAGCCTGATGATGCGAACGGCCGACGCGGCCGCGCAACTGGTGCATCTGTGCCAAACCAAGATGGTCGGCTCTATCCATGATGATGGTATTGGCACTGGGCACGTCAATACCGGTTTCAATAATGGTGGTGCAGACAATGACATTAAAGCGCTGATGGTAAAAATCACGCATGATGTTTTCTAACTGACGCTCAGGCATTTGCCCGTGGGCCACAACCACCCGTGCCTCAGGTACCAGATCCATGATCTCTTGGGCGGTCTTTTCGATAGTGGCCACTTCGTTGTGAAGAAAGTACACCTGACCACCACGTAAAATCTCGCGGTTGATGGCCTCTTTGATCAGCTTCTCATCGCGTTGATGAACAAAGGTTTTAATGGCCAAACGCTTGGCCGGTGGCGTCGCGATAATCGACAAGTCTCGCATACCGCTCATGGCCATATTCAGCGTGCGCGGAATAGGGGTTGCAGTAAGCGTAAGAATATCCACATTGGCCCTGATGGCTTTGAGCTTTTCTTTTTGCCTCACCCCAAAACGATGTTCTTCGTCGATGATCAGCAGCCCTAAATCTTTATAGCGAATATCTTGATTGAGCAGTCTGTGAGTCCCAATAACCAAATCCACTTGGCCGTTTTCCAGCTGTTCTATTACTTGCTTTTGTTCTTTGGCGGAACGAAAACGCGATAGTAGTTCCACTTTCACCGGCCAATTGGCAAAACGGTCTTTGAAATTCTCAAAATGCTGTTGCGCCAGCAAAGTGGTCGGTACCAACACTGTAACCTGTTTGCCGCCCTCAATGGCAATAAACGCCGCGCGCATCGCCACTTCGGTTTTACCAAAGCCAACATCACCACAAACCAGCCTATCCATCGCCTTATCGGAGCGCATATCGTCAATTACCGCGCTGATGGCTTGTTGTTGGTCGATGGTTTCTTCAAAACTAAAGCCTGCGGCAAAGGCATCATAATCATTGCGGTCGTAACGATAGCCGAAACCGGGCTTGGCGGCGCGCTGGGCATAAATATCCAAAAGCTCGGCGGCGACATCTCTGACTTTTTCACTGGCTTTACGCTTGGCTTTTTCCCACGTATCCGAGCCGAGTTTATGTAAAGGCGCTTTTTCAGGATCGCCGCCGCCGCTGTAGCGGCTGATTAAATGTAAGGAGGAGACAGGCACATACAGCTTGGCGTCATTGGCGTACAGTAGAGTCAAAAACTCTGACGTCATGCCGCCGGCTTCGAGAGTCTGCAACCCTTGATAACGACCTACACCATGTTCAATATGCACCACAGGCTGGCCAATCGACAATTCGGCCAGGTTTCTAAATACCGCCTCTTGCGAGGTTTGCACCTCATGTTTGCGGCGTCTTCTTTGAGTGACCCGCGCGCCAAGCAGTTCGTTCTCGGTGATAAAGGCAAACTGTAGCGATTCAAGTTTGGCAATAAAGCCGGTTTCGGCACTGCCGATCAATATACCGATGTCGTCACTGGCGGCCAAAAAGCTCGGTAGATCGGCAAACATTTTAGGCGCTAAACTGGCTTTGGCCAACAACTCAAGCAACGTTTCTCGGCGGCCTTGCGATTCAACGCTGAAAATGATTTTGCCGCCATTTTTCTTGTGTTTTAAAACAAGGCCTTGTAGCTGATGTAGCGGTTGTTTGTGCTTATGGTCAACGGCCACCTCAGGCAACGGCGCAACTTTCAAATTGGTATAGCCGGCTTTAGCTCTGACCTTAGCAATGTGCATTTTGACTTGCGCAAACTGTTTGATGCCGCCAAACAACTCATCGACCGGCATAAACAGATCTCTGGGCTCAAGTAACGGGCGCATCGGGTCGTAACGGCGATCTTCATAACGCCGCTCGATATCCTGCCAGTAGCGCTTGGCACTGTCTTCAATTTCACCGCTGGTCAGCAACAGCGTGTTCTTTGGTAAAAACTCGAATAACGTGGCGGTTTGTTCAAAAAACAACGGCAGATAATACTCAATGCCTGATGGTAAAATGTTTTTCGATACTTGCTGATAGACCGATTCTTTTTCGTTGCGTACGTTGAATTTCTCGCGATAAGCACTGCGAAAGCGCTCAATCGCCGCTTTGTCGGTCGGAAACTCGTGGGCAGGCAATAACCGTATCTTATTAATATGATCGCCAGAGCGCTGAGACTCGGGGTCAAATAAGCGTATGGTTTCGACTTCATCATCGAAAAAGTCTAAACGATAAGGGTGCTTGCTACCCATAGGGTATAAATCGACTATCGAGCCACGAATACTGAACTCGCCATGCTCCATTACCTGATCGACCAAGCGATATCCGGTTTCATCGAGTTGCCGGCGCAGGTCGCTTAAATTGATGGTCTGCGCTTTATCGATGATGAGTGTATTCATCCCCAAAAACGACTTGGGCGCTAATCGCAACATCAAGGTGTTGATCGGCACAATGACAATCCCGCGTTTCATACTGAGCAATTGGTGTAAGGTCAGTAGTCGTTGCGAAATGATGTCTTGATGGGGTGAAAACGTATCGTAAGGCAGTGTTTCCCAGTCAGGAAAGACCAGCACGTCCATTTGATGGGGTCGCTTAAAAAAATCCAGCTCGGCTTCGAGCTTCAGCGCGCTTGGCGTGTCGGCGACTATCAACATCACTGCGCCATCGTGTTCGATAGCGGCATGACAGATACTGAGGGCCATTGAGGCACCGATGAGGTTGCCCCAGTGAATTTTATCGGAGGGTGATTTGGTTAAAGGCAGATCTAACGAAATGGTCATGAGATAAAACGTAAACTCGATTTGATAATTAGGTGGCTTGGTCTTTGCGCTTGTTCTCGCTCAGTCTTTTAAGCTGCTTGGTTTGTTGATGCAGGCTAGCGCGGACCAATATTTCTCGGTCATCTTCACGAATACGGGCATAGTAGAATTTTACCAGATAGCCGTCATCTGTTTGCTCTAGGTCTATCACTTCACCAATACAAAAAATGGCCGCAGCTTCATCGGTCAAAAACAATTTTAGTTTGTAGAGCATCCCCAATTCGACCGCCTCTTGCATTTTAAGGGTCACACCGCCACCGCCGTAAGAATGGGCAAACAAACGATGTTCATCCTCATCTTCCATGGTCATGAGATAACTCATGATCAGGTCGATTTTACGCGACTGTGCCTTGAGAAAAGTCACCAAGTCATCACCATAATGGCCTAGGTTTCTTAAAGCGCGCAGCGCTTGAGATTCGATACCGCTGACTTCACTGGCCAGCCTGAACGAGTAGGGCATTAGTCGCACAAACGCATCATAGGAGGGTAGTACGGCATTCGGCTCGAAGGGGATCACATTGACGCCGATGTCCTGCTCGACACTGAAGTATTCACTAAACAATGCCATTTTTTGCTCATGACTGAGGGGAGTTGTCTCATTTGCTGGTGAGTTGTCGTTCATTTTTCGCCCGAGCGCTTAGGATCTGCTTGTGTCAAAGGATATAAAAAATTATTATCACCAACAGCTGCTTGATTAGCAAGACGAAAAGCTCAAAGCGAACAAATATTGCTGTTTTTTCAGCACTTTTGAATCAAAAAACTGCCAGGAACGCCATATTACATGTATCAGCCACTGAGCCTCTTTATCGGATTGCGCTACTCCCGCGCCAACAAAGGCAACGCGTTTATCTCCTTTATTTCGTTTTTTTCTATGGCCGGTATTGCCCTAGGGGTTTTATCCCTTATTGTGGTGGTGTCGGTGATGAACGGCTTCGAGGCGCAACTTAAAGACAAGATTTTAGGGGTGATCCCCCAAGTTATCGTCACCCAAGACCACCACAAGACCAGTCAGTGGCGCGGGATCATGCCAACCCTCAAACAGCACCCCAAAGTGAGCCAGGTTCAACCGTATGTTCAATCTCAAGCGATGGTGCAGGCACCCGGCGCGTTAGAAGGGGTTATGCTCCAAGGGGTATTCGACCAAGATTTTGCGCCGATAGAAAAAGACATGGCCTTTGGCAGTTGGCAAAACCTCTATGAAAAGAAATATTCAGTGATCATCGGCCATTACCTTGCCAGTAAAATGCAAGTGTCGATGGGTGATAAGGTTAGAATTATGGTGGCCGGCGCCAGTGATTACACGCCTTTGGGGCGTATGCCGAGACATCGCAAGTTTACCATCGTCGGTATCTTCAATACCGGCTCGGAAATAGACGATAAAGTGATATTTACCTCCGGGCCTTCTGCGGCCAAACTGTTACGATTACAAGACGATGAGATCAGCGGCATACGCTTGTATCTTGAAGATGCCTTCGAGGCCCCGCAGGTCTCAAAGGCACTTGGCGAAGCATTACCTGAATTTAATGTCAGCGATTGGCGCGAGAGTTACGGTAAGCTGTTCTCTGCGGTAAAAATGGAAAAACACATGATGTGGATCATGTTGGGACTGATAATTGCCGTTGCGGCCTTTAATATCGTCTCGGCATTGGTGATGATGGTTACTGAAAAGCAAGGTGAGGTGGCGATACTGAAAACCCAAGGTATCGACAACTTTGCGGTGCAAAAGATCTTTATGATACAAGGTTTGTACAACGGCCTATGGGGCGCGTTAATCGGCGCCATATTGGGCGTTATCATTTGCCAAGTGGCTAATCCGGTGCTTAATTTCTTTTCAATCGACATCATCGGCGCCGGATTTGGTGAACTCCCCATTTTAATGCACCTCAGTGAAGTGGTGTTTATCGCCGTATCGGCGGTGTTATTGAGCTTTATCGCCACCTTGTATCCTGCGCGCAAAGCCGCCAATATTAAACCTGTAGAGGTATTACGCTATGAGTAATGTGATCGAATGTCGCGAGCTGTACAAGACATACACAGACGGCAAATTCGAAACACCGGTGCTGCACGGGTTGCACTTTGATGTTAAAAAAGGCGAGCAGGTCGCCATTGTCGGCAGCTCGGGTTCTGGCAAAAGTACCTTGTTGCATTTACTGGGCACCTTAGATACACCGACCAAGGGCCATATCCTTATCGATGGTCAGGATATCCATCAGCTCAACGCCAAAGAGCAAGCCGCCTTTCGCAATCGACATTTGGGCTTTATTTACCAGTTCCACCATCTGTTAATGGAGTTTAGCGCCATTGAGAATGTTGCAATGCCACTGCTGATCCGCGGTGAATCGGCATCTAAGGCCCAAGCCAAAGCGGCGACGCTTATCGAGCAAGTCGGACTTGAACATCGTGCCAAGCACTTACCCTCTGAGCTGTCCGGCGGCGAACGTCAACGGGTGGCCATTGCCAGAGCCTTAGTCACTGAGCCTACTTTGGTACTTGCCGACGAACCCACCGGTAACTTAGATCACGGCAATGCGGAAAAAATCTATAAACTACTCAGAGCCCTGAACGAGACAGTCAACACCAGCTTTGTGGTGGTAACCCATGATACCGGGCTTGCCAATAAACTGGACCGCTCAATTCGCCTTATCGATGGCCATTTAGAGGGGATCCCCAAACCACATATCGTCGCCAACTTACGTTAGGGCCTTTGCCAATGTCACTGTCTCTCGCCCTGAACATCAGCAATCGCTACCGCAAGGCCAAGCTGAAAAACCGTTTCATTTCGTTTATCTCACTGTCATCGACTTTGGGGATCACCTTAGGTGTGGCCAGTTTGATCATCGCGCTGTCGGTGATGAACGGGTTTGAACGCGAATTGGTCAATCGCTTGTTGTCTATCGTACCACACATAGAATATGTCGCTGTCGATAAGCCAATTTATCAATGGCAGCAAAAACTGGCTGACATTGAACGTCATCCTAAAGTCAAGGCAACAGCACCTTTCGTGCCCCTTAAAGGCATGGTGCAGCGGGGCGAACGCCTGTTTGCCATAGAGATCCGTGGCGTCGATGTCGCACGGGAGCAAAAAGTGTCCAACATCGACCAATACATGATCGAAGGCAAGTGGCAGCAAATCGGCCAAAGTCAGGATGGTCTGATACTTGGCGCCGGTCTGGCGCAGCAATTGAACGTGGCCATCGGCGATACATTGACAGTGATGCTACCCCAAGTAGACCGCAGCTTTTCACTCAAACCGCCAAAATACGCCAACTTAAAGTTACTTGGCATCTTTAAGATGGGCGGCCAGTTGGATTTTTCACTGGGCTACATGAACTTAGAGGAAGCCCGTGAGTTGAAGGGGGTCGAACCCGGTGCCATTGAAGGCTATCGTTTGTCGATTGAAAATGTCTTTCAGGCCGATAGCCTTGCCCATGAGATCGGCATGAAGCTTACCGATACGGTCTATATGATCAGCTGGTATAGAAGTCAGGGTCACTTGTACCAAGACATACAATTGGTGCGCTTTATTATGTATCTGGTGTTGTTTATTGTCATTGCCGTTGCCAGTTTTAACATCGTGTCCACCTTGGTGATGTCGGTCAAAGAGAAGCAGTCGGACATTGCCATCCTCAAAACCATGGGCGCGGATGATAAGACCATTATTCTTACCTTTATGTTTCAAGGGCTTGGCAACGGCCTTAAAGGGATTGTTCTTGGCGTGGTGTTTGGCGTGGTTATTTCGATTTATCTGCCGCAAATATTTGTCTGGATAGAAACCCTCAGCGGCAGGCATTTTTTACAGGACGATGTGTATTTTATCAACTTCATTCCGTCACAACTAATGTGGCAGGATGTGGTCGTTGCGACAGTGATAGCACTGGTAACCTCAACAGTCGCGACACTCTATCCGGCGAAAAAAGCGGCTAAAATAGACCCGGCCGTGATACTGGGCAATAGTTAGGCCGATAAGCGGCAATATTTTATTGCTAAAATGCCACTTGTGGTGTTAACTGATGACAATACTAAAAGCAAAATGAGGGATCCTAATGTTCTTTAACCAAGAAATGATCGACGAAATCAACCTACTGGTCAAATTTAACCCAGACAGCATTCAAGAAGGGATCAAAATTCATCATCAGGCCGACACGGCCGTGCGTCAAGCTGCTGTAAGACTGTTTGACAAAGGCTTTATTACCCAAGAAGACGGTGGCTATCTGACCGAGCTAGGGAGAGAGCTGCTGGAATACCTGCACAACGCAGGCACTTTGTTAACATCAGAGCGCTGCTTATAGCACCAGCAAGCACGACTTTGAATCAAAAAAAGGGCGAATACGCCCTTTTTTGTTGAATAGCAAAAAGTTAACGGCCTTTTTTTCTGCTGTGCCAAGACTGCCACACCGAACGACACCATAACCAATCGACCACAAAATAAGAGACTGCGGCAAAAAACGCACCGCATACCAAACAGCCAAATAAAAAGGTCGGCCCAATGGTAGAAAGGCTTTCAACAACCCAAGTCCATGTCGGCTCAAATGCAAATTCATGACCACTGGGGCCTAAGAGAAACTCACCAACCAAATACGCGCCGTAAAAGATAGGTGGCATCGTCAATGGATTAGTCACCCAGACCAGCCCGACAGATAACGGCAAGTTAACCCTTAACATGATCGCCAACGCCGCCGCCAAAAGCATCTGAAAAGGCACCGGCCAAAAGGCAAAAAACAACCCGACGGCAAATGCACCTTTGGCCGAACGGCGATTGAGGTGCCACAAATTAGACTCGTGGATGATCGGGCCGAAGATCTGAAGATGTTTATTTTGTTTGATCTTCTGATGGTCGGGCATGATGCGTTTTATGAAATTCCTAGCCATACTATATCAATATCTCGGTCATGGAGTTGGTGTCAAAAGGACTATGGAAACTATCCACCAAGGACAACTTGCCTTTATAATCGGTTGTATATTCTCGCTATTTTGCGCTGAGTTACCACCTTTTTCCAGTATTATCGTATTGATAGTGCTCGCTATCTACTGCTTTTATCGGCATTGGCGCATAACCGCCGGGTTTATTGTCGGGTTTTGTTGCTTTTTTGCCCATGCTCATTGGGCGGTCAGTTGGTCGCTTCCTGAGGCAGTGGTCAAAAAGCCGGTCGAACTCGAAGGCACGGTTGTCGATATCGCCAAAACCTATGGCGACATCACGAGGTTCGATTTGAAGCTACAGCAGTTTGACAAGCAGCCGTTACCACTTTGGCAAGACGTGAACATTCGCATGCGTTGGCAACACGCCACTTTTGTGCCACAGGTCGGTGATAAACTCTTACTCGAAGCGAAACTAAAGCCCCCTCATGGCCTAGCCAACGAAGGCGGCTTTAGCTACCAGAAATATCTCTTGACCAAACGTATCCGGGCGAGCGGCTACGTCACTCATTCTAGTCGGCCGAAGCGCCTATCTCGCGGCGAAAACACTAGACAGGCGTTGTATCTCAAACTGTTAAGCGCCACAGAGACTTTGCCTTACCAAGGCTTTTTATTGGCGCTGAGCGTGGGAGATAAGCAACAGATCACAAAGCCGCAATGGCAAACGATTCAACATGCCGGTATCAGTCACTTATTGGCAATATCCGGCCTACATATCGGCATCGTCTTTGCGTTGGGCTGCATGATTTTCAGGCAGGTGATTGCGTTGGCCGGCGTATTAAGCGCAAGAGAGTTCAACAGTGTGCGAATGGCGTTGATTGGCGGGCTGCTAAGTGCTTTGTTCTATGCCTATTTGGCGGGGTTTGCCATCGCTACTGTGCGGGCGCTTGGCATGTTGCTGATTTTTGTGACTGGGCTTTGGCTGGCGAAGAACCTTAATCGTCAGTCTGTTGTGATAAGCGCGCTATTTTCTATCCTTGTGGTTGACCCGCTGGCAGTGTTGGAGCCAGGTTTGTGGCTTTCGGCTATCGCGGTTTTGGTCATCGTGCTGGTCTTTTGGTGGTGGCCTGAACGACCTAGGCGCTCGATTTGGGGCTTTCTCCGGCCTTTAATAAAAATACAGCTGTCCCTTTTTGTGCTGATGCTACCTTTGTCTTTGGTATTGTTTAACGGAGTATCGTTAGCTGGTATTGTGGTCAATCTCTTTGCTGTGCCTTGGGTCAGTATGATCACTGTGCCATTAGCGCTCCTAGGGGCATTGTTGGAGCTTGCCGACGTTGGTGGGTATTGGGCGTTTGTCATCGCTGATAAATCGGTAGCGCTATTGTTCGGTCTAATACAGTGGATCCCGTCAGGGATGAGCTGGCATCAGCTATCTTCAATGTCTTTAGCGTTTTTGCTGTTTGGCGTTATTTTCTCCCTGTCTTTAACCGTTAATCTCAATAGGCAGCATCGAGCCTTGTCATTGCTGCTATTGCTCCCTTTGCTGCTAAATGCTTTAAAGCCGCCAGAGGCATTCAAAGTCAATGTGCTTGATGTTGGCCAAGGCTTAAGTGTGGTGATAGAAAGCCAAGGCAAAGTATTGGTGTACGATTTAGGCCCTCATTATCAAACCGGATTTAATGCCGTCGATGCTGCGGTTTTGCCGTTTTTGACGGCTAAAGGTTATCGCCAAGTCGATACCTTGATCATCAGCCATTCAGATAATGACCATGCCGGAAACTGGCGGGGCTTTTTGACGGCAATGCCGGTAAATCGTAAAATTCTGCCGCGACAGCTTACTGAAGGCGCTAATGACTGTAAAGCCGGCGAATTTCGCTGGCAAGGGCTTAAGGTTGAAGTGCTGTGGCCATTTGAAGATCCGCAGTTGCCAAAAAACACCAACGACAGTTCATGTGTTGTGCGCATATCCAACCGATATCATTCCGTCTTATTGCCCGGTGACATTTCAAAACACGTCGAGGCTCGATTGATACAACATAGAACGTTGCAGCTCAACTCTACCGTCATCATTTCGCCTCACCATGGCAGCAACTCATCTTCGAGCGACGCCTTTATTAAAGCAGTGGCGCCACATTATGTCGTCTACAGCAGTGGATTTTTGAATCGTTACGGGTTTCCTCGGCAAAATGTAGTGACGCGCTATGACAGACATGGGGTGATAGGGCTTAGCACAGCAACCCAAGGGCAGGTCAGTTTTGAGCTATCGAGCGAAAAGCTCATTGTGACAACGGCACGCACCGAATTGATGCCACATTGGTACTACAATCAATAACCTATTCTCGACAAGGTAGAGTCAAACACGTAGAATACCCGCTTCTTATAACACCACTAGACCTCTTTATGGTGCAACACGATTATAATTTAGCCTTTCGCCGTCTACTCGGTTATACCAAACAATATTCTGGCGCATTGCTGCTTGCCGTTGTCGGCATGATAGGCGCTGCCTACATCGACATTCAGTTTATTTCTGCCATTGAGCCTTTTGTCGATAAGGGTTTAAACGAACGTAATACCGAGGTGTTTAAATGGGCCCCGGTGTTTATCGTCGGCGTTTTCATCGTCCGTGGTGTCTTCAATTTTATGACCACCTACTTTTTGAACTGGGTGGGGACCAATGTGGTGTTGACCCTGCGTAGACAGCTGTTTGAACGTCTTATCGGTATGCCCGTTTCCTACCATGACCAGCACAGTGCAGGCACCTTAATTTCAAAGTTGACCTATGATACCGAGCAGATCCAGCAGGCGTCGAGCAAGGCCCTTATTGTATTGGTGCGAGAAGGCGCTTTTGTCGTCGGTATGATTGGCTATATGCTGTATAAAAGTTGGCAGTTGTCGATGATATTTTTGCTGCTGGCGCCTATTATAGCGGTGATTGTCTCATACGTAACCAAGCGCTTTCGTCGCATCAGCCACAACATACAAAGTTCGATGGGAGATGTCACCGAAAGCACCGAACAAACCATTCGTGGCCATAAGGTGATTTTGGGCTTTGGCGGTCAGGCTATTGAAAACCAGCGTTTCGCCAAGGTCAACAATACCAACCGCCAACAAAAAATGAAGATGGAAGTGACCCGAGCCATTAGTGTATCGGTGATCCAAATCATCGCCTCATTTGCGCTTGCGGCGGTGTTTTTCCTCGCATCACAGCCGGCAATCTTAGATACCATCAGCGCCGGTACGTTTATGACCATTGTCAGCGGTATGATGATGCTGTTGCGCCCGTTAAAACAGCTAACCACGGTCAATAGCGAATTTCAACGCGGTATGGCAGCCAGTATCAGCGTGTTTGAAGTGATTGACGAGCCGCTAGAAAAAGACCAAGGTCATTTTAAGCCCGACCAGATCACCGGCCAAATTGAACTCAAAGACGTGTACTTTACCTATCCCACTAAAGACGAGGCGATTTTTAAAGGGTTGAACCTCACCATAGAGGCTGGTAAGACCGTGGCGTTTGTCGGGCAGTCTGGCAGTGGTAAATCTACAATCTCGAATTTACTGCCGCGCTTTTACAATATCGATAGCGGTTTGATCACCTTAGATGGCACGGATATTAGAGAATACGACCTCAAAACCCTGCGCAAGCAATTCGCCATTGTCACCCAGCATGTGGTGCTGTTTAACGACACCATCGCCAACAACATAACCTATGGTTGTGAAGAAGCGATCAGCAAACAGAGATTACTTGAAGTTTGTCACCAAGCCCATGTACTTGAATTTGTAGACTCTATGTCTGAGGGCCTTGATACTATCGTCGGTGAAAACGGCGTCATGTTGTCAGGCGGTCAGCGTCAACGTATTGCGATTGCTCGCGCCTTACTGCGTGATGCGCCTATCCTCATCTTAGATGAAGCAACATCAGCGCTCGATACCAAATCAGAAAAGGCTATTCAGGCCGCACTTGAGACGTTACAAAAAGACCGCACCAGTATCGTGGTTGCCCACAGGCTTTCAACCATTGAAAAAGCCGATAAAATCGTGGTGATGGACAATGGCACAATTGTCGAGCAAGGCACTCACCATACACTGTTGCAGAATAAAGGCCCATACGAGCATCTCTACAGATTGCAGTTTGGAGACAGTCACAATGGCGAATAAAGGCAACTAGAAAGTGAAGTCGATAGAGCAGGGCTGGTACAACGGCTCGCCTTGGAATTATCTTTTGATGCCCTTGAGCTTGTTGTTTTTTATCATCAGCGGCTTGCGTCGATGGTTCTATGCCAAAGGGCTGATAAAAAGTCATCAAGCCAAGTGCCCCGTCGTGGTCGTGGGCAATATCAGCGTTGGCGGCAATGGCAAAACGCCTTTTGTTATTCGCCTTGTTGAATTACTTCAGGCCCGAGGTCTCAAGGTTGGCGTGATCAGCAGAGGTTACGGCGGCGAAGTACAAACACTACCTGCCATTGTCGATAGTGTCGATACCGTTAAATTCGGTGATGAACCGGTGTTAATTTATCAAAGAACCGGTTGTGCCATCGCCATTGGCCGCGACAGGATAGCCAGTTGCCATTTGTTGGTTGAACAGTTTGGCGTCGATATCATCATTAGCGATGATGGCATGCAGCACTACCGCCTTAAGCGCGACATGGAAATTGCCATCGTCGATGGTAAACGCCAATTTGGCAACGGTTGGCTAATGCCGGTAGGGCCATTGAGGGAGTTACCTGGACGGCTAAAATCCGTTGATTTTGTCGTCTATAACGGCGTTGTTGCAGGCAAAACCTGCTATCAGATGCAAGTGGGTAAACCATGCCTTGTGAAAGACGACGCCTGTGTGTCGTTGACGCAATTTAAAGCCAACTGCGCCGATAAAACCATTCATGGGATCTGTGGGATCGGTAATCCCGGTCGCTTTTCAGATACCGTCAACCAGCTGGGGATCAGCGTTGCCAGTTTTAAAGGGTTTACCGACCATTATCGTTATCGGCCAGAAGATCTGGCGCCCTATGGTGACGATATGCTGTTAATGACACAAAAAGATGCGGTAAAATGCCGGGAGTTTGCCAAGGCAAACTGGTGGTATTTGCCGATAGACTGCATACTAGATGCAACATTTGAAACCAGCTTGACTCAATCCATTTTAAAGGTCATCGAGAAACATGGCATTTGATCATAAATTATTAGACATCATCGCCTGTCCAGTTTGTAAGGGCAAGTTACTGTTAGATAAAGAAAACCAAGAACTTATATGTAAGTTTGACCGCTTGGCTTACCCCATTAGGCAAGATATTCCGGCGCTGCTGCAAAGCGAATCACGGACGATGGATTACGAAGAGGTTGAAAAATGGCGCTAGTTGATTTTACCGTCATTATTCCTGCCAGATACGACTCCACCAGACTGCCGGGCAAACCGTTGGCCGATATTGGCGGCAAACCGATGATCCAGTGGGTATATGAGCAATCGGTTGCTGCCAACGCCAGTAGAGTGATTGTTGCTACCGACGATGTGCGGGTTGAAACAGCGGTAAAGGCATTTGGTGGTGAAGTTTGTATGACCGCCAAAACCCATAACTCAGGCACTGAGCGTCTGGCGGAAGTCATCGATAAAATGGCCATCGGCGATGATACCATCATCGTGAATGTGCAAGGTGATGAACCGCTCATTCCGCCGCAGAACGTTCTGCAGGTTGCCGAAAACCTCAGCGCCGCCACCAAAGCCGATATGGCGACCTTATCGGTGGCCATTACTGAAGTAGAAGAAGCGTTAAATCCCAATGCGGTTAAGGTGCTTAGCGATAAAGATGGTTACGCGTTATATTTTTCACGGGCCACCATTCCGTATGATCGCGAACGCTTTTTAAATTGTGACGACATCCGTGCCATCGGCGATTTTTACCAACGACATATCGGCATTTACGCCTATCGTGCCGGCTTCATAAAAAAATACATCAGTTGGCCTGATTCACCATTGGAGCACATCGAATCACTCGAACAGTTGCGGGTTTTGTATCAAGGTGAAAAGATCCATGTTGCACAAGCTAAGGTTGCTCCACCAAGTGGCGTTGATACAGCTCAAGACCTTGAAAGTGTTAGGCTTTTGGTGAAAAAGAGTTAGGTAACGCGTGTCTTTTTTACTCTATCAAAACGACCATTTTGCGCTTGTTAATAAGCCTAGCGGAGTCAGTTTTCACTCGGAGGGTGGCCACGCCGGTTTTTTTGAACAAGCGAAAAAGCAGCTCGGTGTAGATACACTGTTTCCCGTCCATCGACTCGATAAGATCACCTCTGGTTTGTTGTTGCTGGCTAAAACATCTGATGCCGCTGCCGCTTTAGGCGATCTGTTTAGTACCAGATCGGTCGAAAAGTTTTATCTTGCCGTTGCTCGAGGCAAGCCGAAGAAAAAACAAGGCTGGGTTAAAGGAGATATGGGCAAGGCGCGACGAGGGGCCTTCAAGCTATTACGCAGTATGGAAAACCCAGCTATCACCCAATTTGTCAGCAGTACCATGGGTGAGGGGGTTAGAGTGTTTTTGGTCAAACCTCATAGTGGTAAGACCCATCAAATACGTGTCGCTCTCAAAAGTATTGGTGTGCCAATATTGGGCGATGAGCTGTATGGCGGAGATAGTGCCGATAGAGGTTATTTACACGCTTATGCGCTGCGATTTGAATTGTTTGGCCAGCCCTTTCAATTCAGTTTAGCGCCAGATAGTGGGTCGTTTTTTTTGTCGTCGTCCTGTCAAAATATCATTGCGCGGGATTGGGCCGAGCCTTGGCAACAGTTTTAAGGTGTTTTAAGTGAGCGAAGATGTAAGAGATATTCGATTTGGTGGGATAAAAAGGCTCTACGGCGTTAGCGAAGCTGAGCTTTTGTGGGATGTCCATGTGTGTATCGTCGGTATCGGCGGTGTCGGCACTTGGGTGGCAGAAGCTTTAGCACGAACCGGGGTCGGCACCTTGACGTTGATTGACCTTGACGATATTTGCGCCACCAATATCAACCGCCAAATACATGCAATTAGCGGTACAGTGGGACAGTTGAAAATCGAAGCGATGGCCGAGCGTATTAAGCAAATCAATCCAAAAGTGACTGTCCATATGGTCGATGATTTTATTGCGGCAGATAATTTGGCAGAACATATTAACGACACGATGGACTATGTGGTTGACGCTATCGATAGCGTTAAAGCAAAGGCCGCCCTGATAGCCTATTGTAAACGCAATAAAATACCGGTGATCACCACCGGTGGTGCCGGTGGGCAGACGGACCCAACCCAAATCGCCGTAACAGATATCGCCAAGACAGTGCAAGACCCATTGATGAGCAAAGTGCGTTCAATGCTCAGGCGTGATTATCATTTTACGAAAAACCCCAAACGTAAATTCGGTATCGACTGTGTATACTCTACCCAACAGTTGGTTTATCCCAATGCCGACGGTAGTGTATGTCAGCAAAAGGCGGACGCCGAGGGCAGTATGAGACTCGATTGCAACGCAGGATTTGGCGCAGTGACTATGGTGACCGGGACTTTTGGCTTTGTTGCTGCGGCGAGAGTGGTCGACAAATTAATCGCGCGCAAACGTCGCAAGATAAACCCAAGCTAAAGCGCCAAAGTGCGCTTTTTCTTGTTTGGGTGTTTGGTTTTTTCGCACGCGGCACGCTTATCTTGCCATTTGGTCAGCGCTTTTTTCAGCCGCTCGCCCTGATCGACTGTATAGCCCTGACGCATTTTAGCTCTGATCTTGTCGATTTTTTTATCGTAGTTTTTACAGTGGTCGGCATATGTGGCGGGTGAAAAAGCGTTAAGACTCAACAGAACAGCAACCACTATTGCGGTAATTGAATTTGGTTTTTCCTTCATGACGTCTCTCCGGTAGAGTCTAGGTTTTGAATGTTCAACATAACGATACTATACTTGCAGCTTAGGTAAACATTTGAGCGCCGTCAAATTGACCGTATCCGATTGGTCCAATCTCAAAGTTTTCGTTGAACCTTGCTGCCATTTCAAATAAAGTGTGCGTCATATTTTTGTCATATTTCAGTGGTGCTATGCGACGAAAAATACTATTGATCGAAGATGAAAGAGCCATACGCGAAATGCTTTCTTATGCTCTTAAAACCGAAGGGTATGAAGTGTTGGAAGCTGGCTCTGCGAGTAAGGGCTGGGAGTTTTTAAACAACGGCATGGTCGATTTGATCGTGTGCGACTGGATGATGCCCGGACAAAGCGGTGTTGAGTTTATCAAAGAACTCAGGCGCGACCCGATGTTCGCGCAGATACCAGTGATCATGCTCACAGCCAGGGTAGAAGAGGCCGATAAGATCCGGGGTCTTGACGAAGGCGCAGATGATTACCTCACCAAGCCTGTGGCAATGAAAGAGCTTTTTGCACGGATCCGTGCGTTACTGCGCCGCTCGAGTCCTGTAGAGGACGATTGTATCGAATTGCTTGGTATAAAGCTCAATATGGCCACTCATCAATTACATGTTGATGGCAAACACCTGCCCATCGGTCAAACCGAATTTAAGCTACTTAAATTTTTCATGGAAAAACCCAACAGAGTGTTTTCGCGCGGACAGTTGCTTGACTTTGTTTGGGGGCGCTCGGCCTATCTTGAAGAGCGCACAGTAGACGTACATATGCTGCGCCTTCGTAAGATATTAAAGCCCACGGGCAAAGACGCGTTGTTGACCACTGTACGTGGAATGGGTTATATGTTATCAACACAACAGGAACCCAAATAGAATAAATATAAAATAAGGTGTCCAAATGATAAAAAAATCTCTGATCTGTTTATCGCTGTTGGCTTCTTTCCAATGTGCGGCGGGCAGTAAACTCTTGGGCACCGCAGCTGTCAATCACATCGAAGGTAGCGCCGGTGGAGGCTTAACGCCATGGGCTGTACTGAGCGGCTACGCGACTGATTCTGAATGGGGCGCAGCGACGTTCATGTCATCGGCCAGTGTCGATGACTATGCGCTAAACGCCATGGGCTTTGCCTTGAATTACCACGACAAGCTGGAACTATCCTATGCCAAGTTAAACTTCAGCATTGATGCCGGTTTACCAGACATCGATATGGATGTTTTCGGCGCCAAATACCATGCTTTTGGTGATGTCGTTTATGGTGATATGCCACAAATAAGCATCGGCATACAACATAAAAAGGTGAAAGATTTTACTGTCCCGGCAGCGGTTGGAGCATCAGACGATGCTGGCACAGATCTCTACATCAGTGCAGCTAAGGCTTGGCTAGACGGGCCATTTAATCGCACATTTGTCGTCAACCTCAACGCCCGAATGAGCAAAGCCAACCAAATCGGTCTATTGGGTTTTGGCTCTGCGCAAGACAATGGCTATAAAGTGTCGCTAGAGGCAGCCGTAGCGCTGTTTGTGACAAGAAATTTAGTAATCGGTACTGAGTATAAGCAGAAAAAAGGGCACTTGGCTGGTCTAAAAGAAGACGACTGGCACGATGTTTTCGTCGCCTATCTGGTCAATAAGTCTCTATCGATAACCGCCGCTTATATAGATCTTGGCGATATTGCCGGCGCAAGTGAGCAACGAGGTTATTATTTGTCGCTACAAGGAGCGTTTTAATGACCATCTTTAAACCTAAGTTTTTGTTGTTCTGTCTTGCCTTGGCATTGTCCGGCTGCCAAAGCAAACCACAATCTTTACTCTATGACGCACTAGGCGCAGACGATGGTGTTAAACTCATCGTTGAGGACTTTATTAATGAGGTGTTATACGACAAACGTATTGCACACCAATTTAACAGCACAGATCTTGATAATTTTCACGACAAACTGGTTGAGCAAATTTGCCAAGTCTCCGGCGGGCCGTGTGTGTATAGCGGTAAGGAAATGAAAGCCTTACATCAGGATCTAAACATCGACCAAAGACAATTCAACGCTGTAGTAGAAGCGCTGATCAAAGCAATGCAAAACAATAATGTTGATGTTGCCACGCAAAACCGCTTGCTGAATTTGTTGGCACCAATGCATCAAGACATTATTACCAAATGAACGTAAAGCGTCTTTTAGACTTATCGCAAATACCGGTGCTTGATACCGGTAGCGAGGAAGTATTCGAAGATCTGGTAAAGTCACCACATGTGAGAATAGAAAAAATTATTTCTCATGGCCACAGTTCACCAAAGCACGGATGGTATGACCAAGATGAAAACGAATGGGTTGTGGTTCTCGCAGGCCACGGCAGAATTTGTTTTGAACAGGACAACCAGATTGTTGAACTTAAAGCTGGCGATGCGGTTGACATTAAAGCCCACCAAAAGCACAGAGTTGAATGGACGACACCCGATGAGCCAACGATTTGGCTCGCGGTGTTTTACTGATTTACCTTTGTGACTGTCTAGTTAAAGTTTTAAGCTCATCAATCTCAAACGCAATTCAAATAACAAAATTCCATTATTTCAGATAGTTAGTGAAGAATACAATCAGAAGGTGACTGTCTAGTTAGTGATTCCCGGGTTAAAAGACAATTCGGCGATAGAGCAAAGATAGCAAAGGGCGTTCATTATGATACATATCCTATTTAACATAATATACATTATGAGCCATTACGTATCAGTTAATAAAGGGCAGTTGTTTTCAGTTCGACACACCAATCTATCACGATTTAAAACCTAATATAGATACGCGTTGCTACGTGAAATTTTTATCAAAATAGGCATCTAACTACGCGTTATTTCACGTAGAGACGCATCTTCATTTTGACTGTTTTTTATCGCGGACAACTGGCTTGCGCATTTTTGTCAGTTAAAAGACAGTCACCATGCTTTTTCAATTCGCAACCGCGCAGTCTTTTTGCGCTGCCGAGTTTTGCAACAGTAGTTTTCGACAAGTCGAGTTTAACAGTTGAATCAAAACATTTCCGGACAGTCACATTGGCGCCAACCTTAGCAAATTTTTTGCGACAATGTTGGTTGAACGTCTTGTTAGATACAAAAATGTGACTGTCTAAAACATTCATCATATAGCAAGCAATTGGCAATAAACCATCTATTTTCTTTGCTTGAAACGAATTGCAGTTCGGCCACTCGAACTTTTGTGATCAAACCTTCAACTCATATTTAGAACTTAGAAAAGTTAGATCTTAACTCCGCAGTAAATGCCCATTTAGCACAATAAAGTTAAACATTGGATGCTGGTGGCAGTAATGCATAGCCTTCTTTGTGCCTGTCTCAATCTTTATCAACATCCTTCGAAATGTTTTGTTAGTAAGCAGTCACATTCGCTGAGCTATAAGAATTACTTAATCTAATCCATGTCAGAAATCAATTTGAATAATTATTCAAGGGGGTATTTCTAGCTATAGCTATTTTCTATAGCTTTAGAAATGCATCGTTTTGCAAATTATTTTTGATTAGTTTCAACCTTCTCGCTTTTTGCCAGTATAAACTAATAACACTGACAATCTTGGAGCATACAAATGATAAAGCGCTTGGATAAGCCGTCGAGGAATTTGGTTAATGATCGATGAAAACGAACTGATGTTGCAGGTTCAAAATGGTCAGCTTGAATCGTTAGCGCTGCTGTTTGAAAACAACAAAGTTCGATTGTTTAATTTTTTTCGTCGCATGGGAAACGCTCCTGAAATAAGCGAAGACCTCGTTCAGGAAACGTTTATGCGGGTACTATCCTACCGAAGTACCTTTAACGGTAGTGCCAGTTTTCGTACTTGGCTTTATGGAATAGCTCGCAACACTTCGGTCGATCACTACCGTAAATACAAGCAAAGTCTTGACCATGAAGAATTTGATGACACAACGCCAGACGATAAAAGCTCGTTGTGCGAGCAAATGGTTGAGCAGCAAAGCCACAGCCTGTTTAACAAAGCGTTGGCAAGCATACCGATTGAACTAAGAGAAATATTGGTGCTAAGCCGATATTCACAACTGAAATATGAAGAGATTGCCCTGATGGTCAACTGCAATTTAAACACATTGAAATCGCGTATGACATTGGCCGTGAGCAAACTCAAAGAATCTTACAATCGATTAAATGGTGAGGAGTTAACCTAATGAATGCACAAGACATATTGGCGGCAAAAGTCGCTTACCTGTCGGGTAACGCGCAGACTGATCTTACTCCACAAATGCAACAAGCTGTCGAAAAAGATGACAAATTGAAAACTGAAATCGCTTTTGTAGAAGCCTTTTGGCAAACAAACGATAGCAGTGCGCCTGAAATGCCTTCAAGCAAGTTAGATGCACGTTTCTATCAAATGCTGGCGATGGCACAAGCTGCTCAACGCAACGCCATAAATAGTGACAATGATGCAAAATCAACCGATGGCCTACTTGATAGATTGAAGCACTGGCTTATGCCCAAGCCAGCATTGCAATTCGCCATGATGGCTGGCATTTTCTCTCTTGGTTATTTTACCAAACTGCCCAGTGGAGAGACTACAGATGTCGCGATGAACAATTTGCAACAACAAGTGCAGTCGCTTAACTCTTTGGTCGCGCTTTCTATGATAAACAACCAGTCGGCAAGTAAGCGCCTAACCGGCATTAGCTATACCAAGCAAACAGATGTGTCAGATCAAACTCTTAATAACGCGTTGCTAAATATGATCAATCATGACAAATCTACATCTGTTCGTTTAGCTGCATTAGACGCCCTATTCTCTCGCGGGTTAAACAGCAAGCTGGAACTAGATCTGCTCAATAGTGTGGCAGAGCAAAACCCACTGGTTCAGATTGAAATGGTGCGCCTGTTGATTGGTTTTGGCAGTGAAGTTGCTCAGACCAAGCTCAAAGCGGCGGCTAAATCGGGGGTTCTCGATGCAGACGTGAAAGAACTGCTTGAGCAGCAAATTGCCGCAAAGAGCCAATTACAAAGTATTTAAGTATAGAGGTAAACATATGAACCCATTCAACTTCAAATTACCAGCCTTGGTTGCGCTGAGCGTAATGGCCTTTACTGGCGCTGCGGTAGCGCAAGAATATAGCCTCAACCTGACCGACCCAGATAAACCGGCAGTTATCGAAGCATCAATTGCTTATGGTGCGATAACCGTTGTCGGTTACGATGGCAAGACCGTTGAGATAACAACAGATCTTCAGCCGCTCAACGCACTCAAAGATAACGAGCAAGACGGTGTAGTTGTCAACGTAAACCTTGGCAATGAGAATGAGCAGGACGAGCATCGCTCCATAAAAGGACTAAAGCGGGTAAACAACACTTCGGTTCAGATAGAAATAGAAGAACGCAACAACAAAGTTGAAATAGGCTCTCATACCCGCAATAAAATGGTTAATTTGACGCTTAAAGTGCCCTACAGCGCGGCGTTGAGATTAAGCGTGAATCGGGGGGGCGATATCAAAGTCAGCGATGTCCAAGGGGCTCTTGAGTTGGGCAATGTTCGCGGCAGTATCTATGCTGAGAATGTTTCGGGTCCTATTGTAGCTGAATCTAACAGACGGGATATCGAAGTGTCGTTTGCCAAGCTAGACCAAAGTGAGCCCTCGAGTTTAACCAGCCATCGAGGTAGCATTGACGTCAGTATTCCAAAGCAAGCCAAAGGCACCGTCGAAGTGCAAACCTATAAGGGTGAGATCTTTTCAGGGCTGACCACCGAATTTGTCGCCGAGAATACAGTGGATCATAAGCAAAAAGGCCAAGGTCAAGAGATCACTATTGGTGGGCTGATGGCTGCAAAGCTCAACGGCGGCGGACAAAAACTGACGTTAGCTACCTTTCGCGGCAATATCTACGTTAGAGAAAAATAGATAAAACGCCCAATAGTATGAGGCAGATAGACACTATCTGCCTTTTTTATATATAGGAATATATGGTATGCCTGCGTTGTAGAAAACATTCGTAGGCGATTAATTACCACCTCACTATCCTATTGTGCCTGTCTAAAAACCTAAAATTGTCTCGCAATGTGACTGTCTACTACTGCTGGCTGTACGCCTAATAAGCAATCAATATTCCATACTGATATATTTTTTCATCCCGCAATTCAGTCTGTTTATGGCAAAAAAGCATTCATTACTTATCGAAAAAACACATGAGTTAGACTAAGCTAAAAATGACAAGGCCCTTAGGTTCTTGTAGGAATGATGTAATAGGAACGGTGTTCCAAGTGCTATGAATTTTGTGACCATTGAGATCTCCTTACCACTTGGTTGTGGTTTTCACGATAACGGACAACGGTAAACAGGATTGAGTCGTAGTCAAGGATTGGGTAAATAAGGGCATTGCTATTATAGTCCCAAGGGAAACGGAGCTTGTAATATGGATTAGATATATAAAGGATAGCCTTGATCCGGAAGGCGTAACAAAAATGACAGCAGCAGTAGCTAGAGAGTGTTGTAATTCATAGAAAGCACTGTCTTGTGGACTCACCGGGCTTCGCGGCATGTGTCATCCCTCGCGAAGCTCGGGCAAATGGATTGTTTAGATACTAAAACCTAAACTAATTCAACTAAACGGAAGAAGTTTAACTTTGATCTGATAGCCTTACCATTTCTTTTTCGTTTGAGTGAATACCAACTCTAAATCTTCAAGGGCATCGCTTTGAGCTTGTGATTCGGCCTCAATAAATTCTTCATTGGCTTCTCTGAGTCTGTCGGCAATACCGTCGAGCCTTTCCCGCACTTCCTTGGTTTTTAATGCAACATATTCGGGGAATTCATTTTGGTTCGATAGCGTTTTAAGTGCTTTTTCGAAAAAGCTACGGGCTGAACCCATTTGTTTTTCGGTGACGGCATTAATCCCTTGATTTATTTTAAATTCTACAAATATTTTAAGCATGAAAAAAGATAACGCGTTATCTTCATCTTGAAAATCTTTGGTTGAAATATTACCTTTACGCTTTTGTTTTTGCAGAATATAGCGTAGTTTTTTTATCGATTTAATCAATGCCGCCGAATGCTGATCGCTGCTGGGGATCACCAGTTCCGGTCGCCCTTTTAGCTTAGTATCTATGCCCTCTAGCTGTTCATAAAGCTCTTGCAATCTGCCACTCATTTTATCTGAGTCAGGCATAAGTTCCATTATCTGCTTAACCACATCAATGTTACGCTTTAACAGCGTAGCAATTAGCATATTAGACATTGGTAATTGCACATTATTGACCAGCAGTTCGTCGTCTTCATGTAAAATCGCCGCAAGCTGGGTTAAGCGCTGATGACGTTGAAACTCTTGTCTTTGCTTGTATTGCTCAATCGCATTTGCGGCGATGAGTAAACCTACCAGCAAGAAAATTAAAAATACAATTACCGTAGCCGACATCATTTCACCCCTAGCTCAACGCAGTTCAAGATAATGTTCGATACAGGTAGTCAGATGACTGTAAAAGTCCTCTTCAAACAACTCGACATCAGATTGGAAAAAGCTGAGATACTTTGACACTTGAAATGGGTTTAACTTTTTATGTTGAATAAAGTATTCCATTTCAGGCAAGGTCTTGTCATAGCGCGGAATGATCTGCCACTTGGTGAAGCGCTGACCATCCGTTACTAAGTTAGTATTGGCGAAGCGACAGAAGTCTTCAATTTTATCTACACCATCGGGGCCAAGGCTGCCGGGTTCAACACGAGCGATGACCGTTAACTGCTTCTCTGGCGGTACTGATTTTTTATTACTCATATACTTAGTTTTTCGACCCGATTGCAATAATCATAGTCAATTGTCAGCACAAATAAAACGATTAATTCTCAATTGCAACAAATGAGACAGTCAGCTTTTGCTAACATCCATTGAATGCCCGTATGCCAATTTTAGACAGTCACAATAATATGTAGATAGGCAATGTTTCATTCACTGAAGACTTTTCTAGACAGGCACATTAAATACCAAGCCGACTAATTCTCTCGGCTTGGTAGCGACTAAAATATCTTTAAAAACGATAATTTAGTGACAAGACATAGTTTCTATCATTGCCCGGATACGCTGCCGTTTGAGCATCAGGCCAGCTTACCGTTTGTACATAGTCTTTATCTGTGAGATTTTTAACCTTTGCGTGCAAATCTAGATTGTCTGAAAGCGCCATACTTAAACCAATATTGGCGATGGTATGACTTGGAAGTGAACCTCCGGTGTCATTACGCTTGCCTTGGTGGTTAAGCTCAAAAATCAAATCATACCCATCTGCATCATAGGTGACAGTATAAAATCCGCTGAATATTGGCCGTCTCAGAAGCTGCTCGCCTGAACTGCCATTTTTGGCGTCTATATGGCTCAAGCTCAGCTGATTGCTAAGCTGACCAATTGCGAATTGGACAGTCACCTCAGCGCCTTTTACCT
>JBFHGJ010000045.1:0-45508 GCA_041583135.1 Alteromonadaceae bacterium | reverse complement strand
GATATGCAAATCCATTTGCGAAACCCCACCTACGGAGAGCCAACATGACAAGCTCGAACAAAGCACCGCTACAACGCACTACCAAACCCAAATAAACCACCTCTGGCACCAACACCGCACGGGGTCGGAGTCTTTGATATTGGCGAACGCTCGCGTTCCCGTTATCAAAGACTCTGACCCCACCTACGGAGAGCCACAACACCGAGCTTCAAAAAGGCACCACTACAATTCACCACCAAACTTGACTCAAATACCACGGGATCTCAATCCACGCGTCCCGTGAAGGACGCGACCCAATCAGCCGGTTGAAGTTTATCGATAAGCTAGTTTCAATCCACGCGTCCCGTGAAGGACGCGACTCGAAAGTATGGTGTTTATAGCCAGCTCTACTAAGTTTCAATCCACGCGTCCCGTGAAGGACGCGACGTTATCATTCAATCCAGATGGTTCGCCTAAAATGTTTCAATCCACGCGTCCCGTGAAGGACGCGACACACTTGTGCACAACAAAGGTCGCCGCTTTGTAGTTTCAATCCACGCGTCCCGTGAAGGACGCGACATACATCATGGCAGGCGGTGAATCGTGAGCTTTGTTTCAATCCACGCGTCCCGTGAAGGACGCGACGTTAAAGGGATTTTCAGCGATGACGAAACTTTAGTTTCAATCCACGCGTCCCGTGAAGGACGCGACGTCATTTTCTTGGACTCCTATTAGGTAACTTCACGGTTTCAATCCACGCGTCCCGTGAAGGACGCGACGTATAACGAGGACAAGACCATGTCAGTAGTGAGCGTTTCAATCCACGCGTCCCGTGAAGGACGCGACCATGAGCGCCTTTCTTGCCAAAGTTTAACGCAAGTTTCAATCCACGCGTCCCGTGAAGGACGCGACATTCTTGATACGATCACGGTTCCCGGTCTTCTAGTTTCAATCCACGCGTCCCGTGAAGGACGCGACAACAAAAGATTCGTTATTTTGATTTGACATGATGTTTCAATCCACGCGTCCCGTGAAGGACGCGACTGTGTGGCATCCGGCCATAGAGGCGGTGCGGGCTGTTTCAATCCACGCGTCCCGTGAAGGACGCGACCAGCGAGTAAGAGCCACCGGCGCAATGCGAAAAGTTTCAATCCACGCGTCCCGTGAAGGACTCGACATAACTACAAATCAGGACGTTGGTTCATTGTACTTGTTTCAATCCACGCGTCCCGTGAAGGACGCGACGCCGACCAAAAATCTACGCGGGTATATACCGATGTTTCAATCCACGCGTCCCGTGAAGGACGCGACGTGGCCGGAGCGATTGGGGTTTACCTGCCGGACCGTTTCAATCCACGCGTCCCGTGAAGGACGCGACGATGTCGGTGACGGTTACACCCTCGCCAATTTCAGGTTTCAATCCACGCGTCCCGTGAAGGACGCGACTAAAGGCAAGGATAGCTTCCTTGCGCTTTTAAATGTTTCAATCCACGCGTCCCGTGAAGGACGCGACCCATAAAGGCCCCAAAACGGTTAAAGATTAATTGTTTCAATCCACGCGTCCCGTGAAGGACGCGACTTGGCATACGTAGATACCATTTCACTTCCGTATGTTTCAATCCACGCGTCCCGTGAAGGACGCGACTGTAGATAACAAAAAGTACCTATAATGCAATTACGTTTCAATCCACGCGTCCCGTGAAGGACGCGACTTCTTATCCGGCGCTTAATTTTATTGCCGCTCACGTTTCAATCCACGCGTCCCGTGAAGGACGCGACATTATTGGTATTAACGTTAAATACCAACAGGTCAAGTTTCAATCCACGCGTCCCGTGAAGGACGCGACTGGACTTAGTGCTACTGACCTATTAAACAACTGGGTTTCAATCCACGCATCCCGTGAAGGACGCGACGCCGATGGCTGTAAAGACGCCGTAGCTCGCAGTTGTTTCAATCCACGCGTCCCGTGAAGGACGCGACAGGATATGGCAATCTGATGCGTGGTATGACGGCGTTTCAATCCACGCGTCCCGTGAAGGACGCGACCTCTAGGTGTGCTCGCAGAACTGCGCCAGTGACTGGTTTCAATCCACGCGTCCCGTGAAGGACGCGACCATTTATAAACTTCATTTGATCACCATTAAATTAGTTTCAATCCACGCGTCCCGTGAAGGACGCGACGTCTTGCGTCGGCATCGACAGCAGCATGTTTTTGTTTCAATCCACGCGTCCCGTGAAGGACGCGACTGGTCATGCGTACTATCCGATATGCATGTTTTTAGTTTCAATCCACGCGTCCCGTGAAGGACGCGACGCCAGACAAGGGGGTGTGGCTGATGTTTGACACTAGTTTCAATCCACGCGTCCCGTGAAGGACGCGACTTTTTTTGTCCTTTGCCCGGCGAACCGGGCGGTTGTTTCAATCCACGCGTCCCGTGAAGGACGCGACAACCCTCATTGGAGAGTTGCACGTGACTGTAGGGGTTTCAATCCACGCGTCCCGTGAAGGACGCGACCAAGTCGGCGGCTTGAGCAATTACAAATCGGAAAAGTTTCAATCCACGCGTCCCGTGAAGGACGCGACGTTATGTGAGTTCGAGCCGCCAATGCATGGTTGGTTTCAATCCACGCGTCCCGTGAAGGACGCGACGCAAACATGTCAATAACGAGAGGCAAAAAAAATGTTTCAATCCACGCGTCCCGTGAAGGACGCGACTTAGACGTGACTGCAAGGGAACTTTATCACAATGTTTCAATCCACGCGTCCCGTGAAGGACGCGACCATCAATGACAGCGTTCAATGATGATATCATCGGTGTTTCAATCCACGCGTCCCGTGAAGGACGCGACGCACCACCGTATCCTGCTTTAACGCCGCACCGGCGGTTTCAATCCACGCGTCCCGTGAAGGACGCGACTGCCCCCGCTGGAGGCCTTACCAATACTAGTCTAAAACCAAGGTTTCCGCTAACCTCTGGCAAAAATACGGAATTTGCCTTGAGACTTGATGGTTGGTTTTATTCTTTCTTTAATTTCAATAAGTTAGGCAAGCGCTAACCTCCCGGGGTTTTTATGTGAACTAGGGGTTAGCGCTGAGTGGGTTGTTTTTTGCTCAATTTGTAAAAGAGCGACAATTAAAACGACTAACAATTACCGTTATAAGATCAGGTTATCTTTAAATATATCCACCGCTTCTTTAGCGCCGTGATGTTCCACCCGATGACGCCAGTTTTTGCCCAACTTGTAAAATCTGAGGCTATCAACTGTTTCGTCATAAATCGACAACAACTTGGTTTTAAAGTGTAGCCATTGCACCGGGTCAACCTCACATTCAAACACCGAGTATTGCACTCTAACCCCGTGATCTAAACAGACTTTAGACAGCCGCCTTAGTCGTTTTTGCCCGTCTGGGTCGTCAAAAGATACATCGTATGTCACCAATATCATCATGGCTGTATACCTACTTCATCATAAATGGTGGATAATGGCTGAGATCGCCACGAATATGCCTCGCTAGCAACATTGCCTGAACATGGGGCAACAAACCAATTTCAATGTCTTCTTTTAAAAATGGATGCTGTATTTTTTCTTGCTTTTTGTCTTGTAGTGCTGCCAGCAGCACTTTGCGGGTTTCGTCGTTCATTTTCACCGCACCACTCACCTCTACCTCAAAGCCAGAGGGTTTGACTTGGCCACGATTAATGAGCGTTAAAACTAAGCGGTCTATCACGTAGGCGCGAAATTCTTCTAACAAGTCCTGAGCAAGCGAATCTCGGCCGGGACGCTCACGATGCAAAAAGCCAACCTGAGGATCTAACCCCACCCCCTGCAACGCGGCACTGCAATCTTGACCATATATGCTATACAAAAAAGAAAGCATGGCATTAACTGCATCTTTAGGTGGCCTGCGTGAACGGCCGTTAAAACTAAAGCCACTATCGGCTTTGGTGATCAAATGATCAAACACACTAAAATAGCGCCTCGCGCCGTCACCTTCTAAGCCACGAATTTTGTCGATGTCTTGCTGCAAACAGAGCGTATCAATGATGTGATTGATGCCACTAACTTGCTTGTTGAGGGCTTCAATTTTGCCATGGTTGCGTAAAAATCGCTGTAACACCGATTTAGTTGACTGCAATTTGGCGGCAACAATGTTTTTGGCAATACGTGCCGATTGCTCGTCAACAAGGGCATATTGCTGTCTGCGCAGCAGCACATTGCCAGATTGCTTACCTTCAATGCGTGCTAGATATTTACCATAGGGATTAAAGAACGCCAAGCCAACGCCTCGTTCACCACAAAACCCCATCAGTTGAGGTGAGATCATAATATTTCCAAAGCAGAAAATATGACCCACAGAATGAATAGGCAGTTGCAGCAACTTTTGCTTGTCATGCTCTACCACTAGGGTCTCTCGCGCTTTATGCAAATACGCACCATCGCGAGTAATATAGAGGCAATTTTGCAGTTTTTTCATCACATATCCGTTATGTACAACCCTTTGCAGTAATCCGAAGATCTGTCTTGAGCGGTGAGCTTGGGGTTGCATAAGTCAAACAATGAGCAAGCCTTACAGCGCTTGTCAAAATGGGCTTTTGGGGTTTGGTTTGACGCAAAAAGGTCGGCCACTTTAGTAATAACGGCTTGTGTTTGAGAACGTAAGGCGGCATCAATATTCACCTCAAGCCGTTTGCGGGTTTGCCAATACCAAAGAGCACCAATATTGATATGCTTGCCGGTCATTTCCTCTAAGCACAGTGCCTGTGCACAAAGCTGAATTTTGTCTACATCGTCCATTTTGGGCTTACCGCGCTTATATTCCACCGGCACCAAGGTTTCATTGTTTGTATCCACTTCAACAAGGTCTAACTTGCCAACCAGCCCCAGCGTAGGCGCACTTACCTGCACCGCGCGCTCAAAGCGAATACCTTTGCGGTTTTCACCCACCCCACTATCAACCTTTTGATGCAACAACTGACCATGGGCGGTTAAAAAATTCTCCGCCCACACTTGCTCATTGTGGATCAGCGCACATTGCCTTGGACAAAAGGCAAAGTGCTGTAGGGCTGATAATGGGATGAGTTTTTGGGTCATGCTTTAGAAGCCTGCTATGACCTCTGGTTTTAATCCGTCTAACGCACCAGATAATTCATCATTAATTGCAGAGGGGTCAAGTGTTTTGCCCGCTTCAATATACTGTCGCAACGTTTTGTGCACTTTTGCTGATGAATATTGACCAGATTTACAATCATGCTGCCACCAGACAACACCTAACACAGCCATTGAACCTTCAGGCCGGGCGGTTGAAGAATCGCCTTCAAACAGCTTGGGTAAAAGTTCTTTAATGGCGTCAGCATCTTCATTGCTAAAACCTGTTTTTTCAGAAAGCTGTGGAGACATAGCACCATATGTAACGTATACCGCGTTATCAACACGATGTTTCATCCCCATGGTATCTGAACTTTTCTTTTTACCATCTCCTTCGCCGCTGACACTTTTGGTGATCTGTGTGCTGGTGACGGTAACTGGTTCGACACTAAATGCTGATTGAATGCTAACCGGACCTCTGATTGGAATAGACACACCATCTTTGCCTTCACCTTTAAACGCAAAAAGCTGACCAAAAGCACGAACATCAAACCACTTTTCACAAGCTAATTTGGCAGCGTCGTCTGGCGAGGTCTTTTTGGCATTGAACACATCAGGGCCTAAGCCAACATCTTTGGAGATGGCACGTTCGCGCAAACTAGGCATACCGTCTGTTTTTTTCTCATCAGACTGAACGAAAATGGCCTGTCCAGCATCTTGCAATCTGTCACGGATCTTACGCTTCAAGCATACGTCGCTGATCTCGCCGTGTCCGTCATAGTCCAAACGCGGACGGTTGCCATTGAGAGGGTCGCCGTTTGGGTTGGCATTTTTGACCGAGAAAATAATCGCGAAATCAATTTTGTTTTGTAAGCTCATTGTCTTTTCCTTTCAATCATTAATCTTGTTCGTTGGTTTGGTCTTCTTCACCGTCGGCGGTTGTCTTTTTAGACTTAAGAAATGTTCGCTGACAGTGATAACCTAGTAAAAACTCTCCACTCAGTGCTTTATCACTGGTGTAGTCGCCATCTTCAAACTGGTTATGTATTTCATCCAGCAGTGCTAAGCGCTTATTGGCAAACTTAGGCGCCTTGGCCTGTAGGCGCTGAACATATGGCTTGATTTGTAACTCAATGGTTAGCCAAGTCGAGAAAGGTCGTGCGGCAAAACGCTGCATCAAACGTTCGGCAGTTGTTGTTCGATTTTCATCGGCTAAGTTAAGTGCAAATGACTCGATATTTTCGGCAACGGCCAACAGCCTGCCATAAAGGTAATCTTTGGCAGTAGTCTCAGTATCAAGTGCCATGTCGTATTCCTTGTATTTAGATTCATCTTTTGTTCTTTTGCAAAAACCCTTATATAAGGCACAAGCTATGCCCAGGTTTTGCTCCCAGAGCCAAGTCTCATCAGACTTATAACTCACTCGATTGGTTGCCCGTCGAATGGCATTTTGCACGATATCCCAAGGGATCTGTCTTCCCTCAACAATGCATGGCATCAGCCTTTCAATGGTGTGTTTTTTTAAGGATTCGTTGCTCTTAATGACATCACCGTAGATTGCGGTCCACAGTCTGTATGGAGAAGGCGCGCTAATAGCCCAAATGGTTCGTTCAGACACCTTGCCATTGGTTTCGGTTTTAATTTTATGACGCTGTGGCCAAGCGAGATCCCAATGCCATTTTTCAAGCGTGCCTATGAAATCCTTCGCTCTAAATTCTCGATAATAGATGACGCTCATACGACCGGGAGTTGCAGAGTCCATGCCCATGATCACAATCGATTCATCAGCTTCTAACCTGTTTTCGCCGATATACCCGTAAAGATAAGCTTTTAGTTTGTTGCCAAACTTTTGCCCTAAGTCTTTGCTGTGATCTTCTGCTGGCGAGACATAGTTACCGGATTGAAGTAATTCAAGTAGATCTCTTTGTGGTGCTGGCACTTCTTTACCGCTAACAGCCCATGTAACATAAGCTTGATCACCGACTCGAAAACCTTGTCTATCCAAAAGCCAACGCAGGGCATTGTGTGCTTTTTGGGTTACATCGAAGCTGATAGAATTCGCTTGTTCATCTTTTAAGAAGCGCCCTCGGTAAGTGAAGCCTGAACTGTCGTTTGACGAAACAAACTTGGCTTTATCACCACTGTGACGGATTTTGGCAGGGTGACTCACTGCCAATATGTCGTTACTGCCTTTAATAAGACAAAGCCCTGTTTGTCCGCCTGTCGATGAATCAAAATCAACCCAAGCTTGCTGTAGTGCTTCATCTTCCCAAGTATCTGCTTGATTTACGCCAGGAATAACGACGGTCCAACATACCAAGGCTGAACCTTGTTCAAGTGAACCCGCTTCTTTTGGTAGAACTTTGAATAGTTCAGGTGCCTCGCCTTCCTTTTCCCATTTGGTCAGCAATACATCATTTTCACTATGCATTACGCCGACTCGAATTAGATCAGATACAACCGAAGCTTTAGATACGTACTTTAGTACAGCACTAAGAACGCGATGGCCAAACTGCGACACACTCCATTGCTCTAGAAGTGCTTTATAGCCTTCAAAGTAGGCTTTTTTAGTGCCACCAAATTTAGCGTAATCACCAGCGACATACTGTATTTTGTCTTGTAGTGGATGGGGTGCTTCACCGCTGCTTCTACCAGCCGACTTTTCAGTTGCAGGCAACATGATCTGTGTTTTGGCGGGCAGCACTCTGGCGTTAATAAATTGCCCTTCACCATCAATCACTATATTAATATGAGCCGTTTGAACAGTGTGGCAAATCGGCATAAGCTTTGCGCCGTCTTGCTGTGGATTTGCCTTGGCATGCTCATAAGTTTCATAAAGTTTTGCCATCCAGCTCATAGCTCAGCCTCCAGTTCAAGCACACTTTGCAGGTTCACACCTGCTTCGAACTGTTTTGGTGCCATATCCCGGATGTACTTTTTGATATCACACTGCTCAGGACGCGGAAACTCAACAACGCCTTTGACCAGCTTTGGATACCAAAAACGACTATGTAAGCGGTGCTTGCCCTTTTCATCGGGCTTACCTTCTAAGTCGGTTTTGCCCGTTTCATCAGGGTAATCAAAACCATGAAACATCAAGCCAAAGCCCAACTCATCGACATCATCGAAAGCGCCAGCACCTTCACCAAACTCACAAGGCTCAACATAGCCTTGGCAATCGCGAGTGCCTAAGAAGATATCTTGCCTACCACCTCGCTCTAACATTCTTTTGGCAATGGCAAAGTGTTTACCATCCACTCTATCATTGGCGAGTTCTGGCCGTTGCTCATTCCATTCAAAATGCGCTTGCACCTGATATTCAACCTGATGCAAAAAAGTGTAAATGGCCAAACTATTACCACCGCCCCAGTTAAGTGGCTTCACTCCTTTGGTTTGTGTTCGCAAGGTATTCATCACACGCACTTTGTCCACATGCCAAGTGAGCGTCGGCTTCCAGTAGATAGACTTAAGCACACCCTTTAGCGCTTCATATGTCGGCAGGTGATATGAACACTTTTCTCCACCGACCCTTGTTATCGGGTCGGTAAATAGTGCATACCTGCCCGTAAGTTTAAAACTGAGTGAGTTTTTCATTGTTTAATAATCCCTCCCTCTATCCTCAGCAATATTGAAAGCCCATACTTGATACAGGCTCTGTACATAATCCTAAGCTTTCGCTGTAATATTCTTGTTTAAGGTAATAGATACCAGAGCCATTACCCCATTCATCTTCTATTTGTACTACTGCTTGTTCATCAACCAGCTGTCGCCACACGTTATCGAACACATTAACGCTGTATTTTTGCAATTCGACCAAAAGCGCTTTATAGCGCTTGGCATCAAAGGTTTTCGAAAGCGCACAAAGTTCTGTGATCTTGTCCGCCCCATCTTTGTATGGCACCAATACACTTCGAGTTGGAGCATCAATGGCTTTGAAAGCTTTGCTCGCTGTTTTAAAGGATTGGGGCATAGGTAGGTTGCAAGTGGCGTAACTGTTTAGACTCAACAGGTTTAAGATACTGTCGTCCCCACCTGTAACCGATTTAGGCAAGCTGTAGGCCATACAGTCATGACGTCGATGAAAGTAATATTCGAAGTATTGAGTCATCGCTTGAGGTAATAAAATGTCCTTGCTCTGAAACTCGCTTAGGATCTGGTCTTGAATCACCTTTTGACCTACTTTAATGTCTTCTAGCGAATCAATGGTTTCTTTATCTGGATCAACCAAGTAAACATAACCTAAATCTTGCTTGCCATTTCGATTACAGCGCCCAGCTGACTGCGCAATAGAATCTAGCCCAGCAACAAAACGTATCGCCGATGCAAAATCGACATCAACTCCTGCTTCAATGAGTTGTGTGCTGATGCATAAAGTCGGAATATCATCATCTAGCCGCTGTCTTATTTCATCTAAAATCTCTTTCCTGTGGGTAGAACATTGGGCTGTACTAAGATGGTAAATACCGCTCGTATCACTATTGTAAGCACAAGCTTGATACAAACGCTCTGCCCACTTTTTGGTGTTGACCACCACTAGACAACTACCAACTTCATTTAGCTGAGTCAGCGCAAATTCTGTCAATTGCTCAACTGACCAACCGCTATTGTCTTTGGTTATTTTGTTTACTACTTCAACTCTTTTTAGGTCGTCAAATAACTTTGATACATCTGGCATGATTTCATTTTCAGGACTCAGTGCCAATTGACCTAATTCAGGCTTTCGAAGTTTATTCAACAAAGGTTGTGTCGCGGTACACATCACTGCCGTCGTACCACAATGAGCCGCTAAAAAATTGACTGCGTTATTGAACAGGTGTACACAATTGATTGGTAACGACTGAATTTCGTCAAAGATAAGTACGCTGTTCGCCAGTTGATGCAACCTTCGAATACCTCGAGTGCCGCTACCAAAAATGGTCTCAAGAAATTGCACCATTGTGGTTAATACAATTGGCGCATCCCAATTTTCACAAACCAGCTTACTGCGCCAAGTTTGTTGTTCTGGCTCTAAGTTGGAATGATGTTCAAATACCCAAGGATGCTCATCACCTTCTTGCTCAAGTACCTTTTTAATCGCTCTGGCATTTTGGTCAATAATTGAGGTAAAGGGAATGATGTAGATAATTCTGTCTAATTTATGATGTTTGGCATGGTGTACTGCATAACGTAAGCTAGCATAAGTTTTACCACCGCCGGTAGGCACGGTCAGGCTTTTGATACCCTGTTCATCATAGGCTTTTTGTTTACAGGTATTTGAAATATCAGCACGAATAGTATCAATATCATGAGTCACTTTGAGTCCAGAGATAAAGGACTCAACCCGATCACAAGCAGTGCTCCAATTTGTTGATAAATCGCGATGAGCTTTATTTTCAGGAAGTTCAAAATCGGCACTGCTGATCCTATCTGCATCTATCAAGCAGCTAAATAGAAACTTTGTGAACATACCGGTGTAAAAAGCAGCTGTTGCTTGCGTTAATTCAATATCTGCTTGAGTGACTGACTGAATAGATTTCAGCGCATCTATCATATTCGATAAGAGTTCACTTTGAAGCAACTCATCGGCTCTTACCAATATTTCAGAGTCGGCCTGTTGTTTACATTCTGATAGGTGAGTATCTTGGTCTGATTTTTCAATTCTTGCCATAAATCCTTTGGCTTTATCTGAAGGTGCACAGTCGATTAGTCCGCCATGATGCGAAGCAACACAAAGGGCTAAAATCTGTGCTGTCGTAATAGCTAAGTTACGCTCTTCATCATTCAACGTTTGTTTAACAGCAAACTCAATCATTGACGACCAAATCAATTGAGCGCCAGCGGTTGAATGATCTATTTTGCCTTTTTGGCTAGGTAGGTCTTGTTCATCATCCCTGTCAGGATTTATCAGCCCGGTTTCTCGCTGAATATATTTCTGAAAGCACTCACTGTACTTACCAAAGTCATGAACCAATCCGATAAGCTCCCCGGCATTGCCCAAGCCTATCTTATTGCTAAACTGCTTTGCCCATTCTGCAACTTCCTGCAAATGAGTGGCCACACTTTGCGTGTTATTCTTATCGACTACATGTGCTATAAAACCCATCGCAATATCCTAGAGTGCTTACTCTTAATGCCTACAACGACATAAATGGCATGAAACCTAATTAAGTGTTTAATAAACCAGCTCTTGTATTTAACAGCCAACTGGCTAATCGGCCTGTGAGGATACTGAATAATCGTGAACCACAATCATATAGGCGATCGGGGAATTGCGGTTGTTTTGCTCTGTCGTTCCAGCGAATGTCCATCTCTGTCTACATCTCTTTGTTTTCGTATTTCAACTTTATTCTTTTAAAGACCCTAAATAAGGGTAGTCACAAACTATAGCTGCAATCGGCACATCTGTCAGTGAATTTGGGATTATTATCAGCCGTCAACAAAGCGATAACCCACTTTGTTTGGCACAGTTATTAATCTAGTGCCATAGCAATCGTTTGGCTATAGGTAAAATGGACTATATGGAAGCAGCATTGTCTAATTAGTAACCGAATCAGGATGCGTTCTAAGACGTGACTTAAAAACCTGCTATTAATATATTGTGTTTATATCATCGCCAAACCGGCGCAATTGTGGTGTGTTTGGTAAGGTTTTGAGGTTAAAAATAGCCTCAAAAGTCGTTGTTTCTATGGCGATGTTGAACGTTGTTGAATCCTTGCACTCAGAAAATCGATACATCTTGATTGTCGAGTTGTTGTAGAGTGCCACTACGCGCGCCGATATGTTTTATTTCGATTACGCCAATCAACAAACTGGCATTTAGAAGTTGATATAAAAAACTGGAATAACCCTATTGCTAAAAACCTTCCTATTAGATGGGATACAATTCGATACTAATGTAGTCATATTCGACACTTTACTTTACCTATAAAGTAGATATTCTGTCGGCGTTTAATATTCCATAGCAATTAAGGATTGTAATATGTTCAGAGGAACAGTTTCCAAAACGGCTTTAGTCGTTGCTCTTTTTGTTGGCAATGTCAACATTACCCAGAAAAATACAAATGATTATTATGAAGACGATAGTGATTTCAATGTCGTAACTTCGGTCTTACAGGGCGGTTGGGGCTGGGGTATAAATAAAGCATATGCTTCTTGCGAAACAGAAACAGACGTTTCATCCCAAGAGGAGTGCATTGAAATACATGGTTACCCACAGGATGAAGATACTGCTTTCACTCTTTACGGCGACCCATTTGAAGACACTGCATTTGGTTTAGAGCAAGACAGCTCATATTCAAGTGGAGGTGGTGGTTCAACAACCACAACGCAAACGATGAGCGACGAGGAGCGCAAAGCTCGACTATACACTCAATGTCTTCTAGATGCAGCAAGCTTATATGGCCCCTGCGTAGCAGATACAACCGAATTATTGGAAGATTTGAAATTCGTTTGCAATATGGAGGCTAGTGTATTGGGATGGTACAACAAAGTGGCTGGCTTGATAGCGTTGACTGCATGCTTTGAAGCCTATAAATACGACAAAAGGAATATCGCTGGAAATTGTCAGGCCGATGTGGATGAAGCACAGGAAAGCTGTTCCTGAATAAAAACCTTATAGGAATAACAGGGCGTTGTAGTCGAGTAGATGCAACACTCTGCTGTACCAGTAGTAATGGGAAAGCAAATGCGAAAAATTAACCATATTGGTAAAGCAGCACTCACTATAGTATTGCTGGCTGCCATTTCACTATTATGGATGTATACCTCAAGCGACGATGAAGTACCCAGTTCGCAAGCATCAACCGATAGTACAAGCAACTACCAACACAAAGGTAAAAATTCAGCTTCCTTAGCAGCCACCACTACTAGCCCGTTGGAGCAACCTAAGACAGAGCTATCGCCAAACGCTTGTCGAGAATACTTTCGAACAAAAAGTACAACAGTTCAATGGCAGCAAATACGTAAGGCATACTTAAAAAAAGCGATTTTAGAGTGGGAACAGGAAGGTATAGAGTCAGTTGTAATGGACCGTGTTTTCATTGACAGTGGCATCGGCCTTTTTAACGGACGAACTATGTTGCTGCAAAATCAAAGTGATTATCATCTACCAACCTATTCACTTGGCAAAGGTCATCTAGCAACCGGATCAGAACAACTAGTATTGAAATCAAGGTTAGCACAAGGCAATACAACGGAGCTTCCTATAGACATTGAGCGAGAGTTGATTTCAACCGATGCCTATTATGCAACCCAAAATGGACCCGCCTATTTGATCGAGTATCTAATTGAAGCTCAACAACTCAGTCCAGAACTGCTGGAGAAACTGGTTGATGCAGGCGTTTTAGTTTCTTATTCTGACTTGGCATCTCTTACACAAGCTGGATTTCCTCGTGAAGTCTTACACCAAGCCTATCTTGCCAGTGGACTGTCAGCCGAGAAGATACTGAAGAGTTTTGGCCATATGACCACCTTGAGTTTGATTGCTATAGAGGCCAAAAATATAGACCTAGCCATTTATTGGACGACAATGGGTAGTCCAGCAAAGCCCGACCTTTTTTACAACAACGCCATCGACGAGCTTGCCATAAGATTTGAGAATGCCTCTTCTGCTCAGGTTGATCAGCTGTTCAAGCAACTTGCCGATAAAGGCCTGCAACCATACTGGCCTCAGTCGATAGATAAGTTGAGTAGGACACTATCCCCACTCGTATGGCAAAACTATCAACAATCCATAGCAGTCGATAACGATCCTTTGAGCATGACGCAAAAGAAGAAGTCGAATAGTTTGACGAAAATAATTCACCATCACATTCTACAAGACAGTGTCAATTTTGATTTGCAGTTAGAGCCGCCACACCATTGCTTTGACGCTTTAGGGCGCCGTCTGACAAAGTTTGCCCTACATGGCAAGTTCAAGCGAAAGCCATCTACAGTAGAACCCCAAATCAGCCAAAAATCTCTAGCCGACTCAATGATAGAAGAAGCCAAGTCTATTTATTCGAATGATAAACAGATTGAAGATTTTCTTGGCAAAGGACAAACCATAGAAAACAAAGAAATAGTAACAAGATATAGACGTCAGAAGTTAAATGAAATGAGGCACACAGTCGATTCCCCCCCTTCAATTGAGTCTGTTCCAACAGAGCTGCGAAAATCGCTTCAGGATATATTTGAAATGGCACATAAAGGGCGTTGGCAGGAAGTAGAAGAGCTGTTAAATGAACTTGAATTGCCCAACGAGGATTCACTCAACGCCCTGTTGCAGATCGCGCTTTACGGCAACGCCGATTTTCCCATCATTAAAGAACTGTTAGTTCAAGGTGCAAAATTACCCAGCAATGCTATTAATTGGCTGATAACTAAAAACAATGCCTTGTTGGCAAAGCAACTGCTTCCCTACGGTCTCAATACTGACTATCAGTTGCTCGGAGATTCAGTTCTCGCGTTGTGTGTTAAACATCATGCCCCAGACATGCTGGCCTTGCTGTTGAACAGCGGTGTTTATCTCGATAGTGATTCAGCTGGCTTTGATGCTTTAGATTACGCCTTGGCACAGGTCGATGAAAGTGCGGCCTCACAGCACTATATCGCTTTATTACTCGGTGCAGGAGCTACAGTAGAAGCGAGTCATCGCCAAGTAGTAGATGCAATGAAAGACAAGAAAATAGTATTATATTCGATTCTCATCGGTAAATTTCCAGCACTGCAAAATTGAGCTGATACCGTTAACCATATTGAAACGTGGATAATTAAGGGAAACACAATGAACAACTTTTTATCGAAAAACAGAGAAAGGCTGGAAACAGTAGTCATTTTAGCTGTGCTCACGGTGTTAAATTACGTTGAATCAGCCAACGAGTATTCTCTTTTGGTTATAGGTGCAGGCTTTTTATACTTACTTCATCGCTACCATAGGTTATATGACGCATTTCAGTCATTTAAGGCTGAATCAAACAAATAGGAAGCCTTCGTTCAAAAGCGCTAGCCCACAACAAATGTTAGCTCGAATGTCCGCCGAAGTCACATCACCCCCTACGACTGTAGTTTCAGAGAGATAGAGGGTGATGTGTATCTACAGGTTTAAGCACAAAGGAAACATTCAATGGAAGTCATTCGCCAATATGGCAATCATGGTAAAACAATTCGATGCAATGTACCGCCGAACCTACCTGGCGATCTATTACAGACAAAAATGAGCCTAAAGGCCTCTCCCAGAGCCAATGACAAATTTGGGAATTTTAGCCTTTCCTCATTTATGACAAGATACGTTTCGGGTTATCGTAGTCTAAAAGAAGCCCGTAATGTATCCAGAAAACGGTTGGCACTAGTTAACAGTCATATAGGCTTTCTCGATCCAGAAGCCTACCAGTTAAATAAACAAATACAAAGCTTCAACCGAGCTAAAGAACACTTCAAAACAATCACCAAACACAATACCGAGTCTTTTTTAGCGCTACATCGCCTAGTCGCTCCAGAACAAAAAGAAGCAGGTTACCTAAGAACCAAACAAAACTGGATTGGAGGGAAAACCGTCTTCAAAGCGGCCTACGTCTGCCCACCGCCTGAAGTAGTAGCAGAGTTGTTACAAAATTTATTCAACTTTCTCAACGACCATTCCTGTGATCCACATATGAAGGCCATAATTAGTCACTGTCAGATTGCTGCCATTCACCCCTTTCTCGACGGCAACGGCAGAATGGCTAGGCTCTTTCTAGACGGACTATTGGAAAAGCATTACGGCGATAGAATTCCGCTACTAACCTATAGATTATCACCCCAATGCAACCCTGGTGACTATTTGAAAGCGATCAAGCTAATGAACGTCGGCAAACCAGAGGGCCTTAGCAGTCCTTTCTGGCAGCAAGCACTAACTTGGACGGATAAAGCTCATGACAAGACAACCGCAATATTGAACATAGCCAAAACGACCATTAATCAGAAAATCTGTATGAGCAACATTGATTTGTCAAAACAGAAATTGCTCGCTCACCTTTGGACTCAACCTATCGTGTGTACAAAAGGGTTGTTAGGGCTGTTCGAAGGTAATATAAACAATATTCACAACGCCTTGGACTCGCTTATGGCACTGGGAATTTTACAAAAACGCCTACTACGAGCACCACAAAATGCAGTAATCTACGACTGCCCCATTATATTCGAAGCCTACCACAAAATTGATGATGCACTCGCCAGCTAATAAACGTTAAGAAATGGGCAGCGAGGATAATACACCTAAAGCCCTAGAATGTAGTTCTAAGCCCCGAAGTATTGACCCGCTATTAATATATTATGTTGATATCATCGCCAAACCGGCGCAATTGTGGTGTGTTTGGTAAGGTATTGAGGCTAGAAATCGGCTAAAAAGTCGTTTTTTTGTGAAGTATGCGTTTTGCAGTGGGGTTAGCTATACATGCGGCTGTAGACCCGATATTGCTTGGTCTAGGCAAGAAGCCCGCTGCTACAGCTAAAAAGCAAAAACCCGGCTGACGCCGGGTTTTTAGAGGTCTTTTAGACGTTAGGGGATGATTACATCATGCCGCCCATACCGCCCATGCCACCCATGCCGCCCATATCAGGCGCACCAGCTTTCTCGTCGCTAGGTGAATCGGCAACCATCGCTTCGGTGGTGATCATCAAGCCTGCAACAGAAGCAGCGAATTGCAACGCGCTACGGGTTACTTTGGTTGGGTCCAAGATACCCATTTCCAACATGTCACCGTAGGTTTCGTTCGCAGCGTTAAAGCCGTAGGCTGCATCGCCAGATTTAACTTGGTTAACCACAACGGCATCTTCACAGCCAGCGTTTTTAACGATTTGACGCATTGGCGCTTCCATCGCTTTAAGGGCTAGTTTAATACCATGGTTTTGGTCTTCGTTTTCAGCAGTCAAACCTTCAAGTTTGGCAGCAACGCGAACCAAGGCAACACCACCACCGGCAACAACGCCTTCTTCAACCGCAGCGCGAGTAGCGTGCAACGCATCTTCAACGCGGGCTTTTTTCTCTTTCATTTCAACTTCGGTCGCAGCGCCGACTTTGATAACGGCAACACCGCCTGACAACTTGGCCAAACGCTCTTGCAATTTCTCTTTGTCGTAGTCGCTGGTCGCATCGGCGATTTGCTGACGAATTTGACCTACGCGGCCTTCAATCGCGCCTTCATCACCGGCACCATCAATGATGGTAGTGTTGTCTTTAGTGATAACCACGCGCTTGGCTTGGCCCAAATCTTCAATAGAGGCTTTTTCAAGCTCAAGACCAATTTCTTCAGAGATAACGGTACCATTGGTCAATACGGCAATGTCTTGCAACATGGCTTTACGACGGTCACCAAAACCTGGGGCTTTAACGGCTGCAATCTTAACGATACCGCGCATGTTGTTAACAACCAAAGTGGCCAACGCTTCGCCTTCTAAATCTTCAGCGATGATAAGCAAAGGTTTGCTGGCTTTGGCTACGCCTTCTAAGGTTGGCAACAATTCACGAATGTTCGATACTTTTTTGTCTACCAACAAGATGTATGGGTTTTCCAACTCAACATTGCCGTTTTCGGTGTTGTTGATGAAGTAAGGAGACAAGTAGCCACGGTCAAACTGCATACCTTCAACAACGTCAAGCTCGTTGGTCAAGCCTTGGCCTTCTTCAACGGTGATAACGCCTTCTTTACCCACTTTGTCCATGGCGTTGGCGATCATTTCACCAATTTCAGCGTCGGCATTGGCAGAGATAGTACCAACCTGAGCGATGGCTTTGCTGTCGGCACATGGTACTGAAAGGGCTTTAAGTTCTTCAACCGCAGCAATAACTGCTTTGTCGATACCGCGTTTTAAGTCCATTGGGTTCATACCGGCGGCTACCGATTTCACACCTTCACCAACGATGGCTTGGGCCAATACGGTTGCAGTGGTGGTACCGTCACCGGCTTCGTCATTGGCTTTAGAAGCAACTTCTTTAACCATCTGCGCGCCCATGTTTTCGAATTTATCGGCCAATTCGATTTCTTTGGCAACCGATACACCGTCTTTAGTGATGGTCGGTGCACCGAAAGATTTGTCTAAAACAACGTTGCGGCCTTTAGGACCCAAGGTCACTTTTACGGCATCTGCAAGAATGTTAACGCCTGCAAGCATTTTTGTGCGAGCGTCTTCACCAAAACGTACATCTTTAGCTGACATAATTTTAAAATCCTGTAATTAACTGTTTGAAGATGATGATTGGGCTATTTAGAATTAGCCAACGATCCCGAGAATGTTACCTTCACGCATGATCAAGTATTCTTGACCATCGATCTTTTCGGTCTTCTCTACGCCATGGCTGAAAATGACGGTATCACCGACTTTAACTTCCAGTTCGCGGCGCTCGCCATTGTCCAGTACGTAACCATTGCCCACAGCAACCACTTCACCTTTGGTTGATTTTTCTGCAGCAGATCCAGTCAATACGATACCGCCTGCCGATTTGGTCTCTTCTTCTAAGCGTTTAACGATAACGCGATCATGTAAAGGACGAATGTTCACCTTTAATATCTCCTGATAGTTTAAACATGGTGTTTTTGGCGCCCCGGCTAAAGCCAAAGCGCCTGAATTGATTTGAATGACTAAATGGGGTTATTTGTGTTGAACACAAGGGGGAGGTCAAAAAAAATTTTAATCTTTTCTCGTAAATTCGCCATCAATAACGCCTGAAGGTCGGTTTATACGGTCAGGATCGTCATTGGGGTGTTCAAAGGTATTACCTTGGGATTCATAGTCCTGTTGGTAGTGTGTATGGCTGGTATAGGTAAAAAACTGGCTCTGTCCTGCTCCCGGGCCAAAAAGATGAATTCGCTTTTTGAGTTCTTTGATCATGACCTTACGTACAGCCGGTGTAAGCAACAAAAAGCCAATAACGTCAGTAACAATCCCCGGCGTCAACAACAAGACACCACTAATTAAAATACAAATACCGCTAAAGAGTTCTTCCCCGGGGATCTGCCCTTGCGCCGATTTTTGTTGGATCTTTTGGTAGGTTTGCAGCCCTTGCAATTTGACCAGTCTCGCCCCAAAAAAGGCAGTGGCAATCACCACCAACAGGGTTGTCCAGCCGCCAATCACTTCACTGACCTGCAATAATATGCCTATTTCGACGATAGGCACGACGATAAACAATAAAAAGAGGAATTTAAACATGAGGACTTCCGTTTGCGTCTGTAAGACTTAGATGGCGACAAAAGATAAAAATTCAACCCTTTGTCGCCCGAATTGCCTCTTAGGCACTTTTGAGCAAAGCACCGGCCAGTTCAATTTGGCTACGCACCAGTTCTCTATCACCGGTTATGTTGGCATGACCAAGTTTGCGTCCGGGTTTATCTTCTTTATTGTACATGTGTACATCAAAGCCCGGCACCGTTAAGCCCTTTTCGATGTTCATGCCACCCAGAATATTAATCATCCCGGCAACACCGGTTTCTTTTGGCGAGCCTAACGGCATGTCCAAAATTGCTCTTAGGTGGTTTTCAAATTGGCTGGTTTGCGCGCCTAGACCGGTCCAGTGTCCGCTGTTGTGTACCCTTGGCGCCGTTTCATTGACGATAAGACCATTGTCGGTCACAAAAAATTCCGTGACCATAACCCCAACATATTGCCAAGCCACCAGCAAGTTGCGGATCTGCTTTTGCGCTGCCACTTGCCAGTTCAGCGGCACAAATTCTGCCGGAGCAATCGAGCTGTGCAAAATGCCGTTGTTGTGAACGTTTTCGGTCAATGAGTAAAATACCATTTCTCCGCTGACGGAGCGCACGCTGATCAGCGAGACTTCAGCGCTAAACTGAATCTCAGGCTCGGCTATCCAACCAAACCCTTCATAAAGTTGCGCCAAAGCATCTAGCTCTGACTGATCTCTGACCCGCCATTGGTTTTTGCCGTCATACCCTTGCTCCAACGACTTAAACACCAGCGGAAAACCAAAGCTATCGACCGCTTTGTGCAGTTCCTCAGGTGTAGCGACATAAACATAAGGCGTAACCGGCACCCCAAGGGCACTGAGACTTTCTTTTTCTTGCAGGCGGTTTTTGCTGTTAAGCACAATGTCGGCGCCCGGTCTTAACAGTCCGGTTTTATCCAATGCTTTGAGTAATACAGTATCTAAGTCTTCACGCTCGACGGTAATGGCATCAACATCACCAATGGCCTTGAGTAAAGATATCACTGAATTGGTCGGCCGCCACTGCACGACTTTGCCAAGGTTTTCAACACAGCGGGTTGGTTCATTGTCGATAGCGACAAAGGTAAACCTGACACCTATCTCTTGGCCTGCCAACGCGATTAAACGCGCTAGCTGGCCACAGCCTATTATTGCTACATGTTTGCTCATATTGCCTCCGCGACACTGTCAGTTTGTTGCGCTCGCCACGAAACAAGTGCTTCACGAACCTGAGAGTCTTGCAGTGCAATGATCTGCGAGGCCATCAAGCCAGCGTTGAACGCACCTGGCGCGCCGATTGCTTGGGTTGCAACACATACCCCTCTAGGCATTTGAACGATTGACAACAAGCTATCAACACCTTTAAGAGTTTTTGATTCGATAGGCACCGCAATAACGGGAAGCTCAGTCATTGCCGCGCACATGCCGGGTAAATGGGCTGCGCCACCAGCGCCGGCAATAATCACTTTGATGCCGCGCGCGTGGGCATTTTTTGCAAACTCATACAGCCTATCTGGCGTACGGTGAGCCGATACCACTTTGGTTTCATAGCCGATACCCATGGCATCTAAACATTTGGTGGCTTCTTCCATGGTTGGCCAATCTGATTTTGAACCCATGATAATACTCACGATGGTTTGCACTGGTTTTGCTCCTAGTTAACTAATTGAAAAATGCTTTAATCTATTTGTAGCGACTAAATTGTGTTGCGCCCCCTGTATAACCCCATCCATACGTCCTATCGACTGAGCCGCCAACTACGTTTAGATATTCATCGCCACGCAGTGTGAGGCTGTGGTCTCAATATTTATGGCGGCGAAACGCTTAGCCACTGAGCTAAACCCCAATACACCGGTAGACCAGCCATGATATTGAACGGAAAAGTTATCCCCAATGAGGCCGTTAGGCCAAGGCCATGATTGGCCTTAGGCAACATCGACCGCATGGCCACCGGCACTGCGATGTATGAGGCGCTGGCGGCCAAAACCACCATTAAGAAGATCCCACCGGCGGAAAAACCAAGCATCATTGCCCAACCGGCACCGATGAGGCCATTTAAAATCGGTAGAAAACACGCCAGTGATATCAAAAACAGGCCGTTTTGCTTGAGCTTTTTGATCTGCATCGCCGAAACGATGCCCATCTCCAGTAAAAACAGCGCTAAAATGCCGTGAAACATGTCTTTGAAGAACGGCATAAGCTTGTCGCTACTCTCACCGGCACTCAAGCCGATAAGCAAACTGCCGAGCATCAGCAAAATGCTCTGATGCGAGCCGACTTCTTTAACAAATGAGCCGATAGAGCGGCTATTTTCGGTGTTCTTGCACAAATACATCGCAACGATAATCGCCGGAAATTCCAGCACCACCACAAACACTGGGAAATAGGCTTCGTAGGCGATGTTTTGACTTTCAAGCAATGCAATGGCGACGGCGAATGTTGCGACGCTGACCGAACCGTAGTGAGCAGCGATGGAAGCTGAGTCTTGCTGTTTAAAGCCGCCGGCATAACGGATAAGTGGGTAGGCAATGATCGGCAACAGTACACCCAACACCATCACCGCAATCGTCACCACTACCAGTGCCCAGTCGAAGTGCTTCGACAACGCGATACCGCCTTTTAGCCCAATGGCGACCATTAGGAAGATACTTAAAAACTGATAAAGGCTCTCTGGCAGGCGAAATTTGGCGCCACTCAGATGAATAACGACCCCTAAGAAAAAGAACAATACCACTGCATCAAACAGCATCTACCGGCTCCTCTAAGCGGCCACTTACGGATGATGATTTGTTGCGACGATAGAGTTTGACAGCGGTATACAAGGACATCACACTGATGGCGCCACCGATTAGGGCAAGGGGCAAAAATGCCGGAGTGATCAGTTGTGCGGTGAGTCCGGCCAAAAAAATACACAGCCCGGAAAGAAAACTAAAGAGTAGCTGTCTATGCTCAATAGCCACGGTTTTATCTCCTCTTGGTTAAACGAATTTGGATAAAATCGAGGCTATTGTGACAAAATCAAAGCATAGATAATAATATATATTTTTGGGATTTATTATTTATAAACATAAATACATCTACTTATTATCTGCGTAACTGATGTTCAAACGATTATAAGTTCATATACTTTTCTGCTGGGGTGCCGATCAGCAGATTATTGGTGATCTCAGTGCCATCTTGTTGTAGAAACTTCAAAAATGTTCGTGAAATGTCTGAGAGTTTTTTGTTTCTTAAATAGACCACATACCAATGATGGCGCATCGGAAAGCCTTCGACATCCAAAATACAATATTGCTGCGCGCCGTCATAACCTAATGAGTGTACGGACAAAATGGAGATCCCCAACCCTGCCATAACGGAATGTTTTACCGCCTCATTACTCTCGATGGTCATTTTCTCTGTGATGCGATATCCGGTTTCCAATAAAAAACGCTCAATCGCATGACGGGTACCAGAACCCGGCTCGCGCATAATAAAGTTTTCATCCTCCAGCCGCGAAAAAGGAATGTTTTTTTCTTTTGCCAGCGGATGGTCGATGGGCGCTATCACCACCAAGGGATTGCTGAGAAAACGAATGGTTTCGATGTCCATATCTTGCGGCGGGAAGCTAAACACATAGCAGTCATCGAGGTTCTCTCGCAATCGATTGATGATATCGCCGCGCTTTTGAATATTAAAAGTGACGTCAATGGCCGGATACAGCCGGCAAAAAGGACCTAAAATATGGGGGAAGAAATACTTAGAGGTGGTTACCACCGCCAACTTCAACAAACCGGCCTGCATACCCGAAAGGCTCGCTAGGCGACTTTCGAGCCGAAACACAGTGTCGAAGATCTCTAAAGAGGCATGATAAAGCTCGGTGCCAGCGTCGGTCAGGTAAAGTTTTTTGCCGATGGTTTCCACCAGCGGAATGTCTAAATTTTCTGACAGTTTTTTCAGCTGTATAGAGACTGACGGTTGTGCCAAGTGTAACGCTTCTGCCGTTTGGCTGATGCTGCCGGTTTCGGCAAATTTGACAAAGATCTCCAGTTGGCGAAAGGTGCCGAGCCTGGCGTGAAATCGCGAATGAGGTAATGCCATGTTGAATCGCCCGTATCATTTATGTTTATAAATACAATATAGCAATAATATATATTATCTTAAATAAAATGATTGTGACATGTTATGTCACTGAGACCCTTTTTTAACTGATCCAGAAGGAGCCACTCATGGGAACTAAATTGTCATCAATCATGACAGCTATCCTATTGATGCTAAGCAGTTTTAACAGCAATGGGATCGAAAAACTCAGTGCCGAAGATCTTCGGTCTTTGTGTCAAAATATGTCAAGCGGCGATAAATACTATGCCAGTGACCTAGAATGTCAGCGATATATTAAAGGTTTTGTAGACGGCCTTATCATTGCGGACAAGTACAATAACTCGTTACAAATACACCGGCAGGAGCAGCCATCAGACTTTGACAGTCGTGCCGTCAGCACGCGCGTGCAAAATCGCCTGAACTACGCCCCAAGGCAGCGTCCAAGTCAATTGTGCTTTGATGACGTCAACGACCTGCAAAAGATAGTCAACACCATCGCTCAACATGTCGTGGACAACAGCGGCAGCAATGACACCAGTTACGCCAAATATCTCGTCTATGAGTCGTTGTTGACTCACTTTCGCTGCGACCAATAGTCGTTCTCGCTAACTTCAATTCATGCTGTGGCCGACATCTTTTTAGATGTCGGCTCTTGATCAATGTAAAAACGCCTGGAGGGTGATGTATGGTTGATTCAGTAAAATATCTTTTTCGTAGTGAAGCGGCCGGTGGACTCTTACTACTTGGCGCTGCCATTTTGGCTTTGCTATTTGCCAACTCTCCGATGGCCGGTATCTATCGGTCTATTTTGGATATTCCCGTGCTGATCCAAGTCGGTGCTTTTGCCATCGACAAACCTTTACTGCTGTGGGTAAACGATGGCTTGATGGCCTTGTTTTTCTTTTTGGTTGGGCTTGAGATAAAACGCGAAGCGACCACAGGCCACTTGTCGGATATCTCACAATTGGTTTTGCCTTTGGTTGCGGCCATTGCCGGGATCATTTTCCCAGCCCTGATATATCTTTGGTTTAACAGCGGCAATGAGGTGGCGATGGCAGGCTGGGCGATCCCTTCTGCCACCGACATCGCTTTTGCCTTGGGCGTATTTGTGATCTTTGGCAAGCACCTGCCGCTGACATTAAAACTGTTTTTGCTCTCGGTTGCCATATTTGACGATATTGCTGCGGTGGTGATCATTGCCCTGTTCTACTCGCAAGAGCTTTCTGAGGTATCAATTGCCATCGCCTGTGTCGGCTTGGCCATTTTGTTTGCCCTCAATAACTTTAAGGTCAATCTTAAAGCCCCCTACATATTGGTCGGGTTTGTCGTTTGGGCGGCGGTATTGAAGTCCGGCGTTCATGCCACCTTGGCCGGATTTGCCATCGCTTGGTTTATTCCGATGAGCAAGCCCAAAGGGGCCAAAGAATCGATGCTTGAGCAAATAGAGCATGGTTTACACCCGTGGGTAACCTTCTTTATTTTGCCGCTATTTGCCTTTGTAAATGCCGGCGTTCACCTACTAGGGGCATCGGTTGATGCCATATTCAACACGGTTACAATCGGTATCGCTTTGGGCTTGTTTGTCGGCAAACAGCTCGGCATATTCGGCGCCTGTTGGATAACCATTAAACTTGGTTTTGCCAAACTGCCCAAAGGGACCAATTGGACACAACTGTACGCAGTATCAATATTATGTGGTATTGGTTTTACCATGAGTTTGTTCATTGGTAGCCTCGCGTTTGAAGGACTCTCAGCGCAGTTGCAAAACAGCGTAAAAATCGGCGTATTGCTTGGCTCTTTGGCGTCAGCCACTTTAGCCAGCGTACTGATCACCCGGCTGACCAAGCAAACCGAAAAGCAACAAAACAAAAACCAAGCCGAACAAACCTCGCACTCTTTGAAGTCTCATTAGCCGACTTCAAGTCAGGGGAGTTTGTGCAAGGATGCCCATCTCCCCAACCAAGTGTCTGACACCAAACACCACAACTTATTGATTTTTAAGAAAGGCAATACCATCGGTGTCTGACACCTTGACATTTTGGCTGGTCAAAAAGGTTTAATATTTCGTTACACCTCATCGATGAACAAAGCATTGATTTTAGGGTGAATCGGGGTTAAGAAAATGTTAAGATTGCGCCCCATATTTTGCCAGCTAATGAGATCAAGGTGTCTGAGTTTATTTTGGTGTTTTGTACAAGTCCCGATGAACAAACAGCCAATGCAATTGCCGCGCAGTTGATCGAAGCCAAGTTGGCAGCCTGCGTCAGCCTACTCCCCGGCATCACTTCCGTCTATCATTGGCAGGGTAAAATAGCACGAGATACTGAAGTGCAAATGCTGATCAAAAGCAAAAGCGAGCTTTTTGAACAACTTTGCCAGCGGATCCGGTCTATTCATCCCTATGACACCCCGGAGATTATTGCCACTGACATTGTCAAAGGCGATAACCGCTATTTAACTTGGATTAACGACACGGTAATTGAATCATGACCAAATTTGTCAGTCAGTTGTTGGCTTTACTGGTGCTTTTTATTGGCTTATCCGGCTATAGCAGTCACACCGCTGCCGGTTCGTTTTTAGATGGACCCAGCAGCTCTTTAGACGATCTGGTGCTCTCTGACGAGCCGAAGTTCTTACCGGTAGATGAAGCGTTCGAATTCACCTTTGCGCAAACCGGCGACGAGCTGATACTGACTTGGACAATTGCGCCCAACTATTATCTGTATCGAGACAAAATTAAGTTTGCCACGGTCGATGCAACCATTGGCGAGATCACCTACCCGCCGAGTGAAACCATCGAAGACGAATATTTTGGTACCAGCGCGATTTACCGCAATGAAGTCAGTTTGGTTGTGCCACTTACCCATGTGGGTCCCAACGCCGAGCTAAAAGTAAAATACCAAGGCTGCGCCGAAGCGGGGCTTTGCTATCCCCCCACCAAAAAACTGATGCCGCTAATTGCGCTTGACGGTAAAACTCAAAGTCCTGCCACAGATAAACAGACAAATGACGCCGACGACGGAGTGTCACAAGCCAGCGATGATTCAGCCGATGCCGGTGCCCCTCTACCGGTCTCAGAGCAAACACGATTGGCTCAAATGCTGGCAGACAGCAACTTTATTGTCACTTTAATCTTGTTCTTTGGTTTCGGGGTCGGACTGGCATTTACACCTTGTTTATTCCCAATGTATCCCATTATCACCAGCATCATCGCCGGACAAGGGAATAAGATGACGCCAAAATATGGCTTACTGTTGTCATTCATCTATGTCCAAGGCATGGCCCTTACCTATTCTTTACTGGGCTTGGTAGTGGCCAGCGCCGGCATGAAGTTTCAGGCCTACTTTCAGCAACCATCGGTACTCATTGGTTTTAGTCTGTTGTTTGTCGTACTGGCCTTATCGATGTTTGGCTGGATTGACTTTAAGATGCCCGCCAGCTGGAATCAGCGTTTGACCAACCTGTCCAATAAGCAAAAAGGCGGCAGTTTGGCCGGGGTCTTTGTTATGGGCGCGTTATCAGGATTAATCGCCTCTCCATGTACTTCTGCACCTTTGGCTGGCGCCTTAGCATACATTGCAAAAAGCGGCGATGCCGTGCTAGGCACTGTAACCCTTTACGTGCTCAGTTTAGGCATGGGAGTTCCATTACTGTTATTAGGCGCATCCGGTGGCAAGCTCCTACCCAAAGCGGGCCAGTGGATGAATGTGATCAAAAACATTTTTGGCTTCCTATTACTGTCAGTGCCACTATTACTACTTGATCGCATTATAGATATTAGCTACACCATGACCGCTGCTGCTGCCTTGACGATTGTCTTTTGCATCTATTTATATACGGTGGCTCAGTCAATCCAGTCGGCTACAACAAGGTCCATCACCAGCTTTATGACAATCGGTCTGTTTGTCGTTGCCGTTTTAACCATTCATCAAACTTGGTTTGCGCCGACGAAAAGCATGCAGGATAAGCAAACTCAGTCCAATGTCAGCTTGGATGAACATGGTTTTATTGATATTAAGTCGCTCGCCGACCTACAACAACAACTCGAACTCGCCAAAGCCGAAAACAAGCCATTGATGATAGACCTATATGCCGACTGGTGTATCGCTTGTAAAGAGTTTGAAACCTATACCTTTAGCGATCCTAAAGTGCAGTCGCTGATGTCACAGTTCAGATTGGTCCGAGCAGATGTCACCGCCAACGATCAAATAGACATTGAGCTGTTGGAAAACTTCGACATTCGCGGCTTACCGTCTTTGTTGTTTTTTGACAAAAATGCCAATGAACTCACCACATTGAGAGTCACCGGCTTTGTAAAGGCAGAACCGTTTGCACAACATTTAAGCTATGTGCTCAAGCGTTAGATAAAGGTCGCTCAAATTGTGTTTGAGCGTTTTGGTAGTGTATTGGGTGAATTCCCTTTATACTTGGGACAAATTTAATTTCGGGTATTAGTGTTTAACATGCAGTCTTGCGAGATAAAGGATTTAGACAGATTAGTCAGTTTGACCTGTCAAAAGAGCTTCGAGTCATTGCAAAAAGCCTTTGCACAGGTGCTTTGCGAAACCATCGAAGTCGGCGGTTATCGCCTGTATCTCAATAAAGATCTGCGTAGCGACGGTGAACGACGCTTTGAGCGCGTCAGCTCAAGACCCGAAAAATTAACCGAAGCGATAAAAGACGCCGACGGTCACCAATTGCAGCAGTTGGCCGGATTTGCAGAAATTGAGCCCGGTAGCGCAAGCCAAAGCGACAATATCGTATTGCCTATCCTCAATGGACACACAATATTCGGCGCGCTGATTGTCGATCTCGGCTTTGATTTTTATGCATCCACACACGCCAATGTGGTGCTCTCTGCAATAACTATCTTTGCCAATCAAATGGCTTTACTGCAACACTCCAGTCAAGATGCGCTTACCGGCCTATATAACCGCTATATGCTCGACAATGCGATGGAGCATATTTTATCAAGCACACAAGCCCGTCGCGAAGGCGATAGCGGCAAAGATCCCCGCTGGTGTCTGGCGATGATGGACATTGACCACTTTAAGCAGGTCAACGATACCTACGGTCACCTCATTGGCGATGAGGTGTTGTTGCAACTTGCGCAATTGATGAAGCAGTGTTTTCGCCATGACGACTTACTGTTTCGTTTCGGTGGTGAAGAATTCTCGATTTTGCTCAAAGACGTTAATCTTGAGCAGGCAACCCGCACGTTAGAGCGTTTTCGCACCAAGGTCAGCGATCATCGCTTCCCTCAAGTTGGTCAAATCACCATCAGCCTAGGTCTCACCTACATGACCCCGGGCAAATTCCCCTCAGCTTTGCTCGGCAACGCCGATAAAGCGCTGTATTACTCTAAAGAGCATGGCCGCAATCAGCTCAATTGTTTTGAATACCTCCATGAACTGGAGTTATTGGGCGATTATGAAAACGACGCCAATGATCTTGAGTTTTTGTAGTCACGACACCATTTAGCAGCAATCAAATTAAGTAAACGTCGGTAAAGTTGTCGGCTTCTCGCCAAAACGCTTAGGTACAACACCTTTTTTGGCAAAAGTAACGCTGTTCCGCTGAACTTTAACCCTACCCCTGAGTCAAAGCCACTAAATTGCTCACTGCGATGATTGCCTGAAATGGGGCAAATACCAAGCAAAATTCAATATTATTACTTAATATTCAAATAGTTAATCTTTAATCCATAGTATCTGTATGGTTTAATAACGCTAGCGCATATGAATCTGAAATACCGCAACTTGCGGATTAATTTCGGTGATAAGACCAGAATTTTGCAGCCATTTTATCAGACTTTGCTATAATAATTGAAATTTGGTCAAAAACAGGCAAAATCAGGTTTCTATTTTGGCCAACTTTGATTAATATGCTAAAGACTTGATAGAAACAAACACGTTTACTGCAAACTTCTGGAACTTAATAACAAATGTCAGCACAGTTTAATATTTTGTTACTAAACGGCCCCAATTTGAACATGTTGGGTAAGCGTGAGCCGCAGATCTACGGCCGGCTGACCTTAGACGACATCGTTGCGCAGTTAACCGAGCAGGCAACAGCCTTAAACGTCAATTTATCTGCCAAGCAGTCCAATGCTGAACATGAGTTGATTGACGCCATTCATCAAGCCTTTCAAAACACCGACTTTATTATCATCAATCCCGGCGCATTCACCCATACCAGCGTCGCGTTGCGAGATGCCTTATTGTCGGTAGCAATCCCCTTTATTGAAGTACATCTTTCCAACGTTCATGCCAGAGAGCCTTTTAGGCACCATTCATATCTCTCGGACGTTGCCAAAGGGGTGATATGTGGATTAGGTGCAGATGGTTACGGCTATGCGCTACAAAGCGCGGTCAACCATCTACAGCAAAAGTAATTTATTAACAAGTTAAATCGAACAAATACAATACAGGACACATCATGGATATTCGCAAGATAAAAAAACTGATCGAATTGGTAGAAGAATCTGGTATTTCTGAGTTGGAAATTGCAGAGGGTGAAGAATCAGTACGCATCAGCCGTGGTGGCTCTTATGCCGCAGCACCGGTTATGCATCAAGTCGCAGCGGCCCCAGCGCCAGTTGCCGCAGCACCAGCTCCAGCACCAGTTGCCGATAGCGCGTCTTCAGCACCTGATGAGATCTCAGGTCACGTCGTTAAATCGCCTATGGTTGGTACTTTCTATCGTTCATCTGCGCCAGGTGCCAAATCTTTTGTTGATGTTGGCTCTCAAGTAAACGTTGGCGATACCCTTTGCATCATCGAAGCGATGAAAATGATGAACCAGATTGAAGCCGACAAATCAGGTGTGATCAAACAAATCTTGGTGGACAACGAAGAACCGGTAGAATTTGACCAGCCACTGTTTGTAATCGAATAAGCAAAAAGGCCACGTCATGTTAGATAAAGTTGTCATAGCAAATAGGGGCGAAATCGCCCTACGCATCTTACGCGCCTGTAAAGAGCTGGGCATCAAGACCGTTGCCGTTCACTCTACTGCCGATAAAGAACTCAAACATGTTCTTTTGGCTGATGAATCGATTTGTATCGGTAAAGCAGCGGCGACTGAGAGTTACTTAAATATTCCACGCATCATTGCTGCGGCGGAAGTGACCGATGCCATTGCCATTCACCCGGGTTACGGTTTTTTGGCTGAGAATGCCGAGTTTGCCGAACAGGTAGAAAGCAGCGGCTTTATTTTCATCGGTCCTCGCGCCGAAAGCATCCGTATTATGGGTGATAAAGTCTCGGCCATCAAAGCGATGAAAAAAGCCGGCGTTCCTTGCGTACCTGGTTCAGACGGTGTTTTGGACATCAATGATGATGACAAAAACCTGTCGATTGCCCGTCGCATAGGCTTCCCTGTGATCATCAAAGCCTCAGGTGGCGGTGGTGGTAAAGGTATGCGCGTAGTGCGTAACGAAGTCGAGCTGTTAAAAGCGGTTCGTCTGACCTCATCAGAAGCCGGTATGGCATTTAACAACCCTGATGTTTATATGGAGAAATTCCTTGAAAACCCACGTCACGTGGAAATTCAAGTGCTTTCCGACGGTCAGGGCCACGCCATTCACTTAGGTGAGCGTGACTGTTCAATGCAACGTCGCCACCAAAAAGTGGTCGAAGAAGCACCGGCACCGGGTATTACCGAGTCGATGCGTCGCAACATTGGTGAGCGCTGTGTAAAAGCCTGTGTTGATTTGGCTTACCGTGGTGCAGGCACCTTTGAATTCTTGTTTGAAAACGGCGAATTCTATTTCATTGAAATGAATACCCGTATTCAGGTTGAGCATCCGGTGACAGAAATGGTAACTGGTGTTGACCTAATCAAAGAGCAATTACGTATTGCTGCCGGTCAACCTCTGTCGCTGACTCAAGATAACGTCAAAGTGCACGGCCATGCCATTGAATGCCGTATCAACGCCGAAGATCCAAAAACGTTTATCCCTTCACCGGGTCGCATTACCCGTTTCCATCCACCGGGTGGTTTGGGTATTCGTTGGGATTCGCACATTTATGCCGGTTACTCGGTGCCGCCTAACTACGATTCAATGATTGGCAAACTGATCACTTACGGTGAAAGCCGTGGTGTTGCTATCGCCCGTATGCGTCATGCGTTAAATGAAATCGTTGTTGAAGGCATCAAGACCAACATCGAACTGCACAAAGAGATCATGGCTGATGAAAACTTCCAAAATGGTGGCACCAACATCCACTATTTAGAAAAGAAACTCAACATGGGTTAATTTCAGCAAGACTTTGCAATGAAAAAAGGCGCCGACGGCGCCTTTTTCTTTACAGGGACGTAAAGAGACTCCATTTAATCCTCCGGACGTCATTTATGGATAGTTCACCGATGTAGCCTGCACCTTTAGGTGCGACTAGAATATCGCTATCGTCTGCTGAGGTCGAGCCTAAAGGCTCATGCTACAGGGACGTAAAGATTACCTACCTAGACAACCGCCTAGCTAAGACGCCGCTAAATGTTGTCTAAACGTCCAAGTTTTGATTGCCGCTTAATGTCTGTTCGTATATAATCCGCGCTCGCAAAAATACCGGTAAGGATAATCACCATGCCTTGGATACAAATTCGTATCGACGCCAGCGAAGAAACCGCAGATAAAATCAGCAATATGTTGATGGCAACCGGCTCAGCCGCCGTCACTTTTATGGATGCCAAAGACACGCCGATCTACGAGCCGCTGCCTGGTGATGAGGTCAAATACTGGGCCAACACCATAGTGATGGGGTTGTATCCGGCCGATCATGACATGGATAAGGTCGTCGCTTATTTAAAAGCACAGCCGCTGTTGGGTAAGGACTTTGGTTATAAGATTGAAGCCCTTGAAGACAAAGACTGGGAGCGCGAATGGATGGATAACTTCCATCCGATGAAATTTGGCTCTCGTCTGTGGGTTTGTCCCAGCTGGCGCGAGATCCCAGACCCGAGTGCAGTAAATATTTTACTCGACCCGGGTTTGGCATTTGGTACCGGTACACACCCGACAACGGCTTTATGTCTGAGCTGGCTCGACTCTCTTGACCTCAAAGGTAAGACGGTTGTCGATTTTGGCTGTGGTTCAGGTATTTTAGCTATCGGTGCATTGAAACTTGGCGCCAAGCGTGTGGTTGGCATCGATATCGACCCACAAGCGATTGAAGCAAGCCAAGCCAATGCGCTAAGAAATGACGTGGCGGATAAGTTAGAGCTTTATCTACCAAAAGATCAGCCAACGCTAGCCGCTGATGTGGTAGTGGCCAATATTTTGGCAGGACCACTTAAAGCGCTATATGAAGTGATCACTGGATACGCCAAGCCGGGGGCCGACATTGCGCTCTCAGGTATCTTGGAATCGCAGACTGAGCAATTGCTCGCCGTCTATGGCCAAAGCTGTGACTTACAGCCGATTGCCATAGAGGATGAGTGGGTTCGGATCAGTGGCCAAAAACGCTGATTAAGCGGGTAATATTCAAGACGTTGACTACCGTTTGTAACTAAGTTTTTCAAGCAATTTCGTTCAATTGCGCGATGGGGAACGATTAACGGCAGTGTCAAGGCCTTGACATCAAAAAAAAAACAATTTGTTTAAATTATAACCTTTGATTTTTCTGAAAAAACCAGTAAACTGAGCGCCTCTTAGCACCAGCTGTGTCTTTTTTGACCAGTTGTGTCAATGAGTTAACGCATTTATATCCGCCGATAATTCAGATGTGACTTTGTACACATTCGATTTGGCAAGATGTAAAACCAGGCGTCAGTCAGACAAATGCAGTAGAGTGTTTTTGATTTGCAAATAGGTCCATACAAATTAGCAAATAACCTGATTGTCGCACCGATGGCAGGCGTTACAGACAGACCTTTTAGGTCGATGTGTATGGGCTTGGGTGCCGCGATGGCGGTATCGGAGATGATGTCGGCAAACCCAAAGGTTTGGGACACAGAAAAATCAAAAAACCGAATGTTGCACGATGACGAATGTGGTATTCGTTCGGTACAAATTGCCGGTTCTGATCCTCAGTTGATGGCCAAAGCCGCCCAATTCAATGTTGAACATGGTGCGCAGATCATTGACATCAACATGGGATGCCCGGCAAAAAAAGTCAACAAGAAGCTGGCAGGGTCGGCGTTGTTGCAATACCCGGACTTAGTGCGGGAGATTGTACAGGCGGTGGTAGCATCTGTTGACGTTCCGGTGACATTGAAGATCCGCACAGGATGGGATCCGGACAATCGCAACGGTGTTGAAATTGCCAAAATTGCCGATGGTGAAGGCATTCAAAGTTTGGCTGTACATGGTAGAACTAGAAGCTGTTTGTACAAGGGATATGCAGAGTACGACACCATCAAAAAAATTAAGCAGGCAGTGTCTATTCCAGTGGTCGCCAATGGTGATATCGATTCGCCAGAAAAAGCCAAGTGGGTACTGGAATATACAAATGCTGACGCCTTAATGATAGGACGAGCGGCTCAAGGGCAACCTTGGATATTTCGCGAGATCACGCACTATCTGCAAACCGGTGAGCACATGGCCAAGCCGGCTTTGACAGAAGTTGAGCAGGTTTTGACTGCTCATGTACGTAACGTGCACGCATTTTATGGTGAGTTTATGGGCCTTCGTATCGCCCGTAAGCACATCAGCTGGTATTTACAGAAATCGGACCGAGAAGGTTCATTTCGCAAACAATTTAATGCGCTTGAATGTCCAACAGCCCAGTTTGAGGCATTGAGCAATTATTTTAGCAACTTGCAACTTAACTAACTTAATATAAGAGAGAAACATGTTTGATCAAGACGTAACTTACCCGTTCATTACCAACGCACACATCCAAACTCAAGACAAGCCTCAGCCTTTGCGTGAAGCGGTACGTAAAGCGGTTAAAAACTACTTGATGCAATTGAACGGTCAAGACGTTGAAGGTGTATATGATCTGGTTCTTTCAGAGCTTGAAGCGCCTTTACTTGAGCAGGTTATGACCTACACCCGTGGTAACCAGACTCGCGCTGCCATCATGCTGGGCATCAACCGTGGTACTTTACGCAAGAAATTGAAGCGTTACGGTATGAACTAAGAAATTGCTTTGGCAGTTTTTTATGACAAAAAGCACCTTCGGGTGCTTTTTGTGTTTTTGCCGTTGACGATAGTCCCCCTCGCAAAAAACAGTCTCAATGTAAGCGCCGCTCGTGAGGCGTAAGGCAGCTAAAAACCGCTCTTTCTGCTTTACTTTCTTGACCAAACGGTCAACTTTGGTTGAATACGATTGCAGTAAATACAGGGCTTAGCGCGCTATAACAGTATGCAAACACGCCAAATCGGCAGTTTGAGCGCAAAACCAAACGATAAGCCAAAATAATCTAACTTTCCCCGCTGCAATCGGCGACTTTTCGGTCATATCCTGCTATTATCCGCAGCTTCTTCATTTAGACATTAACCTCAACTTTATTTAGGTGAATAATTCCATGGATCAACTTCGTCCAATTCGTCGCGCCCTGTTAAGTGTTTCCGATAAAACAGGCATTTTAGAGTTTGCCAAAGCGCTGCACTTGCGAGGCGTTGAACTGCTCTCAACCGGCGGTACCGCCAAATTGCTTGCCGATAACGGTGTTCCGGTTAAAGAAGTGTCAGACCATACCGGTCACCCTGAGATCATGGATGGCCGGGTTAAAACTCTGCATCCAAAAATCCACGGTGGTATCTTAGGTCGTCGCGGCACCGATGAAGCGGTTATGGATGAAAACAATATCGCCCCTATCGATATGGTTGTGGTTAACCTTTATCCTTTCGCCAACACCGTGGCAAAAGCAGGTTGTACGCTAGAAGATGCCATTGAAAACATCGATATCGGCGGCCCAACCATGGTTCGCGCGGCGGCGAAAAACAACAAAGATGTTACCATTATCGTTCGCGCCAGTGACTATCAGCGTGTATTGGCAGAACTTGAAGCTAACGATGGCGCAACCACTTATACCACTCGTTTTGACTTGGCTATTGCCGCCTATGAGCATACTGCGCAATACGACGGCATGATAGCCAACTACTTCGGCACCATGGTTAAAAGCTATGGCGATGACGCCGAACAGACTGAAGATTCTAAATTCCCCCGTACTTTCAACACTCAGTTCATCAAGAAACAAGATATGCGCTATGGTGAAAACTCACACCAGCAAGCGGCCTTCTATGTTGAGTCCGACGTTGCTGAAGCCTCTGTTGCCACAGCGACTCAATTACAGGGCAAAGCATTGTCTTACAACAACATCGCCGATACCGATGCCGCCCTTGAGTGCGTGAAAGAGTTTGATGAGCCGGCCTGTGTGATAATCAAACATGCCAACCCATGTGGCGTTGCCCTTGGCAAAGACATTTTAGAAGCTTATGAGCGAGCCTTTACCACCGACCCAACCTCTGCGTTTGGCGGCATCATCGCCTTTAACCGCGAGCTTGACGGCCAAACCGCTGCGGCGATTGTAGCCAAGCAGTTTGTTGAAGTGATCATTGCCCCAAGTGTTAGCGAAGAAGCCAAAGAAGCCGTCGCCAAAAAGAAAAACGTTCGCTTGCTGGTCTGTGGCCAATGGCAAGGTAAAACCACCCAGCCAGACATCAAGCGTGTTAACGGTGGTATCTTGGTACAAGACAGAGACCAAGGCATGGTCGGCTTAGATGACCTTAAGGTGGTCACCAAGCGTCAACCGACCGAGCAAGAGTTAAAAGATTTGCTGTTCTGCTGGAAAGTCGCCAAATATGTAAAATCAAACGCCATTGTCTACGCCAAAGGTGATATGACCATTGGTGTTGGTGCCGGTCAAATGAGCCGTGTTTACAGTGCTAAAATTGCCGGTATTAAAGCAGCAGACGAAAATCTTGAAGTTAAAGGCTCTGTTATGGCTTCTGATGCTTTCTTCCCATTCCGTGATGGTATTGACGCTGCGGCCGAAGCCGGTATCACCGCGGTCATTCAACCGGGCGGTTCAATGCGTGATGAAGAAACCATCGCCGCCGCAGATGAGCACGGCATGGCCATGGTGTTTACCGGTATGCGCCATTTCAGACATTAAGCCTTAGGTGGATTGAGACAGATGAAAGTATTAGTGATTGGCGGCGGTGGCCGCGAACATGCGCTGGCATATAAAGCCGCGCAATCAAGCAAGGTTGAAGTGGTTTACGTTGCCCCAGGTAATGCTGGCACTGCCTTGGAAGACAAGCTGGAAAATGTTGCCATCGGTGCAGAAGACATCGATGGTTTGTTAAACTTTGCCCTTGAGAACAAAATCGACTTGACCATTGTCGGCCCTGAGGCCCCTTTGGTTGCCGGTGTGGTTGACAAGTTCAACCAGCACGACCTGAAAATCTTCGGCCCAAGTGCCGGTGCGGCGCAATTGGAAGGCTCAAAAGCCTTTACCAAAGACTTTTTGGCCCGTCACAACATTCCAACGGCCGACTATCAAAACTTTACCCAAATCGAGCCTGCCAAAGACTATGTTCGTCAAGGCAAATTGCCGATTGTGATCAAAGCTGACGGTCTTGCCGCCGGTAAAGGCGTGATCATTGCCCAAACCGAACAGGAAGCCTTCGACGCCATCGAAGATATGCTCGCCGGTAATAAGTTTGGCGATGCTGGTAGCCGCGTGGTGATTGAAGAATTTCTCGTCGGCGAAGAAGCCTCATTTATTGTCATGGTCGATGGCAAAAACATTTTACCTTTTGCCTCATCGCAAGATCACAAAGCCCGTGACAATGGTGACAAAGGCCCGAATACAGGCGGTATGGGCGCCTACTCCCCAGCCCCGGTTGTCACCCAAGCGGTCAACGACTGGACCATGGAGCATGTTATTCGCCCAACAGTCGAAGGCATGGCAGCAGAAGGCAATACCTACACCGGCTTTTTATACGCAGGTTTGATGGTTGCACCAGATGGCAGTGCCAAAGTGCTTGAATACAACTGCCGCTTTGGCGACCCTGAAACTCAGCCTATTATGATGCGTTTGCAATCAGACTTGGTTGAACTGTGCCTTTTGGCCATCGACGGTAAACTGGATAGCGCTGAAATCGAGTTTGACCCTAGAGCGGCTGTCGGTGTAGTGTTGGCAGCCGGAGGCTACCCAGACAGCTACAACAAAGGCGATGTGATCACAGGTATTCCTGCGGCAACCAGTGACAAGAAAGTCTTTCACGCTGGCACCAAAATGTCGGGAGATGATGTGGTGACCAATGGCGGTCGTGTTCTTTGTGCCGTCGCCTTAGGCGATAGTGTCACTGAAGCGCAACAAGGCGCCTATGAGTTGGTTAAGGCCATTAGCTGGAAAGATGTCTTCTATCGTACAGACATTGCCTATCGCGCGATTGCACGAGAATCCTAGCTCAAGTTTGCGTAACTCATCGCCTACGAATGTTCCCGACAGCGTAGGCATACCCGCCACCCATGGCCATAATCTAAAAAACGCCGGCATTCCGGCGTTTTTTATCCCGAGTTCAAACCAGGTTATTTAAGCTGTTCTTGCAAGCGTTTAACCTGAGCGCCTAATACAAAATCGACCGCCCCGGGCCATTTGCCCATACCGCCAATGATTTGACCGTAAACGCGATACTCAGCGCTCACTTCAACCCCCTGTTCAAGCACCTCAAACTGCCAGATCAACTTACCAACAACCGGCTGATCTTGTAACGGACCAAGGCCGCCCGAAAAAACCACCCGCTTATTCGGCTGCATGTGGATCACCTCAAGGTGACGAACAAAGCCACCATCTGGTAACTTTTCACAAAAACAACGCTCTTTGGCAAAATCAAAATACAGCATTTCGGCTTTACCACCAAAGCTGTGATCAGCCTCCCACCACTGTTGTACCTGCTTAAATGCAGCAAAGATCAGTGCAGGCTCCTTATCGCTGATAAATTGCTGTTTAACCACAAAGCTATGTTCTGATTGCTCAGTGATCTCAGCCGCCACAGGTAGACTTACCAACGACAGCGCCAATAAGACGGTGATGAGCTTTTTCACAAAGCCACCAGCACTTGCCAGAAAATATAGACAGTACAGCCTAACCCAACAGCCCAAGTCAATGAGCGAAACAAATGCAGGTTAGCCAGATACAACAGGTTATAGACAACCCGTGCGCCGATAAAAACCATCGCCGCCAACTCCATCTCTTTACTTACCCCAACAATCATCGCACTGAGCGCCGCTGGGGCAAACATTATCACCGCCTCAAAGGCATTTTGATGTGCAGCCAATGCCCTCGCACCAAAACCGGTCAATTGCGCCTGCTGCGCTCTAGGATGCTTATTGTTATAGCCACCAAGTTTATGCATGGCTGCGGCAACTGGGCCTTTGGCGAGCATCGGCAACATCACCGCGATAAACAAACACAACACCATAGTAAACATCACTTGCTCCTATTCATCGCAAACAAAGGCCAACTTGCTCTGGTCTGAGTTTACTGCTAAACGACTGATCTTTGTCTTACACACACTAGACGCATCTACCCATTTTTGCCAGTTTTTAACGGTTTGCTCAGCCTTGTTGTCATAACGCCAAGTATACAACATGGTGCCGATAGCGGTGACCGCCGTCGTATCGTCAATCCAAGTGTAATAGCCAGTTTCTTTAGGCATCGGTACCAACTTGTCAATTTTGACGGTATCGACATTAAACTCAGACAGCCACCATTGCCCATCTTCTTTAAGCTCGGTAAAACTAAAGTTGTTGCGACTGGCCACATAGCGAATGCTACGGCCGATGTCTTTTGCTACCGCGAGTAACTCTGCACGAAAATTTTCTTTATATTGCAGGGTATTAGGTTCGCCCAATACAAACATCGCCAAAGCGCCTTTTTTACCCCAAGCGTGATAGCCAACCGGTTCGACATCCAGCAATTTATAGCTTTTGCCTTTACGATGAAAAGGGTGTCCCCACAACCGCTGCTTGCCATCTCTTTCCACCACAATGGTCGAAAAAGCCCTACCACCAAGCATCAGCATCGGTGAGTATTCACTCAACTCAGATTGCGTTAAATTGGTGTGTTGCTTGGTTTTGAAGCTGTACTCGAAGCTATCTGCCTGATATTCGCCATTGTCCATCGGCAACATTGCCGTATATAAGATGCCGCTACCATCGGGTAAGAAATAAGGCTGGTTGTCATAACCTTTGCGCTCGGTCAACTGGCTAAAATTTTTGGCAACGTAAAACCCTAGGGTGTTTTTTTCAAGGTCGGCAAGGTAGATATCGCTGCCGGGTGGACCATCGGCCGCTACCGCGCTTAAACTCAATGATACCCCAGCAATCATTGCACTGGCTCTAACAAGACGAGAAAGAACAGGCTTTAACATAAAATGGCTCTTTTTAGAAAAAGGGTTTGTTAATTTAGCCTTCAACAACCTGTTTTTCCAGTTAAAAATGCAATCTTTGTTATTCAAATGGCTTATAAAATGGTTTATCCGCGATGGCTAACATTTGTTTATCGCCACTGCTATCCCCGTAGGCGTATATCAGCTCATAATCATCTAATGATAAGTGTGCCTTAATTCGATTGACTTTCTCTTGACCATGACAGTTGGCATTGGCAAATTTTCCGACGATAACCCCATCATTCGCCGCCATTTGGGTGCTCAACAACTCAATCTGTTGTGATTGGCAAAAACCTTTTAGCCAAGTGTCAATGGATGCCGATACAATGATGACCCTATGCCCTTGAGCTTTGTGCCAATTGAGCCGCTCAATCGCTTTTGGTCTTAATAGAGTTGCTATACGCTCCTTAGCATACCGCTCACCAGCAAGGTTGAACCGCTCGACAGTCCAGCCGCTAAAAAAGTAAGCCAAAAGCTTCTGCTTGGCGACATCGTTCTTAATCAATTTAAATATGAAGGCCAGCAAAACAGGTGACATCACCACAAGGCCTGCATATAGTTTCCAACGACCACAACAAAAGCGTATAAAGTCAAATAAGCTGTCTTTGACGGTCATCGTACCATCAAAGTCAAACAGAGCCAGTGTTTTGCCTACCAAAAGTAACTACCTAACAATTGCATAGCACCTGTTTGCAGCGCCGCAAAGGAAGTCAGACTAAGCAGTAACTTCGGCGACACATTGCGTAAGGTAAACAATAAGTAAGGCAACATAAACAAGCAAGCTCTCGCGGTTTCCCCCGTCCGATAAGCGCCAGTGAGAAACATGGCCAGTAATACCCAAATAGCAGTATTGGTCAACGCCACATACGGATCTTTCGCCGTCTTAAGGTTCAGTCTGGTCACAATCTCATACGCCCCCCACAACGACAAGAACAACAAGATCTCTGAGATGTTCTCAATTCGAGTCGCAAAATAACCTAAGGGATTAGCCAGTAATAACATACCATTGGGATTTTCAAGGCGAGATGCGCTAAAGAAGGCTTCGAAGTAATTAAAACCAAAAACAGGGATTAACAATAACACAAGAGCTAAATAACCGAAGCCACTCGCTAAGAATGCCCCAAGTATTTGTCTATTGCCGTAAAACTTAAACATATAGATGGCAAAACAGAACAAGACGGCCCACATATGTAAAGTGCCGAAGGTTAAACTACTACCCACAGACAATCCCACAAAAATGAAAAGATAACTATGAAGACTAAAGCGATTATTTGTCTTAACCAGTTGTACGACTCCCAATAGAGCCAGATTGAGGCATGTCACCACAACCGCATCAATACTCATTAAGGTGTAAATGTTAGCGGCAGGCAGTACGCTATAGAGTATAGTCACCTTACCAGCGAATCCTTTGTCATCACTGATAGTCAGAAATATCTGATAGATCAGAGGTAAGGATAATAATCCGATGAATCCAAAAAACCACGCGATGAAATGCTCTGAGTGACCATCAAGCAAGGCATAATGCAATAAAACAGTCCCCGGCGGGTGAGTCCGACTATGGTCGTTAAGTTGCCCTTGCAACTGGTTAAAATTCCCCAGCCAATGTTGCCAATCATTAATTTTAATAGCATCGTGGTAATACTGAATGTCACCTAATGAAATCGGGTCATAAAACGCGCTTTGTACACCTCCCTGGATAAGATTACCTAAGATAATCAATACCGCGCCCGCCCCTATTACAGCGGTAAATGTTTCATACCACTTGCGATACATCGCTAGCAAAAAGAATAGCCCAAAACCGATCAGCCAAGCACCAGAGATCAACAGCGCCGATGGGCTGAGTCTCAAAGTCAGAATTGAAATTGGGAAAGTCCAAGAAGTTGACACAGGTAACCCAAGGTAATAAACAACGGCGTTGGCTATCGCAAGCCCGCCCCAAGCCAACAAAATAAGTAGCAGCACTTTAAAAGGCGCTTCTATCGGCAAAAATCGGTCTTTCATAGCAGAAAACACCTCACTCATATACTCATTCCTTTAAATTTCCATTCAGGTATTAGTCGAATAACGAGCATTATATAACGCCAAATCCAGCGTACATAGATTTCATTTCGATTCGCCTGTTGCCCTTTAAATATAGCCAATGCCACTTCCTCGGGTTCTGCGGTTAGCTTTTCTGGTAAGTCCATTCCAGCGGTCATCTTAGTGTTGACAAACCCAGGCTTGACGGTCATCACATGCACCTTGTGCTGATACAAACGATTTCTAAGACCAGACAAATAAGCAGTGAATGCGGCTTTGGCAGCACCATAGAAATAATTGGACTTGCGCCCCCTGTCACCAGCAACAGAGCTTATGCCGACAATGAAGCCACAACGTCTAGATGCCAAATTCTGTGCAACTATATTCAACAGGCTGACCAATCCGGTATAGTTGGTATCGATGATTCTGCGCGCTTCTTTGAAGTCAACTTCGGCTTTAGCCTGTTCGCCTAAATAACCCACAGCAGAAATAACACCCAGAGGTTTTTCTACTAGTCCGTCAAAAAAATCTTGGTGGCTGTCAGTATCCAAAATATCAAGCTCAACACACTCAATAGCACGCCCAAAGCGCACTTTAATATCATTTGCCAAAGGTTCAAGGCTTTGCGAGTCGCGCGCTGCAAGGTATAAATCATAGCCATTTTCAGCATACTGCCGTGCCAAGGCTTTTGCGATATCACTTTTAGCACCAACAATTAATATGTAACTCATCAGTTAAAGTCCCAATCGTTTCGATTGTAAAGAGTTGAACGTTTTGTTTAGTTGATACTTCTCTCGAAGCGCTCGAAAAACGTCCACTTGAGGATAGCCCTGTTCAAATACCGCTTTAGATACACGAGCATCTTTTGCTAGGTAAATTCTGCCACCATAAGCGAGCACTATCTGGTCCAGTCTATCAAGCAAAGGCAATAGACCCGGCTCTATTTTAAAGTCGAGCGCCAAAGAATACCCCTCTAGAGGAAAGGAAAGAAAGTTTTCGTTTTGCGGCCCGTAGAGCTTCAATACCGCTAAGAATGAGCCCTTTCCAGAATCAGAGATCGCTTGTAATATCAGCTGAAGTCCCTCGTAACTGCACTCCTTAGGTAAAATAAACTGATATTGCGTAAAGCCCTGTTTGCCATAAATGCGATTCCACTGACCAATCGCGTCTAAGGGAAAGAAAAAGCCATCAATGGTAACTTTTTGCTTTGATACAGGCTCTGTGACTTTGGAATAGTAAAGCCAATTGAAGGCAGATACAGACCAACGATTAAGGGCAAAGCTAGGAAACTCTATCGGCACACTTAATTTTTCAGGAGTTCTATACTCAAGCCCACCCTTATCAAGAAAATCGCCGACCATCAGCAAACTACGACCCAAATTATCACCTTTTGCCAAACAATCAATCCACGCGACCGAATAAGGACTGTCAAAATGCTGCTCAAAAGCCTCAAAGGTTTGCTTAAGGTTGCGGGTTTTTATTGTGGTCTGATCAATGACGTTGCTAGTAATCGGCTTAAGCTTAATACGTGCATCTAAGATGACCCCCGTCAATCCCATGCCACCACAAGTCGCTTGGAAAAGCGCGGTGTTTTGCTTCTTAGAACACTCAATGATCTCACCAGAGGGTAACATCAAACGAAAATCAACAACACTTTGACTAAAGCAACCAGCCTGATGATGATTCTTACCATGCACATCACTGGCAATTGCGCCACCGATGGTGATCAGTTTAGTACCTGGAACCACATGTAAAAACCACCCTTGAGGGACCATGGCGCTAATAATCTCAGAGAGTAAGACACCACTTTGCACATGCAATACACCGGTTTGAGAGTCAAAGCTCAAAAATAAGTCTTGCGAGCGGGTTTGTACCATAGCCTGACTTAACGCGCTGTCTCCATAACTACGACCGTTACCATACGCGATGAGCTGCTCATGTTGTGTCATCAGTGATAGTAGTTGCTCGCTATCCTCGAAACGATAAGCTTTTCCATTACAGCTCGGATAGCGTCCCCAGCTTTGTAACTTCATACTGCGGCTTCCTTAAAAACATACTTCTTATCAAGAAAATACTTAATGATATAACCAATAGATAGACCGACGACCGCTCCAACATATTTGGCACTAGAATGAGTAAACATCCAATGAAACCAAATTTCTGTGCCCCAGAAAATAAAGGTCGTAAAGCCGCCAGTTAGCGTATAAAACAGAAATTTTTTCGCATCTTGAGTTGTAGACTCGGGCTTATGATAAAAAATAAACTTTTTGTCTAGCACATATTTACAAATCAACCCGGCACCAGTACCACTGCACATGGCCAATACCAACGCCCCTTGTCCATCATAGATCCACAACGTACTGAACTGAAACAGCAAATTTAGCAAGGTAGATACAACTGCAAACAGCGCGTACTTGAATATCATCATAGATAAATGATCCACGCAAAAGTAGCAACCCATGCAAAAACAGTCAGCTGCAAAAAGCGATCTTTGAGCAGTAATTGGGTGGGCGAACCACTATTTTGTTCGACTAAGGCAATCTGCAAATATCGTAAAATGCCAACCACAACAAAAAATGCCGTCAGATACAAATGTTCACTATGCCATCGTCCAATCACTTCGACAGATGTGGTGTATTGGACATAAGCCACAATCACTACAGCAGCCATAATCATCATCGCAGCATCAATAAACTGCAAGTTATAGCCATCAACCACCTTTCTCAATTTCTTTCCAGTATCGAGAAATATTAGAGTATCATCGCGCCGTTTTGCCAATGCCAAAAACAAAGCCAATAGAAAGGTCATCACTACGATCCACATCGACAAATGAATACCAGTAACTGCGGAGCCGACAAATAGCCTTAGAACAAAACCAACGCCAATAATGCATACATCGATTATAGCGACATGTTTCAATTGAAAACTGTAGGCCACATTCATTATTACATAGGTCAAAATGATAGCGGCGGCACTAAGAGACTGAGCACAAATAATAATCCCGCCAAAGCCAAATAGTAGGACCATCAACATCAATGCGGTCTTTTTTCTCACAGCGCCACAAGCCAATGGCCGAAGACGCTTTTTAGGATGCTCTTTATCCGACTCTATATCACGATAGTCATTTAAAATATAAATACCGCTAGCGCACAAACTAAAAGCGCAAAAACCAATAAAAGCCTTAAGAAAAAGCTCAACATTGGCAATGCTACCGGAGAAAAACAGAGGAAGAAAAATAAAGAGATTTTTGACATATTGATGAGGGCGCATCAACTTGATAATGTTTTTCATAAGTAGAATTAGAACTTGTTTTGCGGTGAATCTAAAGTGCGTAACTCTAACTACTCTGTTGTTTTTATTCAAGGACTATTGGCATTCAAGACATATTTATACTGAGGTAATCCCGCCGCGCTATCAAAGCAGCTCTACAGGAATAAGCAATTAAATCATACTTAGAAGGGAAGGATTCGAGAATGACGCTGTTTAGGCCTAGACTGACAAAGGAAGGGGAACCCTCTAGGTGGCTGTAGCAACGAATGTCACTCAGTAACTAAACGTCATAACCATAAGTCCTCCGAAACGCGAGTTTACTTTTGCTTAAATAAGACCACCATTGGCGGTATCTTGATTGGCTAACTTGCTCAAGTATGGTAGTTTAACTACCAGTATAGGTTTTTCGGCATCCAACAACAATGTCACAACTTCATCCGATCATTGCGATCACCGGTTCCTCTGGTGCAGGCACCACCACAACGACGGATGCGATCAAGCATATATTTCGCTCTCAGGGGATAAACGCCGCCTTGGTTGAAGGTGACAGTTTCCATCGCTT
>JBFHGJ010000044.1:0-45878 GCA_041583135.1 Alteromonadaceae bacterium | reverse complement strand
CCACAAATCAGAAATGTGGGTTGAAGGTGAACTTGACTACAGCGGCCAAATCGTCGCTAAGCTGGAGCAGTTTTCTAGCGCCTGTAGCAAACCCAGTATTCACTTCTTTGGTCATACCCATGCCTACTCCCGAGGCGTAAGCCGTGACCATGCCCATGCAATGGTTAATGTAGCCTCTGCTGGTGGTAATTTGGATTACTTTGGCGAATACAAGCAAGCCGACTACCCGGAGTTTGCCGTAAGCCAAGATGAATATGGCTTTGTCTTGGTTGATGTCACCGCAGGTGATGACCCAAGCTTTGAGATCAAACGCATTTCACGCGGTGATGAAAGCCGTAAGCTCAACAACGTAGAGCGCGACAGTCTTAAAATACGAAAGAACAACACCAAGCCTTATCAACCAGAGATCTTATGGCCCAGCAGCCCAAGCATCGACGCCAGCTGCTCTACCATGGTCGCCAGCTTATTTGCCGATGCCGACAAAGACCGCTTTGGTGGCGCGCATTGGCAGCTCAGCCATGACTGTAATGATTTCAGCAATCCTATTGTCGATAGCTGGTATCAAGACAAAAACATTTGGGATGAAAAAGATACTCGTGCTGGTATGGCGCCAAATCGCTTCGACGTTGGCAGCTTGGTCGCAGGTCAACAATACTGCGTGAGAACCAGATTCCGCGATGCCTCTTTGGCGTGGAGTGACTGGTCACAACCTAAAGCCTTTAGTGCAACCGGCGGGTCGTTAACCGCCAACTTGTTGCAAAACCCGGGCGCAGAAGATGGCACCACCCATTGGCAAGGCACCGGCCCAATTGAAAGTTTGACTAACAATCAATGTGATGCGGTCACCGCCCACAGCGGCAGCCGATTCTTTGCCGTAGGTGGCGTTTGTGCAGGTGAAAGCCAATATGGCGAAGCCTTTGAGCGTGTTGATTTGACCAGCTACAGCGCCAACATAGATGCAGGTACTGTACAAGCACACTTCGGTGGGCTGATGAGAAACTACAATGGCAGCGACAAACCAGAACTGTTGTTGATATTCAAAGATGCCAGCCTCAACACCTTGAGCACCACCACCAGCCTATCTAGCCAAACCGCCAGCTGGCAACAAAAAAGTGCTAAGGTCAATGTGCCGGTCAACACCCGCTATGTCGATTTTGTGCTTAAAGGCACCCGGTTTGGCGGCTCTGATAACGACAGCTACTTTGACGATTTGAGCCTACAACTCAATTTAAGCGCCAGCCAATGTGCGACAGTGAACGACGCCCCACCAACAGGCGCTCCGGCCACTCACGTCACCCAACTGCCGGTAAGCTCGGGTAACCTGCTGCAAAACCCAGATGCCGAAGCTGGCACCAATGGCTGGAGCGGTGCAGGCCCTATTGAGTCGCTGCAAAACAACCAGTGCGATTCAATCCCGGCTTACCAAGGCGCTCGCTTTTTCGCTGTTGGCGGCATTTGTAGCGGTGAAAGTGCCAGCGGTTCGGCATGGCAGCGAATTTCAGTGCAACAATATGCCGCGCTCATTGCCAACGGACAGGCGCAAGTCTACTTTGGCGGCTACATGCGCGACTATAGCGGTAATGATATTCCAGCCATTGAGCTGACCTTTATCGATAAAAATGGCAACACCTTGGCCACCAGCCAAACGCTAAGCAACCAAACCAGTAGCTGGCAACTCAAAAGCCACCAGCAGCTGATCCCTGTCGGGACAGCCTTTATCGACTTTACTGTTAGCGGCAGCCGTAACCACGGCTCAGACAATGACAGCTACTTTGATAACCTTGAACTCAAAGTGCTGGTAGACTAAGCAAACGATAGCGACTATGGTACTAAAGAGGGCTGGCGGTGCTGGCCCTTATCACTATCCCACGTAACCGAGATCACGCACCAGCGACGGCCGTCGTTAAGCAATTGAAACGAGTTAATTCCTTTCGAATAAGGTGCTGCCTCAGGTGATTTACGCGACTCATAAAGACTTAATATTGTCGCCATATGACCATATTGAAACACCCGGCTAGCCACTTCGGTTTCAAAGAAATCCTCCCCTTGAAAAAAGCGCTTATTCAACGCAATAAAGCCGTCAACATCGTAAACGCTGGCCTGTGACTGCCTACCTTGATGAAACACCGGCGTAATAATGGCGTCACTTTTATGCAGTTGCTTTAACAGCGCCCAATCTTTTGGCTCATCAGCCCTGCCAGAAACAACCTCGTAAAGGGCTGGAATAATCGTTGCGAGGTTTTGTGCTTGTGGTGGGTTATCAGGGCCACAAAAGTACGGACTTTGTAGTTGCTGTTCGCTTTGGCCAGCGATTGATGGCACAGAAAAAACCAAAGAGGTAGCCCACAGTAGTGGCTTGAGTTGAATAACATTGAGTCGCATAGTTTAGCTCCTTGAATTAAGTTTTAATCAAGCTTAATCTAGAGCCCTTTCATAAACTAATGACATTTTTGCCAACAACAATTGAGTTTTTATCAACTGACAATGAACATTTTGAACCGTATATCCTTTAAGTCTTTATATGTGCTGTCGGTTGTGGCGCAAAAAAGCAGTTTGGCCAGTGTCGCCGACACCTTAAACATCACCCCGAGTGCCGTGACTCACCAAATGAAGCGATTAGAGCAACAACTCGGTATGCCGCTTTTAACAAAGAAAGGCAAATGTGTCGAAATAAGTGCTCAAGCCAAACAGTTTGCACAGCAATTACAGCAGCATTTTGCCGCTATTGAATCGACAACGCTTCAGTTTATGAAGCAACAAAATCTGCTGCTCAATGTCGGTGTCGATAGCGCTTTTGCCGTCAATCGGCTATCGGCAACTGTCGGCATATGGCTAGAAGCAAACCCCGATGTAGACCTAAGATTGAAGATGCTCAACTGTCACGATTTACCAAACGATTTGGATTTGGATATCGTGTTGAGCGAGAAACCTCTTGGCCCGGCATACCACTCTAAGCCCTTGGCAAGACACGAATATCTTGCCGTCTGCACGCCTCACTTGTTGTCTGAGCATGTTAATCAAAGCGCCCACGCGGCGAATATTCCTTTGCTTGATTTAGACGGCGTTGAATGTTGGCAAAGGTGGCGACAGCAAAATCCCAATATTACCTTTAGCACAGGCAAAACCCAGTATTTCAGTCACACTTTACTGATGCAGCAGGCTGCGCTGGCCAGCCAAGGCATTGCGTTATTGGAAAAGCACTTGATTGAACCACAACTTAGCAGTGGCCAATTGGTAAAATTGGATGTGCCGACGATGAGTGACACCGGTTTATTTTATCATTACGGTTATAAGGCTCACCTACAACACAACCCAGTTGTAGAACAGCTTCAAGTGCTGTTTGCGTCGATGCTCCAATCTTAAAATGAACAAAAAAACCCGCAGCCAAAAAGTGGATGCGGGTCAAAGCAATCTAACAAAAGTAAGAGAACTAAACTTTTTGGCGATGCTTTAAAGGTCTTGGTATAGGAAAACCAAAGGTAAACCCTTGTATGCCTGTGCCATTAAACAGCAGTGGCACAAACGGATACAGCTTCCCTGCCATACCCTAACTCTGTCGATTACTCGACAGATCCTTGTAGGCTAATCCCGCTGTAGGCAGAGTAGCCAAATACTCCGACATGCCAAGTTCCGGCAGTTGGGTTATTGATAGCACAAGTTTCATTGTTACCATCTTTATATGGACGGCAGTCATAGCTACTTTCAGTAGGCTTGCTTCCCTGACGAACATATAAATCAGCATCGCCAGTGCCACCGGACATAACCACGTTCAACTTAGACGCGCCAGCAGCAACATCAATAGTGAAGAACTTTTGACTGCTTGCAGTACCAGAGAGATTGCTTTCGCTGATACTACCACTGCCACCGGCTGAGCCTTCGGTGTAACTAGCGGTTAAGCTCACCCCACTAAATGCGCTGTAACCATGCACCAATACATGATAGGTACCAGTTTGAACATTGCTGATTGAGCAAATTTCATTGTTGCCCGACAACCAAGGGCGACAGTCATAGGTGCCGGTTGTTGCTTCTTGCCCGAACTTCACATACAAGTCCGCATCACCTGTACCGCCAGACATCACAAACTTGAGGTTTGTGGCATTTGCTGGCACGTCAAAGGTAAATTTGTTGTTGCTTGAGTCGGCAGCGCCGGTCAACCCAGTCTTGGCAACACCGTTTTGCAACACACTACCGGCATTGGCGGCCTGAGTGGTAAAACTCGCACTGGCAGACCAAACTTGACCACAACCATTGTCGGCACGTACTCGCCAGTAGTAGGTTGTTTCAGCGTTTAAGTCTGCTGAAGGCTGATAGTTGGTGCCGTTAGACACGGTGCCAGAAGCGACGATATTGCTAAAGCCGCTGTCTGTCGCCACTTCGATTCGATAAGACGCGGCGTTTGACTGAGCAGTCCAGCTAAAGGTCGGACGTAGTGCCACGTTGGTTGCACCGTTGGCAGGACCCGATAAACTCACTTGACCCGGCTTGTCAACAACATTGACCGTCACACCCAGAGTTTTGTTAGATACGCCACTTGACGCGCCAACAATATCAAAGGTGTAGCTGCCGCTGTTGATATTGGCAACCGCAACACTGGCATTAGAGCTACCACCAACATTCACAGGATTCACTGAGAAAGCGCCGGTAATGCCAGCAGGCAAACCTGAGTAACTCAAATTGATTGACCCGGTGAAGCCATTTTGCGCAGCGGTGCTGATGGCGATAGGCTGTAATGATGTATTGGCACATACCTGTTGAGTCAAGTTGGTGGCAGTCATGGCAAAATCAGGTGTTTGTGGCTGACCACAGTTACTGAACTTATAGTTGGCAATACGAGTTTTCCACTTACCGCTATCAGATCCATAGTCTGAGGTGATCCAGAAAGTACAGTTATCCACCGGATCAACAGCCATGTGGCTGTAATCACCGTTACGATCACTGGCAATATGACTATCACCGGCAACCACGACGGTTTCCGTTTGCGTCATTGTTCCATTGGCATCAGTATTATGACGTCCGGTCATGCTGATCCCCGGAAAAGTGTCAGGCCCTGAAATGTGATAAGCCAGCGCAATGTTACCGCTGCCATCCATTGCTGCCGACCCCATAAATCGGTTGTCAGTGCCAGCTGGCGAATAAGTCCCCTCTTGATGTAACGCCCATTGACCACCGCCAGCACGGCGCAATTCAAACCAACGAATACCGGCGCGATCATTACCGTTCACATCAGTCAAAAAGTTGGCAACAATCGACTCATGGCTTGAGAACTTGCGGTATTGCGCGCGATACATGATCACTTCTTTAACCGGATCAAGGGTTTGACTTGAACCTTTTTGCGTCAAACAGCCAAAGCCGGAGCCACCAGAAGTACAGAATTTGGCGTCAAACTCGCTGATCTCTATGTTAATTGGGCCGGTCAGCTGCGTGTTTGAAGCATTGTCATAGTCAGGTTTGAACGTCCAAAGCTCCAAGTAGTCTTTACTTGCGTTGTTGCTGCCCGGATTGATCAGTTCGTCATCGCGTTGGCGAATGAAAAGACCGCCTTCGCTTGCCGCAGGACCAGTTGTGGTATCAACATCAACCGGCACCATCATCTGAAAGCTTAAGTTAGCCAAACGCGGTGCACTCTTACGTTGCATACGAGCAGTTTGACCTGACAACATCTTGCTACGTTCGAGGGCATAGATACCAGGACCTGCATTTTCGTTAGTGCCGACATAGTAAGAATCACCAAAGCGTCCAAATTTTGGATAATCAGGGAATTCAGGCGCTTGAAATTCATAGGCATACCAGCCACCGGTAACCGGGTTGTCTGTCTTGGACACATAAACACACAGTGAGCGGCCGGTTTCATTACTGAACTCAGTCATCACATAGCGCTCGGCCGCTTCATCATAAAAGACAATAGGGTCGCCCAACGCATTTTTACACACATTGGTCGCTAGGCTAGACATGTTGGTCGGGCCTGACACCTTGTTACCGGTAGCTTTATCAAAGATTGAAAATACCGCACCGCCACTGCCGTTAATCGACTGAATATAGTGATTTTTACCTACCGTACCAGTCGGATCGGCGGGGTTTACACCAGTGTAGCCAATACCTTCAATATTGACACTCCCCTGACTGACCGCATGACTAAACATACCTTCAGCCTCAGCTTGTTTAGACAATAGAGGGTCGTCCTTGTTGATAACCTCATTGACCGGTGCACGTTGGAGACTGTCCAAAGCATTTGGATAAATTCGACGTGGGATAGCTTTGATAGGATCGCCAGGCAACCACTTTTGTGCCAATGCCAAATCACGTACATCACCACTGAAATGCTCAGGTGTTACCGTCGCCATCAGCTCTGCGCCCATGTATTTGTGCATTGCCCCATTGTCATCAATGGCAGGTGCAGCCATACTTTGCGCCGCTTGAACAGGCAAGGTCATAGCTGCCAGCATTGAAGTGACTAACGCACTTTTGACCAGCTTAATTGAATGTTTCACGCAAAACTCCTTAGTTTTACAACTTGTAGTTAGTTATTTGGCGCTCGCTTATGGTTATAAATTTAAGGCGAGCGCAGCCCATCAACGCCTGCCGCACAGGTGCAGCAGAGCATTAATTCATTTGAGAAAGAAAGTTAAATTTGGTCGGTAATCAGCGACTAGTTACCGCTAGACTTGCGCGATGGTCCCGTCCCTTTGTCGTCTTTTTCTATGATAGGATCGCCGGGCTTCCACGGCTTGGCTTTAGGCAGGTCACGCAGGTCGCCATTGAACTCGCCCGGCACAGCAACATAACCGCCATGGGGCTTTTTGATCAGGTCAACTTTAACCAAGCCTTGAGGCGCGGCGATTTCAGCGCTGGAGTGACCTTGATTGAGGGTAAAAGCAGCCCATCCCTGCTGCTGTGCGATATCCACATTGTAATCCAACAGATTGTGGGTGATGCTTTTTGCTTTGATGGTCACCGCCAAATCGGCTTGCTGGGGCAAGATCAGGCGAACATTGCCTTGTTCGCTGAATACCTTTTGCGGTTTTTTCCAAATGTAGTTGTACATGTCCACGGTAATATTACCGCTGACAGAATAAGCATTGATTTCACCAACAGAGCCGAGTTTGATATTGCCTGATTGGGTTTTTGCACTCAGATTCGAAAAATGCTTCTTCGCGCCGATATCGCCATAGCTGGTTTCCATTTCAACCGAAACCGTTTCAGGCACGACGATGGCAATATCTGTACGGCCAATCAAATCGCCGGCGGCATTATGCTGCCCTTGGGGATAAACCACAGTGACATAGGTGACACCAGCGTCTTCATCAATTTCAATTTTGGCTTGTGGCGGCTGTGGGCCTATTTTTTGGATGATGGCTGAAACACCGATTCTATCTTCACTACGCAGTCGTGAAGCGATATTGCCATAGAAATTTCTAATCACCACTTTTCTGGCGCTAGGGACCTTGCCGGTCCAGATAAAATTCTCGACACCGACATCCTCGACCCCGTAAGACGCCCGCTGTTTGTCCTGTGGTTTAGCGGCCGCATTAGCAGCTAGGCTAGCTAGCGACAGCATTAAAATGCCGGTTGTCATAAATATGCGTTTATTCATCTGCTTATCTCATCGTTATAGTTTATGCGCTATGACACCAAAGCCATGATGACCTCTGGCGCCATAGTAGATTTGTTAACACATAGTTAATAACTAGCCATCATAATGGATAAACGGCAATACTTTTCGGGTGTCGGAATGTACATTAATGTATCGTTTCCCTTACTTGGATAGCTTGATTTTCATCCAAAACCAGTAATATCGCCTTTTGCAGGATCATTACTTTTGGTTACAGTTGCGTTGGTATTCATTGCGACAAAAATGGCAAACTCTTGTTTTTAAGAACTTTTTGACCAGTTAGTCAAGAAATAAATGGAGACTTGTCAGTCGCAGCAAAAAAGCGTCAGCACTTTGGCGATGTAGCGGGTAATATTGCAATTGCAATATGTAAATTAATTGTTAACCACCTATCTTGGATAGCTATTCATTTAATGATTTTATGTAGGGTGCCGCCGTGCGCACCATGTTGCTTTAATCATCCACCCAATTGTTGGGCGTTGCCCAACAACAACCAACCTATTTATGGCCAGTCGTTCAAGGGGAGTGATGAGTTCAAGGGCATTGACCCGACATACGCACAGCTCATCAGGTTAATTAAGATAATGTCTAGCGAGAGATAAAAAGCAGAGGTTAGTAAATACTTACTATTAATAGAAGGCTTGTAGGAAATGGTGGCCCCACCTGGACTTGAACCAGGGACCTACCGATTATGAGTCGGGTGCTCTAACCAACTGAGCTATAGGGCCATTTGTTTCGAGGTGAAAAACGTGCGCAGTATAAGGGGTTTAAACAATTTTGTCACCCAGCAGCCAAGTAAAAAATATCAATTTTTAAATCGTTCGCGCAATTTATCTCCAACCACATCGACTTTGTAGTCACCCAGTAGCAAAGTCATACTAAGATGGCCCCATAAACCTTAGTCTATTGGGCCATTAAGTTGTCGCCTTTTGGTGTCAGTCGTCAGCCACAGCTTAAGGCTAGTGCCTTCTTGGTGGTCGATTGTTTTCGGCAAACTGCTCAAATTGCTGCAATTGTTCCTCTGTCAGCACATCTGACAACTGGGCAATGACTTGCCGATGTAGCGCGTCCATTTCAGCCCGTTCGTTTTGCTGATCGAGTCTTTGCGACATAATTGCCACTCGCTTTTGATGGGCCGATTGCATGATCTGTATAAACCGGTCTTTTTGACTCTGCTCAATATTAAGCAGTTGCGCCAAATGCTCAGGGCCTCGTGGCCTGTCTGCTCGGCTGCCCCGCTCACCATCCATACCGCGATGTTGGTCGGCCATCGCCACCAGCGAACAAAAGGTCAGACCCAATACAGTCGCAATCACGACCAGCAGTTGATTCAATCGATATAGGCTTTTCATCTTTATGTTATCCAATGAGGTTGATTTATCCGCAGTGTATAAAGCAAACGTGCAATGAATTCGCATTGAATGTGCAACAAATGTGGAAGCAAAAGTTAACTGTCGCAACCACCCCTTTACAGCTTTCGTAGACAGCCCCTTTTATCTCGTAGCTAATATGCTGAATTTTAAAGTCTATTTGGTGTAGCAGCGGCATGAATCAAGAATCCTGCCGAATTTCACTTTTCGTTTGGAGATATGACTGGGTTTTGCTATACTGCCACCCCGTCCTTGTACAAGTAATTTCCTTTAAATTTCCTAACATCTTTGGGTTCACATGACTACTAGATATATCTTTGTTACGGGTGGTGTTGTATCATCATTGGGTAAGGGTATTGCGGCAGCCTGTTTGGCGGCCATTCTTGAGGCGCGGGGCTTAAAAGTCACCATGCTCAAGCTTGACCCTTATATTAATGTCGATCCTGGCACTATGAGTCCAATCCAGCACGGCGAGGTATTTGTCACCGAAGACGGCGCCGAAACGGATCTGGATCTCGGTCACTATGAGCGCTTCATTCGTACCAAAATGACTAAGCGCAACAATTTCACCCAAGGTAAGGTATATGAGTCGGTACTTCGTGCCGAACGTCGTGGCGACTACTTAGGTGCAACCATTCAGGTTATTCCTCACATTACCAACGACATCAAGCGCCGTGTGCTTGAAGGCGGTGAAGGTTTTGATATCGCTATGGTTGAAATCGGTGGTACTGTCGGTGATATCGAATCACAACCATTCTTAGAAGCCATTCGTCAGTTAGGCGTTGAATTAGGCCGCGAACGTGCGATGTTTATGCACTTGACCTTAGTGCCTTATCTCGGCACTGCTGGTGAAGTCAAAACCAAGCCAACCCAACACTCGGTCAAAGAATTGCGCTCTATCGGTATCCAGCCGGATATTTTGGTGTGTCGTTCAACCGATACCATTCCGGGTAATGAGCGCCAGAAGATCTCGTTGTTCACCAATGTAGAAGAAAAGGCGGTGATCTCGTTACGTGATTGCTCAAGCATTTATCAGATCCCGGCGATACTCAAATCACAAGGCTTAGATGAACTGATTTGCCGTCGTTTCCACTTAGAGTGTCCAGAAGCAGACTTATCTGAGTGGGAAAAGGTACTGTACAAAGAATCAAACCCCAATGGCGAGGTTAAAATCGGCATGGTGGGCAAATATGTCTCTCTACCTGATGCCTATAAGTCAGTCAACGAAGCGTTAAAACATGCGGGTCTTAACAACCAGCTCAAGGTGCAAATTCACTACGTCGATGCTGAGATGATCGAAAGCAAAGGGGATGAAACCTTAGAAGGTTTAGATGCCATTTTGGTTCCCGGCGGCTTTGGCGAACGTGGTACTGAAGGTAAAATTCTCGCAGCCAAATATGCCCGTGAAAACGGTATTCCATACCTCGGTATCTGTTTGGGCATGCAGGTCGCTTTAATTGAGTTCGCCCGCAACGTAGCCGGTCTTGAAGGCGCCAACTCAACCGAGTTTAACCCACATGGCCCTCACCCGGTTATCGGCCTTATCACCGAATGGATGGATCCCGATGGTTCTACCGAAGTACGTGATGAAAACACCGATTTAGGTGGCACCATGCGCTTAGGCGCACAAGGCTGTAATCTAAAGGCAGGCTCATTGGCCCACGGCATGTATAAGAATGATGTGATTTTTGAGCGTCATCGTCATCGCTATGAGGTCAACAACAACTACATCGACCGCCTTGAACAAGCCGGATTGGCCTTTACCGGTTATTCTGAGGACAACAGACTGGTAGAGATCATCGAAGTACCAAACCACCCATGGTTTGTCGCCGCTCAATTCCACCCGGAATTCACCTCTACCCCGAGGGATGGGCACCCACTGTTTGAAGGTTTTGTTGCCGCAGCCTATCAACATCAGAAAGATCAACGCAGTTAATTAAACATTTCAAACCGCCTCGGGCCTAAAGCTCAGGCGGTTTTTGCTTTATTGTCAAGAGGATTAAAAATGTCAAAGATCGTCAAAATCATTGCTCGCGAAGTCATGGACTCTCGTGGTAACCCTACTGTTGAAGCCGACGTTCATTTAGAGAACGGCGCGTGGGGCCGAGCTTGCGCACCATCGGGAGCTTCTACTGGCTCGCGTGAAGCGCTTGAGCTGCGTGATGGCGATAAGAGCCGCTATTTGGGCAAAGGGGTTTTAAATGCGGTCAACAATGTCAACAACGACATTGCCACTGCGCTGATTGGCCAAGATGCCCTAGACCAAGCCAACATCGACAAGTTGATGATTGACCTTGATGGCACAGAAAACAAAGACAAATTAGGCGCCAATGCCATTTTAGCCGTATCGTTGGCCACTGCCAAAGCGGCAGCCAATGCCAAAGGCGTTGAATTGTATGAGCACATTGCCGATTTGAATGGCACCGCTGGTAAATACTCAATGCCAGTGCCGATGATGAACATCATCAACGGCGGTGAGCACGCCGACAATAATGTTGATATTCAAGAATTTATGATCCAGCCTGTTGGCGCCAAAAGCTTCAGCGAAGGCTTACGCATGGGCGCTGAGATCTTCCACAACCTGAAAAAAGTGTTACAAGGTCGTGGATTATCAACGGCTGTTGGTGATGAAGGTGGCTTTGCCCCTAACCTTGAGTCAAACGCAGAAGCTTTGGCTGTTATCGTTGAAGCGGTAGAAAAAGCCGGTTACAAAATGGGTGATGACATCACCTTGGCACTAGATTGTGCAGCCTCTGAGTTTTATGAAGACGGCAAGTACAACTTAAAAGGTGAAGGCAAAGTCTTCGACTCTGCCGGTTTTGCCGATTACTTGGCAGAGCTGACCGCACAATACCCTATCGTCTCGATTGAAGATGGTCTTGATGAGAGCGATTGGGATGGCTGGAAAGTATTGACCGACAAGATCGGCAGCACCACTCAGTTGGTCGGCGATGACTTGTTTGTCACCAACACCAAGATCTTAAAACGCGGTATCGAGCAAGGCATCGGTAATGCAATTTTGATCAAATTCAACCAAATCGGCTCATTGACTGAGACCTTAGAAGCCATCCGTATGGCACAAGAGGCCAACTTCAATGTGGTGATCTCACACCGCTCAGGTGAAACCGAAGATGCCACTATCGCCGACTTGGCCGTTGCCGTTGCCGCCGGTCAAATCAAAACCGGTTCATTGTGCCGCTCAGACCGCGTAGCCAAATACAACCAATTGTTGCGTATCGAGCAAATGCTTGGCGACAAAGCGGTTTACAACGGTCTTAAAGAGATCAAGAACTAATTAAACAGGTTTAATTAGGAAGAAAAAGGCGCAAACACTGCGCCTTTTTTGTTGGGGAAAGAAAAATTGCTGTACAAATATCAGCTATCGCTCTTTATGATCTTTGTATATGCTTAACAGCATGAATTTAGAGCATCAACAGCCCAATCTATGGCAACAGAGCGATAATCTGATCTTTGCAGATCTGTGCAACGCTTTGTATGAACGGGAACTGAAAAAGCTCTCAAACGATACCTCCCTTCCCCATTCCAATTTATTGCAAGTCCTCGGCAGTTTACCCCATTACGTTAAAAGAGCCTCAGAGCGTATTTTGTCATTTGGCTCCCCTTTGGATCTCGACAGTCATAATGCTTCATGGACTTATCGCCAGCCAACCGAATGTCCGGCAGGCAAGCAGTCTGCAAGAGACATAGAACAGTTTTATGCCAAGGTCGATGCCAGAGCCTTGGTGGTGCCGATTTGGCATGAGAGCCTACTTGAAGAGCATATTACGCTAGATACGATCGATGGCTACCGTGACGGCCGAATTCATACCAATGAGAATGGCTGGTTTAACCAAGATGGCAGCCCAGCCTCCGATGGCGCCGAGCACATTCGCCTGTTAAAGCCAACCAAAGTGACCATGACCTGCGCCTGCTCAGGTCATCGTTGGAAAAACCGTAAGCGTGCCGGGGCTAGGCGTTTATCGCTACGAGAGATGTTACTCGCCACTAATATCAATTGGAGCAATTTCGCCAAAGTCAGCAGTACACGACCTTAATTGAAGCAACTAAGTGTTGGCTTGTATAGAAATGAAGACGGCGCCAATAGGCGCCGTTTTCCATCGTCGAGCCGGTTTTAACCGACATTAACACGAGCGTTGCGGAACATACGAACCCAAGGGCTGTCTTCTTTCCACTCATCCGGGTGCCATGAGTTGGCAACGGCGCGGAATACGCGCTCTGGATGCGGCATCATAATGGTGGCACGACCATCGGTCGTCGTCAGAGCAGTGATCCCCTCTGGCGAGCCATTTGGATTGGCAGGATAGGTCGTCGTAAACTCACCTTTGTTGTTAACATAACGCATGGCAACGGTGTTACTGTTTAGCGCAGCACTCAAGGCTTCATCGTTGGCAAATTCAGCGCGGCCTTCACCGTGCGATACGGCGATCGGCATTCTTGAACCGTTCATGCCAGAGAAGAACACCGATGGGCTATCTTGTACTTCCACCAATGAGAAGCGCGCTTCAAAACGCTCCGACTCATTGCGAACAAAACGAGGCCAAAGCTCGGCGCCAGGGATAAGCGACTTGAGGTTAGACATCATCTGACAGCCGTTACACACACCTAACGAGAAAGTATCGCCACGCTCAAAGTAGGCTTGGAACTGCTCACGGGCACGGTCGTTAAACAAAATCGATTTGGCCCAACCTTCACCAGCGCCCAGTACGTCACCGTATGAGAAGCCACCACAGGCCACTAAGCCTTTAAATTGTTCCAAGGTAATGCAACCAGACAAGATATCGCTCATATGAACATCAATGGCACTAAACCCGGCACGGTCGAACACGGCGGCCATCTCAACATGAGAGTTGACACCTTGCTCACGCAAAATCGCCACTTTCGGCGCTTGGCCTTTGATGATGTATGGCGCAGCAACATCTTCGTTGATATCAAAGCTCAGATTGACGTTCAATCCCGGATCGCTGACATCTTGTTTGGCTTCAAACTCTTGTTTGGCACACTCTGGGTTGTCACGCATCGCCTGCATCTGATAGGTGGTTTCGGCCCACACAGTACGCCAGTAAGTTTGGCTATTGGACAAAATAGCCTTACCTTCGCGGTTAAAGACAATATTGTCATTATCCGCCAAAGTACCAATCACATGGGTATGCTCACCTAGGCCATTATCGGCGAAAGTGCTCAATACCAACGCTTCATCTTCAGCGCGAACTTGCAATACAGCACCGAGTTCTTCGTTAAACAGCACTTCCAAATCGGAGCCGTTCAAGCTATCTAAATCCACCTTCAGGCCGGTGTGACCGGCAAATGCCATTTCAACCAAAGTGGTGAACAAACCGCCGTCTGAACGGTCGTGGTAAGCCAATAGCTTTTCATCGCTAACCAAAGCTTGCATGGCATTGTAGAAACCGCGCAACACGTCTGGCGAGTTGACATCTGGGGTGGTCTGACCAAGCTGCTTGTATACCTGCGCTAAACAAGAGGCGCCGAGACGATTTTGGCCTTGACCTAAGTCCACCAAAATCAAACGGCTGTCGCCTTTGTCTGTGCGCAGCTGTGGAGTAACCGTTTTACGTACATCTTCAATACGGGCAAAAGCAGAGATCACCAATGACAAAGGCGAAGTTACCGACTTTTCTTCACCGTTTTCATCCTGCCAACGGGTTTTCATCGACATAGAGTCTTTACCCACAGGGATGGTTAAGCCAAGGGCTGGGCACAGTTCTTCGCCAACCGCTTTAACCGCTTCGTATAAACCGGCGTCTTCACCCGGATGACCGGCGGCGGCCATCCAGTTGGCAGAGAGTTTCACATGCTTAATATTGCCGATCTCGGTCGCTGCGATATTGGTTAATGCCTCACCCACGGCCAAACGTGCAGAGGCACCGTAGTTCAACAAGGCCACAGGGGTTCGCTCACCCATCGACATCGCTTCACCGTGATAGGAATCATGAGCGGCGATGGTTACACCACAATCGGCAACCGGGATCTGCCAAGGACCGACCATTTGGTCGCGGGCAACCAAACCGGTCACGGTTCTATCACCAATGGTGACCAAGAAGGTTTTCTCGGCAACGGTGGGTAAACGAAGTACGCGCTCGGCAGCATCGGCTAAGCCAACACCGGCGAAATCAAGCGCTTTACCCACCACTTGCTGAGATTGTACATCGCGGTGCATCTTAGGCGGCTTGCCAAGCAATACATCTAACGGCAAGTCGATTGGAGTATTGTCAAAGTGCTCGTCGGTTAGGGTAAGGTGACGTTCTTCTGTTGCTTCACCGACAACCGCAAAAGGTGCACGCTCGCGCTCACATATCGCGGCAAATACATCAATTTGTTCAGCAGGAATGGCAATAACGTACCGCTCTTGCGATTCGTTACACCAGATCTCATGAGGGGCCATGCCCGGCTCATCGTTTGGCACGTTGCGCAGTTCAAACTTACCGCCACGCTCGCCATCGTTAACCAGCTCAGGGAAGGCATTGGAAATGCCACCGGCACCAACATCATGGATAAAGGCAATCGGGTTGTCATCACCTAGCTGCCAACATTTATCGATTACTTCCTGACAACGACGCTCCATCTCTGGGTTTTCACGCTGTACAGAAGCAAAGTCCAAATTTTCGCTCGATTGACCCGAGGCCATCGAAGAAGCCGCGCCGCCGCCCAAACCGATATTCATCGCAGGACCGCCAAGCACCACCAATTTAGCCCCTACCGGGATTTTGTCTTTTTGGACATGCTCGCCACGGATATTGCCCAAACCGCCTGCGAGCATAATGGGCTTATGATAACCGCGAACTTCTTCGCCATTAAAGCTGGTGACCTGTTCTTCAAACGTACGGAAGTAACCCAAAATATTTGGACGACCAAACTCATTGTTAAATGCTGCGCCGCCAAGTGGCCCTTCCAGCATAATATCCAACGCAGTGACGATACGCTCAGGTTTACCGAAATCGGTTTCCCACGGCTGCTCGAAGCCAGGAATGCGTAAGTTAGAAACGCTAAAGCCCACCAAACCTGCCTTTGGCTTAGCACCACGACCGGTAGCGCCTTCATCGCGGATCTCACCACCAGAGCCGGTTGCGGCGCCAGGGTATGGCGAAATGGCGGTGGGATGGTTATGGGTTTCTACCTTCATCAAGATATGTAGGTCTTCGTGATGATAGTTATATTGACCTTCGGCATTGGGGAAGAAGCGTCCGGCACTTGAACCTTCCATTACTGCGGCGTTATCCTTATAGGCCGACAATACAAACTCAGGGGTATTTTCGTAGGTGTTTTTGATCATTTTGAACAGCGACTTAGGCTGCTCGACGCCATCAATAGTCCAATCGGCATTGAAGATCTTGTGGCGACAGTGCTCAGAGTTAGCCTGAGCAAACATAAACAGTTCGATATCGTTAGGGTTACGTCCCAGCTGAGTGAAGTTTTCTACGAGGTAGTCGATTTCGTCATCAGCCAGTGCAAAGCCTTGTTCGACATTGGCTTTCACCAGCGCCTCACGGCCGCCGTTAAGAATATCGACACTCGACATCTGACGCGGGTCGGCACTTTGGAACAGCACGCTTGCCTTAGCCATTTCGTCAAATACGGTTTCCATCATGCGATCGTGCAACAGTGCTTTGAGCTGTTTGCTCTGCTGCTCATCTAAGCCCTCGGTGGTAATGTAATAGGCAACACCGCGTTCAAGACGCTTGACCATATCCAGGCCGCAGTTGTGAGCGATGTCGGTGGCCTTTGAAGACCACGGTGAGATAGTACCTTGTCTTGGCGTCACCAGCATTAATAAACCGGCCGGCTCGTGTTCGGCGATTGTTGGGCCGTATTTCAACAGTTTGCCAAGAATGTGCATTTCTTGCTCGTTTGGCTGTGCCGTTACATCGGCAAAGTGCATGTACTCAGCATAGATGTCACTGACCGGCAACTGCTCGGCCTGACAACTTTTGAGTAACTGATTGATACGGAACTCGGATAATGCGGGGGCACCACGAAGGATTAGCATAGGGATCTCACCTGAATATCAAACTAAGGACAAAGTGGGCCGACATTATAGTAGATTAGCGCCTTGTACAGAACAAAAAAGTTTTACATTTTTTATTTCCTCAAGTAACTTTAGCTTTATGGGGATGGGCACAGGACGTTTAAGCAGTTTGAAGTATTATTTAAGTCAATCTAAGCACTTACTCTGTACCCTGCTTGCCTTGGTGCTACTTGTCGGCTGCGACGGTCAAAGCAACGACAGCCAACTCGACACTATCGTCAAGCGTGGCAAGCTCAAAGTGGGCACGGTGTTTGGCTCTGGCAACTACTATATTGGTAAAGAAGGTCCAGCAGGGTTTGAATATGAACTCAGTAAAGCCTTTGCCGATTACCTCAATGTTGAACTGGAAATTGTCCCCAACTACCATATCTCTCAATTGTTTGCGATGCTCGATGCCAATCGGGTCGATATTTTGGCCGGTGGCCTGAGCATTACTCCACAACGACTCGAAAAATACCGCTATTCGCCTTACTACTATACCGTCAGTCAAAAGCTGGTGTTTAAACAAGGGGTGAAAAGACCAAGGAGCTTCGCCGACTTAGACGGTAAGCTGGTGGTCGTAGCCAAAAGCTCTCATGCTGAAACCCTAGCGCAGTACAAACAGCAATATCCTGAGCTTGAGTGGCAAGAAACCGAGGAGCAAGACCCTGATGAATTACTTGAAATGGTGGTCGATGGCGAAATTGACTATACCATTACCGATTCAACGACCTTGGCCATCAATCGCCGCTACTACCCCAACCTATCGATTGCCTTTAGCCTAGAACAAGAGCAAGAAGTCGGCTGGCTGATTGCCAAGCAAGACGATGATTCCCTTTACAGTTTGATGATCGAGTTCTTTGGTCAGTATCGCGCCTCGGGTGAGCTGACGGCGTTAGAAGACAAATATTTTGGTCACATTGAGAAGTTCAATTACTCAGACACCAAAATGTTTATCGCCGCCACCGACACGAAGCTCCCCAAGTATGAACATTGGTTTAAGCAGTATGCTCGCGAGTATGAAATCGACTGGCGTTTGCTTGCAGCACTGAGTTACCAAGAATCGCTGTGGAACCCAAGAGCCAAGTCCCATACCGGCGTGCGCGGCATTATGATGCTGACCTTGCCTACCGCCAGACAAGTCGGGGTTAAGAGCCGACTAGAGCCGGAACAAAACATTCGCGGTGGCGCCATTTATTTGAGCCGCCTGCTCAGTAGGATACCCGAGCGCATTCAAATGCCCGACAGGTTGTGGTTTGCTATCGCCTCATACAATATTGGCTGGGGTCATTTGGAAGATGCACGGGTGATCACCCAGCGTCAAGGCGGCTCTCCGGACAAGTGGATAGACGTAAAAAAACGATTGCCGCTCTTGCGCCAAAAGAAGTATTACAAAACCACCAAATATGGTTATGCCCGTGGTGATGAGCCGGTGCGCTATGTCGAGAACATTCGCCGCTACTACGACTCGTTGGTATGGTTGGATGAAAAAGCTCAGGCCGAGCAAAAAGCCAGTGAGTATCGCGAAAAAGTCAGCTCGTCACTAGAAAACCAAGCCTTAGAAGCGGACAAGCAAGCCGAACAAGATGATGCCGCCACGCTGGACCTGCAACAGGATAATGACAAAGGCATACAAAAATGACGGGCATTTTGTAACAAAAGCTGTATAATAAGGGGCTTTCTTTCATCAGACGCCTAGCCGAGTATCCAATGAAAAAAAGTCGTACATTGAGTGCCAAGCCACGTAACCGAACCGTATTAGCCACCCGCCGTAGAGCCCAACGCAAACTTTCTGCCTCCAATCAAACTCATCGCAACAGCGCTTTTCGTATGAGCCTGTTAAAAGAGATTGAAAACAATGACGAGAGCAATAGCACGCAAGAATGCTTATGGCCGCGCAAAAAGGCCTAAAAGCCGAGCGGAACCGTTAGGCAAACACTTAACGTCGTCACAACATTCTAAGCAAAAGCGCCTACTCGGCGCTTTTTTTCGCTTGTTTTAATGCTTTTTGCTGTTGTCGGCGAGCGCGAAAAAAATCGGACAACTTATGGGCGCAAATTTCTTGCATCACCCCTTGGGTCACTTCCATCTGATGATTGAGCGCAGGATGCTGCACCAAATTCATCAAACTACCGGCACTGCCGGTGCGTAAGTCACATGCACCAAAAACCAGACGCTTAATACGACTGTGTACTAATAATCCCGCACACATTGGACAAGGCTCTAAAGTGACATACAAAGTGCAATCAACCAAGCGGTAATTGCCCAGCGTTTTACCGGCTTCGCGAATGGCATTCATTTCTGCATGAGCTGAAGGGTCGTGAGCCATAATAGCGGTATTAAACCCACGCCCAACTATCTTGTCATCACACACGACCACCGCACCGACAGGTATTTCACCGTGAGATAGTGCCAAGTCGGCCTGCTCCAGTGCCGCAGCCATCCATTTTAAATCAGTGTCAGACGTCATTTACTTCTTCGTTATTCAAATTGACCACATCAGTCGTCAAATATACTATATTGTGGCGAGCTGACACTAACACATCTATAAAGAAGATTGTAATCATTTGTTTTATAAGGATATAATTATTGGCTTACATTTTGATTGTTAGCAGCCATTAGGATCAAACTTGACCAAACCTTGAGGGAAATGCCATGAATGTATTTGAAGCCATCGTCATTATCGCCATATTTGCTATCATTGCCAGTATCATTAAAAACAAACAAAACAAGCAGCCTCAGGCGCATCAGCAACACCACAACAATCAGCCCGAAGCCGAGCAAATGCAGGCGCAGATCATGGATCTTAAAAAGCGGATTGAAACCTTAGAAGCCATTGTCACCGACAAAAAATACAACCTTAAACGCGAAATCGACGACCTGTAACACTTCAAGCCCATTCAGCCGGTCAGGCGCTCGCCACAAGCAACCCTGACCGCGCCTTTGAAATCCACACCGTGATGCCAGCCTAAAGCCATTTGGCTCAACGCCCTAGCAACGCCTTAATCAACGCTTTTGCCGCTTTAACATATTGCGGTTTATTCACCGGATAGGCTTTTTCTATTACCTTGCCTTGGTTGTTCACCAAAACCCAACACAGCACCTTATCAAGATGCGGTAGGCTAAATCGATGAATCGACAAGCCAACACCTTTAGGAAGACACTCTTGCATTGCCAGCCACAACGCATGTGGGAACGCCCTTAAATCGAATGGCGCGATTAATTGCCGTACTTCACCGGGACGGCTCATACCCGGTACGTATACTGACGTTTGAAATGGATTTTCAATACGCTCATGACTCACGCCATGGGTTTTAACCAACTTATCTACCACCTTTAAGCCACTATTGAAATTGGCAACGTGACTTGACTCAACACTGAATTGATCCATGATCTGCCTACCTCATTTACACTGATTAAATACTGTTTATATTTACAGTATATGTTTATAATAACAGCAGTCAAGTAAAACTTACTTCCTCAATCAATTCTGTCTAACGCTATTTTATTGATAGCAATTTTGCCACATGAGACCTATACTTTGCTATTAAATCAATAGCAAATAAGCGACAGCCAATATGAGTAACTTTCCCTACCCCGGCAAACCTGTGCGGGGCTCCAAATCAGGCCGTCCAACCATGGCATTGTTTGACTTGCTTGGCAGACGCTGGGCACTGGGCGTGCTATGGCAATTATGCCAAGGTGGCAGTTGCACATTTCGCGAGCTACAAAGCCGCTGTGAATCAATCTCTCCGGCAGTGCTCAATGCTCGATTAAAAGAGCTTCGTCAAGCATTGCTGGTTGAGCGTGCAGAAACAGGCTATAAGGCCACCGCTATGGGTGAACAATTGTTTTATTTGATCTTGCCGCTGAGCGACTTTGCCCGGCATTGGTCTGAAGAGATCACAACCAAGGAGCAAACCGATGCATCCAACTGACATCAAGCCGATATTTAGTGACAACCCAATTGACCGCATGGACGCCAAAAGAAGCCAAATGGCCCAGCATAGACTCGATAGCCAAAAGTGGCCAAACCAGCGCTATTTGCTGCTATCAAACAACCAAATATTGCTCAACCGTCAAAGCCAGTCTCATTGGTTCTCACCCAACGAAGTGCCTGAGCACAGTTTCAGCCAAAATGACTGGGTATACTTAGGCGAATTTGACAAGGTTGACTACTTTGCCCAAGCCCTTGATGCCGAGGAAACCGAACCGTTTGAAGCTGTGGGTTTAAGAGCTTTTTGCCTATCAGACAGGCTAGAGTCACAGTGGCTTGGCTTGTTGGCGCAGGCCAACAGTTTGCTCAATTGGCATAGTAACCATGGTTTTTGTGCCAAGTGTGGTGCTAAGTCTAATGCTGCCTATGGTGGTTGGCGTCGAGACTGTCTTGTGTGTGAAGCGCAACACTTTCCCCGCACCGACCCAGTGGTGATCATGCTGGTCACACATCAAGACAAATGCCTGCTCGGTCGCGGACACAATTTTGGCAACAACCGTTATTCCTGCCTTGCCGGCTTTATGGAGCCGGGCGAAACCATTGCCCAAGCAGCCCGGCGCGAACTGTTTGAAGAGGCGGGTATCAAAGGCGGTAAAGTGCAGTTTCTGTTTGACCAACCTTGGCCTTTTCCCTCTAACCTGATGATGGGTGTTCATGTTGAAGCCCTCGACAGTGACATCAAAATTGACCCGAACGAGCTAGCTGATGCCCTATGGGCATCCAAAGAAGAAGTGAAACTCACCTTGGCAGGTCAACCTAATGAACGCTTTGAGTTGCCGATGACCATAGCCATCGCCCGTAACTTGTTACAATACTGGGTGAGTCAGTAAATCTCTGAAGCAAGGACGATACATAAGGCCTGTTAGATCGTCCAAGCACACTTACCCAAGAAGCGAGAGCGACTATTGTTGATTGTGGCGACTGTCGCCGCAACTACATTAGCCGTTGCCTTACTTGGCGGCTTAGTGGCATTTTCCCCCAAGCTGTCAGAGCACTTGTTGGCATGGTCTTTACTGAATCTGTTTATTACCTATGTTGCCGAAGAAGTGGTCTTTCGTGGCTTTATCCGGCGCAAAGCGCAGCGATGGTTTGAGGCTAAGCAGTGGCCGAGCATTTTTGTCGAACCTCTGGTCGGTTCTCATCCTGCCACGTTTTGCCTATGTGGCGCACGTGGAAGGATTATGAAGTACGTCCTGTACTTCACTTTGCAAACTACGCAAAGCCGCGCTAGCGCGTTCAAAAATGCTCCTAGCATTTTTGTCGAACCTCTGGTCGGTTCTCATCCTGCCACGTTTTGCGCACATACAAAAACGCCCAGCATTGCTGCTGGGCGTTTTTGTCTATGTGGCGCACGTGGAAGGATTCGAACCTCCGACCGCCTGGTTCGTAGCCAGATACTCTATCCAGCTGAGCTACACGTGCATTATAGGGGACGCTTTGCTGACTTCTGGCGTTTGTTCATCCATCTTTTTATGCACTAAACCTTGCGGCTTTTACAACCCCGTTTTGGTGGGGGAAAGATGGCGCACGTGGAAGGATTCGAACCTCCGACCGCCTGGTTCGTAGCCAGATACTCTATCCAGCTGAGCTACACGTGCGCAGTAGTCTTTGCGTCAATCATTGCTAGAAGCAATGGCGGTGAAGGAGGGATTCGAACCCTCGATAGGGCTACAAACCCTATACTCCCTTAGCAGGGGAGCGCCTTCAGCCTCTCGGCCACCTCACCTAAATTGTTCGATTTGCGTTGGTGTTTACCGCCGCGCCTCGTTGTTGGTGCGTATATTAAAGAATTCGAAAATTATGTCAAACACTTTTTTTCGGATTTTTTATCGTTTGCCGGGCTTTTGCCCAATTTGCTGTAAAATGGTTCAAAAGGCTCATTTTTTGACTATTTTACCGCGTTAAATACAACCTTGAAGCGTCACTAAATTATCCCTATACATCGCTTGTGAATGTTCCCGGCTTTGGCATCCATGCGTCGCTTTATCTCCTTCATCCATGAAGTCGCCGACACCGACAGTGTGCTCCTGCACTGTCTTAGTACCGACATCCATATCGGCAACACAAGCATGACCTCCACGGAAGGAGGAAATACTGAAATTTGCCGGGAGCAAATTCAGTGACCGTATATCCCTATACATCGCTTGTGAATGTTCCCGACAACACAAGCATACCGTATATCCCTATACATAAACGAAAAAACCGGCCAAAGCCGGTTTCCCCTAGAGTCTTATGCAAATTACCCTTCAGACTGAGCTGAAGCCTGAGCGTTTTTCTCAGCTTGAATTCGCATATAAATCTCTTCACGGTGCACAGATATTTCTTTAGGTGCGTTAACACCAATACGTACCTGATTACCTTTTACTCCAAGAACAGTAACGGTAACATCATCACCGATCATTAGAGTTTCACCAACACGACGAGTTAATATCAGCATTCTATTGCTCCTTATTCCAATGATTATCCATAAACTAACAGATAATCGCTCGTATATTAGCGCACAATTCTCAATTTTTGAATTAGTTTATCGACTTTTTATCCGTCAATCGTAAATAAACTCAACACAAAACAGCAGCTTCACGCCGTTTCGGTTGCCGCTAAATCTAAATTGAAAGCACTGTGCAAAGCCCGAACACTCAGCTCCAAGTAGCGTTCGTCCACTACCACAGAGATTTTGATCTCTGATGTTGAGATAAGGTGTAAATTGATGCCTTCATCACTGAGCGCCTTGAACATTGTCGCCGCCACTCCCGAATGAGACTTCATGCCTACACCAACAACAGAAATTTTAGCAACGTTATAGTTAACCTGCACGGATTTACCAGGAATTTTTGTTACCAATCCCTCAACTATCGATTTGGCTTGGTCAAAATCGCTACGGTGAACGGTAAAGGTAAAGTCAATGCTGTCATCATGCTTGACGTTTTGCACTATCATATCGACTTCAATCCCCGCTTCACCGATCGGGGTCAGAATATCAGCCCCTAAGGTTAAGCAGTTCGGCAACCCCGTCAAAGTAATAATGGCTTCATCTTTATTTGCTGCAACGCCACAAACCACTTGTTTTTTCATATTGTTTTCTTCGTAGGTGATCAACGTCCCAGGGCCTTCCTTAAAACTCGATAGCACCCGAAGGGGTATCCGATTAAGTCCGGCAAACTCGACAGAACGAATATGTAATACTTTGGCGCCTAGACTGGCCAGTTCCAACATTTCCTCAAAGGTCACCACTTCCATTAGCCTAGCATCAGGCACAATCCGAGGATCAGCGCTGTAAACACCATCGACGTCGGTATAAATCTGACATTCATCGGCCTTGAGCGCTGCGGCAACCGCAACAGCGGTCGTATCGGTGCCACCTCTGCCTAAGGTGGTGATGTTGTTCTCAATATCACGCCCTTGAAAACCGGCGATAATGACAATACGCCCCTGCTCTATTTCATCAAACAGCCGAGAGGTCTCAACTTCTTCAATACGTGCCCGGCCAAAACGGTTGTCTGTTTTAATTTTGATTTGGTCGGCCATTAAGGAAATGGCTGAATAGCCGCGTTTGATAATGGCAATGGCCAGCAACGCCGCCGACACTTGTTCGCCTGTCGTTGCTAGAACATCCAATTCACGGGTATTGGGGGATTTGTCTATTTGCTCGGCAAGACCCAGCAAACGGTTGGTTTCACCGGCCATTGCCGATACCACCACCACCACCTTATGCCCTTGGCTGTAGGTGTTGACGATGACATCTGCAACATGCTCAATGCGTTCTATAGAACCGACTGATGTGCCACCATACTTCTGTACGATCAGGGCCATCAGCTAACTCGTTGCGCCACCCAGTCTGTTACACTGTTCAGCGCTTCAGGCAAAGCCCCGGCGTCAGTACCGCCAGCCTGAGCCATATCAGGCCTACCGCCACCTTTACCGCCAACTTGCTGGGCGACCATGTTGATAAGCTCGCCCGCTTTAACTTTGGCCGTCAGATCCTTAGTTACGCCACAGATAAGGCTAACCTTATCATCATTAACAGCGCCCAATACGACGATACCTGAACCGATTTTCACTTTTAAGTCGTCCACCAAGCCGCGCAGGGACTTGGCATCGGCTTCAACTTTCTGTACCAGTAACTTCACGCCACCAACTTCTACGGCGTTTGACAACATATCGGCACCGGCGGCACTCGCCAGTTTGGCTTTGAGCTGATTAAGCTCTTTTTCCATCGCACGGTTTTTGTCATTAAGTTGCTGCACTTTGTCGGCCATTGAGTTCAAATCGCCTTTGACCAATGAACAAACGCTATCGACTTGGTCCATCACATTGTACAGATATGCCATTGCAGCTTCTCCGGTAACCGCTTCAATACGGCGAATACCAGCGGCAATGCCACCTTCACTGACGATTTTGAACAGGCCGATCTCCCCGGTGCTGTCAACATGAACACCACCACAAAGCTCAACGGAGAACTCGCCCATAGTCACCACGCGAACATCATCGTCGTACTTTTCACCAAATAACGCCATTGCACCTTTGGCCTTGGCTTGCTCAATCGGCATGGTTTCCGTTTGACGTGAATTATTGGTGCGGATCTGTTCGTTCACCATGGTTTCAATAGTGCGAAGCTCTTTAGCGCTCACCCCTTCAAAATGAGAGAAGTCAAAACGCAACCGCTCAGCGGTCACCAAAGAGCCTTTTTGTGTCACATGCTCGCCCAACACTTTGCGCAGCGCTGCATGTAAAATATGAGTGGCCGAGTGGTTTTTAATAATGGCTTTGCGCTTGGCAACATTAATTTGAGCCAATGCTTTGTCATTAACGCCGATGGTGCCTTTGGCCGTACCATGATGAGCAATGGCATTACCCAGTTTTACCGTGTCTTTTACTTCAAAGACACTCTCGCCAACTATAATCTGTCCGGTATCGCCAACCTGACCACCCGACTCGGCATAAAACGGCGTATTATCCAAAATCACAATACCGTCATCACCTGCGTTCAGCTCATTTACGGTCTCGGCACCTTTAAACAATTCAATGACAGTGGCTTCAAAGCTTTCACGAGTATAGCCGTCAAAAGTCGAGCTTTTATCTGAAACCAGCTGTTCGTTGTAGTCACCTGCAAATTTACCGGCCTGCTGGGCACGCTTACGCTGCTCAGCCATCGCTTTATCAAAGCCTTCGGTATCGACCGTATAGCCTCTATCACGAGCCACATCGGCAGTTAGGTCTGATGGGAAGCCGTAGGTATCATATAGCTTAAAGGCAAACTCACCAGGGATCACCTTATCGCTGAACTCGTCTAAGCCTTCTTCTAAAATCGCCAAACCACGGTCAAGGGTCTTACTGAACTGTTCTTCTTCAACTTTAAGAATTTTCTCAACACTTTGCTGCGCCTTCGCCAGCTCAGGATATGCCTCGCCCATCAGCTCAACTAAAGTGGCCACCATCTTATAGAAGAAAGTGTCTTTAGCGCCTAACTGATTACCATGACGAATCGCACGACGCACAATGCGGCGTAATACATAGCCACGACCTTCATTAGACGGCACCACACCATCAACAATCATAAAGGCACATGAGCGAACATGATCGGCTATTACTCGCAAAGACTTATTACTCAAATCCGTTGCACCTGTCACTTTGGCAGCGGCTTTAATTAAAGTATCAAAAATATCGATCTCGTAGTTGCTGTGAACGTCTTGCATAATCGCGGCAATACGTTCAAGACCCATACCGGTATCGACAGAAGGTTTTGGCAAAGGCTCCATGGTGCCATCGGCATGACGGTTATATTGCATGAAAACCAGATTCCAGATCTCAATATAGCGGTCGCCATCTTCTTCAGGTGTGCCCGGAGGCCCACCCCATATTTCTTCACCATGGTCGTAGAAGATCTCAGAACAAGGACCACAAGGGCCAGTATCGCCCATCGACCAGAAATTGTCTTTTGCGCCGATAAAAGACAGCCGGTCTTTATCGACACCAATTTCATTGATCCAAATGTCGGCGGCTTCTTGGTCTTCTTCAAATACCGTAACCCATAGCTTTTCCTTCGGTAATTTGAGGACTTCGGTCAGGTATTCCCACGAAAAAGCAATCGCTTCACGCTTGAAGTAATCACCAAAGCTAAAGTTACCCAGCATTTCAAAAAAGGTATGGTGACGGGCAGTATAGCCGACGTTTTCAAGGTCATTGTGCTTACCACCAGCGCGGACACAGCGCTGTGAAGATACCGCACGGGTATAGGGACGTTTTTCTGCGCCTAAAAACACATCTTTAAACTGCACCATACCGGCATTGGTAAACAACAAGGTTTTGTCGTTGCCCGGCACCAGCGAGCTACTCGCGACGACCTGGTGATGCTTGGCTTGGAAAAAATCCAAAAAGGATTGTCTAATTTGAGCGGTAGTCTGATGCATTTTCTTTCCGTCTATAGATTTATTGGTGTATTTAATCGTCAATTGATTGAGCCATGGCATAGCTGACCTGTTCGGCGCTAAACCCGCGATATTGCATAAAACGCAAGCGCTTGGCTTTTTCTTTCATTTCCAGTTTGTCACTGGGCGCATAGCGCTTTTGATAGGTTTCTCGGGCCAGTTCAAACCAATCGGTCTGACTGTCATTTAGCGCCTGCTTAAGTGTCTTTTCGTCTAACCCCTGCACTCTGCCGTCGTTACAAATTCTTAGCCAGCCCTGCCCTTTACGTATACGACTACGAACAAATGCTTCACAGTAGCGCTGTTCACTGAGCCAGTTGTTGGCAATAAACTCAGCAACCACCAACTCGATCTGTTCGTCGCTGGCCTCGGCTTGCGCCAGCTTGCGGCGAAACTTAGCTTCAGAATATTCCTGACGGCCCAACCAGGCCAAAGCAGTGGCTCTGAGTTTATTGAGCGCTATTACCGGTGTTGAATTCTCGTCGTCCATAATCTCCATCTGACCTTAGCGCTTACGCCTCTATTTTAAAGTCAGGACCAGAGCCTTGGTCATCGTCGTTGTCGTCAGCTTTATGTTCAATCTCAAACTCTGGCTTTAAAATATCATTAAATGCCAAATAAACCGAGATCATCAACATCGGCGACACCACAATCATCGCCAAAAACAGGGTAAATATGGTTGCCATGCTCAATAAAAAGGCTAACAGGCCAAACAAGGTCAACGCCAACGGATTGCTCAAACAGGCTAAGAACGCATATTTGATCACAAACAATAAGCTGCGTTCATGGAAAAAATAGGCCACAGGCACAGCAAAAAAGAAAAACATTTGATACAAAATAGACGCGAAAACCAAGGTGATAAGGGCTTCACCATTCACCTCCTTGCCATCGATAAACTGTTCGGCCGCTTCAGTGCTGATTTGCGAAAAGAAAAAGGTATAGAGCAAGCCAATGAAACCTATTTGCAACAATACGCCACGCACTCTGACATCGCTAAAGGCAGTGAACAGCTCCATAAACTCACTGTTGACGCCATTATCGGCCTTAAACGCAAGATGATAAAAGCCAGCCATCAAAAACGGGTTGAGCAAAGAAAACGCTATCATGCCAACATTGCCGAGTGAAGCGGCAAAAAGACTGAGAAAATAAATAAAGAAAAAGCTCAGCATCCACAAACCGGTTTGCAGCTTGAACAGATCCCATGCCCGACTTATCCAGTAGAAAGCCCGTTGCGGCGCAACTTTGTGTATTTGAATATTATTCACGATAGAATCTAAAGTGCCTGTAAAATAGCGGTTTTTTAAAGAGCAGGTATGATATAAAAAAACTGGGGGTTTGCCTATGGTTTTATCGGGGGATATAATCCCGCGTCTTTTGTTTTTCAGGAAAAAACGCGCCATGTCTGCCCAAGTCACCCTTATCCCCAAACGCGAAAAATCGATACTCAGAAAGCACCCTTGGATTTACTCTAAAGCGATTAAAAAAGTCAAAGGCTCGGTCGGTCTTGGTGACACCGTTGATGTGTTTAGTGCCGATGGCAAATGGCTGGCAAGAGGAGCCTACTCACCACAATCGCAAATTCGTATTCGAATTTGGACATACGATCAAAACGAGCAGATTGACCAAGACTTCTTTGACCGTAAAATCGCACGGGCCAAAGCCGTCAGAACCGATGTTGTGCAAAGACAAGGGCTCAGCGGGTATCGTTTGGTGGCAGCAGAATCCGACGGTTTGCCGGGCGTCACTATCGACAAATACGACAACCTTATCGTCTGCCAATTGCTGAGCGCAGGTGCTGAGCGTTTTAAAAGCAACATCGTCAATGCACTACAACGCCACTTTCCTGAGCATCTGATTTATGAACGTTCAGATGTTGATGTCCGCAAAAAAGAAGGGCTACCACTGACCACAGGGCCTCTGTCTGGAGAGTTGACTGACCCTGAAACCGTGATTGATGAAAACGGCCTGAAAATATTGGTTGATGTGATAAAAGGCCACAAAACCGGCTTTTACCTAGACCAGCGCGATAGTCGAGCGGCACTGGAAAAATATGTTGATGGTAAAACCGTGCTGAACTGTTTTTGTTACACCGGCACCTTTTCACTTTATGCCCTACGAGGCAATTGCGCCAAGGTTACCAATGTTGATGTCTCGCAAACCGCCCTCGATACCGCAAAACGCAATGTTGAACTCAATCAGCTGGACTTAAGCAAGGTCGATTTCGTGCAGCAAGACGTTTTTAAACTGCTCAGAGAATACCGCGAGCAGAAAAAGACCTTTGACGTCATCGTACTCGACCCACCAAAGTTTGTAGACAGCAAAGCCAACTTAACCAGCGCCTGTCGCGGCTACAAAGACATCAACATGATAGCCATGAGCCTGCTCAACCCCGGCGGCTACCTGCTGACGTTCTCTTGTTCTGGGTTGATGGAAACCGGGCTATTCCAAAAAGTCGTCGCCGATGCGGCGTTAGATGCGCGTAAAGATGTGTACTTTGTCGAGCGTCTCAGTCAGGCTCAAGACCATCCGATTGCCAGCTTCTATCCTGAAGGATTTTATTTGAAAGGTTTGGTATGTAAGGTTTATTAACAGCGATTCAAGCCAATCGTAGGAAACTCTCGGCATCGTAGGACACGATGCCTGATAGCCCTGAACGCCTACTGCACATTAGATAAGCTCGACAAACTCCAAACCAAGCACATAGGTATCGTCCATTTCTTGGACGCATCGCATCACCTTTACACTGGCACGAAGTGGCGGAACACTGGGATTGTTCGATGCCAACTTCACTTTTAACATGGTGCCGACTTCAATTGGTGAGGGCACCTCGGCAGCCATACCGGTCGAACTTAAGTCTCGGCACAAACCGTCAATTACGCTGTCGGCTTCACCGTCTTCATACTTTAACTCCAGATCGGCATTGACCATCATGCGCAAAAATGATCGCTTATCGTCATACTCTATCATCGTAATACTCCTAACCACCAAAACGTGTAGATATAAGCTTCAGGCGCATGTGACCAAGCATCCTGTCCTATGACAGAACCTTAGCCGAAAATCAGACAGAGTTCAAAAGTTATTAGACGAAACTTGTATTGTTAGAGGTCCATTGGCGGCACTTAACTGTCTATTGTATCAGAGAAAAAATGGCTGACGGCCCGCTCTAGCCCAGTGACATCATCCACCAAATAGTCAGGGTTTTGCGCAGCCAAAACCTCTTTGGTGTTATAGCCCCAACTCACCGCTGCAACGGCAACACCGGCTCTTTTGGCCGCAACAATGTCACGTATCTCATCGCCGATATACAGTAAGTTTTTAGGCTCAAGGTTTTGCTTTTTGATCGCGCGTTTTAGCACCCTTGCCTTACCCGATAACCGTGCGTCGGCATAAATGAAATCGAACGGAGGCAGTTGATGGTTGGTTAAAAAACGCTTAACGTTTTGCGCCGAGTTGGTGCTTAGCACGCCAAAACGACACGCCCCCTGCAAGCGTCCTAGCAGCGCTTTGAGCGCCTGATTGCAAGGTACTTCGTCAATGCGAGCAAAGACTTTGCGTTTTCCGGCCGCCATCACCAAAGGAGCTTTTAACGCTGAAATACCTAAAAACTTAAGTACCGCTCTGGCCGGTAATTGTTTTAGCCGCTTAAGGTCACTCTCGCTGAGCTGACGAAAATGATACTTCTGCGCCAGCTCATTCATCACTTCAAAGGACAAGTTGACGGTATCGGCTAAGGTACCGTCAAAGTCAAACAGCAGGGTCTTCAACGTTTCGAACTCGGCAAAACCAAATTATCGCTAAAGCCTAACAGGCGGGCACAACCGATCCACATCATCCAGCACACGGGGCCAAAAAACAGATAGCCGCTAAAGCCTAAAATCGGCATCTCAAATATTTTGTAGACATGCACATAGGGCAAGTTGTACTGCCAGAAGTTGGGATTGTTGGGGGTACTCCAAAAATTCCACATTTCCCAAGTGACACTGTTAAATACAGTCGCTATGGCTATCAACATCACTGGTGTCCAATTGCCCAGCTTTATCTCTCTAAAGGGTGTCCAAACACCACTCAACGCCAGTATTGTCGCCAAGATCAACAAAGGGCCCAGCCAAATCATCCAAAACAGATAGTCATACCAAATGCTGGTCGCAACCGTCATGACCATGCCGCTTAGCAAAACAAGGTAAATGCCTTTGGTTGACAGAGCCAGCTTTGGCCCTTGAGCGTAACATAACGTCAACGGCTTAAATGTGTTGAGCAATTGATACCAGATAAAGATCGATGGCCACACCGTCGAGAAGGTCAAAGCCGACCAAAAATAAGTAAAAGGTGCCGGGAGCAAGTCAAGGTAAGGATAAAACCAGTTCTTCAACACAAAAAAGTTAAGATATTCAAAGTAATACCAGCCGGGTATCGACAGTAGGCCGCAAATAATCATCAATTTGGGCCAACAAGCCATAAAAGAGCGGCCGCCGGTACGGTAATAAACAATGCCATCTAAAAAGAAAATATAGCCCCACCACAACGGCACAAAAGAGTAGTAGCGTAAATTGCCGAGCACCTCAAATTGGCCCCACATCACAATCCAGCTGGCAACCATGACTATCAGACCCGACCAAAACCACCAAGGAACCCCCTTAGCACCGATGTCGATATCCAGTGGCGTATCGTCTTTCACTTTAACAAAGCCGAATAGCTTTGGAAAAAACACAAAAGACCAGATGAGCACAGCGGTAATGGTTAAAATGATAAATACCGTCAAATTAAAACCCGGTGGGGTTCTGGCGCTATGAGGCAAGATCTCAAATCCAGGTGGCAAGCCGCCCCACTTCAAATAGCTGCCAAGCAAAGGCAGCAATATCACCATCAGCCAGGCGATAGACAGTTTGCTTTTTACATGGGTATTGCTCACGATTGCCCCTCTTGGTTATTGACTGCCGCATCACCAAAACGTCTTTCACGGTTGCCGTAACAGGCAATGGCTTCACGCAGACATTCCGGGGTAAAATCAGGCCATAATACATCGGTAAAATAAAACTCGGCGTAAGCGCACTGCCAGATCATAAAGTTACTGATGCGCTTTTCACCACTGGTGCGGATCAAAAGATCGACCGGCGGCGACTGATTGCCATCGAGTACATTTTCTAGGTCTTCTTCATTGATCTGGTTAAAATCGTAACCGTCTGCCGCCAATGACTTAATCCCGCGAATAATGTCATCTTTACCGCCATAGTTAACCGCCAACTGCAACTTCATGCCTTTGTTTTTTTGTGACAACTTCTCGGCATTGCGTAACAAAAAGCGAGTTTTTTTCGACAATTTTGAACGGTCGCCAAGCAAGGTCAACTTTACCCCGCGTTTTAAGAACGCCAAAATCTCCGTTTGTAGATACAAATCCAACAAGCTGATAATGCTGGACACCTCATCGCCCGGGCGAGACCAGTTTTCAGTTGAAAACGCATATAAAGAAAGCACCTTCACGTTCTGATCTATGGCCTCATGGATGATGTCCATACAAATGCGGGCACCAACCTTATGACCTTCTTTGCGGGGGAGTGAACGCTCTGTGGCCCAGCGCCCATTGCCATCCATGATAATTCCGACATGGTTCGGACTGCTCATTTTCATTATCTCCTTTCTATCCGAGCACGCCCAACAGTCACCTTACAGGCGCGCCTAGAGTAGATACAGTACAATTATTCAGTTGTAAGGATAAGTGTCTAAATGGGAATTCTCCAGTATTAATTCCACATTTATCGATGTTTCTAGCCCCGGCAATACGGATTTAACGTATTGAATTGGCAGAAGTATTTATATGAGGGTTAAATCAAGGTCGGCACCTTTGAGGTATAGACGCCCGCTAGCAAGTTTTTATCCGGAAATTCTCATCCATGATAATTTCCTAGACCGCTGACGTCGAACGCTCCTGTACATCCATGCACTTGCGTCATTAGTGCTTCCTGCACGTCAAGCAAGTTCGACTTTCGCTTATATTTGACCCACATATGATGTGGTAAATGCAGAAATTGCAGGAGCAATATTTCTGTCAACAAGTTGAAATGACGGTAAATCCATTTACCGCACAGCTAGTGCCCGACAACACCAATTTCCGGACGGGCACTAGCAAATAAATCGTTCAATAAACGCTAGACTATTCATCAGAGCTGAGCGCGTCGTCTTTCACGCGGGTCTGACTTTGCGGCTTGGATTGGCTGCGCTTGGCTTTGATCTGCTTGGCACTGCCCAGTAGCGGCTCATCTGACATATCAATGCCACGAAAACGTGGGTAGGCAAGAGTTTCCAATTCATTGGCACGATTACGGTCAAATAAATTATTTCTTGGAAACATACGCTCCGCTTTCATATTGCGGTTGAGATTGTTTAATCCTTTTAGGGTGCTAAACGTCATCACTGGTACAGATTGTGTTTCAACTGTTTTCGATTCTACCGTGTCCGTTTCAGCAGTGGCAGTTAAAGTACACAGCAACAACGTCGCACCGACCAATTTGGCATTCAATTTACTCACTCAACAACCACCTTAACTTATCAACCAGTCACCTGTTTCAATTGGCTGTGTAATATACACGCAAACACTTAGATGTCAATGAATTGTTTATTTTTTGGTCTTTTATGGCTAAATCCTTCGTCTGTGGTTGACCTGCTATGAGAATTTGCGTAAAACAGCCCCGAGATAAAAATCAACACCATTATAAAGGTATCAAGCATTGAGAACTCTTCCCGAAATTTTCGAGCAAAATCGCGCATGGGCTGATGCAATCAATCAGGAAGACCCAACATTTTTTACTCGCTTGGCTGAGCAACAAAACCCCGAGATCCTGTGGATTGGATGTTCCGACAGCCGCGTACCGGCCAACCAGATCATCAACCTACCACCAGGTGAGGTGTTTGTTCACCGCAACATCGCCAATGTTGTCGTTCATACCGACTTGAACTGCTTGTCGGTAATACAATACGCCGTTGAAGTGTTGAAGGTAAAGCACATCATCGTTTGTGGTCACTATGGCTGTGGTGGCGTTCGAGCGGCGATGGGTGAGCAACAGTTTGGTCTGATTGACAACTGGCTGATGCACATCAGAGACGTCGCCAGATTCAACCAGCAAGAGCTGGATAGCTTATCTGACGAAGACCGCTTTGCCCGTCTTTGTGAACTCAATGTCTTAGAGCAGCTGGCCAACGTCCGTCAAACCACCATCGTTCAAGGCGCATGGAAAAAAGGTCAAGACCTAACCGTACACGGCTGGATATATGATGTTAAAAACGGCATCTTGAAAGACCTAGAGATCTCAGCCAACAAATAGCCATTTCGCCTTGTAAAGGTCGATAATCACGCTGGGTTAATCACAACCCAGCCAATGTTCCTTTATAAAGACCTTTCTTTAGTTCACCTAAATGCTTGCACCTCTATACCAATAGTTAAAACTAGGATTTGACTAGACTCGCCTAACTTAACCAATACAGTCACATATCAGACCATCACGAAATGCAAAATCCGAACCCAATCCCACGTCAATAAATATCGATATATCAGAGAGTTAAAACGCCACAAGTCACATTATCCGGTCAATATCCTACAGTAAAATCCTTATTTTTTCCCGTCAATTTAATTTGACAGCCATTGACCACTTTCTATACTTCCCTGTAGAACATTGTTATTTTCGAGCAGATACAACAACTAGGTTATTTGATACAATTGTATCTCTCGACAGGACAATGTACCCGGTTATTGCCACTTTGTGTCACTTGTATACGAAAAGCTTTTGATTGGTAATGACTCACTCAACGTCGGTCAAGGTGAAATGTTTAGTCGATATTTAAAGCCGACGCAGGCAAAATCAACCCATAGCAGCCAACCAACGGCTTCGTCCGCATCGACTAAGTTGAAGCTTCAACTCGATTTGATTAAAGCCACTTATGATAAACTGCTACATCCTCAATCAGATATTCTAAACAGCGGTTTTGCCCGCCTTCAAACCGAAGTATATCGCCTAGCCACCCTAGCTGAGCATTACAGCCTGCCGAGGCTCCATAACCTGACCCGCACCGCAAGTAAGCTCTGCTACAAAGTGCTCTCTGAACAAAAGCGACTTGATGATGCCGAACTGGAAAAACTCAGAACCGTGCTGGGCAACATCTGCTCTTATTACGCCACACTGCCCCAGCTGCTACCGGAGAATCCCGACAGTATCACCAATCTAAATCAAGGATTTGCCCTTAAGGTGATTTTGCTCGATGACGACAACACCTTACACCTTGAGCTGGAAAGTCAGCTTAAACCCTACGGCTACGACCTCATCGCTATCGGAAAACCGGCGCGGTTAAGACAGGCATTGACAGAGCAAAACGTCGTGATGCTGCTATATACTGTCGAGTCTTGTACCGCCCAGCAAAAAGACATTCAGATTGTATCTGAGCTGATAAAAGCCACCGAAAGCAATTGTCCGCTGATAGTAGTATCTAGGTCTGACGATATGCAGTGTCGCCTTGCCGCCGTCAGAGCGGGCGCCGACGGGTACTTGTGTAAACCGGTCGATCCGCTGCAATTGATGCAGTTGATCAAGCGTCATGCCATTGAGCTTGATGGTCTGGGCAAAGACCCCTATCGGTTATTGGTTATCGACGACGATCAAAATGTCACTAGCTACTTTTGTCGTCTATTTGAAAGTCGCGGCTTCCAATGTCGGCTGCAAAACCACCCCTTTGAAGTGTTGAGAACCCTAAAGAGCTTTACCCCGGATGTCATCATACTGGACGTCAATATGCCCGGTTGCGACGGCTTTGAACTGGCCAAGGTGATCCGTCAGGTGCCGGCATATGGCGAGATCCCCATTATCTTTTTGACCGCCGTCAGCGGTGTTGAATCTCACATCACCGGTATTGGTAGCGGTGGTGACGACTTCATTGAAAAAGGCATCAATAAGGGATTGATGATCAAAATCGTTGAAACCCGTGCCAAGCGTAACCGCCTATACATCAATCGCCTCAACGCCCTAGCCACCAGCGAAGCCCGCTTTCGCACCAGCTTATCCTTTGCCAAAATCGGTTTATGGGAATGGGATCTGGCCATCGGCAAAATGACCTGGACTGAAACCCTCTCCCCAATGCTGGGCTTCGAGCAATACAATGAAGACACCTCATTTGAAAAGTTGCTCGCCACCATCTATCCCGACGACCGAGAAATGTTTATCACCGCTATGGAAAAATGCGTACACGAAGGTGAAAACTTCAACTTTGAACATCGCATTGTCTGGCCGGACGGATGCAGCAAATGGCTACGTCAAAGTGGCGGCTCGGTCTGCGACGATTTAGGCAAAAGTATTCGCATCTACTCGGTCGTCCAAGACATCACTGAACAAAAGTCAGCCACCTTCGCCTTGGACAACGCCTTGGCCGATGCCGAAGCGGCCAATCAGGCCAAATCGGCCTTTTTGGCAACCATGAGCCATGAGATCAGAACCCCGATGAATGGCGTTTTTGGCATGGTTGACGTGTTGGCACAAAGCAAACTCAGCACACAGCAAATGTCGCTGGTAGACACCATCCGGCACTCCTCAGCGTTATTGCTCAGACTCATCGATGACATTTTAGATGTCTCGCGTATCGAAGCCGGCAGACTGGATATTGAATATACCGACGTCAACCTGCGCACTCTGCTCAAAAACGAATTCACGCTACAACACCAAATGGCCGAAAACAGTCACGTCGATATGCGGCTATATATCGATCCGCAACTGCCACAGCTGGTTAAAACCGACGAACTGAGGGTATCGCAAATACTCTCCAACCTGATCCGTAATGCAGTAAAATTTTCAAGTAATATGCAACATCGCCGTGGACTGATCAAAGTCCGTGTAGAAGTCGCCAACCACAAACCCTTGAGCATTAATTTTAAGGTGCAAGACAATGGCATCGGCATGGATGAACAAACCACCAAGCGGGTCTTTCAGCGCTTTACCCAAGCGCAATCCAGTACCACCAGACGCTACGGCGGCTCGGGTTTGGGCCTGTCTATCTGCCAAGGGCTCGTTGAGTTATTAAACGGTGAGTTGACCGTACAAAGCGAGCCGGACAAAGGCACCGAAATGACCGTAGCCCTTCCTTTTGAAGGAGTGGAGTCTGCGCCTTTGGAGCCTTGGCCGCAATTTGAGGCGCTAAGCATCTATGTTGTCAGCAAAAAAGACTTCGCTCACGAGGATTTAGTGAGCTATTTGCAGCCAACAAGCCTCAAGGTCGAAACCGTCAAAAGCAACAAAGCGGCCCTCAGTCAAAGCCAAAAGTGCGACTCTCCCGCCATTGTCATTGAATACTGTGGCAACGAAACCATTGCCCTAACCCAGTTATCCGATCTAGCAGGCCAAGCAGAAAACCGCGACAACAGCGTCAAATTGGCAGGTAACCCCCCTTTTCAAAGCACGCTCATCGATGCCATCGCCAAAATGGTCGGCATTGAGGTCAGCGCTGACCTTCTAGCAGCGCCGACAGCGCCACCCTTACCAAAGCAAGACCATCAGCAGTGCCGAAAGATACTGGTAGTGGAAGACGACCAGACCAACCGCAAAGTCATTTTCAGACAACTGGCCATCCTTGGTTTTGAATCAGTGGCGGCGATCAATGGCGCGCAGGCATTGGCGTTTTACCAACAGCAAAGCTTTGACCTCATTTTAACCGACCTGCATATGCCGGAAATGGACGGCTACCAGCTGTGCCACGCCATTCGCGAGCTTGAAAAACAAAACAGAACCTTCACCCCAATCGTCGTCCTCTCGGCCAATGCCCTGCGGGGTGAGTCAAGACGAGCGATGGAGTGCGGTGCCGATGACTATATATGTAAACCCATTCCACTGACCCAGCTGGAAAAAGTGCTGCAGCTCAACCTCGAAAAAAACAGGCCAAATCAGCCGCCACAGCAACACAACACCCTGTTTGATATCGACGTTCTTAAGCAACTTGTCGGTGATGATAAGGCCACCCTTATAGATTTCGTGCAGGCGTTTCGCCAAAGTATGCACCGCTACGCTCAACAAATAAGCGAGGCCGGTCAAGCAGGCAATGGTGAAGACATTGTGCGCATTGCCCACACGCTGAAATCCTCGGCCAAAGCGGTAGGCGCTAAGCCGCTCATCGAGCTTTGTATTGCCCTAGAGGCCTTAGAGCCGGACCTTAATGGGCCGCAGTTCAGCCAAACCGTGGCTCGCTTTTCCAATATCGTGGCTGAGGTTGACCGCAGCATAAATCACTATTTAACCCAACAGCAGGACCCGTAGAAAGATGTCGAACTACGCCATGACAATTATGTTGGTCGATGATGATGACTTTGCCCTTAAACTCATTGAGCATCAACTCAACGAGTTAGGCTACCGCAATATCGTAGCCCACACCAAGGCTGAGTCAGCTATCACACAGCTGGCCGCAGGCGAGGTCGCCCCAGATGTCCTGTTTTTTGATCTGCAAATGCCCAATATGGATGGTGTCGAATTGATGCGCCAACTGGCCGAGCAACATTACTTGGGGCGCATCGTTTTGATGAGCGGCGAAGACTCCCGCATTTTGAACAGCGCCGAAAAACTTGCCAATATCCACCAGCTGCGTATTCTCAGTGCCATCGCCAAACCGATAGAGTCGAAAGTGCTCACAGACTTGCTTGAGCGGGTAGAACAATTCAACCCACCGATTCGAGAACATTCACAAGAGTGCTCGCCACAATCGCTCAAGCACGCCATAGACAACAAAATACTGGAAAACTACTACCAGCCCAAAATCGACCTAAAAAGCGGCGCCGTGGCCGGTATGGAAACCTTGGTACGTTGGCCGCACCCGATTTTGGGCTTTATTGCACCGGAGCAATTCATCGGTGTTGCAGAGCGCAACGGACTTATCGATGATTTGACCGACCTTGTATTGGAAAATACCCTCATTCAAATGAAACGCTGGTACGAAGCCGAACTCGCCTTCAGTGTGGCCATCAATGTCTCAATGGACAACCTCAACAACGTCGCTTTTGCCGACAAAATTGTCGATGCTTTAAAAAGCTATGGCAGCAACCTGCTCAAACTGGTGCTCGAAGTCACAGAGAGCCAGCTGATGCGAAACCCCGAAATTGTCATGGATGTGTTGACCCGGTTACGCTTGAAAAACATTGGTCTGTCTATTGATGATTTTGGTACCGGCCATTCGTCGTTACAGCAACTTAAAGATCTCCCCTTTAGCGAGTTAAAAATAGACCGGGGCTTTGTCAACAACGCCAGTAACGACAGGTCGATTAAGGCCATCATGGAATCAAGCCTCGATATGGCACAAAAACTGGGTATTAAAACCGTTGCCGAAGGCGTTGAAACCATCGAAGACTGGCAACTGTTACTCGATAGCGGTTGCGACATGGCACAAGGATTTTTTATCGCCAAACCGATGCCCGGTGGCGCGGTCTTGCCTTGGCTGGCACAGTGGGAAAAGCGCAAAGCATCATTGTTTGAGGGCCGCCTAAATGATTGAGCATCGCATTTTTATCGCTACCGATGCGACAAAAGACGCCGCCATCATCGAAAAGCAGATCCACGCCGAGTTTAAAGACACCTTAACCACCTTCTCTATCAACACCGATAGTATTGCTGAAGACTTTGAAGACTTTTCACCGGATGTGCTGATACTGGCCTTTAAAACGATAGCCTTGGCACAAAACTACTACCTCGGACTCTATCGGCAAAGTAAAAAGGTGCACGGTATTACGCACCGAACCTTGGTGTTGTGCGATCCAAAAGAAGCCAGACAAGTCTATAAGCTCTGCCGCCAGCATTACTTTGACGACTACATTGTCTACTGGTCTATCAGCCATGACACCATGCAATTGCCGATGGCGCTGCATCGCGCCTTTTGCTGGCTACAACAGCAAACCCAGCTCGTGGCCAAAGATGGTGCATTAGAAGCGCTCAAAGACAAACTGATATTGCTCGAAGCGGAATTGAGCCAATTTGACGATGAGAAAGCGCTGCAACTGGATAAAACCAATGAAGCGATAGACAAAGCCGAAACAGAAATCGTCTCCGCCATCGACAACTTCGCCGAACACTTGCCTGAGCATATGACAGAGCAACACCTTGAAAACGACGCAAGTTCATTTGAGACAGAGGTTGAGGACCCGTTTGAAGCCATTTATAAGGTCGATCCTAGTGCCATTTTAAAACAAGAACTAGAGGTGCTAAAAAGCGGCTGCAACAAGCAATTCGAAGCCGTCAAAGAGCAGTCGAAAGCCTACAAAGACTGGGAAGACATCTTTTTTGATACCTTTACCGCGCACCTGTCCCAATCGAGCGGAAAAACCAAACCACTTAAATCCAAATTGAAAGTCCTAGTGGTCGATGATGACGATTTTCAGCATAAAATGGCAGGAAAAATCATCAAAGATGCCTATCACAACGCCGAGATAGACTATGCCAGCTCAGGCACACAAGCATTGAAAGTGTTGAAGAACAAAACCCCCGACCTCATCCTAATGGACATCAAAATGCCTGACATCAGCGGTATTGAAGTGACGCAGCGCATAAGGAGTCAATCAAAACAAAAGATACCGGTGATCATGATCACCGGCAACAGCCAAAAATCGACCGTGATCAAAAGCTTAAAGGCAGGAGCATCAGACTTTGTGGTCAAACCGTTACAGCCGGAGAAACTGGTGATGAAGATAAAACGGCTGGTTCATATTGAACCGTCGCCAAAAGATAAAAAGTAAAGGCAGATCTGGCAACCTGCCTTTATATTGGGTTAGCGCGAGCGTTACTTATTCAATCTTTGCTCAATCAGCGAATCGACTACAGACGGGTCGGCCAGTGTGCTGGTATCGCCCATATTGCTTAGTTCATTGTGCGCGATTTTACGCAAAATGCGGCGCATGATCTTACCTGAGCGGGTTTTCGGCAGGCCCGGCGCCCACTGAATAAAATCAGGTTTGGCGAAACGGCCAATCTCTTTAGACACCAAATCGACAAGTGCTTGTTTGAGCGCATCTGAAGGTTCTTCACCACTCATCAAAGTCACATAGGCATAAATGCCCTCGCCTTTGACATCGTGCGGATAGCCGACAATTGCCGCCTCAGCCACTTTATCATGTAACACAAGTGCACTTTCAATTTCAGCTGTACCAAGGCGATGCCCCGACACATTAAGAACATCATCAACCCGGCCGGTGATCCAATAATAACCATCGGCATCGCGCTTACAGCCGTCCTCGGTGCAGTAGTAGCCCGGGAACTTAGAAAAATACGTGGTTTTAAAGCGCTCATGGTCGCCATAGACGCCACGCATTTGCCCCGGCCAGCTCTGTTGCATCACTAGGTTGCCCTGACACTCGCCTTCAAGCACTTTGCCTTCATTGTCTAAAATGATTGGCGTAATGCCAAAAAATGGCTGACAGGCCGCACCGGGTTTTAAGTCGGTCGCCCCCGGTAGCGGCGTCATCAACACACCGCCGGTTTCGGTTTGCCACCAAGTATCGACGATAGGACACTTGCCATCACCAACCACTTCATAATACCAGTGCCACGCCTCAGGGTTGATTGGCTCACCGACACTACCAAGTAACCTGACCGAAGACAAATCATGCTTTTTCACTGGCGCATCGCCTAAGCTCATCAGTGAGCGAATCGCAGTAGGCGCGGTATAAAAAACGTTGACCTTATGCTTTTCACACACCGCCCAAAAACGCGAAGCGTCCGGGTAAGTCGGCACACCTTCAAACACCAGAGTCGTAGCACCATTGGCCAGTGGGCCGTAAAAGATATAGGTGTGACCTGTTATCCAACCGGCATCGGCCGTACACCAATATACTTCGCCATCTTTGTAGTCAAACACATACTGATGGGTCATTTTGGCAAAAACGATATAACCGCCGGTGGTGTGTAACACCCCTTTAGGCTTACCGGTAGAACCCGAGGTATAAAGAATAAATAACGGGTCTTCTGCATCCATCACTTCCGGCTCACACTCGGCCGACATCTCAGCCATCATTTGGTGATACCAAACGTCGCGGCCTTCTACCCAATTCACAGCGTTGCCGGTACGTTCAACCACAACAACGGTATGCACGTTATCACACCCTTCTAGGGCAGTATCGGTGTTGGCTTTAAGCGACACATTACGGCCACCACGGACACCTTCATCGGCGGTGATCACCGCGCAACAATCGCTATCGAGTACCCTTGCGCGCAAGGCTTCAGGAGAAAAGCCGCCAAAGACCACAGAGTGCACCGCACCTATCCGGGCACACGCCAGCATGGCGTAACCAACCTCGGGGATCATCGGCATATAAATACCGACTCGGTCACCTTTTTTCACGCCACGGGCTTTAAGCAAGTTAGCCAATTTACACACTTTTTCATGTAGTTCGGCATAGCTGATGTGCTTGGCGGTATCCGGCTCGTCACCTTCCCAAATGATCGCCGTCTGGTCGGCCTTGGTGGCCAAATGGCGGTCGATACAGTTATAGCTGATGTTAAGCTTACCACCTTCGAACCACTTAATTTTCGCGTCCATATAATCGACGTTACTGACCGTATGCCAAGGCGCTATCCAGTCAATGTGGGCTTTCGCCTGCTCAGCCCAAAAGGCGTCAGGGTCTGCCACCGACTGGGCATACATTTGTTGATATTGCTCCTTGTTGCACAAGGTATTGTCTTTGGCCCGGTCAAGCACCGGATAGATGGATTTAAGTGGCTGCATTTGAATTACCCTATATTATTTTTGTGGCTGTTTCTTACTTCAACGATTCATTGATCTGCGCAAGTACCGCGATGGGATCTTCGGCTTTGGTGATGGGCCTGCCGATCACCAGATAGTCGGCGCCATCGGCGACGGCCTGCACAGGCGTTACTATTCGTTTTTGGTCATTGGCGTCAAAACCGGCAGGTCTAATACCCGGCGTCACCAATTGGAAATCGGCGCCCAACTCAGCCTTTAACACTTTGGCTTCTTGCGCTGAGCAGACCACACCGTCAAGCCCCGCCTGCTGTGTTAAACGGGCCAGGTTCATCACCTGCTCATTGGGCGTGGCATTGACATGAATGCCCTTGAGATCTTCTTCGTCCATGCTGGTCAGCACCGTCACCGCAATCAGCAAAGGCGCTTCATCACCATAAGGCGCGAGAATGTCTTTGGCTGCGCGCATCATCTTAAGTCCGCCACTGGCATGAACATTGACCATCCATACCCCCAAATCTGCTGCGGCTTTTACGGCTTTGGCCACCGTGTTGGGAATATCGTGGAACTTAAGATCTAAAAAGACATCAAACCCCTTATTGACCAGCAATGAGACAAACTCAGGACCAAAACGGGTAAACATTTCCTTTCCGACTTTAAGCCGACAAACCTCGGGTGTCACTTTTTCAACGAACGCCAGCGCGTCACGACGATTTTCATAATCAAGCGCCACAACCACTTTTGATGTTGTTGCCTGTTTCATCTAACCCCCTATTTTGTCTTTACAATTACACTCACAAACCATCTAAGCCCATAGCAGGTCTGGCGTTGCCCCAAGTTTGACAGCTCGGACACAACCAATAATGCACTCTGGTGGCAAGGCCACAGTTGCGGCACTCGAACAAAGGCTTAGATTGAAGATAACGGCTTACCAGCACCTTTATCTTTAAAAACTGCGCCCCGGCCTGAGGCGAATCGGTATTTTTCGACTCCAGCGCCAACAGCTGCACAAACGCTCTGATATTGGGCTTTTGCTCCAACGACCGTAAGATAAAACTCAGCGCCTGCTCAGGGCCTTCAAATTGCTCGATATACTCACTGTATTTCACCGCAAAGCTGACGCAACTGTTGTCGTTGTTGGCCTTTAAATAATGATAAAAGCCCGCTTTATCATCCTTTTGCAAATAACACTGCTCTAAATGATCGATGATTAGCGGGGTATAACCCAAATCGGATTTGAGCACCTGCTGATAAATCTCGATAGCACGGTCAACCTCGTGCTTTTGCATCAACAGTTGCGCCAAGGCAAATTGTGCTCTGGCACATTTCTCATCGTATCTTAACGCTTTTTTATACCATTTGACAACGCTGTCATTATCTAAACTTTCCTCAGCCATTTCACAGCAGTGATGACTGATGGTGCATTTGAGTCTATCGCAAAGCTGTTTTTGACTGACGCATAGCTCAATCGACTTAGGCCAATCTTTCATGGTCTGATAGATGCTGACCAGCATTTGCAGCACCATTTCGCCATGCTCTTTGTCGTCTTTGATGGCCAGCAAAGTATCCTCTGCCCTATCGAGCATACCGGCGCTGATATAGTCTCTGGCCAATTCTATTTTGATTTTGCTACGGCATTTTTGGTCTAACTCAAGCTGGTCAAGGTGCTCGTGTATCTCTAAGGCTTTATCGAATTCGCCACGTTTGCGAAACAGATTGGCTAGGGCAAAATGGGTCTCTAAGGTGTCGGCGTTGACCTCAAGAAATTCAATCAAATGTTCCACTGCCTTTTCTTCCTGATCGGAAAGCAGAAAGTTCAAACCGGCGGAATATTCTTTAGAAAGGGAGGCTTTGGATTTAAACGCTTTTTGTCTGGTACTGTTTCTGCCCATGATCCAACCGTATCCGGCGGCAACAGGCAGTAGGAGAAATAACAGTTCCAGCATATAGGCGTCTTATCAGGATTGCTTGTCGGTTACGGGCAATTGCGCTTCGAGTGTAGACTTGAGCGCCTCGTTTTGTTGTTGCTGTTTGAGCGCCTTTTGCGCTTTACGCTGTTTTAGTGCGTTGGCAAACTTCATCCGAGAAATAACATAAAGCGTGGTCAAAACACCAAATACAAAGCCGGCCAGCAGTAACGCCACCATCACCGTGTTCATTTGATACTCGGCAGGCTCACTCAATACCATTAAATCCCAGCTGACCGAATGGCGGTTTAACGACCCCCACAACCCGAGCAGGCCAATAAAGGCAAGAAAAATCAAAAATTTGAGTAATGAAAACAGTTTTTTCAATGGATGCTCCTGCAAGTCTCGGTTGTGCACCTAAGTCCTTGGCATTATAACTCAAGCCCCCAGCTTATAAAGCCGCTAACGACGAAATTTGCATAGATTTTATCGCAATGGTGTAAATAAGCGCCATTTGAACCCGCACGCTTTGCATTGTCTGAGCGATTCAACTAGACTCAGGCTATTGATGCGCCACTTGGCAGCCACTTTAGGACACCATCTCACGCCATGACTTTGAGCAAAAAGACCTTAGCTTATGCCCTAGCGCCTTTGCTTTTGAGCGCTCAAACCTGCGCCGAAGTCAGCCCAAGTGACAACAATACCACCAGCTTTAATTTTGGCGGCACCATAGCGCCAATGTGTAAAGTCGCAGGCGCGCAAAACAATACCGCCGCGTTAACCCTGAGCAGCAATACCAGTCAAGATATCGGCACCTTAGAGGTTTGGTG
>JBFHGJ010000043.1:0-46145 GCA_041583135.1 Alteromonadaceae bacterium | reverse complement strand
CCTCGCTCCAAATGAGACGCCAAAGCAGTGTCGCTTTCTACACATAGCGCACAGGTCTGCGGGTTTTTGCGATGAAAATGGGTGCAGGCCTCTTGCCAGTTGATGGCCATGATGACATTGCCTTGAATGTCGAGCAGCCCCAGCGGCAAACCGGTGATCTCGCTGAAGTCTTGAAATAAAGCCCGCAGTTCTTCAATATCGATAAGTTTGGATAAATGATATGGATCGTCGGCGAATTTATCGCTAAAAATAATATTTTGTGGTTTAGAGGATGTCATACAGTCAACTTTTTGGACGTTTCAAATGCCTGAGAAAATGCCTCGTCCTAGCCTCTATCTCCTTTTGCAGGTCTTTGATATGAAGATTAGTCCTTAAAGGCTTAAAGTCAATGTTTGAACGTCAAAGATGATAAAGCCTTATGATTATGATAAATTGCCTGCCATTATCGCGACATACCCTATCGGTAGATTAAGCAACTAAAAGCTATGGCCAATATTGCCCCCAATCAACATATTCTTAGTGTTTCAGAGCTAAACAATACTGTCAGACGCCTGCTTGAGGCTGAGTTTGCCGGTATTTGGCTGACCGGGGAGATCTCCAACTTTGCCCGCCCTTCATCCGGTCATTGGTATTTTTCACTTAAAGACGATAAGGCGCAGATCCGCGGCGCAATGTTTCGCGGCAATAACCAACGTTGTCGCATTAGACCACAAGACGGTATGCAGGTATTGGTTCGCGCCCGTATCAGTCTTTATGAGCCACGAGGCGACTACCAGCTGATAGTCGAGCAAATGGAAAGTGCCGGTGATGGCTTGTTGATGCAGCAATATGAGCAGCTCAAACAACAATTGGCGGCCCAAGGACTATTTGCGCAAAGCCACAAAAAGCCACTACCGCAAAACATCAGTCGTGTCGGCGTCGTCACCTCTCATACCGGCGCGGCGATCAAAGACATCATTTCGGTGCTCAACCGCCGTGCACCACAATTGGAGGTGGTGATCTACCCCACCTCAGTGCAAGGACAAGCGGCCACAGAGCAAATCGTACATATGATCCAAACCGCCGATGCCCGTCAGGAAGTCGATGTGTTGATTGTTGGTCGAGGCGGCGGTTCGCTTGAAGATCTATGGTGCTTTAATGAAGCCGCAGTGGCCCATGCAATTTATCAATGTCAATTGCCGGTCGTCAGTGCAGTCGGTCATGAAATCGACGTCACCATTGCCGATTTCGTTGCAGACGTGCGCGCCGCGACACCATCGGCGGCGGCAGAACTGATCAGCCCTGACAGCCAAGCCATTTTGCAGTATTTGGGTCAGCTTAAGGCACAACTGCAACGAGCAATGGAACAGCGCTTGAACGACAGTCGAAATATCTCTGCGCTAATGGAGCAACGCTTATTACGCTTACATCCACAAAATATTCTCAACAGTCATGGGCAAAAGGTCGATGAGTTGTCTCTGAGGCTCAATAATGCCATTAGGCAAAGGCTCAACGATCAGCAAGCCCGTCATGCTCAATTACTCAATCGCTTTAAACTGGCACAAGCGCAGCTCAACATCAGCAACAAGCAACAGGAGCTGACGCATTTGCAGCAAAGGTTGTATCAACAGGTCCAAGATAAACTCAACAAAAGCCGTAACCAGCTGGAGCTTAATGCCAAGCAGCTTGATATTGTCAGCCCGCTATCGACATTAAGTCGTGGCTATTCGATCACCTTTGATGGTCAATCGAAAGTCGTGCGTCAGCCGGAACAGGTGAAACAAGGTGATATTATCCACACCCGTCTTGCCGAGGGCGTGATAAAAAGTCAGGTGGTGTAAGTTTTTAGCAGGTTCAGCGCGCCATGAAAGCCGCGCTGAATAGATTGGCTCGGCTGCGTATCTGGGCCATCACTCAATCAAGGCGTTGAACAAAATATCAGAGGGAATTCCGAGGTCATAGAGCGCCTTGGCCATCTTTTTGCTCAACGGTCTTTTACGGTTTAAGATCTCAGAGACCTTACTTTTTGAAAAGCCGATCCTCTGTGCCAACTGAGTAGCATTGAGTCCCAGCTCGGACATCTTGGCTTCGATAGCCAATACCAATTCGCTTTGGCGAGGTATAGCCGACGCAAAGTCACCGCTGTTCAAATTCCCTTTGACCAATTTTCCGACGTCTGACATATCTTCCTTCAGCATAGTTTTTCTCCTCTTTGTTGAGTGTCGCTCGCTTTTTCTTTTTGTTAAGTGAACGACTGGGTTACATTCAACGTATCGGGCGTGTTTATCTTTCGCAGCTGAGCCAACCTCGAAAGATAAACACGCCCCAGCTAGTTCATTGATATGGAAAAAACGGCCGAGTTTCGCATCACATGCACTCGGCAGTTGTTCCTGGCCATGACTGCGCCTTTGGAGCCTATAAAAACCTACAATACTCAACACAAACTTCAAAAGAACAACGGCACAGTGCTTGCCGGATAAAACTAGCTGGTCAGAGAAATTACCATAATCAAAAACATTATACTATGGCAAATGCGTGACATTTTTCCAAAACTTAAACGAACGGTTATTTTTTGAGCAGAAAATTCGATTATCAATCCGCCGATTTTCGAAGCGATACAATTGATACAATTTGGAGACATTTAAACGGTAGGACGACACTTCCTTATGTCGTTGTAAAAAGCGCGAGTTTGCTTACTTTTTCTTGTGAAACTGGGTCATACGCTTGCGTTTTCGCAATGATTGCGCCAATTGTGGCTTACGTTTATTGGCGTATGGATTTTCCCCTTCTCGAAACTCTATTTTTATCGGCGTGCCCATAACTTTGAGCGATTTACGATAATAATTCATTAAATAGCGTTTATACGAGCTAGGCAGCTGATTTACCTGATTACCGTGAACGACAACAATCGGTGGATTGTAACCACCGGCATGAGCGTACTTGAGCTTCACCCGTCGGCCATGAACCAACGGCGGCTGATGGTCCTTTTGTGCCATATCCATGATGCGTGTCAGCATCGACGTGCTAATGCGCTTGGTGGCCGATTCATAGGCTTCTTCAACCGACTCAAACAAGTGACCGACACCGGTCCCATGCAATGCGGAGATAAAGTGAATACGGGCAAAATCAATAAACTCCAAGCGACGGTCAAGCTCGCTTTTGATGTCGTCTTTTACCTTGATATCCAAACCGTCCCATTTGTTGACCGCTATCACCAAAGAACGCCCCGCATTGAGGGTAAAGCCCAGCAGGCTCAAATCCTGATCGGAGATCCCTTCTCTAGCATCGATAACCAACAACACCACATTGGCATCTTCTATTGCCTGGAGGGTTTTGATGATAGAAAACTTTTCGACCGCATCGGCAACACGCTTTCTACGGCGAATACCCGCAGTATCGATCAGCACATATTCTTGCTCGCCTCGGGTCATCGGAATATACACCGAATCTCGTGTTGTACCGGGGGCATCATAAACCACCACCCGTTCTTCACCTAAGATGCGATTGGTCAGAGTCGATTTACCGACATTCGGCCGTCCGATAATGGCCAACTTAATCGGCTTATCGGCAAAGTCATTGACCGCTTCTTCTTCCGGCTCCGGCGCATCGGGGTCGTATGGGTCGGTATCGAGCGGTTCGGCTGGCGCATCGTCAAACTCGGCATTTTGAGCATACTCGGTGATGACAGGCACCAATGCCGTTTCGAGCAAAGAGGTGACACCACGGCCATGGGCAGCAGCAATCGGATAAACGTCTCCTAAAGACAGCTTGTAAAACTCTGCCATATGAGAGTCGGCATCCAAACCATCCGTTTTGTTGGCAACCACAAAGACTTTCTTATTTTGCTTACGCAAATGATGACCAATCGCCTCATCGGCCACTGTCAATCCTTCACGCACATCAACTAAGAACAAAACCACATCGGCTTCTTCAATGGCCATCATTGACTGTTCGGCCATGCCGACCTCAATGCCTTCCTCAGAACCATCGATACCACCGGTATCTACTACAATGAATTCGAGACCATCATAATTGGCCTGACCGTATTTTCTGTCACGGGTTAAGCCGGGGAAATCGGCCACCAGCGCATCTCTAGTACGGGTCAAGCGATTAAATAGCGTTGATTTTCCAACGTTCGGGCGACCAACAAGGGTAACTACGGGTAACATGATGACCTCTTAAAAAAAATTCCGCCCACGAGCTTTCGTGAACGGAATAGATACTGCAAAAATAAAAATCAATTAAGGCGTTTCGATGGCGCTTAGTTCACCGTCACGAGTCATAACAACGACCTTATTGCGTTCGCCCACGGCGCCGACAAAAAAGCCATCATCGTCAAGCTCTAAGCGTGAAACCAACTCACCGGTGCTCTTATCAAGCCAATGAATAACGCCCAAATTATCGCCGATAACCAAATAATCGCCATCAGCATATACATCTGTCAATCCGCGTCTGGCTAACACGGTTTGTTGCCACTGCTCTTTACCATCAAATGCATTGACAGCATAAACGTTGCCTGAAACATCGGTCAGATACAAAGTTCCGGCATCATAGGCCAAGTTGCGATAAGACGAATACTCTTTTTTCCACTTGATACGACCGCTTTGCACATCAGAAGCAATGAGATTGCCATTGTAGGCCAGCGCATAAACCGTAGACCCTGACAAAACGGGCTTAGTATCGACATCGACTAAACGCTCAAGCTCACTGGCACCAACTGCGGTAGCAACCGATTGCTGCCATGCTTCAAGACCGGTTTCGGCTATCACCACACACAATTTACCGTCAGAGCGACCAAAAATCACCCCGCCGCTTTCAACGATTGGCGTACTGATACCACGCAATGTCAAAGGTGCCACTTCCTGATCGAACTGCCAACGCTTCTCGCCGGTATCCGGGTGCAAAGCGATAAGATGTCCGGCACTGGTATTGACGATAAGCAAACCTTCACCACCGACCGGCTCGGCCATGACTTCACCTTGCACCTTAATGCGCCAGATGATTTTGCCGTCATCGAGATCCAGGGCCATCACTTCGCCATTTTCAGTGCCGATGTATAACTTGCCATAAGCGACACTCAAACCACCAGACAAACGCTGCGACTTCTTGCTGGCAAAAAATGCTTCGGCATCGTCACGCAAATCCACCGACCACAGGGTTTTACCATCGGCGAAATTAAACGCACTGACAGTGCCTTCCCTACTAGCGGCATAAACGACATCGTTGTAGATCACCGGTCTAAGTCTTGAAAAGTAATGCTCAACGCCATCACCAACTTGTTCCTGCCAGCTGATGGTGGGATTAAACTTCGCTTGAATGACCGGTAATTCCGGCAATGCCTCGTCTTCATCCTCGAACACCGAGCAGCCCACTAGGGATAAACCCAAAACAGCCGCCAGCGTCAAATTGCTAAATAATTTCACTGATACCTCGTACTATTAGTCCTGATGTTGTCCACGCTTAAGACTGTGGTCCGGCATCGGTCAAGTTATCGATTTTAAATTGCAACGCGTTGTTGCCGGTCAAACCATCGTTGTCGGCCGCCGCTTGATACGCAATGCGGGCTTTTTCTTTCTCGCCCTGTTTAACGTAAATGTCACCTTTTAGCTCTTCAACCTGCGCTTTGAATGACTCAGGCATGGCACCGTTTAAAATCGCCAACGCATCGTCATATTTTTGCTGCTCGGTCAAAATGCGGGCAAGACGAACTTGTGCAACGCCTTTCACGCTTGGCTTGGTGCTGTGCTGCGCGGCCCACTTGAGCTGCTTCGACGCTTCATCCAAATCACCTTTGGTGACCGCTTGTTTGGCTGCGGTCAATGCCAGCATCACCGAGTAGGCACTATCACCATGCTCGCTGATATAGCCATTGGCTTTGGCAACGATATCGGCATCTTCGCTTTCGGCATTTTTAACGATTTCTTCATAAGCAGCAGATTCGGCAGCTTGGCCAGCACGTACCGACGAATCGTAATAACGCCAGCCCCAAACGCCGCCCAAACCGATGGCCGCACCAAGAACGACCACCAGCCAGTTTTCTTTTATCGCTTTTTTGATCGCTTCTTCTTGTTGTTCTTCAGTAGAGTAAATTTCCATCAATTCCTCTCAAATCTCTCTTTGTAAACTGTCTTGCGCTTAGACCAAATCGGCCAAAGTACGTAATAATTGTTGTTCATCCAAAAGCTGCTGTTCTTTACGTTCACGTAAATCTTTTACTGCAACCTGATTTTGTGCCAATTCATCATCGCCTAAGATCAGCGCCATTTTCGCGCCACTCTGATCGGCCTTTTTGATCTGCTTTTTCATACCACCGCCACCGCAGTGGTTCATCACCTTCAACCCCGGCAAAGCTTCGCGGATAGTCTGTGCAAGCTGATTGGCTTTGATTTCAGCCTCTAGACCGAAGGCCATAATAAAGACATCAACCGCCCCAGGTACGGTGTTTTTCTCAGGATCACTGAGCACCAGCGTTTCAAGTAACAACACCAGTCGTTCAATCCCCATGGCAAAACCAACCGCAGGAGTCGCTTTGCCACCAAGTTGTTCAACCAAACCGTCATAACGACCACCGGCACACACGGTGCCCTGTGCGCCTAGCGCATCGGTTACCCACTCAAAAACGGTGCGGTTGTAGTAGTCCAAACCACGCACCAGCTTTTCATTAACCTTGTATTGGATGCCATTTTTCTCTAATCGTTCACACAAATTTGAAAAATGTGCCTTTGACTCGTCACTGAGGTACTCGGAGAGCTTCGGCGCATCAACCAACAGCTGTTGGATCTCCGGGTTCTTTGTATCCAAAACCCTTAATGGATTGCTGTACATGCGGCGCGTACAGTCGTCATCCAGCTTGTCTTTGTGCTGCTCTAAAAACGCCACCAAAGCGTCACGATAACTGGCTCTGTCTTCATTGGAACCTAAAGAATTCAGCTCCAAGGTGACATGTTCGGCAATGCCCATACGGCGCCACATTTCGGCAGAAATTAAAATCACCTCGGCATCGATATCGGCCGAGGCTATACCAAATGCCTCAACCCCAAACTGATGAAACTGACGATAACGTCCTTTTTGCGGTCGTTCGTGACGGAACATAGGACCCATATACCAAAGGCGTCTTTCTTGGTTGTATAACAGGCCATGCTCATTACCAGCTCTGACACAACAGGCTGTGCCTTCAGGACGCAGCGTTAGACTGTCGCCGTTTCTGTCCTCAAAGGTATACATCTCTTTTTCGACAATGTCGGTCACTTCGCCGATTGAGCGTTTAAACAAATCGGTTGATTCCACAATTGGAAAGCGGATCTCAGAATAACCGAACGATGCGACCGTTTCGCGGATGGCACTCTCGACCATCTGCCACACCGGCGTCTGCTCTGGCAGGCAGTCGTTCATGCCTCGAATTGCTTGGATTGTTTTCGCCACAGAAATACCGTTTATGTTGTTAAGCAGACAATGGCTCAATGCCTTTGCCGCAGTTATCGATTGCCCGTATACACAGGCGCGGAAAAATCAGCCCGCCATTATAGGCATTTTGTCGGCAAACGTAAATCAATTGCTTGATTTTTAACGGCTGCGCTGTCTACTCTTTACGTCCATGTAAAGTATCGACAGCATGCTCCCGGCACTGTCTACTCTTTACGTCCATGTAAAGAAAACGCCACCGATTGGGGTTGGTGGCGTTTTTATGTGTTGAACTGGATAAAGTGATTTATTCGACCTCGGTCACCGGGATCTCATTTTTCGCCTTATCGGCGATATACTCACGAATGCGTTCTTCTAACTGATCGACAATTTGGTGATTATCGATGCGCATTTTCTGGCGTCTACCGTTGATATAAAAACCACTCATTCGATTGGCACCGGCAAGGCCGAGATCTGAAACTAACGCTTCACCCGGACCATTGACCACACAGCCAATAACAGACACAGTGATAGGTTCTATGATGTCCTCTGTGCGCTGCTCAAGGGCATTCATCGTTGCCACCACATCAAATTCTTGGCGTGAACAGCTCGGACAGGCAATAAAGTTAACACCTCGGGCGCGAATGTTCAGGGACTTTAAGATATCAAAGCCGACCTTTACTTCTTCAACCGGATCGGCAGCCAGAGAAACCCTCAAAGTATCGCCAATCCCTTCGGCCAACAACATGCCAAGACCGACCGCAGATTTAACGGCGCCCGAGCGGAAGCCACCGGCCTCGGTAATGCCCAAGTGTAGCGGCTGGTCGATTTTCTTGGCCAACAAACGGTAGGCGCCAACAGCCAAAAACACATCAGAGGCTTTGACCGACACTTTGAATTGGTCAAAATCGAGTTTATCGAGAATATCGACATGACGCATCGCCGACTCAACCAATGCCGCCGGTGTCGGCTCATGGTATTTCTCTTGAATGTCCTTTTCCAAAGATCCACCATTCACCCCGATACGGATCGGAATATTGCGCTCTTTCGCACAATCGACCACCGAACGAATGCGCTGCTCGTTGCCGATATTCCCCGGGTTGATGCGCAGACAATCGACGCCGTATTCCGCCACTTTAAGGGCAATGCGATAATCAAAATGAATATCGGCGACCAATGGTATCGAGGTTTGTGCTTTGATGTGTTTGAACGCTTCAGCGGCGTCCATGGTCGGCACAGACACCCGCACGATATCAGCCCCGGTGCGGGCAATGGCATTAATTTGTGCGACAGTTGCCGCCACATCGCAGGTATCGGTGTTGGTCATAGACTGCACGGCAATGGGCGCACCATCACCAATTGGCACGTCACCCACCATAAGCCGGGTGGAGCGCCTACGAATAATCGGAGTATCAGAAAACATCGGTTTAATTAGCTTCGCTTTGAGATTGGTCAGATAAGGTAAAGTTGGCAATACTGCCTTTGGGGTAATAGGGTATTTTGCGCTGCTCGCCGTTTAAAAACACCGTCACGACATCGGGTTTGCCGAGCTTGATGGTAAATGGAGCAACCCCTTGCACAGTGCTCACATGGCCTTTGACTTTAGTACCAATGGCGAGTCGTTCACCTGTGGCGTCTGAGACATTGATCCAGCAGTTATCGGCAAAACGCAGTTCCAGTTCACTCAGCTGTTGCGGTGGTTCATTACCGTCATCGGTAGGCTTTTCCAGCGCAGAGATTTGTACTTGTTCGCTGTCTGTGCTCCTGCGTTCGATATTTTGTCCTGCCGAATCAAGCGCTTCATCGCTTGGCGCATCATAGCTGTCGATCGGTTCGTCTTTGGCATCTTGGACATCCAGCAGCGCTTGTTCCATTTCACTAATGCCCTGATTGCCTTGGCTTTGCACCTGCTCAGTGTCGGCACCACTTTGATTTTCATTCGCAGCGTTTGTACCTTCATTGCGCTGCCACCACCAAACGACAGCTAAGGTGATGATCACCAAAGCCACCAGCACAGTGACTATCGAGAGCCAGTTGTCGGCCGCCTTTTGACTGGAGCGGTTGGAAAAACTTTGCATTTCCAGCTGCGTTTGCTCAACTGAGTGAAGGTACTCGAAGGCTTCGAGCACATCTTCTTCACTTAAACCCAATAACTTGGCATAGGCTTTGAGATAACCGCGAGTAAAAGTGACAGAGGGAATTTCATCAAACTCATTGGCTTCAATGGCTTCGATTAACGCTTCACGCAAATTGAGCTTTTTTGAAATATCGCCAAGGGATAATTTGAGCGCTATCCGAGCCTCCCGGAGCATATCTCCCGGGGTCACGACTTCAATATTTTCAGAGAGTTCTTCTGGCTCGGATGAATTCATAATGTCAGTTGCTCAGGATCGACCACTAATATTTTTTGCCCCAAGGTTAAACGCGAGTCTAACGTCAATTTATTCCATTGCAACAACTTTTCCATGGCGATACGGTATTTCTGCGAGATTTTGAACAGAGTGTCCCCCTCTCGGATCTTATGGTAAACCAAAGGGTGATCGAGATAGATTTTTTGCCCGACTTTGATCTGATTTTGATCGTCAATGTCGTTCCACTCCATCAAGCTGCGAATACGAATGTTGTATTTCACCGACACATCATAAAGAAACTCGCCGGCTTGAATAATATGAAAAGGCACTTCACGTTTGGCACTAAGCGCCTTAACCACGTCACTGCTAATTTCTACTGTAGCCCCTTGCTCCTGCGCAGCCGGTGCTTGCACCTGACTATCTTCTATCGCACTGTCCTCAACCACCTGTTGTGTTTGCGGGGGCGATTGCGTCACGACCGCTGTAGTTTGATGCTCAACCTCATCAGCTTGCGGAGGCTTCGTTGTCGCCACATTATTGTCAACCGCTTTGCCAGTGATCAAAGAGACCATTTGACCTGTTGACTGAGACTGTGCGTCAGTTTGAGTGTTTTCAGGGGGTTGCACCGGCTCAGAGGGCGCGGTTTGTTGGTCTGCCCCTGCAACGATGGTGTCGTTGGGGATCACAGCTTTGGCCTTATCGCTATCGACTGGCGTATTGCTCATGTTCTTTGGCTTAAGTTTAACTTTTGCCTTACCTTCAGTTGACGCGAGCCGTTTTTCTTGTTGTAACTGCGTTTTATACTTTTCGTAACGGTTTTTCAAATATACCCGGCGCAACTGCTCGAACTCGCTGTCATCGAAATTACGTGACAAATACATCAAAGCCTCTGGCGATTTAACATACATAGAGACCAAAGTCGTACCGTGTTTTTTCGACTGGGTGACGTTACCGAGCTTTAGTTCGACTAACGCTCTTAGCAGTAACACTCTTGGCGAAACCACGCCGATGTTGCTGAGTCTTTGGGCATATTTTTGCGCTTCACGAAACTCTCCCATGGCATAATTCAATGACGCCATATTGATCAGAGTATTGGCTCTTAACGCACTGTGATCAAGCGAACTGGCAAAATAGCTTTTGGCTTTTTCAAATTGATTGTTTTCAAGGGCACAAAGGGCAGCATTTTCATAACTTTCAGCGACTTTAAGATAGCTTGGCACCTTAATCGCCTTCATAAAGGTTTTTTCGGCTTCATCAAAGCGCTTTACGCGACATAAGAACGCGCCATAGTTGTTGAGCGTATCAGGATCGTTGGGGTTATAGGACAACGCTTTAACGAAAGACTTTTCCGCCAGTTCAAGCTCATCGACGGTTTGATAGTAGTACGCCATGGCGGCGTGGGCAGCGGGCAATTTGGGCGAGAAGGTCAGCGCCTTTTCCAAGTTAAACTTGGCATTGGACATCTCACCAAGCTTTAAATATTGCAAACCCAAGGCAATACGGGTTTTCGCCGCTTCATCGACATTGACTCGGGTTGTCGTTACCGGTTTTCCGGTGCTGTTGTAGGAGGCTTTTTGCACGCAGCCTCCTAAGGCAAATGTGAAGACAAGGCAACACAGTGCAAGGCGGATCATAGATAAACTGGTAAAAAAGTGCTGTGTGTTAACAACTTACACCATTTTCACTGAAATTGCGTCATTTTGCGATTGTTTTTTTAACATCCGCTTGGTTCGGTCGATAACATCGCCAACCAATTGACCGCAAGCCGCATCGATATCATCGCCACGAGTACGACGCACAATTGTCGTCAAACCATGTTCCTGCAACACTTTGGAAAAGCGGTCTATACGCGAGTTGCTCGGTCTGGTATATGGTGAGCCAGGATAGGGATTAAACGGGATCAGATTGATTTTAGATGGCGTGCCTTTTAAGGTTTTGGCCAACAGATGAGCCTGGTCCATCGAGTCGTTGACACCGTTTAGCATCACATACTCAACCGTGACAAACTCATTGGCTTTTGAGCCGTCGATGTAGCGACGACAGGCAGCCAAAAATTCTTCAATCGGATACTTCTTGTTGATCGGCACCAATTCATCACGCAAGGTGTTATCCGGTGCGTGCAAAGAAATGGCCAAAGCTACATCGATTTTTTCTTTGAGCAAGTCAAGCGCAGGCACAACCCCTGAGGTACTGATAGTGACACGACGTTTCGACATACCAAACGCTAAATCGTCCATCATCAAATCCATCGCAGGCACCACATTATTAACGTTCAATAATGGTTCACCCATGCCCATCATCACCACATTGGTCACAGGTCGCTCTTTGGTGTTGCCAACCATGCCAACCTCTTTGGCGACACGCCATACCTGACCGATGATTTCGCTAACCGATAAGTTACGGTTAAACCCTTGCTGTGCAGTAGAGCAGAATGTACATTCTAGCGCGCAGCCGACCTGCGAAGAAACACATAGTGTTTTACGCTCTTTTTCCGGGATCCACACGGTTTCCACTTCCTGACCGCCTTTGAGCATCAGGGCAAACTTAATGGTACCGTCACTGGATTCTTGTTTACGTGAGATAGTCGGCGCTTCAATTACGCACATTTGCTTAAGTTTCTCACGGAGACTTTTATTGAGGTTGGTCATTTGGTCGATATCATCGACCCCAAAGCGATAAATCCATTTCATCACCTGCTCGGCACGAAATGGTTTTTCATCAATAGATTTGAAAAACTCGCGCATCCTGGCTTGATTCATATCCAACAGATTGAGTTTATCGCTCATATAACTCCTCGACAGTAACGACAAAAGTTCGGCATTGTACATTTTTCAATCAAACAATACCAGTGGTTTGCGGCTGTAGCCGCGATTGTACCAGTGGGCCTAGAGGCTCATGCTACAGCGATTAAAACGATAAAGCCCCTATAAAGGGGCTTTATCCATCAGCAAGCTCAATTGAGCCGTTGCCAATTAACGAGTGCGTGCGCAGATCTCGTCAGCAGTGAAGAAATACTCGATTTCACGTGCAGCAGATTCAGGTGCGTCTGAACCGTGAACGGCATTTTCGTCGATAGAGTCAGCATAGTCAGCACGTAAAGTACCGGCCAAAGCGTCAGCTGGGTTAGTCGCGCCCATGATCTCACGGTTTTTACGGATGGCATCTTCACCTTCCAAAACTTGAACCATAACAGGACCAGAAGTCATGAAAGCAACCAAGTCGTTGAAGAAAGGACGCTCTTTGTGCTCAGCGTAGAAACCTTCAGCGCGCTCTTTGCTCAAGTGAACCATTTTAGAAGCTACGATGCGAAGGCCAGCAGACTCGAAACGGTTGTAGATGGCACCGATCAAGTTTTTTGCTACTGCGTCAGGTTTGACGATTGAGAAAGTACGCTCTAAAGCCATTTTTAAACTCCGTAAGAAATTAAGTGAAAATAAGTCAAATTTTGGCCGCGGATTATACGTGACAAAAATGACAATTGAAAGACATTCCGCGCACCGGCCGATTTGCGCTACTTTCTTCTTAAATGCACGGTAATTTCTTCACGGTCGTGGTAGAGCTGTTTGGCCTGCATCTGGTAGTTCACCTCATGCTCACTGAACAATTCGTCAATTAAGGTAAAACATTGCTTCATTTCTTCAAAGCGTTTACGCATCGGCAACTTGAGATTGAATATGGCTTCTTGACAGTACCCTTCGATAAACCACCAAGCCACCAACTCGGCCACCCGGCTGGGCTTTTCAATCATGTCGCACACTAGCCAATAAATGTTTTTACGTGACGGCCTGAACTTAAAGCCATCTTCCATAAAATGCTCGACTTGTCCGGTTTCCATTAATGAATCGGCCATTGGACCATTGTCCACACTGCTGACCATCATCCCCCGTCTCACCAACTGATAGGTCCAACCGCCGGGGCTGGCGCCTAAATCGACAGCATTTAGTGCACCGGATAAGCGCTGTTCACGCTCGTGCTCGGGAATAAAAGTCAAAAAGGCTTCTTCGAGCTTTAACGTAGAACGGCTTGGCGCCTGTGAAGGAAAGCGCAAACGCATGATCCCCATCGGATTGGGAGAATGGTTATAACTGTAGGAATAACCCAAATAGGCGCTATCGGTAGAAGTAAACAGCAAATGCAGTGTCGGGCGATGCTGGCTTTCATTTTCCGTCAGCTTTTTCTGCTTTTTCAGCGCAGCGCGCAGCGGCACGGTAAACTTGCGGCAAAATTTGCTGAGCTCTTTAGCCTGTGAGGTGTCAGGGGTTTCCACCAACACCGAGCCGCACACCGGCACTTCGGCGATATGGGCAAGGACACTACTGATCCTATCGTCTGTATCCATCGCCACCACCTCATCGACGCAAACCATCATCTGACGAGCAAAAATCAAGGTATTGAACGGCAGTTTACGCGCCAACATATCGGCATCACCTGCCTGCTGACATTGATAGACGACATAGGCACTGTTGCTTTGGGTTTTGGCGTAACCATAGACCCCTAGCGCCGAGGCCCTATCTTGGATCTCGGCGGCACATTCTTTTTCAAAGCCCGGACGGCAATACAATAACAACGCGTTCATTTACTATCCTTTACAATGGCAATGCTCAACAATAGCCAGCCGACGATAAAACACACGCCCCCGATGGGCGTAACAGGACCAAGCCATTTGACTGATGTCAACGCCAGGGCATAAAGACTACCGCTAAAAAGCACAATGCCGGCAATAAAGCATTGCCCGGCGCGGATCACCAATCCACTAGACAGATGTTTGGCAATAATGCCCACCGCCAATAATCCCAAAGCATGGTAAAACTGGTATTGCACACCGGTTTGAAATACCGCCAACATCTCACTGGAGAGTTGACCTTTGAGGCCATGGGCGGCAAAAGCGCCAAGTATAACCGCCACCATAGCGGCGCTGGCACCAAAGGCCAAAATAAATCGATTCATGGGTTCAGTTAGATTCGTTGTTGAATAAAAGCGACGATGGTCGCGCAGGCTGTATCGAGGTTTTGCTCAAGACTAACACCGCTGGCCTTACGTGGTTTCAGACTGTGGTCGCCATCGGGCATAAAGACCACATTGAGCTTATCACCTAGCCCATAACCCGCAACCTCTTGTTGATTGCCCATGGTATCGCGCTCACCTTGAACAATCAAACAAGGACTTTGCATCGCCCCGAGGTGCTCAACTCTGAGCTTATCCGGCTTACCGGCTGGATGAAACGGATACCCCAACACAATCACGCCTTGAATAAGCGCTTGTAATGGCTCGGGGCAATCGGCCGCCAGCAACGTCGCCGCTCTACCCCCCATGGATTTGCCGCCGATAAATAACGGCAGTGCGGTTTGTTGTAGCTCTAGCTCGGCAATATAATGGGCCAACAAAGCAGGCATTCGGTTAGGCGGCTTGCGATTGCCACTTTCACTCATCTGTTGCATGTAGGGAAAGTTAAAGCGCCACACTTCAACGCCCTTATCTGCCAGCTTGGCCGTCATGTTCTGCATAAAGTCGCTGTCCATACCGGCGCCGGCGCCGTGGGCAAAAACAAAACGGGCAATGGCAGTACCAGAGGCCTTAGTCAAACACCTGACGTGCGCTTTAGTGATCTCAGACATCGACAAACTCATCCTGTTCTTCTGCGACCAGTTCTAACATCCAGTCTCTAAAAGCTGAGATCTTACCCAGCTCAGCTTGCGACTCTCGGCATACGACATAATAGGCATTTTTGCTCACCAACACTTCATTAAACGGACAAATCAATCTGCCCGAGTCAATCTCAGGTTTTGCCAAGATGCTGTGACCAAGTGCCACGCCCTGACCATGAATGGCCGCCTGCAACACCATCGATGAATGGCTGAAGATAGGCCCATGATTGACATTGATGCCTTTAACCCCTGCACTTTTCATCCATTCCTTCCAGTTCTCCCTGGTCATATCATGGAGCAAGGTATGGTGTACCAAGTCTTGTGGCTCTCTTAACGGTTTTCTTTCATTGATCAGCATCGGCGAGCATACCGGCACCATATATTCGGTGTGCAGTTTGTCGGCTTTGACATTCGGCCAATTGCCACGACCGTAATAAATGGCAATATCGACATCATCGGTCAATGAGTCGGCTTCTTGGTCAACCGCTTTAATGCGTACATCGATTTCAGGGTGCAACTCAGAGAACTGGTTAAGCCTTGGCACCAACCACTGAATCGCAAAAGTCGGCGGTAAACTTACCGACAACGCCCCTTTGGCCCCTTTGGCCAACAGTTTTTCCGTCGCCTCCATCAATTGACTAAAGATATCTTTAATATCGTAAAAGTATCCCTGCCCTTCTTCAGTCAATAGTAAAGAGCGATTTTTTCGCATGAATAATTTAATGCCCAGATGTTCTTCCAAAGCTTTGATCTGATGGCTGACGGCAGCTTGAGTGACAAATAATTCCTCAGCGGCACGGGTGAAGCTGAGCTGTCTGGCAGCGGCTTCAAAGGCTTTTAGCGCATTTAATGGTGGTAATCGACGAGACATTGGGCTTCCAATCAGTTTAGTCCGCTCAATCCATTAGTTTTACTAATGAATCTTCATTATTTTTTATCGCTGTAATTCTAGCATTTATTCAATTACATTACACACAACAAAGTTAGAAACGTTTATTTTATATGGCCTTCAGCGATGTTTAGATTTTCCCAACCAGACATCCTGAATAAAAATCGAATAAATATCCACTAAACTTTGCATTAATAATACTAACAGTTTTTATGAGACAGAAATGATGAAAATTTTAAACACCTTTAATGCAGTAATTGTCACTTTGACCCTATTTGGTAGCTTAAACGCACAAGCCGCCGACACAGCAAAAGTTGAATTTGATTCAAACACACTATTAGCTGCTAAGCTGCAACTGAATGCGCAATATTCAGCGGCAGCCTTGATGGATGAGAATCTAAAGCAAGTTGTAGCGACAATCAATGCTTCAGTTAAAAAAGAACTGATGCTGAGTATTGGCGACAACTCAAGTTTAGATGGTGCATTGGCAAAGAGCCAATCAATTAAGGATGATAAAGTAACCTCAGCCGTCGGCGAGTAGATTATTTTATTGTTCTGTCTCGTCTATTCATTTCACACTTTCAGTGTGGCCTGACTTCCCAACCCGGGCCACACTGAATTTGTAACGCTTTTCTTACAGATTTGTTTTTCTTTTTTGTTGGCAGGTTTGATGTTGTCGGCAAGTCATTGTCGGGCGTTGCCCAACAACAACCAACCTATAAAGGCAAAATTATTTGCCTGCTGAGGTATCAAGCTCACTGAATGATTTCACCAAATCATCAACTTGCTTCATTTGTAATAAGAAAGGCTCTAGTTTATCTAGTGGTAAGGCGCATGGGCCGTCACACTTGGCTTGGTTTGGATCTGGGTGGGCTTCGATAAACAAACCGGCAAGACCCAATGCGATACCGACACGAGAAAGCTGAGCGGCTTGGGCACGTCTGCCGTCGGCACTGTCAGAGCGACCACCAGGACGCTGTAGTGCATGAGTCGAGTCAAACATCACCGGTGCCAGTTGTTTCATGTCATCCATGCCAAGGGTATCGACGATAAGGTTGTTGTAACCGAAGCATGAACCTCGCTCACATAAGATCACCTTATCATTGCCCGCCTCGTTAAACTTCTTAATGATATGACGCATTTCGTGAGGTGCCAAAAACTGCGGCTTTTTAACGTTGATAATGGCATCGGTTTTGGCCATGGCCACCACAAGGTCGGTTTGACGCGCCAAAAATGCTGGCAGCTGAATGATATCGGCAACCTCGGCAACGGGGGCTGCCTGATGTGGCTCATGAACATCGGTGATCACCGGCACATTGAATTGGGTTTTGACTTCTTCGAAGATCTTCATGCCTTCATCCAACCCAGGACCGCGATAAGAGTTGATTGACGAGCGGTTGGCCTTGTCAAATGACGCTTTGAACACGTACGGAATACCGAGTTTGCCAGTCACTTCAACATAGTGCTCGGCAATACGCATCGCAAGGTCGCGCGATTCAAGCACATTCATGCCGCCGAACAGGACAAAAGGTTTATGGTTGGCAACTTCAATATCGCCGACTTTGATAATTTGTGTATTCATCTTTCTCTCATTTTGATTTGGTGCGCACGACGCATCGACAACGATGACAACATGTTTAAACCGGCGCAACACCCTGCATTAGCTGACCACAGAACCACGCTGCGAAAGTGCCGATGGCATAACCGAATACAGCCAGCAATACCCCAACAGGTGCCAAGGCAGGGTGGAATGCCGACGCCACCACAGGGGCAGAAGCCGCGCCGCCGACATTGGCTTGCGAGCCGACAGCCATATAAAACAATGGTGCGCGCATTAACTTGGCACCGATCAGCATCATACTGGCATGGACCAACATCCAAATTGCACCGACAACAAACAGTTGTGGCGCCTCTTTAATTGCCAGAATATTCATATGCAAGCCGATAGACGCCACCAGCACGTACAAGAACGACGAACCGACTTTAGAGGCGCCATAGGCTTCCATATGACGAAAACGGGTGAAAGACAGCACTAAGCCAATGATCGTTGCCGATACGATCATCCAAAAGAAGCTGCTGTGGAAGCTAAAGCGCTGCAACTCAGGGAACTGTTTGAAAAATGGTGTCAGGATATCGGCGATAAAATGCGCCAAACCGGTGGCGCCAAAGCCGATGGCGATCATCAACATATAGTTGGTCAATTGAGGCATTCTGGCATTTTCGGCATGGTATTGCTCAACCTTCACCTTTAATGCATCGATAGCACTGGTATCGGCACCAATTTTATTGTCGATTGACTTGGCGTTACCGGCAAGCACCAGCAACACCGCCATCCAAAGGTTGGCAACGATAATATCCACCGTCACCATAGCCGAGAAGATATCACCGCCTACATTATAAATTTCTTTCATTGCCGCCTGATTGGCGCCACCGCCTATCCAACTACCCGCAACGGTCGTCATACCACGCCATACCGCGTCTGGCCCTTGTCCGCCAACCCACTCAGGGGCGAAAGTCGAAACCACTAAAATGGCAATCGGACCGCCTATCACAATACCTGTAGTACCGACTAAAAACATCCCCAGCGCTTTAGGCCCGAGGCTGAAAATGGCCTTTAAATCGACGCTCATGATCAACAACACCAAGCATGCTGGCAACAAATAGCGCGAAGCCACAAAGTAAACATTCGAGCTATGGCCATCGACGATGCCTAGGGTGTTGAGTAAAGACGGTAGGAAGTAGCACAAAAACAATGCAGGAATGTATTTGTAAAACTTCTGCCAAAATGGCGTCGTGCTGCTGGAGGTGTAAAAAACAAAGCCCAAAATCACAGCCAACAGCCCCATTACGGTAGCGTCGTTGGTGATTAATGCCTGGTGATGTTCCATTGAGTTACCTGAATCGTTATCGTTATAAAAGGACAGATTATGTAGTACGTATTGCGCCGCTATAAAGCGCAGCGCCTAAATATACAAAATATAGAGAAAAATTGCTATGACGAGAGACGCACGCCCACTAAGTTAGTGCACGGTATAGTTGCGGCCGACAAATTCTTCGAGTTGTAGCTTAAGCAGTTGTGCGGCGGGGTCTTCCGGACATTGATCGATAAAGAACTCAAAGTCGTCCCGAGCATGTTCAAAACAATCGAGCTGATGCAAAATAAAGCCGCGATCACGTCTTTGATAAGGATCATCCGGCATGGATTTAATCAGCATTTCGATACATTGCAACGCCTTGTCATATTGCAGCTCTTGGGTATAGGCCATTTTTTGCTGAGTCAGATAAATCTGCAACATGCTAAGCTTATCAACCCCGCGATATTGTAAGCCGTCAAGCTCCGGTAGAATCGACTCTGAAGGTTTAACCTTGTGGGTATGTTGCTCTCCGGTAATGGCATCGACGACCACAAACAGGTGCTTCGACAGGTCCACTTTGAGCATCAACTCATGGTCAATCACCACAGTAGCACACTCAAAGCCCAAGCGATTCAACAAATGATTGAGCAGTATCGACATGCTAATGGCTTCACCGGTGTGATAGCGCACCACATAGCATAAGGAGTTCAGTACACTCTCTGGTACATCTTGGGTGGTAGAACTAAAGGCAAGGTCCAAATAAAAGCTGTCCAGCACATCATTGAGCTGATCAAGCCCCAAAGGCTGGTCCTGTTGATATCCCTGCTCATACATATAGCCGCTCAACTGCTCGGTTAACCTATCGACCAAGGTCAAACTCTCGGCCACGGTCCCGAGCCCTTCAGTTTGATGTTCAAACAGCAAAACATCACACAACAGGTCTTGGTAGTCACCAAAGTTTTGAGATAAAACGATATCAGTCATAGGTTTAGCAATACTTCTGCACTATGTTCCCTTAAATAAAAGGCTTAGCCTAGACGGCGAGAAACAGTGGTGTTTTGGTCACTGCCAACTTGCCGATCATCACCAGCCAACCAAGCGCACCGGCAAAGGCAACCATCTTGAGCATTTTGGTACGGCCTCTAAAACACATAACGCCCATAATGATATAGGCTATCACCGCCAGAAACTTCTCGGTCAACCAAGGCTGTACGAAAGGATATTGATTGATCAGCACACACAGCATTAAAGCACTGAGCAGTAAAAAGGTGTCGATGACATGCGGCACCACTTTCACCCATTTTTTATTCATCATGGCAGAGTTTCTAGTCTGCCAGAAAAAACGAATAACCAATAGGGAAACGCTTAGGGCAACTAAAGTAAGATGGAGATGTTTAACTATGACGTACATGAATGCTGGCATTAATATGGCTTATTTTGCCGCGCAGTATAATATATGTACGTGGCGATCACCAGTGCCAGGGCGCTTTATCTTTGCCGCGATGAGACAGACCACCAACCAAAGTTACTGGTTGGCGGTCAGTATTGCTTCGACCTCATCGATATGTTCGATAAGAATGTCTACCAGCTTCGGCTCAAAATGTTTTCCACGCTCTTGTCTGAGCAGCTCAACCGCTTTTTCCTGCGACCAAGGCTCTTTATAACAGCGTTTATGTCTTAAGGCATCATACACATCGGCAATGGCTGAGATACGACCATAAATGTGAATGTCTTCACCTTTAAGACCCGCCGGATACCCTTGACCGTCCCAGTGCTCATGATGATCTCTGGCAATGATGGCGCCCGCTTGGATGATCGGACGTTTCGACGCTTTTAAAATGTCATAGCCGATTTTGGCGTGCTCTTTCATGGTTTCCCATTCTTTTGGCAGCAGCCTTTCCGGCTTGTTTAAGATACTGTCCGGAATGCCGATTTTACCAACATCGTGTAATGGCGATGCGTGCATCAACACCTCTGCTTCACTCTCGGGCAAACCATACTGTTTGGCCAACAAGAAACAAATACTCGACACCCTTTTCACGTGATTGCCGGTTTCTGTCGAACGCTGCTCGACCGCTTCGCTTAGGCGATGCACGATTTCTCTTTGGGTATCTTCCAGTTCAGCTTGGAGCTGAACATTTTCATAGGCAATTTGCACATTTTGCGAGAACAGTTCGATCAGTTTTTTACGATTGTCGTCAAGCTCCTCTGGGATCCCAGAGACATACAGCAGCGACCCTTCGGTATATTTGCTCGAGCAGTAGGCCACCAGATAGTTTTCACGATAAACAATGGAGTGAGAGTTGAGCGCCTCATCGACCGCATGAAGCAACTCGTTGTTTAGCACGTCGCGGATCGGCTTACCGGCATCGTTTTGATACTCGCCCTGTCCGGCGAACACCGTCAAATTGCTTGAGGATACCGGCTCGGTTGAACCAGCCACCAATGACGAGGTGATATACATCGCCTCCTCGGCGCAGCCCAATATCGACGTCAACTGCTGAATGATACCAACAATAAAATTGTCCATCGAGTGGACGGAAAACAGATCCGCCGACGCTCGGATGATCTTTTCCAATCCCATGCGAGACTGCTCAAGTGAAATAATATCGCGATAAGAGCGAAGTGACGCCATGATCACGGTAAATAACTTTTGCGCCGTCAGCTCGGTTTTAGACTTATAGTCGTTGATATCGTAATTGAGGATCACTTGACGCTCTGGCGCCTGCCCCGGTTGCCCGGTTCTTAAGATAATTCGAACATGAGGGTTTAGCGCTTCGTCACGAATATAACGGGCAACATTCAAACCGGCATCGTCGGTTTCCATCACCACATCAAGCAACACAATGGCGGCATCAGGATGGTCGCTGACCACTGCCTGAGCTTCGGAACCGGAATAGGCACTGATAAACTCAAGCGGTTTACCTTGAAAAGTAAAGTCGCTCAACGCCAATTTGGTCACGGCATGAACCTCAGGTTCATCATCGACGATAATCACTTTCCAGCTTCCGGTTTGGGTGGAAACTTCTTCCTCTGCATCGTCCGCAAACAGGAATTCATTTGCCATAGAGTACCCTTATTATCTGTGTTGTTTTTTTGCTAAAGTCTCTTAATTTATATATCCATTCAGGCCATAAAGCAAAATTAATAAGCTGGCCGATTGGGGTTAAAACGAGTTCATGGCAACTTGGCCACACTGAATCTATCAAGACCGGCCAAATCTTTTTGCGTCGCCGCCTCGCTATAGCCTGCCGCCGACAGGTATTCGACAATTCGCGGGCCTTGTTCAAAACCGTGTTCCAATAGCAACCAGCCTCCGGGCTTTAAGAAACGCTTGGCATTATCGACAATGGCAAAAATATCGCTAAAGCCTTGATCATCGGCAGCCAAAGCACTTATCGGTTCAAACCGCAAATCCCCTTGGGTCAGGTGCGGGTCGTCCGGCGCAATGTAGGGCGGATTGGAAAGAATCATATCGAAACTCTGCTCATGGCCTGCATAGGCACCAAACCAATCGCTTTGGCATATGTTGACCCGTGTAAAACCCAAATTGGCGGCGTTTTCTTGCGCCAACTTTACCGCTTCATCATTATAATCGCAGGCGTATACCTGCCACTGCGCGCGCTCAGAGGCCAGCGCTAAAGCAATAGCCCCAGTACCAGTGCCAAGGTCCAACACCTTTGCAGGTCTATCTGGCAACAGCTCAAGAGCGAACTCAACCAAACATTCGGTTTCTTCTCGCGGGATCAAGGTGCATTCGGCGGTTTTAAGGGTCAAGGTCCAAAAGCCACGTTCTTGCATAATATAAGCTACCGGCTCGCCCTGTTTACGGCGCTCAAGTAAGCTTTGATAGCGGTGGTATTGTTCGGCGCTGAGTAGCTTATCAGGCCAGGTATATAAATAGGTGTCGTTTTGCCCAAGGACATAACACAGCAAAAAACGGGCATCGGCTTTTGGGCTGGGTGAGCCAGCAGCGAGCATGTCGCAACCGGCTTTCAAGGCATCGCTGATACAGACCTCAGTCATTAGCTATCTTGTGACATCGCTGCCAGCAAGTCGGCCTGATGCTCAACGGTTAACGGCGTCAGCACCGCGTCCAAATCCCCTTCCATTACCTCAGTGAGCTTGTAAAGGGTGAGATTGATGCGATGGTCAGACAGACGCCCCTGCGGGAAGTTATAGGTGCGAATTCGTTCAGAACGGTCACCACTGCCAACTAATGAACGGCGAGTAGATTCTTCTTCCAAACGGCGTTTTTCATCTTCGACGGCCTGAATTCTTGAGGCCAACATCGACATCGCTTTGGCGCGGTTTTTATGCTGTGAGCGTTCTTCTTGGCACTCAACCACAATACCTGTGGGTAAATGCGTCAAACGAATGGCCGAGTCGGTTTTGTTAACGTGCTGACCACCAGCGCCCGATGAACGAAAAGTATCGACCCTTAAATCCGCCGGATTGATTTCAATCGCTTCAGCCTCAGGGATCTCTGGCATAATAGCGACGGTACAGGCAGAGGTATGAACCCGTCCTTGCGATTCGGTTTCAGGCACCCGTTGTACGCGGTGACCGCCCGATTCAAACTTAAGTTGACCATAGACATTTTCACCGCTCACTAACGCAATGATCTCTTTGTAGCCACCATGGTCGCCCTCGTTGGCGTTCATCACCGAGATCTTCCACTTTTTGCGTTCAGCATAACGGCTATACATTCTAAACAGATCGCCGGCAAAAATCGCGGCCTCGTCACCACCGGCACCGGCACGAATTTCAATATAACAATCGCGGCTGTCGTTGGGATCTTTGGGCAACATCAACACTTCAAGCTCGCTATCGAGCTGCTCTAATGTTTTTTTCGCGTCTTTGAATTCTTCTTGCCCCATTTCGCGCATGTCCGGATCGTCGTCTTTAAGCAGCTCCTCGGCGGCGGCAAAATCCTGTTCGGCTTGTTGATAGGCTTTAAACGCCTTAGTGACGCCTTCAAGTTCTGAGTATTCTTTTGACAATGCCCTGAATTTGTCTTGGTCAGAGATAATACCCGGGTCGCTAAGCAGCGCCTGTATTTCTTCGTGACGTTCGTTCAAACCTTCTAGCTTTGCGTATATCGATGCTTTCATCTATTCAATTCCAAGGACATTTTTTATCATGTGCAACTGATCAATTTCTCCGGTTTTCGCCGCTGTTTTAAGCGAATGGGTTGGCCAGTGCATCAGACGGTTGGTCAGCTTATGAGCCAATTCTTCCATCACTTTTTCCGGGTCTTTGCCCATGGCACATTGCTTTTTCGCTTTTTCCAACAACTCTGTTTTGATCCCATCACATTCACTGCGATAGCGGCGGATAATGTCCACCGAATTGAGCGAACGTAGGAATTCGGAAAAACTCTGCGCTTGACGTTCTACTATACCTTCGGCCTCAACGGCCGCTTGCTCTCGTGAGGCAATATTGTCACCGACGATCACCTGTAGATCATCAACTGTGTACAAATAGGCGTCTTCTATATCGCCAACCTGCCCTTCGATGTCTCTTGGCACCGCCAGATCCACCAATAATATGGGGCTGTAGCGACGCATTTTCAGGGCATTTTCCACCATTCCCTTGCCGATAATAGGCAAAGTGCTGGCAGTTGAACTGATCACGATATCCGCTTTGTATAAATCGTCGGGGACCTGAGACAAGGGTATCACATCACCGCTGAACTGTTCAGCAAGACTTTCGGCTCTGGCCAAGGTTCGGTTGGCAACAGTAATTTGTTCAACCCCCTGCTCAAGCAAATGCTTAGCCACCAGTTCAATGGTTTCACCTGCGCCGATTAACAACACTTTGGCCTGCTTAAGCGAACCAAAAATGTGTTTCGCCAGATTGACCGCAGCATAGGCCACAGACACGGCATTGGCACCAATTTCAGTTTCAGTGCGCACCTGTTTGGCTACCGAAAACGAGTGTTGAAACAATCGCTCGAACAACGACGAAACGCTGCCGGTATTGCGCGCCTGAGTAAAGGCTTGTTTGATTTGCCCTAAGATCTGCGGCTCGCCAAGTACCAGTGAATCCAGTCCGCAAGCGACTCGCATAATGTGTTTACAGGCTTCTAAGTCTTGATGATGATAGGTATATTCGGCCAACTGCGCCTTATCTACGTGGTGGAATTGACTCAACCATTGTAAAACTGCTTCGGAATTTGCCTCATTGCCGCTACAATAAATCTCTGTTCGGTTGCAGGTAGAGAGAATTACGGCATCACCCAGCCCTAGGCGGTCCGACAATTGCTGCAAGGCATCAACCATTTGTTCCGGGGCAAAAGCAACGCGCTCGCGCAACGCCACCGGCGCAGTATTGTGGTTGATCCCCAATGCAAGAATGGTCATTCAATCTCGGCTCATAGTAAAACGGACGCGCAATTTTACGAGAAATCACCAGATAAAAAAAGGCAAGAGCACATTTTTAGCGGATCAATTGATGAAAATAACCCTTAAATCGACTTTCTCCATTCCTTTGTTCGGCATCATGGTGCTGACAATATTGCTCAGTGGCTGTACCACAGTCAAAAAACCACAGGTGGCGGTTAAAGTCTATCAAGACGAAATCCTGCGACAAAAGGCACTTGAAACGCTCACCTCTTGGCGCATCAACGGCAAACTGGTTTTTAAAAGTCCACAAAAGAAATTTTCGGCCAGCCTCTACTGGCAACAAAAAGCTCGTTATTCCGACATTCGCCTAACCGCATTTTTAGGCACTTCCATCATGAAAATGCAAAGCTTTGCCGACCACTCAACCTTAGAAGCCGATGGGAAAGTCTATCATTCTAACTCCCCCGAACAGCTGCTTTATCAAACCACCGGCATAACGCTGCCGGTCAACGAATTGCCCGATTGGATGAAAGGTGCCAGTAAAGATTATCAACAGCACCAACTGGAGTTTGACGCACTGCATCGGATAAAGCGCATAAAACTGCGCGACAGCAGCAACCAAATGTGGCAAATCGACTATCTTGAATATACGCATGTTGAGCAATACCAACTGCCGAAAAAAATTCGCCTCACAGGTGGCGACATTAATGCTTTGATAAAAATTTCACAATGGGAGCTCAATCCAAGTGACTGAACTGGTGCTGCCCTCACCGGCCAAAATCAACCTATTTTTACATATCACTGGCCGTCGCGCCGATGGCTACCATGAACTACAAACGCTATTTCAGTTTCTAGACTACGGCGATACCATGCGCTTTCGCCCAAGCGATGATGGTATAGTCAAACTCAACTGCAATATCAAAGCACTTGAAACCGACGATAACCTTGTTGTTCGAGCCGCAAAATTACTGCAACAACAGTTTGCACCAAATAAAGGCATTGAGATTGACCTCGAAAAAATCTTGCCGATGGGCGGTGGCGTTGGCGGTGGCTCATCGAACTGCGCGACCACCATTTTAGCCTTGAATCGACTATGGCAGTTGAATTTAAGCAGTGAACAGATGCAGCAAATCGGTTTGACTCTTGGTGCCGACGTGCCGGTGTTTGTCAATGGCCAAGCCGTCTTTGCCGAAGGCGTTGGCGAGATCTTCACCCCATGTGAGCCACCGCAGCAGTGGTACTTAGTGGCCAAACCACCTTGCCATATTGCAACGGCGAAAATCTTTACCGACCCGGCACTGCCGCGTAACAGCGTAAAAATACGCCCTGACGATTACCGCTTTGAAAACACCCGAAATGACTGTGAAGCCTTGGTGAAAAAGCATCACATCGAGGTTGCAATCACAATAAGGCGATTGTTAGAATGTGCGCCAACTCGCCTGACCGGCACAGGGGCTTGTGTGTTTGCCTGCTTTGACGATAAACAAAGCGCAGTAAAAGCCATGAGTTGTTTGCCTGACGGTGTGTCCGGGTTTGTCGCCCAGGGCCAAAACGTGTCCCCGACCGTCCGCGCCTTGCAAAACAGCCCGTTAAAACCCACATTTTCCGACTAAATATACTGAGGACACGATTGTGCCAGATATGAAGCTTTTTACCGGCAATTCCATTCCGAAATTAGCCGCCCGAGTAGCCAAACGATTGGACATCGGCATCGGCGATGCCAGCGTTGGCCGTTTCAGCGATGGTGAGATTGCGGTAGAAATTAACGAAAACGTGCGTGGAGCAGACGCCTTCATTCTACAGTCAACCTGTCAGCCAACCAATGATAACCTGATGGAATTGATCGTAATGGTAGACGCCCTACGTCGCGCTTCTGCTGGCCGAATTACTGCGGTCATTCCTTATTTTGGTTATGCCCGCCAAGACCGTCGTGTCCGTAGCGCCCGCGTGCCAATCACTGCCAAGGTGGTTGCCGACTTTTTGTCCAGCGTCGGCGTTGACCGCGTTTTGACCGTTGACCTGCATGCCGAGCAGATCCAAGGCTTTTTCGACGTACCGGTAGACAACGTGTTTGGTACGCCGATTTTGCTTGACGATATGAAAGGTCGTGGCTTTGAAACGCCAATCGTTGTTTCACCTGATATCGGTGGTGTTGTTCGTGCCCGCGCCGTTGCTAAATTGTTGAACGATGCCGACCTTGCGATCATCGACAAACGTCGCCCACGTGCCAATGTTGCCCAAGTCATGCACATCATCGGTGACGTACAAGGCCGCGACTGTATTATCGTCGATGACATGATCGATACCGGCGGCACCTTATGTAAAGCAGCCGAAGCGCTTAAAGAAAACGGTGCCAAGCGCGTATTTGCCTACGCCACTCACCCCGTTTTTTCTGGCAATGCACCAAGCAATATCGCCAACTCAGTGATCGACGAAGTTATCGTAACCGACTCAATCCCATTGACGCCTGCGATGCAAGCCATCGATAAAGTCAAACAGTTGACCTTGGGTGATATGTTGGCTGAAGCCATTCGCCGAGTAAACAACGAAGAATCAATCTCTGCGATGTTTGACTAAATCATCTTGCTGCGCAATCTGATGGGATTTCGCTGCGTGAAATGATTAACGGGCCACTAAATAGCGGTCCGTTTTTTTTAAGCCACTCTATGCCTGCAAAGCCCCACCTCGTAACACGGGCATTTGTGCCCACATCTTACACCTACCCTTTATACCGCCATCACAGAATAAACGGCCAACAGTAAATGTCGGTTCTACAACGATGATAGCCCCCCTTATGGCTACTAGGTTTTTACACTTACAATACCAAAACTCAAACGTTCGCAACTATCTTATTTGCTCAATTTTTGCTTTAATACGCTACGCCAAAGTGGCTTGTATTTTGAACACTATCAGTAGTTATATGGAATCAGTATGAAAAGAATCATTTCAGCCTTAGTATGTGCGACAGTTTTAACCGGCTGTAACAGTATTTCCAAATCACGGTATGCCTTAACCCCGGAAATCAGCAATAAGTATGACCAAATCTCAATCGATTTTTATCCACAACCCGCTTATACCGACGACTGGGCATTCAAAATTGCCAGCGGCAATCAAGACCAAATAGCAATACAGAGACAAACCGATAAAGAGGAGCCACTAGCTTCGATTAACCGAACGCCTGAATTGCCGTACCAGAACTATTCCCTGATGGGCTTGCAGCAGGCACAAATTCAAGGCTTGCCTGTAGGCGCAGGCTTGGTAGGCGGATTGCTCGGCGGCCTGATTATCAATGCCATCGCCGAAGCCGAACAGGAAAGATTACTGAAAAAGAGCAAGCAGATATTTGAAATTGTTGAAAAATCTGATTTTGCTACACCATTGAGCAACTTTCCGCAGATGAGAGCACCATTTTGGGCGCAATCATTAAAAGTCAACACCCGCAACGGGGCCCTGCAACTCCCGATGGTTTCCGATGGTCAAACCATGTATATGAATTTGACTTGGAAACCACGCCCGGTGCTAAGCAAACAGATTACCCATATGTGTTTCGACTTTAACCTGCTATCGACTAAAACCGCCAATGTTGATCAGTTGGCACCTACTGCTCTTAGCCTGATCATCTGCGCCAATGATAGAAAATCTGAAGATGAAGCGGCGAATCTCGATAGATGGAAACGCAACGATGGCGAGATGTTTGCCGTTGCACTAGAGCGCGCTTTGCAATTGCTCTGCGAGAGTACCCCTTGGATAATGGAACAGGAAATGCAAGACCCACCAAAATTCGACTTTAAACTGGTCAGGTCTAGGGCAAAGTCGCTTTTGCTCACTTTAACATATCAGGATCATAATAAAGATGTGTTCAATGCCTATTACCAAACGCACCCAGTTCCCAAATACTCCATAGACTTTGATATTTGAGCACTGACGGCAATTGCTGTTTGAATTAACAACAATTTGTGTTATCATGCCGCGCCCTCGAAATAGGGGCTTCGTTTTTTCTTTGGTCGCAAAAGAAAAAATCTTTTTATTTATTGGAGTTTATTGAAATGTCTGCACTTTATACTTTTGACGCTAAACTTCGTACTGATACAGGGAAAGGTGCGAGCCGCCGCCTGCGTCATGCGAATCTTGTTCCAGCCATCATCTACGGTGGTGACAAAGAGCCTCAGTCTGTTACTTTAGAACATCGTCATATCTTGAAAGCTCAAGAAAACGAAGGCTTCTACTCTCACATTTTAACTTTGGACGTTGAAGGCGACAAAGTTGAATGTATCGTTAAAGACATGCAGCGTCACCCGTACAAGCCAGTGGTAATGCACTTGGACTTCCAACGTATCGATGCTTCTCACAAGTTGACCACCAACGTTCCTTTGCACTTCGTTAACGAAAGCACCAATGCAGCGGTTAAACGTGGCGGCGTAGTTAACCACTTGGTTAACAGCATCGACATCACTTGTTTGCCAGCTCATTTGCCAGAGTTCATAGAAGTCAACTTGGCTGACTTGGAAGAAGGTCACTCAGTTCACTTGTCAGATCTGAAATTGCCAAAAGGCGTTAGCAGTGTTGATTTGTCTAAAGGCGAAGATCACGACTTGGCCGTTGCCAACATTCAAATGCCTCGTGGCGCAGCAGCCGACAGCGCTGAAGCTGAAGACGCTGCTGAGTAATTTGGTTGTTTTGATTGAACGATGAACGACAGTTCTGATATTCAATTGGTTGTGGGCCTGGCCAATCCGGGCCCCGACTATGCCAAGACCCGCCACAATGCGGGTGAATGGTTTGTCCAATCCCTTGCCTCATTTTACAATACTGTTTTAAAGCCCGATGCCAAATACCACGGTATCAGCGGCAAATTTATCGCCCACGGCAAAGAAATTCGTTTGCTTATTCCCACCACCTATATGAATTTAAGCGGTAAATCTGTCAGCGCCATGGCCAACTTTTTCAAAATACCGACTTCCAGCATTTTAGTCGCTCACGATGAGTTGGATTTACCAGCCGGTATCGCCAAAATTAAAAAAGGCGGTGGTCATGGTGGTCATAACGGCCTTAAAGACATTATTGCCAAGTCAGGCAACAACAAAGATTTTTATCGTCTGCGTATCGGTATCGACCATCCCGGTAGCAGAGAACTGGTCACCGGCTGGGTATTAGGTAAGCCTAGCCCGAGCGATCAGCAACTTATCGATCAAGCAATCGACGAGGCGACCCGCTGCTTTGATATTTGGGCGAAAGGCTCACTGACCAACGCCCAGCAGCGCCTACATTCTTTCAAACCCTGATAGTCCATCGGGTATTTTTTACAAAAGGTTTATTCTCATGGGATTTAAATGTGGCATTGTCGGACTTCCCAACGTCGGCAAATCGACCCTTTTTAACGCATTGACCAAAGCCGGTATCGATGCGGCCAACTTTCCGTTTTGTACCATCGAACCAAATACTGGTGTAGTGCCAGTACCAGATCCACGCTTGGATAAACTGGCCGCCATCGTCAATCCGCAACGTACCTTACCAACCACAATGGAGTTTGTTGATATTGCCGGTTTGGTAAAAGGCGCTTCCAAGGGTGAAGGCTTGGGCAATAAATTCTTGGCCAATATTCGTGAAACCGATGCCATCGGTCATGTTGTACGCTGCTTTGAAGACGACAACATCGTCCATGTTGACGGCAAAGTAGACCCAGCCAACGATATTGACGTGATCAATACCGAGTTGGTGCTCTCAGATATGGAAACCGCCGATAAAGCAATGCTGAAGGCAGCTAAAATCGCCAAAAGCGGTGACAAAGATGCCAAATACCTAGTTAGCGTACTGGAGAAAGTACAAAAGCACCTCGATGAAGGTTTAACCTTGCGCTCACTTACACTTGAAAAAGAAGAGAAGGCAGCCATCAGCTATCTTAACTTCTTAACCATCAAGCCAACCATGTATATCGCCAATGTCAGTGAAGATGGTTTTGAAGACAATCAATACTTAGACCAAGTCAAAGAAATTGCCGCCAAAGAAGATGCCGTTGTTGTGGCCGTGTGCGCTGCGATTGAGTCAGAGATCTCTGAACTAGAAGATGAAGACAAAAAAGAGTTTTTGGAAGAACTAGGGCTTGAAGAACCAGGTTTAGATAGGGTGATCCGTGCTGGCTACGATCTGTTGCACCTACACACCTATTTCACCGCCGGTGTTAAAGAAGTTCGCGCTTGGACCATTCCACTAGGCGCCACTGCACCACAGGCAGCAGGTAAGATCCATACCGACTTTGAAAAAGGCTTTATTCGTGCCGAGGTGATCGGTTTTGATCATTTTGTTGAATTTAACGGTGAGTCAGGTGCTAAAGATGCAGGTAAGTGGCGTCTCGAAGGTAAAGACTATATAGTCAAAGATGGGGACGTTGTACACTTTAGGTTTAATGTGTAAACGCTTCTCGGCTGAATTATGCGCAAACGCATTTTTTTCATAAAAAATTGAAAAAAAGGTGTTGACGGATTTAAGGGTTATCAGCATAATACGCGCCACTCGGTTAGCACGAGAAACACAAGGCTAAGTAGCTCAGCTGGTTAGAGCACATCACTCATAATGATGGGGTCGCAGGTTCAAATCCCGCCTTAGCCACCATTTTCACTTTAAGCTTTATTAGCTATAGTGATTAAGGTAAAGTGCAAAAATGCCGAAACAAAATTTGCGAGAATGGCGGAATTGGTAGACGCGCTGGATTTAGGTTCCAGTATCGTAAGATGTGAGAGTTCAAGTCTCTCTTCTCGCACCATGTATTGTTGGGATATCGCCAAGCGGTAAGGCAACGGGTTTTGATCCCGTCATTCCCTGGTTCGAATCCAGGTATCCCAGCCATCTTTTTCGCTTAATTGACTTTATGAGCTTTTCAATAAAGTTAGCGGGAATCCCAAACCTGTATATTGGCTAAGTAGCTCAGCTGGTTAGAGCACATCACTCATAATGATGGGGTCGCAGGTTCAAATCCCGCCTTAGCCACCATAAGCGATAAGAAGATGTAAAAACAATTGGGATATCGCCAAGCGGTAAGGCAACGGGTTTTGATCCCGTCATTCCCTGGTTCGAATCCAGGTATCCCAGCCATATTAAGTGAAACCCGACCTTGTGTCGGGTTTTTGCTTTCCTGCGTTACTAAATTAAGCTTCGCTTACATACAATACGAAGTATCCTTACTTTTTCGATAAGTCTCATCATGCACTGGATCATTCAACAATCGCTGTTTAAACCACTAAACTACCAACGCTTGATAGCAGTGCTTGAGCGCTTTGATATTCCATACACCAGCATCAGCATTAAACCCGGCACATTGTCGCTGACACCAGCAGTCAACCCCAGTGGCCGCGTCTATGTCTGTGGTGCGCTTAAACTGGCCAAGATAGCAGAGCAAAATAATTGGTCTCCCGGCAGCTTTTTGAACGATGATTTTCATTTTGATATTTGGCTCGACAAGCTAAAGCATGAATTACTCAATGCAGACGCCAAAGTCATGCCTTTGGCACAAATGAGCGTCAACTACGAACATCCAGTCTTTATCCGCCCGGCCCAAGATAACAAAGCCTTTGACGGTCAAGTGCTTGACCAGTCCCAATTGGCGACGTTTAAACAAAATGCGCTGAACCAAGGGTTAGGGGATTTGGCCATTACCATCTGTGGCGTCAAAAAAATCTATCGCGAATATCGTTGTTTTGTTGTAGACAAGCAGATGGTGACCGGTTCGTTATATCGCCTTGCCGGTAAAGCACAAGTCAGTTCGGACATAGACCCACAGGCGCAGCAATTTGTACAGCAGATCATCGACACCTGGCTACCATCACCCAGTGTGGTCATCGACGTGGCTTTAACAGCGGCAGGATACAAGTTAATTGAATTTAACGCGATAAATTGCTCAGGCTTTTACGACAGCGACATAGAGCGTTATGTCACTGCCATTGAGCAGTGTTATGGTTAGTGGCGAAGACGCGCTATAACCCCATAGCATAGCGCATGACCTGATTTTTAATGGCTCCGGCACTGTTGGCTAGTCTTAGACCGGTATTGCGCAACAGCTTTAACGGCTTAATGTCATTGCTAAATGCGAGGTAACAGGCATCCATCGCCGACATCATCAGCAAATTGTGCTTGTAACGCGCCTGGTGATATTGATTTAAGGTTTTACCATCCCAATAAGGTTGGCCTTGATTAAATCGCTCTACGACGCACTGAGCGAGCTTTTCGACATCCTTAAAACCAAGGTTGACCCCTTGCCCCGCTAATGGATTAATCGTATGGGCAGCATCGCCGATAAGCACGACTCTATCGGCAAAATAACGTTTGGCATGACCTCGGGTCAGAGCAAAGCTCCCCTGTTCAATCACTTCAAAATCCCCCAGCTTGTCAGGGAAAGCCTGCACTATCTGCAACTTGAGCTTTTCTAAAGAAAGCTTTTTAAGCTGAGCGATGGTGTCTGCGCTGTCATACCAGATAAGCGAGGCATATTGGCCGTACAGTGGCAAATAGGCCCTTGGTCCGCTTGGGTGAAACTGCTGCCAAGTCACCGCTGGCAAGCTGTGCTGCATTTTGACCGTGATGGCCATACAATGCTGTTGATACTGCCACCCTTCGACCCCGATGCCAACCAATTGTCGAACCCGAGACTGACCACCATCGGCGCCCACCAGCAAATTGGCCGTGACCTTCTCATCAGCATTCAAAGTGACTTCTATTTTATCGCTATGAGCTTCAACTGCCTTAACCGAATCCGGGCAACACACGCTCACGCCATGAACCTCAAAACACTGCCATAGCGCTTGTTGAACTTGATCGTTTTCAAGAATGTGTCCTAAGTATTCAACCTCACCGTCTGCGGCATCGAATACCAAAGGGTGGTTGGGGTCTTCCCATGTTTGTAGCCCAACGTAAGGTGCCTTTCGTGCTTCGTCGATATGACGCCACGCGCCCAAACTTTCCAACAGGCCAATCGAAAAACGATTAAGCGCGGAGGTTCTAAGACTGGGGTGCTCGTTAAAGCTCAGTTCAAAGGCATCAAAACGCTCAATCACCAGCACTTTCATCGCATTTTTTGCCAAAAGATTGGCACAGGCTGCACCAACCATGCCGCCACCGGCAACAATTACATCATAATGCGCCATGTAAGGCTCCATCGGGTAACAATCAGTGGCGGCATTATTGCGCAATCTCCAGCACTGAACAAGTGAGCCATATCAAGTTGTTGGAGGGTTTGTTGTTGGTCGTTTCATACGATAGGCGGTAGAGTTGAGATAAGTGGTCGATTGTGTGTGATTCCGCTTAAGGGTGTAACAAAGTGCCCGCTTTTGCCGAGGTAGACACATTTAGATACAAGTGGCTTTCAACTTTTTGCCGTTTTGATCGATCCTAATAATAAGGCATCCATTTTGATGCCCCATATACAGGAGAGAAAGATCATGAACGCCTATAAATCCATTGCCGCTTTAGCCTGCGCCGCCCTTTGCGCCTATAGTGTTGCCGTCAACGCCGCAGAGCAAGAGCAACCCGCCATGCAGCACTATGTCTTTAAATATGACTTTAGTAAAAAAGTGCATCCGATGGTGGTTTTGATGCAACAGACTTCCCAGCAGATCCAATATGAAGTGGCTTTGGATATTGTGACCACCGCCCTTGCCGCGCTGTATGAAACTTATGATGCATTAAACAGCGCGGTGGCCAAAAATAACGACCATCAATCGAACAACAATGACATTACCGAGTAACTGCATGAAAATAATTTGCTTATGGCTGCGCCTGATGAATTCATTAAACGCAGCCTGCATTGATGACGTTTATTGCTGCCCTTCAAGGGATGCCATAAACTGATTGATACTTTTGAGCGCGTAGAGACTCTGTTGCGCTATCACCTTTTGAGTGACCAATACTTGTTGCAAGATATCATCAGTGGTCAGCGGATTGGCCAGCACCACCCGAAATACCACTATCTCCTGCCCTTTGTATTGCTTTGGTGTCAGCCTTGTTCTTGAGACAAAGTACTTACCGGTTTCGCGCTGGCGTTTTTGAATGAACTTAGTCAAATCGTTAAGCCAGTCATTGATTTGATGGCGTTGCTCATCTGTGGCTGTGGCCATAAATCGCTGCACCTTGTACGGCACATAGCGATAGGTCAATAGACACAACTCAGGCTCACTGATCAACTCAAAATCATCGTCTTTACCGATCAGACTGGCAAAGTAGCGGGCCTTATTCATACTCTGATCGATGATCATCTCATAGCCTTTACGACCAATGATCTGCAAACAGGAGTGCACCAGCATTGCCATTCCCGGACGACTGCCCTCAAGGGTATGACTACCGAGATCTTTAGACCCTTTACGCAAAATGTAATTGGCATGATGTTCAATGCTGTCGGCCGCTTCCGGGTCTTTAAACAGCACAATACCAGCGCCCATCGGCACGTACATCTGTTTATGAGCATCAATGGTGATAGAATCCGCTCTTTCAATGCCTTTGAGCAAATGACGGTAGTTGTTCGACATCAATGTCGCCCCGCCCCATGCCGCATCAACATGAAAATGGATACCATAGCGTTCGGCGATATCGGCAAGGTCATCTAAAGGGTCAACATTGCCCGTTTCAGTAGTACCGGCAACCCCAACAATAGCCAACACCTTAATGTTTTGCTTTGCCAGCGCTTCGCACTTGGCCGCCACCAATTCAGGACGCACCTTATTGTGCTCGTCGGTTTCAATGGCAACCAAAGATTCGCGACCAATGCCCAACACATCGGCCGCCTTACCCAAAGAGTAGTGACCACGCTTAGAGACCAAAATCGCCAAACCGTCATAACCATAGGCTTTGAGCGCGCCAAAAAGCCCGGCCTGAGAAATGCCATTAAAGCCCGGCTTAGGTTTGAACAAATTATTTCGGGCGATCCATAACGCCGTAATATTGGCGATGGTTCCACCTGAGCAGAACGCTCCTAAAGAATGCTCGGCACTGTGCATCCATTGCTGATAAAAGCTGTCATCTCGGCGATAGGCCAAATGATGCAACATCCCCACGACTTGACGCTCAAGCGGCGTAAAGGCTTTGGATGTTTCGATTTTGACCAAGTTTTGATTAAGCCCTACCATCACCTTAGATAGCGGCAACAAAAAGCTCGGCAGCGCCGAGGTCATGTGACCGATAAAGCTCGGCGATGAGGTATGCACCGACTGCGCCACCAACTTATTCATCAGTTCTTCGGCATGATCACTGACATAGGTGGGTTGTTCAGGAATAACCGACTGATTGAAGTCTTTTTCAATCTCAGCCAGCGGCTTTTCTACCGCCACAATATGGGCCGAGAGAAAGCCATTTAAGTTCTCAGAAATATCCTTTTCAATTTTTGCCAGCGTCGATTCGGCATCTTCAGGTATTGTGAAGATACGCATCATCGATTCATAGGAAGCCTCTGCCGGTCTTCTGCTGTCTTGATTGTTTTTTTCTACCATATTTTTTAACAGATTCGGCAAACGCCCAATTCGGTATAACAGTCACAAATAAGCCGCTCACTGTATCCCAAGGCGCAAGAAAAGTCTATTTTGCTTTTCAAACAGACACGAAGGTGCTCGTAGCTTGAGGCTTTAGTCTCGAAGTCCATATCGGTGCGCGCAGCACACCCTACGTTTGTTTATCTCAATGTAGGGTGTGCTATGCGCACCGCCATCATGGATGATGGATGATCAACAAGGACGTTCGGCACCACCGAAACCATCCCCATCCCCATCCCCATCCCCATCACAAAAGGCAATTAGTGCGGTTCAAGCGCACCACCATCATGGATGATGGAGGATCAACATGGACGTCCAACGCCACCGAAACCATCCCCATCACAAAAGTCAATGAGTGCGGTTCAAAGGCACCTTTAGCTCATCAATTACGAGCGTAAACCAACGCCCCTATTGATTAGGCTTAAAGCAAGGCTAAAGAAGACGGCCACAAACAAACCGACAATAACAAAAGCTTGTGTTACGTCGATATCACTCACCCCTAAAAAGCCATAGCGGAAGGCATTGACCATATAGATAATGGGGTTGATTTTAGACGCGCCCTGCCAAAACTCCGGCAATAGGCTAACCGAGTAAAATACCCCGCCCAAATAGGTCAGTGGTGTTAACACAAAGGTCGGAATGATAGAAATATCATCAAAACTTCTGGCGAATATCGCATTGATAAGTCCGCCTAGCGAAAACAGCATGGACGTCATAATCACCATAGAGAGCACCACGGCAATATTGTGGATCTGAAGATTGGTAAAAAATGAAGCCACAACAGTGACAATACAACCGACGATCAGACCACGGCCGACGCCACCGCCCATATAGCCAAGTACGATAATATAATTAGGCACGGGCGCAACCAGCAACTCTTCAACGTTGCGTTGGAACTTGGTTGAAAAGAATGACGACGCCACATTGGAGTAGGAATTATTGATCACCGACATCATGATAAGCCCCGGCACGATAAACTCCATATAGCCAAAGCCACCCATCTGGCCGACTCTAGAGCCAATAAGGTTACCAAAGATGACAAAGTAAAGGCTCATGGTGATCACTGGCGGCACCAAAGTCTGCACCCAAATACGCAAAAATCGGGTGAATTCTTTACGCCATAGGGTCTTTAAGGCAATGAGGTTGGCACGGCTCATTGAGCACCTCCTTGTTTGACTAAATTGACAAACAGCTCTTCGAGCCGATTGGATTTATTGCGCATACTCAATACCTGGATCCCCTGCTCGCTCAGCTGAGCGAAAATGCCGTTGACGCATTGCGACTTGGTGGTATCCACCTCCAAAGTGTGATCATCAATCATGCGATATTCGTAACCGTCGAGTTGTGGCTCTACCGAATGGTTCGGTAAGTCCAATATGAAAGTTTCTTTGTCAATTTTGTGCAACAAAGCTTTCATCGACGTATTTTCGATAATAATGCCCTTGTCGATAATGGCAATGTTGCGACAGAGCATTTCTGCTTCTTCAAGGTAGTGCGTGGTTAAAATAATCGTTACCCCTTGGGCATTGAGGTTGGTCAGGTAATCCCACATCGAGCGACGCAGCTCAATATCGACACCGGCAGTCGGTTCATCGAGAATGAGCATTTTAGGCTCATGCATCAACGCCCTTGCGATCATCAAACGACGTTTCATTCCACCCGATAGACTTCTGGCCGGTTTATCGCGTTTTTCCCATAAATCCAATTGGCGCAGGTATTTCTCTGCGCGTTGCTTAGCCAGTGTGCGTTCAATACCGTAGTAACCGGCCTGATTCATCACTATCTGCTCTAAGGTTTCAAACTGATTGAAGTTAAACTCCTGCGGTACCAGCCCTAACTGACTTTTCGCCAGCTCCAACTGAGTATCGATGTCATAACCGAATATTTTGACCTCACCTTGAGATTTGTTCACCAACGAGCACAAAATACCAATGGTCGTCGATTTGCCCGCGCCATTAGGTCCCAGCAGCGCAAAAAAGTCCCCTTGCTCGACGGTCAAATCGACCCCCTTAACCGCCTCAACGCCACCTTTGTACGTTTTTTTAAGCCCTTTAATCTCCAACGCTTTCACGATGTATACCCCCACTTAGGCGCTAATTGTTGTTCGATACCAAGATGGTCTAATACCCTAGCCACCATAAAATCCACCAGATCATCTATCGACTGCGGCTTGTGATAAAACCCCGGTGATGCTGGCATGATGGTCGCCCCAAGCTGCGACAACTTGAGCATATTCTCTAAATGAATGCTGTTATAGGGTGTTTCGCGAGGCACCAAAATCAACTGCCCACGTTCTTTCAACACCACATCGGCGGCGCGCTCCAATAAATTGTCGCTGGCACCTGTTGCAATCGCCGACACGGTACCGGTGCTACAAGGGCACACCACCATTTTTTTCGGCGCCGCCGAACCAGAGGCGACAGGTGAAAACCACTGATCTTTGCCAAAGACCTGAACTTGACCGGGCTTAGCTGCTAGCGCCTCGCTAAAAAACTGGGTGGCCGCGTCTGGTGAAGCCGGGATATTGATGTTCGACTCAGTGGCAAAAACCACCCGAGCAGCACTCGATACCAGCACGTATATTTGACAATTTGCTGCCACCAACGCCTCAAGTAAACGCATTCCGTAAGGCGCACCAGAAGCCCCGCTAAAGGCGACCGTGACCTTATCATCAAATTGTGACATCTGTTTAACCTTGCTTTTGTGTGTTGTGAAGACAACCGAAGAAATGATGGCGGCGATAGCTCGTATTCATCCGAGCACTTGTTTTGCGCCAGTGCCTAATCTAATTGTTTCAGAATAAGCACAAGCGACGCCACCATCAAGCGTTTATCGTAAGCGATTAAGTAGTTTGTTGTGAATATCGCCAAAGCCACCGTTGCTCATCACCAGTATATGGTCATTGTCACGGGCATGTTCAACCACCTCAGCCACTATTTTTTCAACACTGTCGCACACTTTGGCTTCAACAGGGCACTCGGTGGCCATTTTGTGAATGTCCCAGCTTAAGTTTTCAGGTTCGAAAAAATAAACCCGATCAGCCTTGGCAACAGCCTGAGCCAATTCAGCTTGGTGTACACCCTGCTTCATCGTATTTGAACGAGGTTCTAAAATGGCGATGATGCGAGCCTGACCGACATTATTGCGTAAACCATCGAGCGTCGTCGCTATCGCAGTTGGGTGATGGGCAAAATCGTCATACACCTTAATATGATTGACCTCGCCTCGCAGTTCCATACGTCTTTTGGCATTTTTGAACTGGCACAAACCGTCAATACAGTGCTCAACTAACACGCCGGCGTGATGGGCTGCGGCAATGGCCATTAAGCCGTTATGCACATTATGCTCGCCCAGCAGCGACCATTTAACCTCACCTGCCAACTTGCCTTGATGATATACGGCAAAATGACTGCCATCGGTACTGAGCAAGCTCGCCTGCCAATCACCACTGTCACAGCCGACACTTTGGCAATCACTCCAGCAGCCCTGAGCCAACGTTTGCTCAACATACTCATCATTTGCTGGTTTGAGAATAAGACCATTGGCAGGCACCATTCTCACCAAATGATGAAATTGCTTTTGTATGTCTTTAATCGAGTCAAAAATATCGGCGTGATCGAACTCCATGTTATTGATCACTAAAGTTCTTGGCCGGTAGTGTACAAACTTGGAGCGTTTATCGAAAAACGCGCTATCGTATTCATCCGCCTCAATGACAAAAAACGGGCTTTGCCCGAGGCGCGCTGAAATACCGAAATTTTGCGGCACCCCACCGATTAGAAAGCCCGGTTCCAACTCGGCATATTCTAAAATCCACGCGATCATACTGGCTGTGGTCGTTTTACCGTGAGTGCCCGATGCCGCCAATACCCAACGGTCTTTGAGCAGATGCTCCAGCAGCCACTGAGGGCCACTGGTATAGGGCAAATTCCGATCAAGCATATATTCTACTGCCGGGTTGCCGCGCGAACAGGCATTGCCCACGACCACCAAATCAGGCGCAGGCTCTAGATGCTCGGCATGATAACCTTGCATCAACTCAATACCGAGCGCTTCAAGTTGCGTACTCATTGGTGGATAAACATTGGCATCAGAGCCAGTAACCTGATAGCCCATGGCTTTGGCAATGGCGGCAATGCCGCCCATAAAAGTGCCACAAATGCCGAGAATATGAATATGTTTCAACGCTTAGGCTCCCGCTTAAATTGGCGAGCCGGGCGGCACGGCCAACGGCGTAAAGCGAGACTCCCATTTACCCGTCGTCTCAAACCATTGCAGTTGCTGCTTGAGTAGACCGTGACGGCGGGTTTTACTCAACCAAGGGATCAAGCCGGTCACCTTATCAAAGATCACCGCTTTAACCTCAGGCGCCACTTTGTTCGAATTAAACTGGGCAATCAGCATTTCAATCGCCAAATAGCTAACCCGAGTTTGGATTTGTCCTGCAAGCCCTTCGGCAGGCTTAGCCTTGACCGAATGCTTAAAGATACCATCGATTAACTGCGCAACACCAAGCCCTCTATCGACACGAACCGCCTGTTCGTTCAGACGGTTTAAGCGAGTGGGATGCAACAATACGCTTAAGCTGTGTTTGGCAGCAACCTCTGCGGCAGAAATGGCGTCAAAAGTGACGCCGGTACGGCTATTGAAGCTTTCACGGCTGCGATTTTCACCGTAAGCTTTCGGTAGCAGCAGCTTGAGCGTCTGTTCAGGTAACGCCAAGAAATCCGCATCTATGGTCGCCAAAATGGCATCAAGGGCTGCCTGTTGTTTCTTGCTATCGACAATTTGACTCCCTTGCGGCGCTTGTGTTTCTTTCAACTCATATTCATAGTCAAGACCACCGATAAACTTACCGGCCGCCTCAACTTGATAACGATGGAACAGATAAATAGGCACTAGGCGTTCTTCAAGCTGAGACAACGCCATGCCCTGACCGATACTGTTGATACCAAAATGCGAGAGAGCCTTAGCTCTAACGGTGGTTAAACGCTCAAGCTCAGCTACCGCATCTTTACCATTGTCCCAAAGATGAGCCGTCGGATGAGCACTGGCCATACTGCGGGCATCCGGGTCTGAGATAAACAACAACCCTTTATCTTTTCCAGTATTGATCACCTGAGCCAGTTGCTGAGCGTCGTTGCCGTCAAATTCGCTGTAGCCATAAGCAATGACCTGCTTATCCCACTCGCCAATACCTTTATCGTAAGCACCATTTAAAACCACCTCGCCTTTATTATCGATAGTAACCAAAGGATGTGGATAGTCCATCACCGACGCTCTATCGTTAACGCTGGCAGCAAAGTTATGGGCGATACCCAAGGTATGACCTACCTCGTGAGCGCTGAGCTGGCGAATACGGTCAAGTGCCATGGCTTTAGCAGCCGCCTGTTTGGCAGGCGAACCGTCATAAGCAGAGGTGAGACCTTGAGCAATCAATAAGTCTTGTCTAACACGCAGACTACCTAAAGTCACATGACCTTTTAAGATCTCGCCGGTACGCGGGTCAATCACTGAGCTGCCGTAAGACCAGCCGCGGGTAGCGCGATGCACCCATTGGATCACGTTATAGCGAATATCCATCGGATCGGCATCGGCCGGCAGAATTTTGACCTGATAGCCATTGATAAATCCAGCCGCTTCGAATGCCTGTGCCCACCAACTGGCCCCATCAAGCAGTGCGCTTCTCACCGGCTCTGGCACACCAGGGTCGAGGTAATAGACGATCGGTTCAACCGCTTCACTTTTCGCGGCACCTGGATTTTTCTTGATCAAACGATGACGAGGAATAAAGCGCTTCTCCATTGGCTCATCTAGCGCCGAGGCATAATCTTTGACTTCAACACTCCAATAGCCGGAATAAGGATGAAAACTGCGCGGCTGATAGTGGTCATCAGGCAACTGCACAAAAGAATGATGCATATGAACACTCAAGCTATGCGGATCAGGCGTTACCTGCTTGACATAGTTACCAGGTTTGGCACCTTTAAATGTGATAAGGGCTTCTAGCTCGGTGTTTTTGGGAAACGCTTTTGAGCGTGGTGGGTAAATTGCGCTGCGATTGGCATCGACAGAAAAGTTGCCCTGCTTCATCTCACTAAGCTTACGGCCAATGCCGTGAACGTCAGACAACAAGTAGTCGGTGTAATCGATGACAACCTTGCCGTCACTCTCGGCGGCAATGGTAAAACCCGCGATAACCGAGCTGGCAAACGCTTCTTTAATGCTTTGACGCTCTGCCGGATTGTTACTGTCTGAGCGGAAATACGTATTTAGCTGCTTAAGCAACACCTTGTTGCCCAATCGCTCAAACTGCACCAAACGAGTGTCGCCCAGTTGACCTCTGTCTAACCCCAAATCATTAGAGCCGACGCCATAAGGTAAACTGCTTTGAAAAATAAACGGGCTATTGAACTGGGCAATTTCAACAAAGACTTTACCTTGTGAGTTATCAAGATAAAACGGATAAAAACCATTCTTTTTATCCATGTCCTTGGTGAGTTCGGCAATGGACTGAGCCAATGCACTGATAGGCAGCAGCAGTAGCAAAGTGAACTTGATGAGCAGCAGCCATTTGGCGCCACGTTGGAGGGTAGAAAACAAGGCAGACTCCTTAGAGGTTGTCATTAGATTTTTTTCATAGCGGACAATATACAAAAAGCCGCGACAGAACTAAAGCGCTGCTATCAGGCAGAAACAAATTAAACAAGAAATTAATTTTTGTTTAGATTAAAATACCCGGCAATTTTAACCGGACTTGGGCAAAAAGCTCAGGTTGAACAACAGATTGAAGGTTTATTGACTATGCGACGTTTAGCACCGGTTTTGCGAGAAGATGGGGTTGATTTAGACTTACTCTCGCTTATCCGCACCATTTTGGCCGCCTGTAAAGAGATCTCATTTCGTGTCAGTCAAGGCGCTCTAGCAGGCGTTTTGGGGTCAACTTTAGATGAGAACATTCAAGGCGAAACCCAAAAGAAACTCGACGTCGTAGCCAACGAGCTGTTGAAAGATGTACTGATCGAGTCCGGCTTTGTACGCGCCGTGATGAGTGAAGAAGAAGAAAACAGTGTACCGGGCAGCGCTGCCGGCCGATACTTGGTAGCCTTTGATCCTTTAGATGGTTCATCGAACATCGACATCAATAGCCTAATCGGCACCATATTCTCGATTACCGAAGCGCCACAAGACGCAGCGCCAGACGACCAAAGCATGTTTTTGCAACCGGGCACCAAGCAGGTAGCCGCAGGTTATGTACTTTATGGCCCTTCGACCATGTTGTGTTTAACCACAGGTAAAGGCGTACGCATGTTTACCTTGGATAAGACTCATGGCGGCTTTTTACTCACCAAAGAGCAAGTAACCATTTCACCTACCACCAAAGAGTTTGCCATCAACATGTCAAACCAGCGTTTTTGGGAAGCAGCGATGCAAAACTACATCGATGACCTGCTGCTCGGTGAAACTGGCCCACGAGGCAAAAACTTCAATATGCGCTGGATAGCCGCCATGGTTGGCGACGTACATCGCCTGTTGAGCCGAGGTGGATTGTTTACGTATCCGGCAGACAACAAAGACCCGAAAAAACCCTATAAGCTGCGCCTGTTGTATGAAGCCAACCCAATGAGCTTCTTGGTGGAACAGGCCGGTGGCGCCTCATCGACCGGCTACCAACGCATTATGGAGATTCAACCTGAAGATATTCATCAGCGCGTTGCGGTGATCATGGGGTCGAAAGAGGAAGTTGAAACCTGCCTCAGCTACCACCAGTAATTGAATTTAACCATACAATGAGGTAAAAGGACTTACCTCCTTTTCAACTTGTTGAAAATAAGCTTGAGTGAGACTCAGCGCTAGCGGAAATTCTCGAGGATGAAAGTTTCCGGATGAAAATCAGACAAACTAGGAAATAACAAATGAGCCTTAAAGAAGTCCCAGCAGGCAAAAACCTGCCAGATGAAGTTAACGTAATCATTGAGATCCCTGCACAGGCCGATCCAATCAAATACGAAGTAGACAAAGATACCGGCGCGGTAATGGTTGACCGTTTCATGGCAACGCCAATGTTCTACCCTTGTAACTATGGCTACATCAACGACACTTTATCTCCAGATGGCGATCCGGTTGACGTATTGGTTGTGACGCCTTACCCATTGTTGCCGGGCAGCGTGATCAAATGTCGTCCAGTTGGCGTTTTGAAAATGTCTGATGAGTCTGGCGAAGATGCCAAAGTAGTCGCAGTACCAGTAAGCAAGCTGACCAAAATCTACGACGACGTACAAGACGTCACCGATTTGCCAGTATTGCTTAAAGACCAAATCCGTCACTTCTTCGAGCGCTACAAAGAGCTTGAGCCAGGCAAATGGGTTAAAGTTGATGGTTGGGAAGATCACAACGCCGCCAAAGCCGAGATCCAAGCCGCCTACGACGCAGCGCAAAAAGCCTAAGTCAAAAACAAAGGCAATACCCGAGCATTATCACAACTCGGTATAGCATATGTACAAAAAATGCCAGTCAGTTAACCTGACTGGCATTTTTTTGTGGATTTGAGACTTGTAAAAATTGGCTGAGGAATAACCAAATTGCTGTCGTCTTCTTGACCAAACAACCATCATCGCTATGACCGTTTTGGCTCTCTACCTCACCCCATATATCCCCTGCCATTTTTAAAGCCCTTAACCCCGGCGACAGCGCTGCCCGACCAAAACAGCCATTTTCGCTATTGACAGAAATGACAAAGCCCGGTGAGTAATCATCGGGCTTTGTATTTAGCCAAACCTACCGCACCACCATGGCCCATTTAACCCAATGAACCTGACGCTGCTTAACCGAAGGCGTGCGATTTGCGTTGTTTGGGCGAACAGGAACGGAGGCGAATACTTGGAGCCTCAGTTCCTGTGAGGTGGAGCCACGGAAGGCGACAGGAATGACCTTCATGGACGAATACAACAACCCAGCCCGACACAGCCCCCCTTTAACACTACCGGGCAACACACTGTACGTATGGGTGCTAACACCTTCGATGAAGCGTCACTTGAGCTCATCATTCGCTCTGCCCAAGGCAACCTCAGGTTATGCCGCAACTTGTGTTATGGCAGCTTAGTCGAAGCCGCACTCGAAACCAAAAAGCAAGTCACTATCAGTCATGTCAACGCAGTGCTTATACAGCCT
>JBFHGJ010000042.1:0-47325 GCA_041583135.1 Alteromonadaceae bacterium | reverse complement strand
TGTTCTTGTCCAAAAGAATACGTTCTTCAACATCAGCAGTGAATTCTATTTTCATAATTCAGATACTAAAGTATCCTGCGTTGGCAGCGAAAACCCAGTGATACGACAAGCTCAAGTCGCTGGTTGCCCAACAGTAAGGGCGTTACATCTTGTAGAGTAAAACAACAACGCGTGGGATGGCCGTAATTGGCCTCCCACACTAGTTTTGCGACTGTGAGCCTTTTGTTAAAATGGACCCCAAATAACCTGTTGGTCTACACTGGCCGCCATTCATAGCCTCAATAGTGAGTTGCCTCATATACTTTCTGCCGCTGGTATATTCATCAAATGACCATTTTTTTTTCAGCCCTTGAAACAACACAACTACAGAATATTTTCCCTGAGGATTTAAGCCCTTGTTCATCAAATACTATATTCTTTGACTTCAGTAGTTTCGACTGTTCTGTAAACCTCACCTTCATCTGTTGGACTAGCCCCTCAATGCAGCCAGATACCATTACATCCTTAAGATGTTCGGTCCATTGTGTTGCTTGGGAAGCCCCACTAACAGTACACAATTAAACAAGTGTCATGACTTTAACTTTGCTCATTTTCCCTGTTTCCTCTATTTGTCCAATCAAGAATTTAGATACAAGGGAGTGCTCTTTACAGAGTTTTCATATTCACTCTCCGCTTTGAATATAGCACAGCAAAAAGGCAGCAAGATAGACAATAATTCTAACCTTTATCCTTTGCTTTTCGATTGGTCGAATAACCTTTAACAGCATTATTTTATCGTTTAACGATAAAATAATATTGATTTACAAAAATCCCAATGATACATTGGCCACAATTACGCAGCAATTAAGGTCAATTTTCAATGTCCGAACAAGCCATGTCACGGATCAGCAAAGTCAGCAAAATAGTCAGGATATGGTTAATGCTGGCGATTTTTTTTCATATAGCAATTTACGCATCACTGCTGGTTTTTGCCGAACAAAACGCCACCAGCTTCGACATTTCACTTGATGGCGGGTTCAATACCGCAAGTACCTTCGCAACGCCGAACGGCGACGAAAGCAGTCTAAGCAAAGCCCTAGTAAAGCAGGATTTCAACGCCCTTGCTCTGCTTGGCTGGGTTGATGTACTGATTTACTGCCTGCTTTATTTTTTCCTCTATCGCCTGTTTAGCCTCTATCAACAAGGCCAGATATTCACACAAAGCAATATTCAGCAATTTAAATGCTTGGGTTATACCATGTTTGCTTGGGTCTTGATTGACCTTATCTATCCAAACTTACTGGTATTGGCTTTGCGCCTTTGTGGTATAGCATCTGAGCCGCTGCCGCTCGAATTAAGTCTTAACTCCAACGACTTAAAACGGCTAATGATAGGATTAATCATTTACGTCATCGGCTGGGTTATGACTGAGGGTAAAACACTGCAACAAGAGCAGGAGTTGACCATCTGATGCCGATAGTAATCGAACTCGACGTAATGCTCGCCAAGCGCAAAATGAAAGTAAACGACTTGGCAGCAGCGGTTGGTATTACACCGCAAAACCTGTCGGTGTTGAAAAGTGGCCGAGCCAAAGCAATCCGCTTTTCAACCCTCGAAGCCATTTGTAACCACCTTGATTGCCAACCCGGCGACATTCTGGTTTATCAACCTGACGAATAAGCACAAGGAATTTAGCGATGAAAAAACGACTCTTAACAGCCATATTACTGACAAGTGGCATGGTGCAAGCTGACGAAAACCCGGTTTACGGTTTTATGGCTACAGGAATTAGCCAGTCGAATATCGAATTTGCCATGGATGAGCAACAATTCAAAACTCAAGCTGCACCTCATTTTGAACTGGGGCTAGGCAAAACCAACCAGTTAAATGAAGACTGGACACTCGACAATAAACTCTCGTTTCGCTACAACAAAGCCGACATAAGAGGACTACAGGGCAACTATACCCAACAGGGCCTATGGTTGACCACGACACTGAAAAACCACAATCTACTGAACTTCGCCACCCCGTTTATAGAAGTAGGCGTAGGCGCAGTTGATACCAGCCTGAATATGGCAGCACAACACAATTCAGAGCAGTTTGTGGCATATGAAGTCAGTGCAGGACTGGAATTTGAAGTTACCGACTGGTTTTCGATTTCATTCGCTGTGAGCAACTCCAATGACGATGACAAAGACCTCGCCCCATGGTTTAGGCACTAAAAGCCAATGAAAGGACCCGATGACGATGTTCAGGTCTTTTTACGCTTGGTTATGAACGAATACCTCACTTCGTTTCTTTGGCAAAGAGACTGTGGCCTTTTTAAGATTTCCATCATACAGACTGGTGCTTAAATTTAATCTTTAAATAGTGAACTCAAAAGTCTCGTTTAGTAATGGTTGGATATTCAGTTCGGTTGACTTTCTTCGCTCTCCCGTAGCGCATACCGGCACGAAAGTAACAAAGCCCCAATATTGTAAAAAACGATTAATAAAGCGAGACTCAATCATTAAGCTTAATTTTTGTTTTGAACTGTAATACTTATCTGGTTCAAGCTGTTCAAGTAAACTTGGAAATGCCGTTATCACTTCTTCAATCAACCGATGAAAAGAACGATGACCTTTTATTCTCCAAAGCATGAATAACCAAAACAGCCTTAAGTCTACAGTCTCTTCCCATCCATCTAAGTATCCCCAGTTATACTCGCGTACCGCAGCTTCAAGCATAGGCAAGAAAAAAGCGCCAATGCCTTGGTTTTGCATTTGCTTTTGAGCTGTCTTTTTAAGATGAAAACGGCCACCTTTGTGGTAAATAATGCCAGCAATTTCCGCCAGCACTCGGGTATAGTGAAGTGCATCAAACTTATCTTCGTTTGAGCCTTGATACTCATAAAATTGGGTGAGTATAGCGTCTTTATATACAGCAAACTGTGCCAACACCTCACTCGCTTGTTTAACCAGCTTTGTTGGCAAGTTACCTTTAGCGGTGGCCTTAAATGAGCCGCCATTGTCCATAGCCTCGTTGACAATGATCTCTAAATAACGCATCACAGGACTCATACTCAAATCCTTTGGTGTAGTAATACTCACAGCCATTAATTCATTGAATTGGGCATACAACCAGTTATGCATCTGACTTGGTGAAACACCAAAAAAGTCATCATTAGGTAAATCATTCACCTGCGCCATCTTATACTGAGCAACCGCATTGAGTTCCTCAAGATTTAAGTTAGGATTCATGGCGAGAGTTTGTTCAATCTCATCTTGTATTTGAGCAAACTGTTGTGACGGTTTATCCATGCAACAACGTTTATATTTTTTACCACTACCACACGGACAAAGATCATTACGGCCTATTTTCACTATGGATATCTCGTTGTTTTTAAATTAGTTTAATAAATTCTAACGTCTTTTGGATCTCATCTTGCGAGTAGAAACCTTTTAGGGTTCGCTTAATAACGCCTTCACGAATTGCAGACTCAAAATACCCGCGAGTTTGCTCATAGCCTGATATATTCAGTCGTTTAATCATTTCTATAACTTCATCGGCTGGCAGTTCATCATTTTCAATAAATAAGAGTAGTTTCATAAGTCCATCTGCCCCTAGGAGCTCGCTTAATGGTAAGTCAGCAATTGTCCCCCTATCTTGCTTAAACACCTTCTCACCATTGTATTGGCACGATTCACCGCCTCTTTTAGGCGTCGCAGCAAAAGAATGTACTAATCGTATCCCACGCCCAGAAGGTGACTCTCCCTTAGCTAATCTAACCCATTCAACCCACCCATCTTCTGGCTTATTTATCTTTTTCTCGCAACTATCACATATCCAATAATTCATATTCATCCTCTAAAAATTTTACTCATTCAAAAAGTTGTTTGACCATAAAAGTCCCAAAAACAGTTGATTCATTTACATTGTCACAAACATCTAGGCTTGAATAGGGGCCACCAGTAGTCAAGATCCAGTTGGGATCAATGCTAAAACGATATTACTTCTTCATATCATGGAGTGAATCATTCTAAAACTTTTTTTGATTATAGAAAAAGCACTTTAATTCGCGCCTTAAAACCCGCAATGGTAACAATGACTGGCGATGAAAGCGATCTGAGCAATATAAAGTTGATTGCAAATATAGAAGAATGGTGATGAGTAGCGAGGTTTATGGAATAGACTCTCATATTTAACGCCTTATAAAAGAAATCAGCGTTATATACAAACTGATATGTCTCCAAATTATTTCCTTAAAAACCCAAATTAATGTCATAATAGTATATGCCAATCGGTAATTTTGGACTTTAAATCATGCCAACCCCCTCAATAGAATCTGAATTACTTAAAACACTTTCAGTAGAAGACAAAATTATTGTTATATCCATTTTAATTACTTTAATTCTATCTTTTATTGCTCCTATTTTTTGGTTTTTAAAAGAGCCGATAATAATTCCGCCTCCTATAATCGCTACTTTTCTTGGAATTGCTGTTTCAGCTCTTCTATATAGATTTTTGGGAGGGATTCATGGTACCACTTTAGCTACTGGAGCCCTTAAAATAACTGGTGCAGGTGCGGTTTTGATTTTCGTTGCCATGTGGTCTAATGAGGAGCTTAAAACATGGGTGCCAAATACAAAGGCAGAAAATATCTCATTTGATATTTCTAAACATGTATTTCCTAAAAAAGAGGAATGGTATGCCGTTCATAGAGCAAGTGGATTACCGATTCGTATAGAATTTCCCAACTTCGAGCAGGAATTGAAACCACCAACTTTTGATGAACTCAATAGTGCAGCGCAAAATCGAAAACTTAACTTAAAAAGCCTTAAAGGTTCGGCTGCTGTATACATAAATAGTGGTGTTGATATGCTACTTGGCAAAATCGACGAAGCGGAATTTAACGAATTGGGCTACCACAAACAATACAAAGTCGAATTTATTCCATATAAAGTAGTGTCATTTTCAGCCAAGCAAAAGGTAGATATAAATCCTAAGCTACCATTTTTAGTCGAGACAAAAGGTTTTTCCGAAAACTATACAAGTTATTCATTGCTCTCTAGAAACAGTAATTTAGAATTACATCGTGGAGACATATATTTAAGAAATGCAGAAATTGTAAATATAAGTGAAAAGTACTATCTAGTTAGCGTGGTTCAAGTGAATCATGAAACTAGAGAACCATACGCAAAAATTTACGTAGCAGAAATTAAAGTTAATTATGTTTAGGCTGTCACCCGACCCTCTTAAAGGGACATAGCTACGCAAGACAGCCCTATAGGACCTAAGGGTCAGATAGCATATTCTGCAACTAATTTAAAAACAGACGTTTACAATGACCCACGGCTTGAACGGCAGTGAATATGCAGGGGCCTTCTTCCTATCAGCAAATGTGTGACAAAGGCTATTCGCAGCGCTGTACAGGTTTAATAAAGTCTGCCAAGTTGACTCTTTCTACCTTTCGGACTCTGTGTCTGAAAATTGGATTTTTTTACTTATTGATGTAAAAACTAAAATTTAGAAAAAACAGGTGTTTTCTTTTTGGTTGCAGAATCTGCAACCCGACCCTTTACTACACGGCCATCACTAGGTCAATCTATGAGTTGCATTTGGTTGGCCCTGCTCATTTGTTTGTGGTGGCTCTCAAGCGATGTGGTGCAACTTTACGACGGCAGTCTCACTTATCCAGGTTGCTTTACTGATTTAGCGATGGTGAGTGTTACGAGTATTGCCCTCAATCTTCACACGGCAGGATTACTCATCAACATGGCTAGTCGGTTTACAGATGGCTCTATATGGTAAACAATATTAGTGCAGATTTGAAAATTCCTTCATACCTATGATTAGAAAACAATAAGAGGTTGTCATGCGGAGAGTATCTAAAGCCAGATTTGAAGCGTTGAGTTATGCTCGCGTACCATTTGTAAGACATATGTCTGTGGAAATTGAATGGTATTCAAATGACAACAATTCAGTGCTAGGAGTTATTTTATTGGATAAAACTGATAACGATTATGCTGCTATTGTCTTAGGTCGAGATGAAGCAGGGGTATTTAGATTCATTGACCAGAAAATTAGTATTGAAGACGTTGCTAAGGCAAGGACTATCTTAATTGAAAAAATGGAGAGTCACTCTGTTGATGGAGCAGAAGAGTTCCCACAAGGTGTTATAACTCGAAATAAACATATGATTTACGAACAAGTTGCAAACCCAAATACAATGTTAGAGGACTATAAGTTGCTAGTCGATTCAACCCCCCTCAATCCTGCTAAAGAATTAATTAGAGAGATTGCGTATTCATTCGAAGATCCTGATGGCAATTATATCGAACAATTCCAAAGTGGTGGGTTTAACGCTAGGATATGGGAACTGTATCTATATGCATTATTTCATGAACTTGATTTTTTAATAAATAGAGAGTTTAACGCGCCTGATTATGTGATTGAAAAGCTTGGAAATAGAGTGTGCATTGAGGCGGTTACAGTAAATCCGACTCGACACTATGCCAATGCGGAAGAGCCAACAACGGCAACAGAGAAGGAGCTTTTATTGAAGGACTATATACCCATAAAATATGGGAGTTCCTTATATTCAAAGTTAAAAAAGAAATATTGGGAAAAAGAACATGTGGCTGGAAATCCTCTATTAATTGCGGTACATGACTTCCATCAGAAGAATTCTATGATGTGGTCTCGTAAAGGTTTAGAGATTTATTTGTATGGGGCAAAGAGAGAGTATTCTTTTTCTCCTAAAGAGGGAATAAGTCAGGAGGTTGAAATTATTAAGGAGCATCGGTGGGGAGATAAAATTATACCATCAGGTTTTTTCAACTTGCCTGATTCAGAAAATATCAGCGCGGTAATCCATTCGAATCAAGCAACAATTGGTAAGTTTTTGCGTATGGGTTATTTAGCAGAGTTTGGTTGTCGTAATTTGGACATTAAGTTTGTGGGTAAAGCAATATATGAAAATAGCCAAGAGATAAGAGATTTTGAGTTTGATGTTTGCGACGATGACTATGAAGAATATTGGCGTGATTCGGTTACAATCTATCATAATCCCAATGCTTTGATTCCTCTTGATTATCAGTTATTTCCACATGTGGCTCATATCTTTTATAAAAATAGGAAATTTTCTTCTATAAAACCTGAGTTTTATCCATTGCATGGAAAAACCTACTATCGGCAGTCGTGAAAGAGAAAGTTAATATTCGGCTGTCATCTGACTTTTGTGCATTTGTGATTATACAAAGGGTCAGGTCGCCTATTCTGCAACTAATTTAAAAACAGACATCTACAATGACCCACGGCTTGAACGGCAGTGAATATGCAGGGCCTTCTTCCTAGCAGTAAATGTGTGACTAAGGCTATTCGCAGCGCTGTACAGATTTAATAAAGTCTGCCAAGAAACGAGTTTTGTATTAATAAAATTTGCCAAGTTGATTCTTTCTACCTTTCGGACTCTATGTCTGAAAATTGGATTCTTTTACTTATTGATGTAAAAACTAAAATTTAGAAAAAACAGGTGTTTTCTTTTTGGTTGCAGAATCTGCAACCCGACCCTTTACTTCAAAATCATTTAACGTAAAAAATCTGATGACGGCTTTGAGCGATCAACAGTCATTCGCAATTTCGAAAAAGTCCAAAGGGTCAGGTAGCATATTCTGTAATCAAAATAATACACCAATCAATTGCTGTAAGATTTGATGTTGGCTTACGCAAAAGTACAAAGGGTCAGGCCGCATATTCTGCAACTAATTTAAAACAGACATTTACAAAGATCCAAAGGGTCAGGTAGCATATTCTGCAACTAATTTAAAAACAGACATCTATAATGACCCACGGCTTGAACGGCAGTGAATATGCAGGGGCCTTCTCCCGACCAGCAAATGTGTGACAAAGGCTATTCGCAGCGCTCAATCATCTGTAGAGCATTAATAAAGTCTGCCAAGTTTAAATGCGGGGAGGCCCTGTAAACAATTATGAGTATCAACCCGCCCCGAAAGACGGCCCTAATTCTAAGCAAATCGATTGTAAGTTTTCTTATTTAAGCTGTTACAACTTTGAATTTGTGCTGTGGTTTTTTTTTCAGTTAAATCGGATTCAGTAAATTTAGGAGAAAAATATGTATAAAGAGCAAACAATAAGGAAGCTATAGTTACTACAAGACCCCAAAACGCATACTTTCGCTGTTGTTTGTTGTCTTTCTCATAAAACTCAAGTAGGTCTTTCAGCTTTTTTGTTAACGGCTCTAATAAGTGCTTATTTTCGTCCGTCAATACATCACTAAGTTTTTCGAGAGAATTACGAAGCTCGGGCGGCAACTCTTTAAATTGTTCTAGCTCATTATACATAGATATGTATTCACTAATTAGGTCCTTATGTTGCTCCAGATCACTGCCCTTAGCTTGTCCAGAAAGAATTTCTGCATTTAAATCCCATAACACAGAAATAACCATCTCCCCTTTCATATTGCAAGTATTGGCGACACCCAGTAAATCAGTCCATGAAGGTTGACTGTAAATAATTGCCTGAGCCAATTTGTCTTTGAAACCGTCATATGTATCACGTTGGCTTTTGAGGTTTTTTCTTGTTGAGGCAAACGCATACAAAGCAATCATGAATGCTATAACCAAAACTATTATTAAATCCAAAACATATTCCTACGCAGGTATTTTAGTCAATTAATTCAGTCGACACATCAATGCAATCTAACCACTTCAAATATTCTTAATTTAAAAAATGTTGTCAATTATCCTAGTTCCTTTCGTTCTTCAATAGCTCTTAATACAGGTCCAAGAAGTCTATCTGATTTTACATCCCGATCTTCCAAGCTTCTAATCCCCCCCAGCTTATTTAAGGAGTCAATTGCTTTTAGCATCAACCTCTCAGACGGCATTAACTTGTATGCTAAGGCGTCACTATATGCTTGCAAAACCTCAATATTTTCGATCATTCTGTTCTGTACCAAAAACATTCTTGCATGTTCGGGCAAAGCTTTTTGACTTGCAAAATGTAATTTTTCGATTGAGGTTTGTGCATTAGTCAAGCAACTTTGAGACTCTTTAAGGTCCGCACAGATAAATTGGAGATATGCGTAATAATACATCGCATAGACTCTCCAAGATTCATCAAGTTTTTCATATTCAATATACTTAAATATCAAACTATACGACTCAGCATCGCGTATTTTCCGAAGATTATAGATACTATTGGTGTTGGCATGGTAAACACTCCAAGCGTAGATAATGTTTTTAGCCCCATTAACAAATGATTGAGCTTGTTGAGTTGCAGCTAATTTATCGTAGTACGACACATGGATTGTTTTAGATAGGTTATATCTAAATTCAGATTCAACACCTGCAAGAAAAGCCGATGTAGTAACAAATAAGATAAACAGCACATGCCTGAATTCTTTTAAAATTCTAAAATAAAACGTCGTTACTGGAGGAAGTCGCTCATTATCCATTTACGGGTCCAAAATAATATAAAACCAATAAAACTAAAAAACCATAATATTATTGGTATGTTAATGCATCAAGTCTGGTTTAGTGCGCAAATATAGCCAATTGCGCCATAAGTAGGCAACCATTAACGTTAAGGGAATCCCTACCTTTTTTTCGGGCCAATGAAGGGGTCAGGTGTCGTTTTCCATAATCAAAGAGAAAAGTGGTTGATTTTGTGAGTTTTTTACAGTTGAAATGACACTTGGCGAACCAGGATTGACGGAGTTGAATGATCGGTTCTGAGTGGTATTACAATATTGATTCAGCTTCGCGGCCCGTAGAAGCCCGGCGGAGATATCGGGCTTCTTTGGTTCTGGTGTTGGTCGGCAGTTGATTGGCAAAGAGGTGAAATTGCTCAATTACAAGGACCAAAAACGCACATTTTGGGAACTTTAAATTACATATATATAACGAACAAGTTATCTAAACACTTTTCAGTACAGGCCTTGGTAGTGATGTGTTTGGCAACAGCTTCCTGATGTAGCCTTGACTAAACCCAAGCTTATTCAGGGTTAATTGCCATCTTGTACCGTCTAGTGCAGTCAAAATATCTGCAAGTAATGATGGTTCTTCCAATTCTAATTGCTCGTCAAGTGGCTCTATTTTTGTATAGCCGTTTTTATTTAAGTAGATATAACCTGAGCGCATTTGGTCTTCATTAATCAAACCAAGTGATTTCGCTCTATACAGTAACGCTTTGAAGCTCACCTTGAAATACAACTTCAACTTGTTCAAACTTTGCCAATTCAAACTCCTCGTTCCCTTTATTAAAGGAAACTGGCGCGAAGCGTTGTAAAAAGTGCTACTTGGCATTAAGAATGAACTTGCAAAAAAATTAGCCTGTTTTTCAGTTTCTTTACAACCAGTTACAATCCCATCATGCATAACCAAGTGACCTAACTCATGTGCCAAATCAAACCTGTATCGACATGGGCTATTTTTAGCATTGTTCCTTATGACAATAGGCCGTCTTCTTGACATCGAAAAAGCATCTACCTTCTCATCAACACCGTCAACTGTAGCCACAATAACACCTGCATTTTCAATGAGTATTGTCATATTATCTATAGGACCTAACCCTAACCCCCAGAACCCCCTTAGCCTGTTAGCAGCCTCCTCAATATCCTTAATGCTATTAGCATTAAGATCACTTGTATCAGGAAGTTCAAATTCCGGCAAATCAAAAAACTGCTCAACCTCCTTGATCAGAGAGTCCAAATGCTCAGCTCTGGCCATCACCGTGTTGGTCAAAGATTTAGTCCTGGAACGCAGAGAACGGAAATGACATTGCTCTTCAACAACTGGAGTATTCCTCTCTGCATAAAAATAGCTTTCGTTTACATGAAGCAACTCGCACAATTTAGGAAGCTGCTCAGCGGTAGGCTCTTGGCCCGATTCCATTTTATGTATATTTTGTCGTGTGACACCGACATATTTGCCCAACTCTTCCAAAGAATAGCCGTGGGCAATCCTCATCAGTCTAAGTTTATCTCCTCTATAGGCTGTTGTATTATCAAAGTCACTCATTTCCGCTTGCCGTCGAATCTTTTCCAATGTCCTTTGGTTTTAGTGGTTGTTTTCTGACAGGTTTTGCTTCTGGCAGTTCATCATTAATCAGGTGCAATGTATCTCTTGCTTCCGTAGTCGACTGCCACATGGCTTTAATCTCATTGGAATAACTATTGTAGCCAACAAAGACAACTCGGTAGTCATCTTCCAAGTCCTCAAGTTCATCACCTTTATTACTAACAGTAGCAGGTGCTTGAATGAATAACCGCCATGTAATGCTACTTCCTCCATTATTTGCTTCTTCCTCGGCAAATAATGACAGCTGGTGCTGCTCAAATTCGTTTCTAAAAAATACTTTCTTTTTCCTTGGTGATGCGGGATCATCTTTAAAGACCCTAATCGGGACACCACATACTCTTGCTACATAATCCATTGACTTGCTGGGCACTATTACCCACGGTTTTGATTTGTCCATGTCCAATTGAATGAACAATTGCCGAACACGACCAAATATGCAAGTCTCTCTAGTATAGTTATCATCCTGTTTTGAATTAAGGTCGTTAGCTGTACGCTCAACAACCTTGAGAATATTCTGAGCTAATTCAATCAAATACTCTTCTTTAAGCTCAGGACAATATTGGAAGGGGGTATCATAATCAGTTGGATTCACAAGTAAACCTTCTTTTTGGGTATTATAGCCAATCTGTCAACCAGTATCAGGGCTTTTTTTAAATATGTCAACCAATAAAGTGCTTTTTGTTAAAATTGTCAACTGAATTGTGTACTGATCAATTTATATCTATCCTTGTAGATCTTCGTTTTACATCTAATATTAGTAACGCAAGTAAAATAATGCCTTTCAAGGAGGTTATAGTGACAAAAGACACAAAGAAAGATGTAGACTGTTCAGGAACTGCCCGGGCAACGCACGAGCTTAGTGAATACGAAATGCTTGAGTATGATTACGGTGAAGAGGCAGCTTTGTCAGTCACAACAAAAGCATTCCAGCGATATGACCAGAGCATTACACAAGCCGATGTTAAAAGTACGATAAAAGTAATTCGTGCCGCTCGTACAGGAGAAGTCTCAGTTTCGGCGGAGAGAGAACGCTTTGAAAACCAAGCCAAGGGAGCTGTAGAAGGAATTATTCAAGACCTGTCTACCACGAAAGAAACTATCGAATAATTATAGGGAAAAACAATTGATTGTGAACGGTGTACTGAAAGTCGCATCCAGTACACCTCCAATTAATTCCATTGACGACATTAATTTCGTTCAGTTCTCGTTCTAATTTCGTATGACTTCAAGTCATACCATAAATACACCTCGACATCAGGGTTTTCAAGAAAAAAGTAATGGTTGACCCAATCTGTATTTATCCGTACAGGCTCCGCAAACTCCCAGTCCGTGCAGTCACAATTAGGACAACGACCTGAAAGAGTCACCTTTATCCAAGCCAGAATATTGAGATAAACATCACAGCAACGAAAATGCCATTCATAAGCATGGGACAGGCGCTTTGAATGCTTGTCACAATCAAGATCATAGAGCCAAGTGGTTTTGAACCATGTGTGTCCACAACTGTCAATTTGCTCTTTAAAAAGACAAAGGATCAGGTCGCATATCCTGCAACTAATTTAAAAACAGACATCTACAATGACCCACGGCTTGAACGGCGGTGAATATGCAGGGGCCTTCTTCCTACCAGCAAATGTGTGACAAAGGCTATTTGCAGCGCTCAACCATCAAACAAACTGCCCGGCGCACCACCCACTTGCCCATGCCCATTGAAAATTAAAGCCGCCGAGCCAGCCGGTTACGTCCATGACTTCTCCAACAAAATATAAACCTTTAACGCGTTTGGCTTCCATGGTTTTGGAGCTGAGTTCATCTGTGTTTACGCCGCCTAGGGTTACCTCGGCGGTGCGGTAGCCTTCGGTGCCGTTGGGTTTGATTTGCCAGCGGTGAAAGTAGTCGATGACGGTGGTTAGCTCTTTTTGGTTGTATTGCTTAAGCGGTTTGTTAATGAGCTTGTTGTGGTCAATGGCTTGTTGTAAAAAACGTTTGGGTAGCCATTGGGCCATTACGGTTTTTAGCTCCTGCTGTAGGTTGGCCTGTTTGAGTTCTTGTTCGAGGTCTAAGTGTGGTAGCAGGTCTACTGTTACGGTGTCGCCGGGTTTCCAGTAGTTGGAGATCTGCAAAATCACTGGGCCAGATAGGCCGCGATGGGTAAAGAGCATGGCTTCTTTAAAGCTGATATTGTTGCAGGTAGCTTCAACGTCAAAGGCAATGCCAGATAGTGGCGCCAGCCATTCTTTGTCTTCAACATGCAAGGTAAATGGCACTAGGCCCGCTGCGGTTTTGGTCAGTTCTAGGCCAAACTGTTCGGCAATTTTATAACCAAAGGGAGAGGCGCCAATTTTTGGCATCGACAGGCCACCGGTGGCAACAACTAAAGACTCACAGCTAAAATCTCCCAAGGTGGTAGTGAGGTTAAATTGCTCGTCGGTTTTGTCGATGCTGAGTATTTCAGCACGGGTTTTGATAAGCGCGCCTGCGTCATTACATTCGCTTACCAGCATATCCACTATGTCTTTGGCGCTGTTAAGGCAAAAATATTGGCCGTGGCTGCGTTCTTCATAGTCAATTTCGTGCTTGTGAATAAGCGCCATAAAGTCCCATTGGGTATAGCGTGTCAGGGCCGACTTACAAAAATGCGGGTTGTCTGATAAAAAATTCGCAGGCTCGGCGTACATGTTGGTGAAGTTACATTTGCCGCCACCAGACATGATGATCTTTTGCCCTACCCGTTTGGCGTGGTCAAGCACCAACACGCTGCGGCCACGAAAGCCCGCCTGTGCTGCACACATCATGCCTGCGGCGCCTGCGCCGATGATTATCACGTCCCACTGGTTTTGCATCTATCTTGCCTGCGTTAAAAATCAAAGGCGGGATTATAGCCCGCCAGTCAGATCGTTTCACGCCATAACTGCGTATTGAGGGAGTAATTACACAACCCAAGGATTCAAATGGCGCAATTCAAACAGTATCAGGCCCTGCGGCTGATTTTGGGCGACCAACTCAACGCCGCGCACAGTTGGTTCAGTCAAAAAGATGATAAGGTGCTCTATGTTATCGCTGAGCTACATCAAGAGCAGCACTATGTCCGCCATCATGTGCAAAAAATTCAGGCATTTTTTGCGGCCATGAAGCAGTTTGCCGATGCTTTGACAGCCGCTGGCCATCAGGTGCTGTGGCTAAGTTTAGATGACACCGCCGAGTACCAAGATTTACCCTCACTATTAAAAGCACTTATCGCACGTTTTAACTGTCAGGTATTTGGCTATCAGCAACCGGACGAATATCGTTTGCACTTGCAGTTAGAGCAATTTACTCAGGCCATCGACATACCGGTGCAATGTGTCGAAAATGAGCATTTCTTTTTGCCGTTTAATGAGTTAGAGCAATATTTTGAGCGCAAAAAGCACCACACCATGGAGAGCTTTTATCGCAAAATGCGCCTTAGGTTCAACTACCTTATGGTCGATGGCAAACCAGAAGGGGCACAATGGAATTATGATAAGCAAAACCGTGAAAAGCTCAGTAAAGCCGACATCACCACGCTGCCAGAGCCTTTACTATTTGCCAATGACGTCACTGACATCAACCAAAGGCTAAAACGTCACAACATTAACCATTTTGGCCATCAGCCGCAGCACTTGCTGTGGCCGGTTACTCGCTCACAGGCAATTAGTCTACTACACAATTTCTGCCGCTACTGCTTGCCTCAATTTGGCCGCTTTCAAGACGCTATGACCTGTCAGGCAAATGATTTATCAGGCGACAAACAATGGAGCCTTTACCACTCAAGATTGTCGTTTGTACTAAACGCTAAAATGATCTCGCCTAAACAGGTGGTCGATACAGCCATTGCCTACTATCGCCAGCAAGATGAGGTATCACTTGCGCAAATTGAGGGTTTTGTTCGGCAAATTCTCGGCTGGCGCGAATTTGTGCGGGGGCTTTACTGGCGCAATATGCCAGAATTTACCAACCTTAATCACTTACAGGCAACAACCGCCCTGCCCAGTTGGTTTTGGACAGGCAATACTAAAATGAACTGCTTGCATCATGCCATTAAGCAATCATTAGACTACGGCTATGCCCACCATATTCAGCGGCTTATGGTCACGGGAAATTTTTGCTTAATTGCAGGTATTCATCCCGATGAGGTGGATGCTTGGTATCTCGGCATTTATGTCGATGCCATTGAGTGGGTTGAAATGCCCAATACTCGGGGAATGAGTCAGTTTGCCGATGGCGGTATCGTTGGCACCAAAGCGTATTGCGCCGGGGGCAACTACATCAACAAAATGAGCGATTACTGCCAATCGTGTCATTACAACGTAAAGCAAAAAGTTGGCGAAAATGCTTGTCCGCTCAATAGCTTATATTGGCATTTTATGAATCGGCACCGCGAGCGACTGGGGCAAAACCCAAGGCAAGCCTTGGTGTATAAAAATTGGGATAGGCAGGCAGATGCGCAAAAGCAACAAATACTCGCTCACGCCGAGCAGTCACTAAAGCGCATTGAATCCCTTTAAAAACAGGCTTATTTGGCAGATTCAGGCTTTTTCTCTTTGGCCATTTCCATCAGGTCTTTATCGATAAAGAACAACGCCTTACCATCGTTACCCACGAGGCTAATCTTGTCGATAATGCCTTTGAACAGTTTTTCTTCTTCATGCTGCTCGGCCACATACCACTGTAAGAAGCTAAAGGTCGAATAGTCTTGGGTGGTAAAGGCGGTGTGAGCCAGCTTGTTGATGGCTCCGGTGACTACCTTTTCATGTTCGTAGGTTTGGGCAAAAACATCAGCCAATGAATCAAAGCTTGCCGGCGGCGCAGCAATCGCGCCCAGTAGCGGCATTGCACCAGAATCGCTAACGTAGGTAAACAGGCGATTCATATGCTCCATTTCTTCTTCGGCATGTTTGCGCAAAAACAAGGCGCAACCTTCAAAACCTTGATCTTCACACCAAGCGCTCATCTGCAAGTATAAATTCGAGGAGTAAAATTCGAGGTTGATTTGTTCGTTGAGGTTTTCAACCATTTCTGGTTTAAGCATGTCGCGGCACCTTTGGCATTACGTTAAAAAGCGCTCAAGTATAGCAAAACTGTGCCAACGGCCCAATGCCCTCAACTTTATTTGTTCGCCAAATATCCGAAAAACATCAGTTTTTTCCGCAACCGTTAGGGGTTATACCAGTTGCCCCTATACTTCGGGCTTTTTATGGCTATAATGGGCTTAAGTCCCCTAGGCGTGTATGTGAGCTGGATTTGTCCCTGAGCCGATATCTACACCTAAGGAATTTGCTTTAAGATGCTATTGCGCAGGCCCGGCATGTACCGGGAAGCCTACGGCAACTAGGTGAGTTCCGCCTTGAACCTAAGGGTTCAAGGACTCTATCCGGCCACGACATTCCCGGGGGATTGACCTTTCCTTTAACTGCAAGCGGTTAATTTAATTCGTGACTGAATCACTTCACTTAAGTTCATTCGAACCAACCCCTGACATTGCTCTACAAAAAAACCGTATTCGTAAACACATTCGTACTGTGCGTAAAAACCTCACGCCAGCTCAACAAGCCCAAGCGGCGAATCAACTCAGCAAACACATTTTAACCCGAGTAAAGCAAAGCAATGCCAAAAAGGTGGCGCTGTTTTTCAGTATGGATGGCGAAATCGGAACCAAACAAGCCATTGAGGCTTTGTGGCAAGCCGGTATTGAAGTTTACCTCCCCATTATTCATCCGTTTAGCACGGTGCATTTGCTGTTTGTACGTTTTGAACAGCACACCAAATTGTTTCGCTCACCTTTGGGTATGCTTGAGCCAAAAGCTCAGTGCCATAAAATCTGTCCGCTGGCAAAATTGGATATTGTGTTCACGCCGCTGGTGGCATTTGATTGCAACGGACACCGTTTAGGCATGGGCGGCGGGTTTTATGATAGAACACTGGCACGATTGCCAACCCTGCGCCAGCCACCAATGGTGATAGGCCTCGCCCATGCCTGTCAACAAGTGGATGCCGTTCCGGTTGAGTCTTGGGATATGCCACTAAAAGAGATCATTACCGACCAAAGCGCACACCAATTCTAATCACGCCCGCGCCCCAATTTGGTGCATTGAAAACAACGCAAAACAGACGAAGACAACGCTGGCATTTTGGCAGTAAAAACGGCTATACTTGCGCCTTATTCAGCCGCATGTAGAGGACGTAAAAATGTCACAGAATGTATCACAGGATGAAATGAAAAAAGCCGCCGCTTGGGCTGCACTGGAGTTTGTCGAAAAAGACAGTATTGTCGGTGTCGGCACAGGTTCTACGGTCAACCACTTTATCGATGCATTGGCCACCATCAAGCAGGATATCGATGGCGCGGTTTCTTCCTCTGAGGCATCTACCGACAAGCTCAAAGCTTTGGGCATTCCTGTATATGATCTCAACGGCGTACCAGAGCTTTCGGTCTACGTTGATGGTGCCGACGAAATCAACCCGCACAATGAAATGATCAAAGGCGGTGGCGCTGCCCTTACCCGCGAAAAAATCGTCGCCGCAGTGGCCGAAAAGTTTATTTGCATTGTCGATAATACCAAGGCAGTCGAGGTCCTCGGTCAGTTTCCCCTACCGGTTGAAGTCATTCCAATGGCGCGCAGTTATGTTGCCAGAGAAATAGTCAAACTCGGCGGCGATCCGGTCTATCGCGAAGGGGTTGTTACCGACAACGGCAATGTCATTTTAGATGTACACAATCTGTCTATCGACAATGCCAAAGCATTTGAAGAACGACTCAACAATATCGTCGGCGTTGTCACCAACGGTCTTTTTGCCCAGCGTAACGCCGATATTGTGATCACCGGCACGCCCAATGGCCCGGTCGTACAAAAATAGAATCACCCACTCCTACTGAATAATGACGAGAACATCATGAGCACAGTTTCTTTAGCCAAAGATAAGATCAAAGTCCTCCTACTCGAAGGATTACACCAAAGCGCGGTTGATAGCTTTACTTCGCAAGGATATGCCAACATTGAATATATCTCGACCTCGCTACCAGAAGATGAGCTGTGTGAAAAAATCAAAGATGTACATTTTATCGGCATTCGCTCGCGCACTCACTTAAGTGAAAAAGTGCTCGATTGCGCCGAAAAACTCGCTGCTATCGGCTGTTTTTGTATCGGCACCAATCAGGTTGACTTAGACGCAGCACAAAGGCGCGGCATTCCTGTCTTTAACGCCCCATTTTCCAATACCCGCTCTGTGGCCGAGCTGGTTTTAGGTGAAATTTTGTTGTTGCTGCGCGGCATTCCTGAAAGAAATGCCAAAGCCCATCGTGGTATCTGGCAAAAATCTGCCACAGGGTCATTTGAAGCTCGTGGTAAAAGGCTCGGAATTATCGGCTATGGCCACATTGGCACTCAGTTGGGTATTTTGGCCGAACATTTGGGCATGAACGTCTGTTTTTACGACATTGAAAACAAACTGCCTTTGGGCAATGCCAAACAAATCGACTCGCTCAATCAGCTGCTGTGCAATTCAGACATCATCACCTTGCATGTGCCTGAGACCGAACAGACGAAGAATATGATCACCGCCACTGAGATCGCGCAAATGAAAAAAGGGGCGATTTTGATCAACGCTTCACGAGGCACGGTTGTCGATATCGATGCGCTGACCAAGGCCATGGCCGACAAGAAACTCTCTGGTGCTGCCATTGACGTTTTCCCGGTAGAGCCAAAATCAAACAATGAAGAATTTGTCTCGCCGCTGCGTGAGTTCGACAATGTGATCTTAACCCCGCATGTGGGCGGCTCAACCCAAGAAGCCCAAGAGAATATCGGTCTTGAAGTAGCCAGTAAGCTCGCCAAATATTCTGACAATGGCTCTACGGTTACAGCCGTTAACTTCCCTGAGGTATCCTTACCGGAGCATAAAGGCCGTAGCCGTATTTTGCATATTCACCGCAATATTCCAGGTGTGTTGACCAAAATCAATGAAGCCTTTGCTAAGCACCACATCAATATCGGTGGTCAGTATCTACAGACCAATGAAAATATCGGATATGTGGTTGTTGAGGTTGATTCAGAAGACGCGCAGCTGGCCATTGCCGAAGTTAAAACGATTGAAGGCACCATTCGCGCCCGCGTATTGCACTAAAGCTTTGAGCTGGGCGACAAGTATTGCTCGCCCAGCCAATTTTGCCCTTTCCTAGCACAATTGAACATCGGCAACCGCCGCGCCGATATTTCGGCCTTGCTTTTGATAACGCTCAAAACGCATAAGCAGCGGCTTTGGCAGGCGCTCAATCGGCAACGCCTTAAAGCCTAACTTTTGATACATCGCCATCAAATGACAATAAGGAAAACTGTAAAGCGGTTTGTCTCTGCCATACAATAGTGCCTGAATTAATTTTGTTGCAATTCCCTTGCCCTGATACTCAGGTGCGACCAATACGCCGGTTAAAAAATCACAACCACTGATATCGCCGATCCGGGCGCCGGCAACTATCTGTGCCCCTGATTTAACTATCCACAGCTGCTCATTGCTTTTGGCTTTGCCACGAGCACCATATTGACGGTAAAATTTGTTGATCAGTGGCAATTTTATCGGATCTAAGCGTTCACATTGGTACATCGGGTGGCCCATATAATGGATTTCTTTACAGAATATTTGCACTTTTGCTATTTTGTCACAAACTTAAGTAACCTCAATACGGGTTAAGCGTGGCCGTAGAACTTGCCCTTTTCGTCTCTGGTCTGCCCCAAATTTGTTTGCTATAGAATGACTAAAGCGGCTCAAATTTGGCTTGCCAGAGACAAAAATTCCTGCGTTCTCCCTATGTTTGGGGTTAGGTGTGGAATTTAAGTCAGCTGACCCCTTTAACCCCTTTTGAGGTTACGTAACCTGCGCGCCTTTGTATGCGTGCATCTAATTGAAATAAATACACTTGTGGAACTCAATGAAGATTGATTTGAAAGTCGCACATAAAGTTTATATCGGTTTTGGCTTTATCGTTTTATTACTGCTGATCTCCAGCATAGTCTCTATAGTCAATCTCGGTCATATCCGCAATTCCACCTTGGTGGTTAAAGACGTTGCCGTGCCAGTGCAAAAACAAAGTAATCTGTTGCAGATCAATCTATTGAAACAGGCCAAGCTCAGCACCTTAAGCTTTAACTCCACCACAACCGAGCAAGTCAAACACAGCCGTGAGCAGTTTGCCAAATTAAGTGAAAATTTCAATAAAGATTTTAACCAGTTAAAGCAACTGGTTAGTCAAAACAGTGACAAAAAGCAGGTGCTTGAGAGCGCCGGGCAAAGCTACCGGGTATACACCGATGCGGTCGGAAAAATGCTCGATGCCATAGAAAGCAAAATCAATAGCGAAAGCGCCATCAATCAAACCCATAACGCGATTATTATTGCCATGGATGAAGCCGGAGCCCTGTTGCTTGAACTGTCCTATCTCGAAAATGGCGGCAGCCAAGATGCGATGGAACAAATTGCTGGCGCGGCCAACCAACTTGATGGCTATTTACTCAATGTACTGAACACAGCCAAAGAAACCGTCGTCGCCAACAACATGGACGCGGTGCAAAAGAGCAAAGAGAGCGTTGCCTTTATCATTAGCAATTTAGATAACCAAATCAGCTACTTAAAGCAGTTGACCGATGAAGTTGATACCGGTGGCCTGATGCAGCAGTTTATGACTGAGTATAACAAGGCCAGTCAGTTGTTAGTTGGAGACAATAACCTATTGGCTATCAAGCTTAAACAACTAGAGTTGGCGGTCAGCGCCAAACAGCAGATGCAAGCTTCTGAAAATGCGGTCAATCGCGCCTCAGACTTTCTAGACCAGTTACTGGATGTATCAGACAAGCAATTCAACAAGCTCCAGCAAGACAACCTTGAGAACCTCGATGACGGCCGCAGCCGTGCCATCGTCATTATGCTGGTGCTGGTTGTTTTCGCACTCGGCGCGGCAGCCTATACCACCCGTTTGATGATCAACCCGCTAGAACAGATCAACAGCATTTTAGGCTATATGGCCCAAGGAGATCTGACCCGTAAGTTACATGGCGATAAAAGTGACGAGTTTGGCTTATTGTCTAAACATATCAATGAAGTGGTTGACGATTTAACCAAGCTTATCAGCGAAATTCACAGCAATGCCACCTTGTTGAGTTCGGCCGCAGCGGAGTCGGCCGACGAAATGCGGCAAATGTCGAACTCGGCGGCCCAACAAAAACACAAAGTAGACCATGTTACCGACATTACCGGGCAGATGAATCACTCGGTCAGCCATGTTTCACAGCAGGCCCATTCCGCCGCCAGCGAAATGCTAAGCGCGCTGGAGCAATCCCGTCACGTCGATGAAATAGCGCAAAACAACAATACCCGTATAGGCCAACTGGAATCCCAGCTCGAAGAAACCACCTCTGTCATTGACCGCTTACAGCAAGAATCCAACAACATAGGCAGCATCTTAGAGACCATCAGGGCCATCGCCGAGCAAACCAACCTGTTGGCGCTAAATGCCGCCATTGAGGCAGCCCGTGCCGGTGAACAGGGCCGAGGTTTTGCCGTCGTCGCCGATGAAGTGCGCTCGCTGGCAGGTAGAACTCAGCAATCTACCGCTGAAATTCAAACCATGATTGAAAACCTGCAAGCCCAAACCAACATTGCCGTTAACGACATCAACAAAGGCAAACTACAGGCCACAGAATGTGTTCGCTCCACCGACGAGCTAACCCAATCGTTACGCTTGATCAACAACGCCATCAGCAAGATGCAAGGCATGAGTTCAGATATTGCCGACGCGGCCCAAGAGCAATTGTCACAATCACAAATGATCAGCGAAGCGGTGCAGCAAGTCAGCCATATCGCCGATGAAAATGCACAAAAGGCGCAGTCGTCACTGGCCTATAGTAGCCAAGTGGGCAAGTTGGCCGATGCCCTGACCGGTTCGGTGAACAATTTCAAGGTTTAGGCCTATCAAAGGAGCAATGTAGCGCCGATGAGTCACGGGCGCCTTAACGGCCGGTTGTACAAACTCAATGTAAAAAGTGGATATTTCAGTCAGTTTTTTCCCAAGATAACGGGTTAAGTGTTTGTGGTAAAAGCCATTAAAAACAGTACAAAATAATCTGTACAAAGCGTTATCTTGGCCTAGAATAAGAAAAAAAGGACAGATAAATGCCAAAACAAACCATATTGATTGTCGATGATGATCCAACCGTCTTGGCTGCCATTAGCAAGGTGCTACGGGAGAAATACCGAGTCAAGGCGACACGCTCGGGCGAGCAGGCGTTGCAGATAGCCCAAGGCCCCGAGCCACCAGATTTGATTTTACTTGATGTGCTGATGCCTAAGCTCAATGGCTATGAAGTGCTCAATAAGTTGCAAAGTCATCAAGTCAGCAAGTCGATCCCCATTATTTTTGTCAGTGCCAAATCCTCAGAAGCCGACGAAGAACGTGGCTTGGAGCTTGGCGCCGTTGACTACATCAGCAAGCCGATATCACCGGTTGTGCTGCAAGCAAGGGTCAATACACAACTGCTGCTCAAACAGGCAAAAGACTACCTGTCCGATAAGAACGCATTTTTAGAAGCCGAAGTACACCGCCGCATGGCTGAAAATCAACAGATCCAAAGCGTCAGTATTCGCGCCTTGGCCCACTTGGCTGAAATACGCGACCCGGAAACCGGCCAGCATATTCTGCGCACTCAAGCCTATGTCTATCAATTGGCAAAGCTGCTCAAACAACGTGAAGAATTCAACGACATCATTACCGATGAATATGTCGATTTGATCGCACGCTCCGCGCCTTTACACGATATCGGCAAAGTCGGTATTCCCGACAACATTCTGCTCAAAGCCGCCCCCTTAAGTGACCGCGAATGGCAAATCATGCAAAGCCACCCCGGACTTGGCGCACAGGCAATCGAGTTGGCCGAAAAAGAAGTCAACAGCCCACTCAAATTTTTGTCTTTGGCCAAAGAAATTGCCCGCTGGCATCATGAACATTATGACGGCAGCGGCTATCCCGACGGGCTGGCCGGCTCGGACATTCCGCTGTCGGCCAGAATTATGGCCGTCGCCGATGTGTTCGATGCCCTGCTCTCACGTAGAGTTTACAAAAAGGCGTTGGCGACCGATGAGGTTTATCGCCAAATGGCAGAGCAAGGCGGCAAACACTTTGATCCTGTTGTGCTTCAGGTTTTTTTGGCTCATTTTGATGAATTTGTCTCCATAGCGCAATCACACATGGACGGAGTGATCTAACCGATGAAGGGCTTTGCACTGGGATTTACCATTAGATTGATCGGCTTTTTTGTGCTGATGCCGCTGATGTATTATTTTTCAGAGCCTTTGATTGCCTTTTTACCGATAGGTGATGAACTGGCGACTTGGCTCAATTTGAGTAAAAGCTGGCTGTTGCTGGCATTGGCTTTTATCTACTGGTATTGGTTTTGGCTGGAATATTTAAGACAAAGCAAAACCCAACTGCAAACCCACATTCCGATAACCAAGCACTCAAAGTACGTCAACTGGCTCATCTTGTTAGTGACCTCTTTATTTGGCGGCACCATACTAGAGCAAGATTTGAAGCTCAGCGAACAGCATATAGCCGAACAGATCACCGCCATATCGCGGCTCAAATCACAGCAGTTAAGCCAATGGCGACAAAGCTATCAAAATCGCCTGACCACCTTGTTACAGGTCGATATCATCAAACAACAATTAGAAGGCTTTCAAAGTGGTGCAACCGATAATGGTCGCGCGCTAAAAGTGCTCGAACAAATCTCTAGGCAGCACGATTTCGAATCGGCCTATCTGGTCAATAGTCAGGGGGAAACCTTGCTCAGTAGCGCCTACGGCCGTGAAGCCTCAAAAGCCCTCGGCAATGATATTGAACAGGCTTTGCGGAGCAATCAAGTGGTGTTCTCCGACGTCTTTAAGACTGAACTGCCAGCAGAGCATGACCACCCCTTTCACTTAAGCCTCGTCTCTCCGATTAGTCCTAAAACCGATATTTTATTGGTCGTAGAGATAGACAACCGCCATTTTTTGATGCCATTTTTACAACGCTGGCCACTTAAAAGTGCAAGCGCCGAAACCTTGCTGTTTAAACCTGATGACAGCGGCGTGTTGCTGCTAAACGAGTTAAAGCACCGTTCGCACACCGCGCTGAGTTTTCACGTCAGTAGCGATAAAGCCAAAGCATTGCCGATACAGGTAATGCAAAACCCCGCCAAGCTCGATAAGCCGCTCTCCGGCGTTGACTACCGTAATAAAGCGGTACTGGGCGTTGGACAAAAGATCCCCAACAGCCACTGGCTACTGGTGGCAAAAATCGATAAGTCCGAGATTTACGAGCGCTACGAAGCGCTGTTTATCTGGCAGATCCTCGCCCTTACCCTGCTGACAGTCGTCGCTTCCACTGCCTTTTTCTCCTATGAGCAGTCGAGGTTGGTGCAGCAAGTTGAACATTATCAGCACCAGCTGGCGGCGTCTTCTTTAAGCTCGGTATTTAAGGTGATCCCCAACCTGTTTTTCCGCCTCGACAGTAACGGCATTGTGCTGGAATATCATGCCAGTGAATCGGCTCAATGGTATGCGCCAACCGAGCCTGTGGTCAATCACCATGTCAGTCAGTTGTTTCCAGCCCCTTTGAGCGTGCTCTTTAGCGAAAAGCTGGAACAAGCGATGCAGCAGGACAACATCGTCAGCTTTGAGTTTGAGCTCAATCGCGGCAAGCAATGTTATAACTTTGAAGTGCGACTATTAAAACTGGGGATGGGCGCCCAAGTCATTGCCGTACTGAGCGACTCGACTCGCTACCAGACGATTAAGCAGTCCTTGGAGCGTAAAAATCGCCTGTTCTCGACATTGAGCCGTATCAATGAAAGCCTACCCCGACAAAAATCCGTAGCCGACCTGTATAAGAAAGTCTGTGACGTGATCAATACCTACGCCGAACTACCGCTGGTATGGATAGGCACTGTGGAGGGGCATCAGCTCAAAGTGGCGGCCATTTCTGATGAGCACTATTTGGAGCACTCGCCAAACTATCAGGTGTTACTCAATCAACCTGCCCAAGACATCACCACCAGAGCTATCCTCGAAGTGCTCGAGAGCGAGTCGCCTGTAGCCTTGTGTGTCAACGAAACCTCAACAGATCCGCTCCTTAGCCGCTCTAGCGCCCAATCGATTGCCATATTTCCAATCAGATCAGGCGAGCAGGTTGTCGCCACCTTAAACTTATACAGCTCAAGTAAAGACTATTTCGGTCAGCTCGAGTGCGATCTGTTTTTAAAAGTGGCAGAAAACCTATCCTATGCCATTTCTGCCATTAATAATCATCGACAAAAAGAGCAGGCAACAATGCAGCTGATTGAATCAGAGCAAAGCCTTTCGCAAGCGCAAAGACTGGCCCATTTGGGCAGTTGGGAGCTTGATTTACAAAACAATCAGTTACATTGGTCTGATGAGGTTTATGCCATTTTTGAGATCGACCCCAATGAATCCGAACCCAGCTACGACTATTTTGTCAGCCTAATTCACCCCGATGATCGCGAAAAAGTCCAAGCCGCCTATCGCCAATCTTTACTGTCAAAAACCCCCTACTCGGTTGAGCATCGCCTGCAACTCAAAGACGGCACCATCAAATACGTGCAAGAGCGCGGACAAAGTTATTACAATGCCCAAGGCGAAGCGGTTAAGTCCATCGGAACTGTGTTGGATTTCACAGAAAAGAAACGCCTTGAACTGGAGTTGCAATCGCACCGTAATAATTTGCAGGAGCTGGTCAAGCAACGCACCTCGCAACTGGAGCAGGCCAAACAGGTAGCGGAAGCCGCCAGCCGCGCCAAAAGCACGTTTTTGGCCAATATGACCCATGAGATCAGAACCCCGATGCACGCCATTTTGGGGCTGACCCATCTATTGTCAAAAGAACGCCTAAACAGCCAGCAACAAGACCGGCTCAATAAAATCGATGCTTCTGCCAAACATCTGTTGTCAATCATCAACAACATCCTCGATTTGTCGAAAATCGAAGCCAATAAAATTGAGCTGGAAAGTGAAAACTTTCATCTCGACTCAGTGTTTGCAGAGATCATCGATATCGTGCGTTATGATGCCGACCAAAAAGGCGTCACCATCCACAACGAACAAGGCGTTTCGCAATGGCTCAAAGGGGATGTTTTGCGGATCAAACAGGCATTGCTCAACTATGTGGTCAATGCGGTAAAATACACAGAAAAGGGTTACATCACCATCCGTAGCTATATCACCGCGCAGGATGACAGCAGTCTCACCATATGTTTAGAAGTCAAAGATACCGGTGTCGGTATCGAGCAAAACAAACTGCACTACCTGTTTAAGCCATTTGAGCAGGTCGATAATACCTCCACCAGAATGTACGGCGGCACCGGACTTGGGTTGACCATCACGCAAGGGCTGGCACGCTTGATGGGCGGTGATGCTGGGGTTGAAAGCAAGCCGGGTAAAGGCAGCTTATTTTGGTTTTCGGCCAAGTTACTCAAAGCGGCCAAAGACAATTTTGAGCCAGCTCACCCGATTGAAAACATCGATGTCAACTTCAACAAAAATATGCGCGTGCTCTTGGTAGAAGACAACTCAATCAACTCAGAGGTCGCCGAGGACCTGCTAAGTGGTGTTGGCTTGCGCGTCGAAACCGCGTTTAACGGCGAACAGGCCATCGAGAAATTCACTACGTTTAATCCCGACCTGGTTTTGATGGACATTCAGATGCCGGTCATGGATGGCCTTGAGGCAACAAGGCGGATACGAGCGCTGCCGCTGACCCGCCACGTGCCAATATTAGCAATGACGGCCAATGCTTTTATTGAAGACAAGAAAGCCTGTTTTGAAGTTGGCATGGACGACTTTGTCGCTAAGCCGGTCGATCCGGACCAGCTATATATCACCTTGTCGAAATGGTTGAGCAACCATGGGTACAGCGAAGCGAATAATGAGGCGTCGAATGAACCAGTGACCAAAGAAGACGCGAAAGCGATCCCGCCTTCATGTGACCAAAGCATCGAACAGATCCTCTCGCAACAAACCTTTCTCGATAGCACCAAGGGACTTCGCAACCTGCGCAATGATGTCAGCGCCTTTGTCAGAATGCTCAAACGCTACCATGAACGCTTGGCCGCGTCGCTTGAAGAACTTGAGGCCCTTGATGATCACTATCATGAAGAAGCCATTCGTATCTGCCATACCCATAAGGGTAGCTCTGGCACCCTAGGGTTGTTTGAAGTGCATCACTTGGCGGCAGACCTAGAGCAGCGCTTTAAAGCGGCGCAACATGGCGAAGCGCCGGTCAACAAAGACATAGCCCTAACCCCACTAAAACAACAGCTCGCGCATCTGGCGGATCTGATAGAGCAAATTGATGCCCTGACGACCCAAAACAACCGCCCCTATGCAACCGTTGAGCAAGGTCGCAAAATACTTCAGCGTATTCAGGTATTTTTGTTGTCCAATGATACCGAGGTTAATGATCTGTATCTGCGCAACGAGAAGTTGCTTTATGAAGTGTACGGAGAAAAATCCACAGCCCTTGGCCAGCTGATTGAAGACTTTGAGTATACTAAGGCTCTGAGCGTCGCCAGAGCCTTGAACTTGTCGATTATAGACCCAAGTAAGTCAGGTCAAGACGAAGTGCTTTAAAATGCGTCGTCATCCAATAGATAAAGCACCTCTGAGCCAGCCATGATGGTTGCTCTCAAACTATGAATACGCGGCATGACTCGGGTGAAATAATACTGCGCGGTACTTAACTTAGTGGCGTAAAAAACAGGGTCTTTAAGCTCGGCCGCAGCCAATATTCTCAGCCACATATAGCCATAGAGCACATAACCGAAAACATGTAGATATTCTACCGACGCCGCCCCGGCCTCATTGGGGTTTTGCTTAGCCGCTTCGATTAAAAGCTCGGTCAACTGCTGCAAATCGTTGAGCGCAGCAGCCGTCAAGTCGGCGAATGGCCATGCTTCACTGTCTTTGGCAAAACCATTGATGCAATCTTGGATCTCGGCAAACAATATTCTCGCGGTCTCACCGTTGTCGGCAATGACTTTACGACCGATAAGATCGAGTGCCTGAATACCATTAGTGCCCTCATAAATTTGCGAAATGCGGACATCACGCACCAACTGCTCTTGGCCCCATTCGCGAATAAAACCATGGCCGCCAAAGATCTGTTGCCCGGCGACACAAATGTCTAACCCCATGTCGGTGCTAAACGCTTTGGCGATCGGTGTCAACAACGCCGCAATTGCGCCATAACTGGCTTTGCTTTCGCTGTCTTCGGCAAACTCTGATCTATCGAGTTGCACCGCAACATAAGTATTAAACGCCCTGCCAGCTTCGGTCAAAGACTTCATGTTGAGCAGCATTCGTCTGACATCGGGGTGCTTAATGATAGGATCGGCTTTTTCTGCCTTAGAGCCAACCGCTTTACCCTGTAGCCTATCTTTGGCGTAAGCAAGCGCATTTTGATAAGAGCGCTCGGCGCAGCCGATACCCTGACTGCCCATCGACAAACGCTCATAATTCATCATGGTAAACATGCAGGCAAGACCGCGATTAGGCTCACCTATCAAGTAACCTTTGGCGCCATCAAAATTCATTACACAGGTTGCCGACGCGCTGATCCCCATCTTGTGCTCAACCGAGCCACAAGATAAGCTGTTACGCTCACCTAGGTTGCCGTTACTATCGACATTGAATTTAGGCACCAAGAACAACGAAATACCCCGACTACCGGCCGGTGCATCAGGCAATTTGGCCAACACCAAATGCACGATATTGTCGGTCAAATCATGCTCGCCTGCGGTAATAAAGATCTTGGTGCCGCTAATGGCGTAACTGCCATCGTCATTGGGCACAGCTTTGGTATGCATCAAACCGAGATCAGTACCGGCGTGAGATTCGGTCAAACACATGGTACCGGCCCACTCACCGCTATAAAGCTTCGGTAAATACAGATCTTTGAGCGATTGTTCGGCATGACGGGAAATGGTCAAAGCCGCTGCGCTGGTCAATGATACATACAAAGAAAATGACAGATCCGCAGAGCACATCATCTCATCGAACATGACGCTCAGGGTTTTGGGCATTCCCATACCGCCAAACTCAGGTTTGCCGGTCAAGCCAACCCAGCCACCCTCGCTGATGATGTCATAGGCAGCTTTATAGCTTTGTGGGGTAGTTACGCTGCCCGAGTCAAAAGCAACCCCCTGCTCATCGGCTTCACGCGAATATGGCGCAATACTGGTGGTGGTGATTTTACTGCCTTCTTCGATAATGGCAGCGGCGGTTTCAACATCTATTGACTGGGCAAGTGTTTGATTGGATTGCCAAAACTCTGATGTTTTAAAGACATCGAACAACAAAAACTGCATGTCTTCAACAGGCGCACGATATTGACTCATAGGCTAGGACCTTTATTTATCATATTATATTGGTCTACCAAGCTTAGCCTTTTTTTCTTGAAAAGTGATTCTAATCAACCTCAAAGCACAGAACTGTACTAGACTTACAGGTGATGAGCTTAAAACCATTTGGCGTATTAGGAAGTGTTTGTTTTTCGACCTTTAGACGCTGATCACTTTAGATAAACACGTCCTAAAACATAGCCTTAACCTAGTAATTAATCTCAAATTTAGCTATAACTCTTGCAAAGCGAGCACCAAGCGAATTTTTATGGAATTTTACCAGCAACTACTGCAACTGTTTAAAAAGATCCACGATAGTCACCGTTTCGCCGACGTACTACCGAGTTTGGAAAATGAGATCTTAAACCTGTTCGACGCCGAACGCATGACCATCTACCAGCGCAACCGCTATAGCCGAGATATCGTCTCTCGTTTTAAAACAGGCGATGAAGTCAAAGAGATCAGACTGCCCATCGGCCCACAATCTCTAGCCGGGTACGTCGCTTTAAGCTTGAGACCTCTATTGATTAAAGATGCCTATGATGCAGAGGCGCTCACCACCATTCATCCTAAACTCAAATTTGCCGACCGCTACGACAAAGCCTCAAACTTTCGCACCAAAAGCGTGCTGATAGTGCCGATCCAGGATAATGGTGTATTGCTTGGCGTAGTGCAGTTTATTAATCGCCGCGACGGCGGCACCTTTGAAGAATCCGATGCCAGAAAAGCCATCGAAATGTCTTCATTGCTTGGACAAAAATTTCGCTATGAACTCGGTGGCACCAAAGCCCCGTTCGACTACCTGTATCACCTCGGCTCAGTGGTCAAAGAGCAGCTTGAGTCGATTTACAAAGAACGCAATTTAGATGCGCAAGTCAGACGCTTAAAAGACGAATTTAAGGTCGCTAAAGACCTTATCGGTTTGTCTTTGGAAGTCTATTATCAGGTGCCTTTTTTGGCCTACGATGAAGAAAAGTTTCACATTCACGACGCCAACAACAAGCTCAACTTAAGCTACCTGCAAAAAAATGATGTGGTGATCATTGCCGACACCAAAGAAGAACCCATAATCTTGATGGCACAGCCCAACAACGGCGAGTTGTTGATGGAGATCGAGTCGGCCACCGGGTTGGTTGAGTACAGTATCTGCGTCGGCCTACCTGATGATATTCAGCGCTATTTGGGCGCACAAATTCCGTCGGCCGCCAATATGGGCGAACTTGGCGATATCCTCGGAGAGATTGAAGAGGATATGTTGGTCGATGACAAAGACCCAGAAGAGGCGGTAAACGAAGAAGCCCCTGCGGTGGTGAAATTGGTTAACCGCATCTTGCATGAAGCCGTTACCATCGACGCTTCGGATATTCATATTGAGCCGAGTAAAGGCAAAAACCCGACCCAAGTGAGAATGCGTGTCGATGGTGTCTGTCAAAAAGTTATCGAGATCCCGTCCAGTCACCAACCGGCCACTGCGGCGCGGATCAAAATCATGTCTAGGCTCGACATTGCCGAAAAGCGCCTGCCGCAAGATGGTAAGTTTACCGTACGTTTGGGCAACAAACCCATCGAAGTGCGGGTTGCAACCATACCAACGGTATTTGGCGAGGGCATCGTCATGCGTATTTTGGCCAGCGGCGATGCAATGCCTTATGAAGCGCTGAATATGTCAAAGAAAAACTATGACATGCTCGATAAGATGATCCTGCACCCCCACGGCATTTTGCTGGTGGTCGGCCCTACAGGTTCTGGTAAAACCACCACCTTGCACGCCATATTAGGCAAGCTCAATACCCCTGAGAAAAAGATCTGGACCGCAGAAGACCCGGTAGAGATCACCCAGCCCGGCCTGCAACAGGTGCAGATGAACGCTAAAATAGGGCTGAACTTCGAAGCCGCACTCAGATCCTTCTTGCGTGCCGACCCCGACATCATCCTTATCGGTGAGATGCGTGATAAGGAAACCGCCAGTGCCGGTGTCGAAGCCTCACTGACCGGTCACTTGGTCTTATCGACTCTGCACACCAACTCAGCCCCTGAAACCATTACCCGTTTGCTCGATATTGGACTCGATCCGGTCAACTTTGCCGACGCCGTAGTCGGTATTTTGGCCCAGCGACTGATCAGAACCCTGTGTAAAAGCTGTAAAGAAGCCTACAAGCCAGAGCAAAAGGAAATCGACTTTATCACACGCCACTACGGTCAGCAGTATATCGGTGAACTTGATCTTGATTGGGATACCCAAACGCTGTGCCGTCCAGTGGGTTGTGATATCTGCGGTGGCACAGGTTACAAAGGCCGTGCCGGTGTTCATGAGTTATTGCCGATTTCGGCGAAAAACCGCAACAATATCTACAACGCCAAATCCGTAGAAGAAATAGCCCGGCAGGCAATGGAAGATGGTATGCGCACCTTGGTGCAAGATGGTATTTTGAAAGTGTTGATGGGCCTGACCGACTTTAAACAACTGCAAAGTCTCAGTGCTTTAGATTAGCGGCTGTTGACCAATGTGTGACAGGGTGCACTTTTGCTCCCTGCCACCAACTCAACGGGTTTACTTGTTGACCAATTCGTCGAGCTTTTCTAACGAGCTGGCAATTTTAATCCCCGGCACATTGCTGCCTAGGGTTGCCATATAAGAGCCACTTACCGCGCCTCTAAACGAAGTGAAAGTAATGCGATATAAGCCGCGCACCAACGCCTTGGTTGGGCTGCTGACTTGAGATTCGTGTCTCAGCAAAGAATTGTATTTACGACCACCGGGGTTTTTCGGCAGCTCCGAGCTATCATCATTGGTTTGCAGCGTTTGCAAAACCTTGCCGCCGGATTTGATTTTTTTGGCATCAGTCACATCCATTCTGTCGAGCACCAAATAAGTATCGAAAAATGCCTTTTTGTCCTTTTTCATGCCTTTGTTGAAATACTCATGAACAAAATCACCTTTGCCCGGCTTGTTGGTTGCCGGTGACACCATAGAGATCCCCAGCTCATCAATCGCAGCAGGCACCCAGACATACAGGTAATAAGCGTCTTTGTCTTTATATTTGCCCTCAGGTTTAACGTCTTTGTCAACATAACCGAAGTATTTGTTGTAGTTGACGTAAGGTAAAGACACCTTCATTGGGCCAAAGCCTTTTGATTTTGAACTGTTGAGATTGTTCTCATCTCCACCGAGAAAGCCGGTACATAAGACAAAAGATGCACAGACCAACATCACTTTTGAGAGATTTTTCATCCTTAGATTCCTTTTTATTGTGATTTGCCCCCGTCAAAGCTGTGGCTTACAGGAGCAGATTTGACAAGTTTTGATGCTATTTTTAAATTCACATACCATCGGGCTTAATTTATAGTGTCAAACCGTCGTATTCGCAACTTTATTGTTTCAAGGACAGTCTATGAAAAACACATTGCTTCGCCGCTTGGCTCTCGTTTTTGCTGTGGCAACCATCCCTTTTGGCTCAGTGGCCAACGATGATAATTACCGTACTCTCGCACCACAGAACACCCTGTATATGGATACCGAGCAAGGCCGCATCGTATTTGAATTGGCGCAGCAGTTCTCGCCCAAGCACGTTGAGCACATCAAAGCTTTGGTACGTGCGGGCTTTTACGACGGTTTGAGTTTTTATCGTGTTATCGATGGTTTTGTGGTTCAAGGCGGCGACATGGAAGAAACCAGCAAACTGGCGTTGGCAAAACAAATGCAAACAGCCGAGTTTGAGCGCACTATCGACAAGAGCGCTCAGTTTACCCTAGTACAAGCACCAGACCTGCTAGCAGAGCAAACCGGTTTTATTGACGGCTTTGCCGTTGGCCGTGCGCCCAGTGAAAACAAAGAATGGCTACTGACTTGCCCCGGTGTCGTCAACCTTGCCCGCACCTCAGATCCTAACAGCGGCACCACAGACTTTGCCATTATGATAGGCCAAGCGCCGCGCCACCTTGACCGCAACATGTCGATTTGGGGCCGCATTGTTTATGGCAAAGAGCTGTTAAACTCGATTACGCGCGGTGAAGTCAGCAAAGGCGGCGTAATTGAAGATAAAGCCAAACGTTCTAAAATTGTCAAAATGACCATAGCCTCTGACTTACCAAAAGCCAAACAGTGGCAAATTCAAATCGAAAAGACCAACACCAAGGCGTTTAAAGATAAGGTGCAGAGCCGCCGTGAACGCGCCAACGACTTTTATCTGCACAAAGGCAATGGCAATATCGATATTTGCTACCTCAACACTGATGTCAAGGTGAACAAAAACCAATGAGTACAAGCAACAAAATGACAAGCAACAGTGTGTTGAATAAGATCATCATTCCCGCAATTTTGGTCTTGTTTGTACTATTAATCGTGCTATACGGTCATATAAGCAGCCTTTATCGTGACAACTTTAAGGCCCAAGTCGCGGCAAAGGCACAAGTTGAACAACTGAAGCTCGCTGGCTTTTGGTCTGGTTATGGTCAATTGGCCAAGCAATTTATCCACTCACCCCATAACATCCAATGGTTCAGCCAGCATACCGAGCGCGGCAAAGATGTGAGCGATGATCCGAAGTACCGGTTAATCAATCAAAGTATGAATACCTTGAGCGAGCAAGCCCCATCCATTTGGAGTGCCTTTTTTGCCACTGAGCAGACCGGAGAGTATTTTTACAACGACCGTATTGTTGGAGAAAAAGACAATTATTTCACCTACAAAAGGCCTTGGTATAAAGAGGATGTAAAAAGACAATCTGTTGGCTTAGTGCGTACCACTGTTGACTATACCACAGGAAGAGTATCGTCAGTGATCTCTGGGGTAGTTCGAGGACCGGAGGGAAAACTCTTAGGAGTTGCCGGCCTTGACATCAAGTGGCAAGCATTAGCTGGGCAACTTAATCAAAATGAAAACGAGCTAACGCTGATTGTCAGTGACGACAACAAGCTGGTTATGGCATCACCCGGCTCTGTACTTCAGCACATCAGGATCACCACGCCGCCTATAGACTATGATGGTAACCCCAGTAAAGAAAGCCAAAAACCAGAGCTAACGGCAGCTAAAATACATCATCCGCTTAAAGACTTTGATAGCGATGCAAAGACGACGGGTTTTGCCGATTGGGTGGCAAAAAAGCGCGAGCAACCTGCGGGTTACGTTGAAGTCACATATGCTGGGGACAATTACGCCCTAAGCTATTTGCCGTTATCGCTCGAACTCCCTGAGGTACAATGGGCGATCGCCTATCTCACCCCATTAAAGCCGTTAAAACAACAAATATTAAGCTTGCAGATTAAATTGGTATTATTTGGCCTATTTTTTGCTTTAATGTTGCTCGTTATGTTCGGATTTTATGCAAAAAGCAGCAAAAGCAAGACTGTTTGACCACAAATGAGAAAATAATTCAGCCCGTTTGTTGCCAATACGACTATATTTAAAAAACAACATGTTGCATCGCTTGAACGACAAAGAGGGAATGGAGTTTCACCCTCTTGATTTATCTTAACGTACTATTTACATTAAAGGACTTCTTGGCCAAACCCATCTCAATAATTTAGAGGACATCTAATGCGCTCGCTCTCAAAAACGCTTAAAGGACAAATCCTTACCTTTGTAGGCGTCCCAATTACCATAATTCTGGTTATTGCCGCCATTGTGTTTATGTTAGTCAGCGGTAGCCGCACCGAAGATCGCATTAAGACCAAAGTAATGAACCAAGCCTTTGCCGACTCTCTTAAGGTACAGGGCTTTTTTGAAAAGTATGGTTACTTAAGCCAAACCTTCACCAATCAACCGATGTTTCTCAAGTGGTTTGAAAACCATACCCAAAGGGGTGCAGATTTATCTAACGACCCGGGTTACCAGCTTATCAATCAAAGCTTTGTAGCCGTTTCCAGTAAAGACAAAAATATTCTTTCGGCATTTTTTGCCTCCGATATTACGTCCGAGTATTTTCGTGAAAATGAAATAACCGGGGTTGAGATCGACTATTATGCGACTGAGCGCCCTTGGTATAAAAGCACCTTATCAAAACCTAATTTTTACGTTGGCTCACCTTCTGCCGACTTTTCAACGGGCCGAATTTCCTCTGTTGTACAGGCACCGGTAAGAAATGCCGCTGGCAAAATTATTGGTATCGGGGGTATCGATTTATCGCTCGGCCAAATTGGTGATTTTATCGACGATATCCGCTATGAAGACCAAGGCTATGCGTTTTTGCTTGATGACAAAGCCCGAGTCGTGCATTTCCCCAAAAATGACGAGTTGGCTGAGTTTAAAATCAACACGATTAAGATCACAGGTGACGGTGAGGCTGAAAAAGATGCCGCAGGCAATTTCATCAAAGAGATAACCGCCGTTAAGCCAAACCATCCAATCAAAGACTTTGATACCGCAAAAGATACTGCAGGTTTTGCCGATTTTGTCTCTGCCATGCAAAATGATGAAAAAGGCTATATGCAGGTTGAGTTTATGGGTGAGGACTACTATCTCGCCTATCAGCCCGCCAAGCTCGATTTCCCAACCATGAACTGGACGTTAGGTTTAATGGTACCTGCGCACTTAATCAATGACCCAGTCACCGATGCCAAAATCAACTCCTTACTTAGCGTGGTGATACTGGTGGCGTTCATTACCTTTTTGATCTTCTATGTCTCCAATCGCATCAGCCGTCCAATTGCCCGTCTGTCTTCGGCAATGCAAGATATCGCCGAAGGTGAAGGCGATCTTACTCGTCGTATTGACGTTAACAGCAAAGATGAAGTCGGCGAATTGGCCGAGCATTTCAATACCTTTATCTCCAAATTACGTGGTCTATTGCAACAAACCAACAGTCACTCTGAGCTGGTTAGCAGCACCTCAGATCACTTAAGTCGAGTATCGAGTGAGACCAATCAGGAAATACAACAACAGAAAACTCAAGTCGATTCTGTTACCGCCGCAGTCACCGAAATGGCCGCGACAGTACAAGAGATCTCAAGAAACGCCGCGCAAACCAACAGCGCCGCCGCCGACGCCGAAAACCAAACGGCCACCGGAATGCAACTTTCGTCAGAGGCCATGAGCGAAATGAACAACCTCGCCAACTCAATGGCAGAAGCGGTAGAGACGGTCAACGGCCTAGGCGAGGAATCGAAAAATATCGGCTCGGTGATCGATGTGATCAACGGCATTGCCGAACAAACCAATCTATTGGCGCTTAACGCGGCCATTGAGGCTGCCCGCGCCGGTGAACAAGGCCGTGGTTTTGCCGTGGTAGCAGATGAAGTCCGCTCACTGGCCAGTAGAACCCAAGATTCCACCAAAGACATTTCAGCCATGGTCAGCAAGCTGCGCAATATCGCCCAAGCGGCGGAGTCGGTGATGAGTAGAGGCCAGCAACAGACCTCTGTCGGCGTTGAGAAGACCCAGCTAGTGCAACAGGCTCTTGATAACATTAACGCCTCAATCAAGACCGTACAAGAGCAAAGCGGACACATTGCCGTTGCAACCGAACAGCAGACGGTTGTGGCTGAGAGCATCAACGAATCACTGCATTCGATCAATCACTTGGTTGACAATACCGCGCAGCACGCCGGTGAATTGTCAGATAAAGCCGATGAGCTAAACCACGCAGCCAGCGACTTGCACAACATCGTTGGTCGCTTTAAGGTTTAACGCCATAAACCCATGCCGGGCTTTGGCCCGGCATACGCACCCCAAGCCAGCCTGACAACGCATTTTTCGCGATTCATCTTCTATTCAGTTAACAAAGCGTAACCTTAACGACAGCATCGAACAAAAGTTTAAGGATCTGTCATGAAGTTACTCTCTCTTTTTACCATCAGCGCCCTAAGCCTGACACTTTTGGCCACCCCAAATATGGCGCAAGCCGATAACGCCAAATCTGAAAGTCGTCATGTCGTGGTTGGCGGCAAGAGCGCTCACCAAGGCAGCAAAGGCAGTAGCCGCGGGCACAAATACCATAACGGCAAAAAGAAGCACTACAAACACCATAATCATCGCAGCCGTCATCACAAACACAGACATCACTCGCTAGGAAAAGTGCTGCTTGGCGCGGCCATTGGCCACTCTGTCGGTATCCATGGTTCATGGTACAACGGTCACCCATGGTGTCCGACTCACCTGCTCTATCATAGCCACACGCACCGATACTACGACAACTACTACTATGATCTGCCGAAAAAGCTCAACAGCTATATCGAGCAAGACGATGAAGGTCGTTGTTATAAAGTATCGGAATTCAGTAACGGTGAAGTGCGCAAAAAACGCATTCGTAACTACCATTGTGCCGATATCGACGAATGGGACGACTGGGACGACGAATAACCCGGCTTGAGTTAGTCGGCAGCTTTTGCTGCCGGCATTGCCGTCTTAACGTTATTCACTTATGATGGCAATACCGACAAGCAATTAGAATAACCTTATGAGTTGTGCCGGTCTCCTACGCCTTTTACCAATCATACTGCTGCTTGCGTTGCCGCTTGAGGCCGCCGAGCTGATTGTCGGTATCAATTACGCCGGAAATCCGCCGCTCACCTTTGCCCAAAAATATGGCACCAAGGGCATCTACCGTGAAGTGTTGGAGCAAATCGGCGCCTTGAGCGGCCATCAATTCAAATATGTCTATTTGCCGCCAAAACGCCTGTTATACGCCTTTGAAAAAGGAGAAGTTGACATTGAGCCGGGCATCAATCCTTCTTGGCGAACCACCTCAAAGTTGCCGGGAATTTACACCGAGCCTTTTGCCACAAGCGACAACATCGTACTTTTTGCCAAGGGCAAGCAAAAACAGGTGCACCTGCCCACCGACCTGCTGCGCCAACATGTCGGCGTGATCAGAGGTTACTACTACCCCGGTTACATGGAACTGTTTGCCAGTGGCAAAATCATCAGGGTCGATGGCAACAGTGAATACAACTTGCTCAACCGCATGGCCAGTGGCCGACTTGACCAGATCTTCATTCAAAAAGATGTCGCCTATTACTACATGTCGCAGGAGTTGCGCTTTGCCGAATTTGAAGTTGGTGACATTAACTTTCGCGATCCCATCATGTTTCGCGTTCACCCGAGCAAACGTCATATTATCGCCTCATTCAACCAGGCAATTGCAAGGCTCAATACCGATGGCAAAATTAAGGCGATTTACGCTAAGTATCATTAACATCAAGCGTATGTGGCTGACCTTTTAGGCCGGCCACACCGTATGTTTTTACAGCAAAGGCGCGATCACAAGATATAAGATGATGGTTGCCAAGCCGCCAACCAAGGCATAAGGCAACTGCGTTTTGACATGCTCGATGTGATCGCATTTACTGGCCAGCGATGCCACCACCGTCGTATCGGAAATAGGCGAGGCGTGGTCGCCAAAAATACCGCCGCCAAGTACCGCCGCCACCAAAAATGCAGGCGGCAGACCCGTCGCTGCAGCTGTCGGAATGGCAATGGGAATGAGTACCGCAAAGGTACTCCAAGATGAACCGGTGGCAAATGCCATCGCGCTGGCCGTTAAAAATATAACCGGCGCGATAAACATCAGTGGTAGGTCGGTGCTCATCAAATGGCTGACATAAACCCCGGTGCCAAAAGATTTAACCGCATCGCCAAAGGCAAAAGACAATACCAAAATACCGACCACAACCACCATGCTTTTAAGTCCATCATAAGACGCTTTTAGCACTTCTTTGGTGTTCATCACCTTATCGACCAACACCAATACAACCAGTAAGACAAAGGAAGATACGACTGCCCAAAGCACCGAAAAAGAGCCTGAGCCTTTACGAATATCACCTTCACCTGTCCACCACAGCAGCGCCAAAGTCAGTAAAATCATCAAACCAATCGGCAAAAAGAAATAACGAGACTTGGTTGAACGCTTATGGTCGCCATCCTCTTTTTTCTCGCCAGACTCATCATCGCCACCATATAAGCTAGCCCGTTTCATCGGACCAAACACCTTGCCCGATATCGCGGTAAAATACGCCAGCGCCACGGCAATTAAGGCGTAGAAGTTAAACACGATGGTATCGATTAAAATGCCTACACCGTTGCTGATATTCTGATTTTCAATCAAGCCAAGAATATAGGCGCCCCAGCCGTTGACTAGAATCAGCACACTGATAGGCGCACAGGTCGAGTCAATCAAATACGCCAATCGAGCGCGGCTCAAACCAAAGCGCTCAAACAATTTTTGGCTGGCCATACCCGCCGAGAACAAACTCAAATTGGTGTCGGTAAAGATCAACGAGCCAATGGTCGTCGGCACCAATGCCGCTTTTTTCGGTGAATCAACCCAATGCCGCCCGATCACTCTATCGACGAAAGCATTCAAACCACCACTACGGTCAATGATCATCAATAAACTGCCCACCAACAGGCTGTAGACAATAATGCGAAAGTTACCGGTGCTTGACACCGTCTGATATAACCCGGCGAAAGATGCCGTCACACTGTCAATCAACGAAAAGTCACTGGCCAAAAAGTAAGTGAGCCACACCCCAAACGCCAACGCCAGCAGCGCATTTTTACGCCACAATGCCACGGCAATGGCAGCCAACGGCGGCACTATGGTAAGAATTCCGGGTTCATTCATGATATTGATTTATTGTTAATAAAACGGGGGGTCATTATGCCCAATGTCCATAGGTTTTTATAGAGTTGGGGCCTATAAAGTTGATTTATCAGCGGTTTGCAACTTAACTCAGTTTCATCAGAGTGTCACTTTTGGCTGTTAAAAAGCCCGTAGAAAAATTAGCCGGCCCCTTTACCTCAGCGTAAAATTGATATACTGTATAAACATACACTCACCCCATTAATCAGATTTAGGTAGCACAATGGCTGTAGAAACTAGATATGTGGTCGTTCGTGGAGGTAATGAGATCATGACATTCGTCGATAAAAAGGCCGCAGATGAATATGATCGCATGCTCGACATGGCGGACAACCTAAACGAGTTGTTAGGCAACGCCGAGACAGAACTGTCTGAAAAACAACGCGAAGATCTCGCTATTTACTTAGCCAAAAACCGTGATGAAGTGCTCTATGCACTGATGGCGAAAAAACGCCCGACACCGGCAGCAAAAAAACCCGCAGCGAAAAAACCGGCCAAAGCGGCACCAAGCGAGTAAGCCGATGAAAGTCTCACTCAGTCAAACCCTGCTGGCAGGCCTTGTACTTGCTATCTTACCTGCTGGCGGCCATGCCCAACCGGCAAAACCCAAACCCTGTAGCAGCCAACACTATCGCCAATTTGATTTTTGGCTAGGTCAGTGGCAGGTATTTGACCCCAAAGGCAAGCTCGTCGGCCACTCTCATATTCAATCTATTGTCAACGGCTGTGGTATCTCTGAGGCTTGGACCGGCGCCAAGGGCTATCAAGGGGTGTCTTACAACTTTTACGACAATAAAAGGCAGCTGTGGCACCAAACTTGGATAGGTGGCGGCGGTGGCGCGCTGTATTTAGATGGTGGCCTTGAAGACAAACGTATGGTACTGCAAGGCAAAGACTCGGACAAAGACGGCAAGCCGTTGTTACAAAAGATCAGCTGGACGCCCCTTGAAGATGGCCGAGTAAAGCAGCATTGGCAAACCTCAAAGGATGAGGGCAAAACTTGGAGCGATGCTTTTGTCGGTTACTATCAGAAAAAATCTCAGGGCAAAGCCAAGCCGTGAGCCAAACCCAGAGACAGAAGCTTGAGTTTGTCGCCTATCAATCAGCGCACTTTGACGCCTGCATGGCGTTGTTTGAACAGAACTGCCCAAGCCATTTTGCGGTGAATGAACGACAGGATTTCGCCGAGTTTTTGCAACAATGCCCGGCAGACTATTATGTATTGATTAGGCAGCAGCAGGTGGTCGCCTGCTTTGGTTTTACAGTGCACCCGCATGATAGGCACGGTCAAATCAACTGGATCATGGCGGCAAAATCCACCCAAGGCAGTGGTATTGGCAGACAAATGATGCAATATGCCATCAATCTGGCCAAACAGGCACAAATTGACATTGTCGACATTGCCGCCAGTCACCTTTCAGCCCCCTTTTTTGCCCGCTTTGGCGCCGAAGCCCTCAACTACATTGAACATGGTTGGGGCCAAGACATGCATCGCATTGATATGCAACTCCACATATCCAGCGGACCATAAGCGTTTATCACAGCCCCAAAAGTGAATAAAATATCATTTCCTCGCTATATAAAAAATACTGCAAACGCCCAATAATTTTTTCACCAAAAACGCACATCCCAAACGCCAAAATGCACTAAACCAGTGCATTTAAGGCAAATTGTTAAACAATCTGCCGAATCAGCTTTGGGCTTTTACGGCTTAAAGCATAAGCCCAGCCAAGGCTTATAAACGCAAGTTTATACTTAAAATAAAGCATAGTTATGCACCAACTAGATACATCAATCGTGAGAAAGGCTAAGATGAATCGCTTCGACGTATTTTTGCCATGAGAACCGGCAGTGCTGTCAGTGATAAACAAAAGCGCCAATGCGCGAATATAAATCCCCACTGACACCGAGATAAAACAATAACAATAACAAACTGGGCACCTAAGACAGCGCGTCTTGGGAAGACTTGCAATTCCATAACTAAGGACGTGAGCAAAATGACGTTATATCGACACGACCAAGTCAAAGACAACTGTGGATTTGGACTTATCGCACATATGGATGGCAAGGCGAGTCACAAAATAGTTCGAACCGCCATAAACGCCTTATCCAACATGCTCCATCGCGGTGGTATTTCCGCCGATGGTAAAACCGGTGACGGCTGCGGCCTTTTAATGCAAAAGCCACGCAGCTTCTTCAATGATATTGCCAATGAAAACCAGTGGCGGTTAGGCAGTATTTATGGCGTCGGTATGTTCTTTTTAAGCCAAGACACCGATAAACAACGCCAAGCCGAGCAGTGTATCGAACAAGCCCTCAGAGCGGAAACCCTCAGCATCGTCGGCTGGCGCGAAGTGCCGACCAATCATGAAGTGTTGGGAGATATCGCTCGTCAGACCCTACCGGCGATCAAACAGATCTTTGTCAACGCCCAGCCAGGTTGGAAAAACACCGATCTTGAGCGGCGCCTATACATGGCAAGGCGTAATATCGAAAAACAACTGAGTGAGGACAGCGACTTTTATGTCTGCTCCCTATCCTGTTTGGTGACCGTCTATAAAGGTTTGGTACAACCCGCCGACCTACCACGTTTTTATCTTGATTTGGCCGACATGCGGATGCAAAGCGCCATTGCCGTATTCCACCAGCGATTTTCAACCAACACGTCACCAAAATGGCCATTGGCGCAACCTTTTCGCTTTCTTGCCCATAATGGCGAAATCAACACCATCAAAGGCAATCGCCAATGGGCCAAAGCCCGTGAACGCAAATTTAAGTCGCCATTGTTGCCGGATCTGCAAAACGCCGCGCCTTTTATCTCAACCCAAGGGTCCGACTCAGCTTCCCTAGACAATATGCTCGAACTGTTGCTTGCAGGGGGAATGGATTTATTTCGCGCCATGCGTCTGTTGATGCCGCCGGCGTGGCAGAACAATGAGCAAATGGATGACGACCTCAAGGCTTTTTACGAATTTAACTCCATGCACATGGAACCGTGGGACGGACCGGCCGGTATTGTTATGACCAATGGCCGTCATGTTGCTTGTAATCTCGACCGTAACGGTTTACGTCCGGCACGATATGTGATCACCACAGACCGCTTGCTGACCCTCGCCTCCGAGGTTGGCATTTGGGATTATCAACCCGATGAAGTGGTAGAAAAAGGCCGAGTCGGACCGGGCGAAATGCTCGCAGTCGATACCTATAAAGGCCGTATTTGGCTCAGTGACGAAATCGACAACGAACTAAAAAACCGTATGCCCTACCGTCAGTTCTTAACCAACAACATCCATCGCCTAAAGCCGTTTGAGCGATGCAATACCGAGCACGCCGGTAAGCCGTTGTTTGATGACAAAACCATGGCGGTCTACCTCAAGCTGTTCGGCTACAGCCACGAGGAGATCCATCAGGTAGTCAAAGTATTGGCCACGCAAGGACAAGAAGCGTTAGGCTCGATGGGTGACGATACGCCAATGGCCGTATTATCGACCCAGGTTCGCTCGATTTACGACTACTTTCGGCAACAGTTTGCTCAGGTTACCAACCCGCCCATCGACCCGCTCCGAGAAGCCCATGTGATGTCACTGGCCACGTGCATCGGCTCTGAGCAGAATATATTCAACGAAACCTCGGGTTATGCCTATCGGATCTTGTTCGATTCGCCGATATTGATGTACACCGACCTAAAGCAGTTGCGTCAATTTGACAACCGCCATTACCGCTCGGAAACCCTAAGGCTCAACTACAACCGTCAAGACGGCTTGGCTCGCGCCATTCAAAACCTGTGTGATCGTGCCGAATACCTCGTTCGTGAGCAAAACACCGTGCTTTTGATCTTGTCAGATCGCTACATCAACAGTGACGACTTAATGATCCCAGCTCCACTAGCCGTAGGTGCCGTACAACAGCGCTTAATAGAACAACACCTGCGCTGCGACTCCAACATTGTGGTCGAGACGGCCACCGCCAGAGATCCCCATCACTTCGCCGTACTCCTAGGTCTTGGTGCCACTGCCATCTATCCGTTTATGGCCTTTGAAGTGATTGAATCGCTGATCGCCGACAATCATATCGACCTGTCGCCGAAGCAAGCCTTTATCAACTACCGTAAAGGGATCAGCAAAGGGCTGCTTAAGATCATGTCCAAAATGGGCATTTCTACGGTTGCCAGTTATCGCTGTTCAGGGTTGTTTGAAGCCATTGGCCTACATGACGAAGTCACACGGCTTTGCACCCCCAATATTGTCAGTCGTATTGGCGGCGCCAACTTTGACGACCTTCAGCAAGACCTACTGCGACAACAAAAGCAAGCCTGGTTGGCGCAAAAGCCCATCGTACAAGGTGGTTTACTCAAGTATGCCTACGGCGGCGAGTACCATTGCTATAACCCCGATGTCGTGATGTCGCTGCAAAAAGCCGTACAAAGTGGCGATCACAACGACTATCGCCACTTTGCCGAGCAGGTCAACAATCGCCGCTATCAATGTTTACGTGATCTCATGGCACTCAAACCCGCCAAGGCCCCGCGCGACATTAATGAGGTGCAAAGCAAGGCTTCTTTATTCCAGCGTTTTGACACCGCCGCTATGTCTATCGGCGCTCTGAGCCCAGAAGCTCATGAGGCGCTTGCCAAAGCAATGAACCATATTGGCGGCTTTTCCAACTCAGGAGAAGGCGGCGAAGATCCGGCTCGCTTTGACAACGATAGAAACTCTCGTATCAAGCAGGTCGCCTCGGGCCGTTTTGGCGTAACCGCCGAGTATCTGATGAGTGCCGATGTCATTCAAATTAAGATGGCCCAAGGTGCCAAACCCGGAGAAGGTGGCCAATTGCCCGGCAATAAAGTACAAGGGCTGATAGCCAAGCTACGCTTTGCCACCGAAGGGGTAACCCTCATTTCACCACCACCTCATCACGATATCTATTCCATCGAAGATCTGGCGCAGCTGATCTTTGATTTAAAACAGCTCAATCCCAAAGCGTTGGTTTCGGTCAAACTGGTCAGTGAATATGGCGTCGGCACCATCGCCACCGGCGTTGCCAAAGCTTATGCCGACCTAATCACCATATCTGGTTATGATGGCGGCACTGGTGCCAGTCCGCTAACCTCAGTTAAATATGCCGGAAGCCCATGGGAGCTGGGCTTGGCCGAGGCCCATCAAGCTTTAGTTGAAAACGGCTTACGTCACAAAGTCAGACTGCAAGTCGATGGCGGCCTCAAAACCGGATTGGATGTGGTCAAAGCCGCGATTATGGGCGCCGAAAGCTTTGGTTTTGGCACCGGGCCCATGGTCGCACTGGGCTGTAAATATCTGCGTATCTGCCACTTAAACAACTGCGCTACCGGTATTGCCACGCAAAATGAGCAACTGCGCAAAGAACACTTCAAGGGGCTACCAGAGTTGGTCATCAACTACTTTGAATTCATTGCCCAAGAAGTACGTGAGCTGTTGGCACAACTAGACGTCGCGTCATTGGATGACCTCATAGGCCGAACCGATTTGCTGCAATTGCTGCCGGGCGATACCAGCAAGCAACAGCGATTGGACTTAAGCCCAATTCTTGCGGCGTGCTCGGTAACCTCAGACAAGCCGTTATACAACACAGGTAAAAACGAGCCGTTCGACCAAGGTCTACTCAATCGCCGGATCGTTGAAGATCATCGCCTGTTTCAAGAAGGCGATGAAAACATTCGCTTCGAATACGCCATTCGCAATACCGACCGTTCTGTCGGTGCCACCCTCTCTGGCAAAATGGCCCAGCGCCATGGTATGGCAGGGTTAAGCCACTCGCCTATCACATTGCGTTTTCGCGGCACCGCCGGGCAAAGCTTTGGCGTATGGAACATCAAAGGTGTCAGCCTCATTCTGACAGGGGACGCCAATGATTATGTCGGCAAAGGAATGTCCGGCGGCAGTATTGCCATTGCACCACAGCCGGGTATTTGCTTCAAAGCCAGTCGCGCGGCCATTATGGGCAACACCTGCTTATACGGCGCCACAGCAGGCGAGCTATATGCCGCTGGCAGTGCCGGTGAGCGTTTTGCCGTGCGTAATTCCGGCGCTACCGCAGTGGTTGAAGGTGTCGGTGAAAACGGCTGTGAATATATGACCGGCGGCACCATATGTATTCTCGGCAACATCGGCACCAATTTTGGCGCCGGTATGACCGGTGGGGTGGCCTATATTCTTGATGAACAAGGCAACGCCGCACAAAACTTAAATCCAGAGTTTATCGACATTCACCCTGTCTCTCACCCACAACTGAAGCAGCACTTGAACCACCTATTGCAACAACATTTAAATCGCACCGGCAGTAAGCGCGCCAAAAGATTGTTGAAAGATTTTGAAAAGAGCGCGGCATTGTTCAAGCTGGTTAAGCCTAAAAATGTGCGTCTTGAGCAATTGGCAGCACAACTGGCGCTGTCTTTAGACAACCAAAACTTAATTGCGGTGGGGATTTAAGCCATGATACATAATGATTTTCAATTCATCGATGTTAAGCGCATCGACCCGGACAAATTGCCTAGCGATGAACGTAAAAAAGCCTTCGTCGAAATCTACCAGCCGCTCAAGCCACAACAGGCACACAGCCAGGCCGACCGCTGCTTAGATTGCGGCAATCCCTATTGCCAATGGAAATGCCCGGTACACAATTACATCCCCCAATGGTTGGAGCTGGCCAAACAAGGCCGCATTACCGAAGCGGCTGAGCTGTGTCATCAAACCAACTCCCTGCCCGAGGTATGCGGTAGGGTTTGCCCGCAAGACAGGTTATGTGAAGGCGCCTGCACCTTGGGCGATGGTTTTGGCGCCGTAACCATAGGCGCAATGGAAAAATACATCACCGACCGTGCATTTGAGCTCGGTTGGCAACCCGATTTATCGGCAGTCACCGCGTTGGATAAGACAGTCGCAGTGATCGGCGCAGGGCCTGCCGGGCTTGCCTGCGCCGATGTGCTATGCCGCAACGGCGTAAAAGTGGTGGTCTTTGATCGCAACCACGAAATTGGTGGCTTGCTGACTTTCGGGATCCCCGAATTTAAACTGGAAAAATCCGTGATGCAGCGCCGCCGCGCCGTCTTTGAGACCATGGGCATAGAGTTTCGTTTAGGAGTCGAGGTCGGCAAAGACTTGAGCTTTGACCAATTGGAACAAGACTACGATGCCGTATTTCTTGGCTTAGGCGCATATAAGCCACTGAGCCTTGACCTACCGCAAATGCAACAGC
>JBFHGJ010000041.1:0-47805 GCA_041583135.1 Alteromonadaceae bacterium | reverse complement strand
CAGGCACCCAATACGCAAAAACCCGCTGCATTCGCAGCGGGTTTTTTGCTATGGGCTGGAAAAATTATACGTTATAGGTTGGTTGTTGCGGAGCAACGCCCAACAACGGTGTCGGCAACACGGGGTTTGTGCGAAATCGCAATTGTATGAATTGTTATCATGTGTTCAACCGTTGTGATGTATTTGATGGCATGGTTGCGGAGCAACAACCATTCAATCAAATTCCTTCCGCAATAAATTTTACGCGGCTTAGTGCTTGATCTGGACTTTATGTCTTCAGACGTATATTCTTGCCCCTTCTTTTTTGTCTACACAGGATTAACTATGAGCGTTTATATTTTATCTGGCGCAAGAACGCCTAGTGGCAGCTTCTTGGGATCTTTATCTAGCGTACCGGCCACTCAACTTGGCGCGACTGCCATTAAAGGTGCCGTTGAAAAAGCGGGCGTTGGCGTAGATAAAGTTGATGAAGTATTGATGGGTAATGTTATCTCTGCCGGTGTCGGTCAAGCCCCTGCCAGACAAGCGGCTATTTTCGCCGGTTTGCCGGAGTCTGTGCCGTGTACGACAATGAATAAAGTCTGTGGTTCAGGTGTCAAAACCATTATTACTGCGGCACAAACTATTTTGGCTGGCGACAATGAAGTGGTCGTTGCCGGTGGTATGGAAAACATGTCGCAAGCACCTCACTTGTTGCCCAACTCTCGTGTTGGTATCGCTAAGTTTGGTCCCGCCGAAGTGAAAGATGCGATGCAATGGGATGGCCTTTGGGATGTGTATTCAAATCGCCCTATGGGTAATTGTACTGAAGAATGTGTTAAGAAATACGGCTTGACACGTGAGCAACAAGACGCATTTGCCATCGAGTCTTTTACCCGAGCACGTCATGCCATTGAAAACGGCATCTTTGCCAAAGAGATCGTGCCTGTCGTGATTAAGGGCCGTAAAGGCGAAACCGTTGTCGATACTGACGAGGGTCCGTTCAAAGCTAACTTCGATAAGATCCCACAGTTGCGTCCAGCATTTGAAAAAGACGGCACAATTACCGCAGCCAACGCTTCTACTATTAATGATGGCGCTGCAGCTGTTGTTTTAGCGGGTGAAAGTTACAAAGACCAAGCTGAATTTAAAGTTGTCGCTTATGCTTCTCATGCACAAAACCCGACGTGGTTTACCACAGCGCCAATTGAAGCGATGAAGAAGAATTTGGAAAAAGCTAACTTGAGCCTCGACGATATCGATTTGTTTGAGATCAATGAAGCGTTTGCCGCAGTACCAATGGCAGCGATGGCTGAGATGGGTATTCCTCACGATAAAGTTAATATTTATGGTTCGGGCGTGTCTTTAGGTCACCCAATTGGCACCTCAGGTACCCGTATCGTTGTTACATTGATGACGGCGCTGAAAGAAACCCAAGGTCGTTATGGCTTAGCATCAATTTGTATCGGTGGCGGTGAAGCGCTGTCTATTATTATTGAACGCTTGAAGTAAGCTTCGAAGGTAAAAAAAATCATTGGCAAATGCAGCCGCATTGTCAGCATGAAGGCCAAAGCAAAATAGCTTTGGCCTTTTTGCGTTTAACCCTTTATTATCCTTGTGACAATAATGTTAATTGAGAGGGAAGTAATATGTATTTAACCAATACTGAAACCATGCCGGGTAAAACCATCGTTGAATGTTATGGTGTTGTTTCCGGCAGTACGGTTCGAGCGAAACATGCCGGGCGGGATATTATGGCGGGGCTTAAGAATATTATCGGTGGTGAGTTGCGCGGGTATACTGAATTACTGAGTGAAGCGAGAGATCAAGCGACTGAAAGAATGGTCGAGCAGGCACGACAACTCGGCGCGAACTGTGTGGTGAATGTCAGGTTTTCGACGTCATCGGTTGCTGCTGGCGCATCTGAGATTTATGTCTACGGCACTGCGGTAAAAGTGGAGTAAACTCCATGGAATTTATCGTATTTATTTTTTTGATAGCGCTGGGTTATTTTATTGGCAGCAGTAAAGAAAAAGCCCATTATCGTTCTATTGTCAGTCGTGAAAAGGCAATGATCAATTTGCCAGTTACCAGCAGCAAACATCCAATTCTGCCGTTGCCGGAGAATGTCGAAAGTCATATGGTGGTTGGCTCGGTTGTGATCTCGGTTGATTATTTCAAAAAGATCTTGGCGATGCTAAGGTCTATATTCGGTGGCGAGATCGCTTCTTACGAATCTTTGGTTGACCGAGCAAGACGTGAGGCGATTTTAAGGTTGAAAGAGTCCTGTATCGATGCCGCTGAAGTGATTAATTTGCGTATCGAAACGTCATCGATTTCAAAAGGCGGGCAAAACCAAATCGGCTCCGTTGAAGTGCTGGCCTATGCAACGGCGATATATCATCGATAGTCAGGTCTATGCAGTTTAAAGCAAAACACATCGAACATAATGTCAACGTCACAAAGCGCCATCCATTGAAGGAGTTCGTTACTTTGATGGCTGGCCTTGGTGTGTTGATAGCAATCATTTATGCAATTGCCGGATTGCTTATCGATGTTGCAATTGACTATATTTCGCCGCAATCAGAATTTGAGTTGTTTAACCAATTTGCTCGGCAAGCGCCTGTTGCTGAGTTCACGGCCAAAGATATACAAGACAGCCCGCGAGCGCAGCAGATCAGGGCATTGGTCGATGCTATGTCGAGTTGTGCCAATATCGCTTATCCCATTACAACAGAATATCGTGAGCAGTCGTTAAATAACGCCATGGCAATACCCGGCGGTCGCATGGTGGTATTTGCCGGTGTCTTTGATAACTTAAAGAGTGAAAATGCGCTCGGCTTTGTCATTGCACATGAGCTGGCGCATTTTGCCAATCGCGACCATATCCGCAGTATGGGCAGAGGTATTGTGGTCGTAGCGGCCACGCATTTGCTGGGATTTTCGCAATCCAGTATTGGGGATCTGGTGATGCCAGTGGAGTCTTTCAGCGCGGCGCATTTTTCACAAACGATTGAGTCTGCTGCGGATGAACGGGCGCTGGAGATCCTCAATTGCCATTATGATCATGTTGCAGGCGCTACGGCGTTTTTTGAAACACTCAAAAATAGCCAAGGCGATAACGGTTTTGCACTGGTCCATTACTTTTCTACTCATCCCGAGGTCCAATCTAGGATCGATAAACTAAATCAGCTAATTATTGAGCGTGGCTACCAGCAAGGCGAATTATTGCCGCTCAAAGTGAAGTAGACTGCTGGCGCACGCTTTTCTTTCATTGTAAGGCTCTAAGTCGAAAGTTAGACAGGCTCAAATAGGCCATCGACTAGCAAAAACTTGTCGTCGTGCAAATGCCTAATGTCACTTTAAGGCCTGCTTGTTGTAAGTACTGACAATACCGCGCCCTCATTCAAATAAACCTGCCATATAACAGACATTGGTGCGCACTTGTCTGTCAGATATCCGTCCAACCAAATATGCATCTTATTGATTTTCTGTTGATTAAATTACATGGCACAAATTCTATAGCCGAAGGCAAGATTTTAATAACCAATGATTCAGGCTCACTTCTAAGCTTGTAACCGAACTTGATTGCTAAGGTCTTATGCAGCTAGGTTGTTTGGAACACATGGAGTGATGGCAGTAAAACTCAAAGGATAAGGAAAAGATGAGTACAGTTGAAAATCGCCAACAGAAAAGGCTCAGGGAATAAGGAAAGACAGGATGTCTCACGAGCCAACTAGACCAAGTAAAGGAAGGGCTGCTGTTGGTACATAAGGAAGGTAGGGATACCCATTTGGACTCGGCAAGGTAATGCCTGAGTGGTTATGGAATAACCGAGGATACGTAGGGAATGCGACGACGAGTGAGCATCGCCACAGGGAAAGTGGCACAGGGAAGATACGACACAATAGGGTAGGGAAAAACACAATGCCATTGACGGCAAACTTTCAGTAAGGAAACCATCTTTTAAATGGTTAATGGACTTTTGTAAGCATAAAGGAGGATATCTTTCAGCTACGGACGAACATCCCTCGCTCGTCCGTGGTTGTAGATATTGACAATCACCGTCCAAAATCGGCTATTTGCTAAAAATCGCTGTTAAATAATGGTAATTTTGCCTTTTCATCATGGCGGATATTTCACACCGATTAATTTTAGTGGTATTAAACTGGCCGGAATAAATCCTTAACTTATTGAATATAAATGAAAAAACACTTTTGACTCTTATTTAATAGCATATGACTCAAATTTGTTAACGGTATTTTAATGACAACGCTAATATACACCACATCAGACACGAGCGACATTGCTGTACGGAGGTCGTTTCTAAGGGAGAAGGAACACAGTGATACGGAATGAAGTAATGCTGGATTGTGGTGAAAAGGAAGTCGTTTAGTTGATATTGGTCAACCTGACAAGGTTTTGGAGTGTCTGAATACCGTCTATGGGAAGTTGCATACCGGATTGAGTATTAACGGAAGCAGTGAAAGGGATGAGAAGACGGCAAGCGAAGGAGTGCTTTTGAGGATAGCAGGTATTAATGGATTAAAACGGAAGACTTATACCATAGATGGTAATGGACGATGTGTGTTAAGGATGCGTTGACGGATAGTTGTATTACAAAGGAGTGAAGTGGCAATTGCCGCGCAGGGAGTATGTGTCAACGGATGATGTAAATTTCTTAGGTCGCAGGGCCTTTGCAGTTCCCCAATTTTGTGCTTTTGTTATTTGTCGCCGGCTCGATTTTTTTGAGCCGGCTTTTTTCGCTCTACTGCCACTAAAGCGTTGTTCAGTGGCGGGGTATTACCCTAGTAGTTGGCTGAGCCAGGTGCACGCGGGAATGGGATCACGTCGCGAATATTGGCTACGCCGGTCACATAAGAAACCAAGCGTTCGAAGCCAAGACCAAAACCAGAGTGCGGTACGCTACCGTAGCGGCGTAAATCGCGATACCAGCCGTAATCTTCTTTATCAAGCCCCATTTCTGCCAAGCGGCTATCAAATACCTCTAAACGCTCTTCACGCTGGCTGCCGCCGATGATCTCGCCGATGCCAGGCGCCAAAACGTCCATGGCCGCAACCGTTTTACCGTCTTCGTTTAAGCGCATGTAAAAGGCTTTGATATCTTTTGGATAGTTTTGCATGACAATTGGCGCGCCAACATGTTCTTCGGCAAGATAACGTTCATGCTCAGATTGCAGATCTACGCCCCATTCAACAGGATACTCGAACTGCTTGTCACAGTTTTTCAAGATCTCGATGGCGTCGGTGTAGTCCATACGGACAAATGAAGATTCAACCAGTTTTTCCAAGCGATTGATGGCATCTTTATCGACGCGTTGAGCGAAAAACGCCATATCGTCTGCACGCTCATCAAGAACGGCTTTACACACATACTTGAGCAAATCTTCCGCCAATTGAGCAACATCGCCCAATTCGGCAAAGGCGACTTCCGGTTCGATCATCCAAAACTCAGCCAAGTGGCGGCTGGTGTTGGAGTTTTCGGCGCGGAAGGTGGGGCCAAAGGTATAGACCTTAGACAGCGCACAGGCGTAGGTTTCGGCATTGAGCTGACCTGATACGGTCAAAAACGCTTCTTTACCAAAAAAGTCTTGTGAGAAATCGACCTCACCCTTATCACTCAACGGCGGGTTTACCGCATCTAACGTGCTGACTCGGAACATTTCACCGGCGCCTTCACAGTCACTGGCAGTGATGATAGGCGTGCTTACCCAATAATAGCCGTTTTCATGAAAGAAACGGTGAACCGCCTGTGCCAAGCAGTTACGCACGCGGGTGACGGCACCAATGATGTTAGTGCGCGGACGCAAGTGTGCATGTTCACGCAAATATTCGATGCTGTGACGCTTGGCGGCCATTGGGTAGGTGTCTGGGTTTTCTACCCAACCGATCACCTCAACGTTGGTCGCTTGGATCTCAACGCTTTGGCCTTGACCTTCTGATTCGACTAAAGTGCCGGTGATCGCCACCGAGCATCCGGCTGTCAACTTTTGTACTTCTTCGCCATAATTGTCTAAATTGTTAGGAACAACCGCTTGAATGGTATCGAAGCATGAGCCATCGTGAACGGCTAAAAATGAAAGACCGGCCTTAGAATCACGCTTGGTGCGGATCCAGCCTTTGACGGTTACCTGTTGCTTCGCGGCTACTTTGCCGCTTAACAGGTCAACAATTGAGCTATGGTTCATTGTTATCCTGAGTGAGTTGAGCTAGAGAAATTAAAGACAGATAATGTTACCTTGTCAGAGGTTTAAAACAAGTAAAAAAATAAGATAAATCAGAAATGATCTTCAAAAAACATCAACATGGCGCGCCTGTTTGCAGACGGGTTCGAATTTTGGCTTGGTTATCTGTGACTGGCTGGAGTCTGCTGATCGCCGCGCTTGTGGTTTTTCATTATGGCCGGCCGGAACAAGAGTTCGGCATTTTACGTTATTTTGATGTCGAGGTTAGGCATAAATGGTATGAGAGCTTGTTGGTATGGTATATCGTACTGCTGGTCTGTTGCGCACTTATCAGCTTAATCAGCCTCTATGTCAACCGCACCAGAGTCAAAGATCACCCTCATCGGGTTTGGTACAATCTGGTGCTGCTGCTTCTGATCTCGATAGTGATGATGCTTGGGGTGCTTTAACGGGTGATCTCGTCAATGGCCTGGGTGAGTTTCAATAACTCCTGAGCGTTGATAACATAAGGCGGCATAATGTAAACCAGTTTGCCAAATGGTCTTATCCACACTCCCATATCGACAAACTGCTTTTGAATTGTCGCGACATCGACAGGCTGAGTCAATTCAACTACGCCTATAGCACCCAGCACTCTGACATCAGCAACAGTGTCTCTTGCTGCAAGAGGGCTCAGCTGCTGAATCAGTTGTGCTTCTATGTCTGCTACTTGCTGCTGCCAACGGTTTTCCATAAGTAGATCGATACTGGCACATGCAACCGCACAGGCCAGAGGATTCCCCATGAATGTCGGCCCATGCATCAATACACCTGCCTGGCCGTTGCAGATGCCATCGGCAACGGCTTTAGTACAAAGTGTTGCGGCCAGTGACATGTAGCCACCGGTTATCGCTTTGCCGACACACATGATATCTGGTTCGATATCAACATGGTTTGCCGCGAACCAACGGCCGGTCCGGCCAAAACCTGTGGCTATCTCATCGAATATGAGTAATACGCCAAATTGTTCGCAGAGCTTTTTGCATTCAAGCAAATAGTTCGGATGATAAAAACGCATACCGCCTGCGCCTTGCACTATCGGCTCTAAAATCACGGCGGCGATTTCGTCATGGTGGGCCTCAAGTTGCGCCTTTAATGACGCAATATCTTCTTGGCGCCAAGTTTCGCCAAAACGGCATTGTGGTGCTTCGGCAAAGAAGTGCTTAACGACAAATCCTTCATATAGACTGTGCATAGAGCCGACAGGGTCGGTTACGCCCATTGCCGCGAAAGTGTCGCCATGATAGCCATTACGAATGGTCAGCAGTTTTTTCTTTACCTTATTGCCTTGGCTCATCCAGTATTGCAGGGCCATTTTGATGGCGACTTCTACTGCAACTGAGCCGCTATCGCTCAAAAATACGCGATCTAGGCCCTTAGGGGTTACCTCAACGAGCTTTTTACACAATTCAATGGCGCTTTGATGTGTTAAGCCTCCAAACATCACGTGCGACATTTTATCTATCTGTGCCTTTGCGGCAGCGTTGAGTCTCGGGTGATTATAACCATGAACCACCGACCACCATGAAGACATCCCGTCTATCAGTCTACGGCCGTCTTCGAGTTCAATATACACACCATCGGCAGCGACAACCGGGTAGGTCGGCAAAGGAGCGGTAGTGGAAGTGTAGGGATGCCAAATGTGGTGCTGGTCGAATTGAAGATCCATCATAAGGTTAAATAATCACCATTGGTAAACTAAATAAAAATCTAAAGATTGACAAGTCAATGTCGGTGGGTAGACTAACCTAAAAATTTGCTCAAGCCAACTTAGTGCTAGGAAATAAAATACATGACAAATCAAACCGTTCGCCACGATTGGAGCTTTGAAGAAGTAAACCAGCTGTTTAATCAACCGTTAAATGATCTGCTCTTTCAAGCGCAAACGGTCCATCGTCAGCATTTCAACCCCAACGAAGTACAAGTGTCTACATTATTGTCAATTAAAACCGGGGCTTGTGCCGAGGACTGTAAATATTGCCCACAAAGCGCTCATTACAATACCGGTCTTGAAAAAGAGCGACTTATTGCCATTGAAAAGGTGATCCGCGAGGCCAAAGAAGCAAAAGCCGCCGGGGCGACTCGCTTTTGTATGGGGGCGGCTTGGTCAAACCCTAAAGATCGCGATATGCCGCTAATTTACGACATGGTAAAAGAAGTTAAAGACATGGGCATGGAAACCTGCATGACATTGGGTATGCTCACCAAGGAGCAGGCGACAGGTCTAAAGGATGCCGGGCTTGACTATTACAACCACAACCTCGATACCTCGCCTGAGTTTTACGGCGAAATCATCACGACACGTACTTATCAAGACAGATTAAATACCTTAGAGCACGTGCGTGATGCCGGTATGAAAGTCTGTGCCGGTGGTATTGTCGGATTGGGTGAAGGACAAAAAGACCGCATCGGGCTGTTAAGAACCTTGGCCAATTTGCCAGTACACCCTGACAGTGTGCCGATCAACATGTTGGTGAAAGTGCAAGGCACCCCCCTTGAAGACATTGAAGATCTTGAGCCGTTTGAGTTTGTCAGAACGGTTGCCGTGGCGCGTATTTTGATGCCAAAAAGCCATGTACGCCTGAGCGCAGGGCGTACAGAAATGAATGAGCAAATGCAGGCGATGTGCTTTTTTGCAGGCGCCAACTCCATTTTTTACGGTGACAAACTGTTGACCACGGAAAACCCCGAAGCCAACAAAGATATGCAGTTATTCGCCAAGCTCGGCATTAGTCCTGAAAAACACCAAGACTGCTCCGATGAAGCCCATGAAGCGGCGCTGATGCAGGCCATTGACGAGGCGCAACAGAGCAAGTTGTTTTATGATGCCACCAAGCCTAAGACGCGACAAAGCTCAGCTGTAAATGCCGTTTGAATGGATAAAACAAGCGCTCGATAAAAGAGCGCAGGATAACTTACTGCGATCGCGCCGTCCTGTGTGGCGTGACAGACAAAGCCGCCTGCATTTTGGTGGTGACAGTTATCTCGATTTTTCCAGTAATGATTATCTTGGTATGAGTCAGCATCCGCAGGTTATCCGTGCAGCACAGGACGCGCTAGAGCGATATGGCGTTGGTAGCGGTGGATCGGCAATGGTAACTGGATACAATGTCGAGTTGCAAAAGCTCGAATCCTACTTAGCCGATTGGCTCGGCTTTGACCGCTGTATCTTGTTTGGTTCAGGGTTTGCTGCCAATACCGGGGTATTGGAAACCCTGATGGCTGATAAGCAAGGTCTATTGATACAAGACAAGCTCAATCATGCCTCACTGATAGATGGCGGCCTGCATTGTCAGGCTAAGTCTGTGCGCTTCAAACATAATGACATTCAGAGCCTTGAGGCGCGTCTAAAGATGGCTGGCAGCGCCAAGATGGTGGTCAGTGAAGGCATATTCAGTATGGATGGCGATGACGCACCCCTTGAAGACCTCAGCCGCCTATGTAAAGACTATAACAGTGCTCTGATGGTAGACGATGCTCATGGCTTCGGCGTTTTGGGCGAGCAGGGTAAGGGTTCAGTTGCCAAAGCGGGGTTGACCAATAACGACGTTGATATCTATATGGCGACCTTTGGTAAAGCCGTTGGCACCAGCGGCGCATTTGTGTGCGCCAGCGACGATGTTTGTGAGTATCTTTTGCAGTTTTGTCGTCACTACACCTATTCAACCGCAATGCCACCGGCGTTGGTAGCTGCAACGTTTGCCAGTCTTGAAGCGCTTAAAGACGAACAGTGGCGGCGGGATAAACTGAGCGAGAATATCACTTACTTCAAACAGCGACAGTGTGAATTGGGCCTTGGCGATAGTGGTTCAAGTAGTGCAATCCAGCCCATCCTCATCGGCGATAGCGCTAAAGCGCTTAGTATTGGCGATAGCTTAAGAAATCAAGGCATTTGGCTTGGTGCCATACGTCCACCAACCGTGCCAAAGGGGAGCGCAAGGTTACGTGTTACTTTAAGTTGTCTCCATAGTGACAAAGATATTGACCATTTGTTTAATCAACTGGAGCCATTGTTATGACGGTGCTGGCTGCGAATTTAGCGGCAATGAGTGTTGATGAAAAACAACAGATCAAAAAATGCTTCGGTAGTGCTGCGCTAAGTTACAATAGTGCGGCAAGGCTGCAACGCGTTACTGGTAAATACCTATTTGAAAGCAATAAGTCTTTGTTTTACGGTGTTAATTTAGATTTGGGCTGTGGTACAGGTATTAACAGTAAGCGGTTGTGCTCGCTGCCTGATAGTGTCAATGTTGGCTGTGATCTCTCTTTGGATATGGCCTACACTGCCAGTGCTGCCACTGACGGCCGCTTAGTTAGTGTTCAAGGCGATGGGTGTGAACTGCCATTTGTTGAGCACAGCTTTGACGCTGTTTACTCCAATTTGATGCTGCAATGGATTGACGCGTTGACGCAACCGTTGCAAGAGCTTTATCGAGTGTTAAAACCGGGTGGTAGTTTGTGTTTTAGCACTTTATTGGCAGGCACGCTTGATGAGCTTAAGTGTGCTTGGGCGACGATCGACAATGAACCTCATGTCAATCGTTTTAAGTCATTGGCCGAGTTGCGCAGCGACCTCGAACAATCTGGGTTTATTTTCGATATCGAAGTTGCACAGGTTGTACTTGACTACCAAGGTGTGACACATCTTGCCAAGGAGCTTAAGTATTTGGGTGCAAGTTATGTCAAATCGCGTAAAAACAAAGGACTTACCGGCACGGATAAGTGGCGCAGACTGAGCGACAACTACCCAAGTAACGGTCAGACGGTGCCTGCAACATATGTCGTCGCCTATGTGGTGGCTAAAAAGCCGCTTAATCACAACGGCTCTGTTAAAGGATAAATCATGCGGCAGTATTTTGTCACTGGGACCGATACCGACGTCGGTAAAACCGTCGTTTCGCAGTTGTTGTTGCGTCACTTTAATCAGCAAGGGCTAAAAACAATTGGCTTTAAACCCATTGCAGCCGGTTGTGAGCGAAAAAACGGCAAATTGACCAACCATGATGCTTTGGTGCTTAAAAACAACAGCTCAATGACATTAAGCTACGATGAGGTCAATCCCTATGCCTTCGAACCGCCCATCGCACCGCACATTGCAGCTGCAAGTGCAGGTCATGCCATCACGTTTTCAGGTTTGACTACTGGACTTATGCACTTAAGGCAAAAGCAACCCGATGTGTTGTTGGTTGAAGGCGCTGGTGGTTGGTATTTGCCGATTAGTGATAGCCAATATCTGTGTGATTGGGTGGCAGAGCAGAGGCTTGAAGTGATTTTGGTGGTGGGGATCAAACTGGGTTGTCTCAATCACGCGCTGTTGACCGCCAATTCCATAAAAAACCAAGGACTTAAGCTGGCAGGATGGGTTGCCAATATCGTCATTCCCGATACCTTAAACATAACACAGAATATCGCTACGTTGGAAAATGCCATTGCGGCACCTTTGCTGGCAACGGTGCCCTACAGCCGAGACCATATTGACCAACTGAGTGTCTCTTTCAGCCAGATCTAGTGGTCGATTCCACCATAAATTGGGTGATTTGGCCTTCAAGTTTGTAGTCTATTTATCTTAAGTATTTGAATTTAAGATATTAATTGCTTAGGCATAATGATTGCGTGCTCGCTAGCTAATTTGTTCAATTGAATTGGAAATTGCTATGCAAACACTGAAAAAGACAGCGGTTACTTTGGTGGGTGGCGTATTGCTGCTCATTGGGGTGATCTTTATTATCGTTCCAGGTCCTGCGGTTGTGTTTATTCCTTTAGGATTGGCCTTGCTGGCTCTGGAGTACCCAGTTGCACGTACTTGGCTGAAAAAATTTCAGCGCATAATGTCCAACTGGGCGTATAAAGCCGACCGCTGGTTGGCCAAGCGTAAACGCTAGCGTTGTCGGCTTTATTGCGGTTCGTTAGGTGATGCTAAGCAGATCATATTGCCACCATGGCCCTTGGCTTTTGCGAGGGCCGCTTCGGTGATCTCAACTATCTCCTGTTGGTCGAGTGTTTCTTCATAGTTAAGCACTGCGAGCCCCATTGATACGGTAACGATACCGTGTTGCTGGTTCTCGTTATGTTCAATGGCTAACGATTCGATGTAGCTACGGATCTCTTCTGCCGCCGATTGTGCTTCTTTAAAGTCGCTGATGGTGAAGATACTCGCCATCTGGCTTTTGCTCAAACGAAAATTCAGATCGTCCTCGCGACTACATACGCTTTGTAATGTCGCGGCGATTGTAGAGGCAACATCACAAGCGCGCTGTTCGCCATGATGCTGTTCGTAACTTTCAAAGCTGTCGATTTCCATCATCAAGATAGAAAACAGGTGCTTGGTACGTCTGGCTTGGTGTAACTCACCGGGAAAGCGCATATTAAAGTAGCGGCGGCTAAATAATCCGGTGATCTTATCTGTGATACTCAATTCCAGCGAATGTCGCAACTCGGTAATGTCGTAAGACAACGAGCCGACACCAAAGGGGGTTTGACTGTCGTCACACAAAGGAAATTTAACGGTAAAGTAGACGTGCTTGCTTTTGTCCTTGTGCGTGATCACCTCCTCAGTTTCGACCAAGTCGTTGGTTGACAATGCCAACAAATTGTTGCGCCACATCGGTGCGGCGATTTTGGCAGGAAATAAATCGTGAATGTTATTGCCCACAAACTGCTTGTTACACACATTTTCAACCAGGTTACAACGCTGGTTGGCCAAGGTGAGATTCCCCTTTAAGTCTACCGCTGAGATTAAAATCGGCGCCCTTTCTAAAATCGCCTCAAACACTTTATGCGATTGATGTAGCGCGGCAAGCTCTGCTTCTAATTCACTCACGCGCTGTTCTAGTTCGGTTTTACTTTTTTTTTCATCGGTCATTTAAAGTTACGCCTTTTTTAACTGATACCAATAGGTCAGTATAACGTCAAACGTTGAGTTTGCATTTATCAGGAAACACTTTTGCGCTAGAGCACCGCAACAATCGTCAATTAAGCGGTATTTTAGCAGCCCCTTGATATAAGGCGCTTAGCAGTTGATGGTATGGATTTGCCCAGCACAATAGAGCTGCGCGAGTATAGTGCTCGGTATTGCACCGAGCACTATGGTTTGATTGCCGCGCCTTAGCAACCTAGTTGTTTACTCAAGCCGCCAATACTACCTTCAACGGCACTTTCTTTGTATGACGGTAAGCTCGGCATAATGTTTAAACCTGAACGGCTTTCTACTTCATCAATCGTCACTTGCTTTGTGCAGTAGTTGCTGCTTCGTGAAGTGGACTGCTCCATAATAAAGGCAGAAGCATCGACCCAGCCCGAACCACTGATGGTGAGCACGACTTTGAAGTAGCCAGAGGGCACCACATGGCCTTCATTGGCACCTGGTAAAGTCGCCCAGTAATATTCATACAACGGACCTGTGACGACATAGGCGTTCACGCCGGTACGCACGTAGTTTCTGACAGCCGTTTCGAGCTTTACCCATGGACCTTGGTTGAGATCTGAGTCCTGCGGCGTGATATTGGATAAATAGTTGGTGTCTGCCCAATTGGCGGTGTTGGCAAAGCTTGCCAAAGGCACTTGATGGCCTCTATCGGTGCCGATGACGGCGTTGGCGTCGGTATAGTCGGCTGGTTCAAGGGTGTAAGCACTGTTGATCGCCGGGTCAGCTTTCCAATAGCGTGAACGACTAGGCCCGTCTATCGTCGCCGGTGTGACTTTGTAAGCTGCCCAATCCGAGAATTTGGTGGTTCGATTGCTGCTCAAAATATAGATGGGTCTTTCGACAACGATATTGTTTGAGGGCGCGCCGCTGGGGCAACCATAGCTGCCACAGTGCTGGGTGGCAGACGCCACGGCTGAGCCAGACAAAATGGTCAGAACGATGCTGGTGATCAATTTCATGTTAAGTATTCCTATTTTTGTTGTTGTACGTTAGATTTTTTGACTAGATGGTCAAGATGTTGCGGAGCGTATGCTAGATACCATTTATTACGCAATGGTGACGATATGACAACAAAATGACATATGATATAAATATTGATGCGGTTCAATTGCTAAGGATAGAACAATCTCTCGATGTGTTTGTAAGGCTCAAAAGGTTGAGTATAGGGGCTGAATTTGAACGAGGCAGGGCTGTCTTGATTGTTCGCAACAAGAGGTAAATCCTTTTACCTCGTTGTCGCCATTAATGGCTGTTTAAAGTGGCCACTAAGGTTAGAATCCGCCGCGGATCCCCAGTGAGAACCCACGACCTGGCAGCGGCACAGAGTTTTTCAAAAACGAGCTATGTACTCGGGCATGTTCGTCGGTCAAGTTATGACCTTTGAGATACAGCGTCAAATCGCCCATCTCGGTATTGAAGTAATAGTTGAAATTCATATCCAACATGGTGTAACCGTCAGTGCTGGTTTCTAGGTAACCGACCTCATCTTGCTCGGTGTAGTGAGTAACACTCAACTCGGCGCCATAATTATCAGCACTGTAGTTAAATTTACCACCAACGCGCATCGGTGGGATGCGTGGTAAGTTTTCACCACCGTCGAGCTTGCCGCGAATATAGTCGCTAAACGCCGTCAACTTGACCTGAGAGCTGAGTTGATAAATGACTTGCGCCTCGAAACCATAGAGTTTGGCATCTTGTTGGTCAAAGATCAGCATTGGCAGTTCCGCGCCGTGGTCTTCTTCACCTGTAGGGGCATCTTCACTATCGGAATGGGCATGACCACCTTCAACAAACAAGCCAGTACTTCGTTGATAGAAAAAGTCATCGACGTTGTTGTAAAACACGTTAAAGACAAAGCCCACATCGCCATCGAACTTGCGCAAAGTAAAGTCAAGGTTGTAGGACGTTTCCATATCGAGGGCCTGATCGCTCAACTCCACATGATAGTCGCCATCCGCTTCTTGGTGTAGGTCAAACAGCGCGCCGACTTCGAAACTGCGAGTGCCGATGTGTGGCCCGAAAGAAAATAGCTCGGACGCCGAAGGGGCGCGCTGGGAGTAGGCGGCGCTCAGGGCAAAGTTATAACCTTCGGAAAAGTTCCAGATCAGACCGGCCGACAGGCTCAATGGATTGAAGGTTTGCTTGTCGAAGTGAATGTCAGACAAACCGTCTTCGTGGTCGTCTTGTTCTTCATGGGCACCGAGGTCAAGCTCAATACCGTCGGCTGATAGAATTGAACGCTCAAGCCTACCACCCAGTTGCAAAACCCAATCGCCGAAGTGTTTTTCCTCAAGTAGTGATAAGGCAAAAAACTCTGACTCAGAAGGTGGCGTAAATGCTTCTTCGCCAAGCGCGGTAAAGTCGCTACGTTTGTAATGTAGGCTAAGTGCACCGGCATAGCCGTTGTGTTCACGGTGATACAGTTCGACGCGGCCTTCTAAGCTTTTGTTTTTAAAGGTTGTGCCGATGGCGCCATCTTCGATTTCCATGTGCTGATAATCTGTGTAGGCCATTTTTCCGTGCGCTGCACTGAAGTAGCTATCGTCAAAATCCAACTTGGTGATCATTTGATAGCGATTTTGACGCATATCGGCGTATACGGTTTCTTCAGGCTCTTGAGCATCTTCTTCGTGTTCGTCTGAATGAGCGGCATGACCTGGTACATCATAGGTGCGGTCGATACGGCCGATGGAAAAACCAACAAATCCATTGTCGAGCATATAGCTGCTACCTGCGGTATAGCCGCTGGCTTTCGATGAGCTATTGGGCAACCTTGATGGCTCATGGTGTTCTTCATGGTCTTGATGTTCTTCATCGCTTTCAAGCTCCGCAGGACCGGCGAGCTTATAATCACCAGAGTCGCGCCAAAAACCATCAAAATGCAGTGCAACCTGATCAACTGCGGTGTTGGCGTTAATCGATGCTAAACGTTCGCTTGCGACACTGTTGTATTCAGCCAGCCATTCAAAAGTGGTGTCTCGTGTGTGCGGCACTCGGTTGTCGATCACGTTGACCACGCCACCGATGGCACCAGAGCCGTAAAACAGTGTTGCCGGACCACGCAAGACTTCAATTTGATTGGCGGTACTCGATTCACTCGATACGGCATGATCAGGGCCAACTCTTGAGGCGTCACCGGCATCAAGTCCGTTTTGCGTTACCATAACCCTAGGACCATCTAATCCGCGGATCACCGGGCTACTGGATGAAGGGCCATAAAAGGTCGAGTGAACGCCAACTTCGTTCTTAAGGGTTTCACCCAAACTTGAGGCTTGCTTCATTCTTAATGCGTCGGCGGCGATCACGTTGACCGGCAATGCCGACTCGATAGTGGATGAGTGAAGGGGCGTAGCATTGACTTTGATGACGTCAAATACCGTTGGCGAGAGAATGATGTTTAATCCCTCTAGGCCGCTTTGTGGTAGGTCATAAGACTTATTGTAGTGGCTGTAGTTTTTCGCTGTGACATGTAACTCGACATTGCCAGGGCGAATACCGCTGAGGGTAAAGCGGCCGTCGGCATCGGCATAAACAACCAGTTTAGAGCCGTTGACTTCAATTTTCGCTTTACTGACCGGCTTACCGGCCTTATCGACTATAATGCCGCTGATGGTTTCGGCCATAACGGAGTGACTAAACAGCGCGCCGATAGACAACGCCAGCAAGGTTTTTTTATTCATCGCTTTTTATACTCAAATTTTTCAATAATAACAAACTGTTAAATTATTCCGTTGCGCGCTGTTCCGAGCTTACTACAGGAGTAAGTTCTTCGGCACAAGAGCTAACGCAATAGAATGAAAAGACAAAAGTTAAGTGAAAAAAGGCGGGGCACGAATGGCTTTATGATGGCTGTAAGAATGTTGAATGTTGGATTTGACCGAAGTCAGCGGCATTTCTTTTGCGCTGTCGAAATCCAGCTGTGCCAGTTCTTCTGGTATATTACCGGCAATATCGATATTGGCATGACAAACTAGGCAGTTAATTTCACCGACGGAAAAGTCATGTGTCGATAAATGTTGCGCTTGGGCTATCGGCAAAAACAACAAAAGCCCGATAAGCAGCATGAGCTGTCGAGCTTTGGTTTTTACTTGATAAGTGGGGCGCATCATCAGTTTCATGTGTGATGTTATACTATAACATCACATTGCTGACAATATTTGCGGAGCGAAATTAACATTTGTTTACGATTCGTTATCTGACTGCAACATTTCAGCGAACATCGCCATATTTGACCAATAGGCACTTGACTGGTATTGTTCGCCGGTTTTTCACATGGAATACGGTAATAATGAAGCAAATACCTGTCTTAATATTGGCATTTACCACTCTAAGTGGCTGTAATGTCTCTGAATATGTCGAATACCTCAACGAAGAAAGGCTTAAAGTCGAAATCGAAGCTAAATACAGCAAAACGACTAAATTAAACCTCTATGGCGAAGAATATTCAGACGGTCGTCTTGCCATCGATTTAAAGTTTTATACCAGCGGTGAACTTGGTCACACCAGTCTGCCTGAAGGTGATGTAGTTACTTTAACCATCAATAATGAGGCAATTGAGCCCCATGACATCTCTTGGAATATGCTCTTTGATGGGGATGTTACATATCATTATTATTTTGATGAAAAGGATGCCCCTTGGATTTTAGCGCAAAGTGAGCATCATTTGTCTATCGACCGCGCCAACGGTCAAGATTTATCCCTTGACTTCACTTTGCCGCAAAAAATGACCATTGACGAGCCGGGGTCGGTGATCCAAGGTTATGATCGCGAATATGACGATCTATATGTCAGCTGGCATGGTAACGCTGACCTCAACACCGTCGTCGGGATAGCGGATTCAAATCTGCCTTGCGATGTTTACGCAAGGTGTTATCTGCAAGCCGAAGTGCCTGTCAATGAAACCCAATATGTGATTGCAAGTGGCAGTTGGCAATTGCAACGACCAGAATTAACCCCCTATCTTTGGATCAATCAAGCGGGCAGAATACCTACCATACAATCGTCAAATTTTTATGGCAGTAAGCTGTATTTCCGGCAATCGTTTTTCTATGAAATCCGATCTAACTGACCTCAATTGGGGTTAACTAACCTCAACTCGGTTTACAAAAGTGGTTATTGCGCTTTCAAGCCTTCAAAAGCGCAATTGCTCAGTTTTACACTGCACTATTGGCCGTTGTTTTTAGCCAACTGGTTGTTGAGCAAGGTTTTTACCAAAATACCCTCAAGCTTGCCGTGTTTTGACAGCCTACGTGGCGGCACAAGCGCTGAGCGGGCTGCCAAGAACTGATGGATACTGCCGCCACCGGTCATTTTTTCGAATAACTTATAATAGCTATTGCTGGCTTTGGTGTTTAGTTTGGCTTCACTGGAGATAAACTTGAGGCTAAGTTGAATGCGTACTCCGCCGTTGTGAAAACCGCGATGGATGTCGGTTTGTTTGAATATGGCCAAGTCACCCAATTGTGGCTTTTCTATTTTGCTGATATTGAGCTTGGATTTATCAAACGGGAATACATCGCCAGAGAAATGGTTGATCACCAACATATCCGCTTCTTGCGGTGCTCTGACCATGGCAAATGTCGCCGCATCATGCTGACGATTGAAGATCTGAAGCGAGTGAGTCTGGTCGCCAACATGGCGATATAACTCGGGGTTCTCCTTATCAGATATGATCTCCATACCGGTATCGTTTGAATCATTGTAAATCGGTAGCCATGCATTGAAACAATCACCGTCTACAAAGTTACAGGAACCGTCGGTATGCCAACCCAAGCTTTGCTCAAACTTCTCCATGGTGGTTTCACAGGCCAAAAACAGATAGGCCATTAGAAATTCCGTTGAAACGCCGTAATGGGCTTCAATCTGGGCTTGGATCTTTTGTTTGATCTCATCGATACCAGACAGTGAGATGATATTGTTGGCTGGATCGTAGCCTTGAAGCGTACTTTTGGTCAGCGTGTTGAGTTCTTGTTGGTTTAAAAATCCGCGTTGATACTTCATGCTTTACCTATGTGTCTATTTGTTATCTTTTGAGTATGTTTGCTTTGGAGTGTAATGCGCTTAAACACAAAGTCAATTATGGTTTTATATGACCTAGGTTAAAGCTGCTTGATGATTGTTATCGGCCGAGCATTAAAAAAGCGGTGATAGGTGCATTTCGTTTAAAGCGTGTAAGGGATGTGCTTTAAACGAAATCGGTATCGGAATATGAGTTAAATGAGTCGTAACGGCGAAATTTACCAGCCCAATACTTTAAATACCCCGACCAAAGCGAAGGCCAGCGCGGCGAGTATTCTGGTTAGACTCAGCGGCAGCCTTTGCATGATGTATTCGCCAGCGAACACCACAGGGACATTGGCCAACAGCATACCGAGTGTGGTACCGAGGGTCACTAACACAATACTGTCGAACTGAGCGCCTAGCAGCACGGTGGCCACTTGGGTTTTGTCGCCGATCTCGGCGAAGAAGAATAAAATAGTCGATACGGCAAAGGCGCCGTAATGATCATACTTTCCTTCAACATCTTCATCTTTATCAGGAATAAGCAACCACATGGCCAGCACGATAAAACTGCCGCCTACAAGGTATTGCCCGGTTTGCGACTGTAGGAACTGCGCCAACCAATTCCCGAGATACGCCGACACTCCGTGGTTGAGTATAGTCGCAACAAAAATACCGGCGATGATAGCCCATTTATTTTTAAACCGAGTGGCAAGTACCAGTGACAACAATTGTGTTTTGTCACCTATCTCTGCAAGGGTGACGGTGACCGTTGAGGTAATAAATGATTCCATGAATGTCCATGAGCAAATCTAACAAGCAGGCTTTCTATCATGACCGACTCTGACAGTCAAACGATGTCAGCGGGTGCTAGGAGCGTGTTGAGCTTTGGTGTTGATATTTTATTCGATTTCGAAGCTCAACATGCCCTAAAGCAAAAAGTTAAAAGTGACTGTCCGGGTTGAGCAACATTTGCTCTAACTGTTGAACAAACTGGGCGACATGCAGACCATCGACCAAAGCGTGGTGAGCATCAATGGCGATCGGCATTTTGTGACTGTCTGGTTTCACCTTGCCAAACACCAAACGGGGGATGCCAAAGGTGTCGTGAGCATGGATTGCATGGCTGTATCCGGTGAAGCTAAGCCAAGGGATCACCGAACAATAGACGGTGGCTTTATCCTTTCCATCGGCTTGTTGCGGGTCGCTCAAAAACGGCGCTTCTACGGCGGCCTGTTTGGCCTGCTCAAAGCCTTGGCTGAAGCTGGAAAAATCCGTTTGAAAGGGAACGCGGCAAAATCGTATCGTGTCATCAGGCGCCATCACGGTGACACTAACAGAGACATTTTGGTATATCCGAACTTGATCTTCGACGATTCGAGAGCACATTGGTTGCGAGGCGTTTATTGCCTTTAACGTCAAATACATATAGCCATGAAAAAAAGCGTGTCCGTTGGCTTTGCAAAACTGCATTAACGGCGCGACATCCAATTCAACCGCGATTTGAAAGTAAGGCTGAACGAAGGTGCGATAAAATGCATAGTGTTCTTTACGGGGCCATTTTTGTATATCAATCAGGGTATAGGGTTGTGTCATGGTTATGGCTGGGGTTAATCTTTTTGCCTAGTTTAGCCTGCCAAGGGCGATGAGTCTTGTGGATTTTGCATCAGTGACTTTGAACCTTGATGGGTTTATAGTGTCAATAATGCATATCAAGCTTGTAATGGAAGTATGAATGAAAGTTTGCGTCAGTTTTGTTAAGTCCGCTGTTGTCGCGACTACATTTGCGTTGCTCGGTGCCGGTTGTACTTCAACCAAACCTCAGACCGAACCTAAAATTGCCATCAATATCGACAGTCCCGACTCTCCGTTTTGGTTTACCTTTGCGGTCATGTCCAGTGATTGCGCCAAGCGTTACCAGCCGTATTCGTTCGGCGAGTTTTACTGTTCAATCAGTTTGGCCAACATGCTAAACAGCGGCGGGATGAGAGAGACTTCTGGTAATGTTAAACCCACTCGATTTATGCAGGCGCTGTCGTTGGTAACAAAGGCCGGATATTTTAAAGAATACGTGTTTAATCAATATCATCAGCCTAACTGGTTTCTCGAACCCGGGCTAAAGCAGGCCGAGTACGAAAACTGGATGGCCAAAGCCTTACCGCAACACAAAGCCAGTTTACCGCAGGATAATGTCAGCATCGTCAGAGAAGACCCGAAAGATGAAGAGTCAAAAGCGGCCAAGCCGGTAACGCTTGGAGCCGATTTTATTAAGGAGTCGGGGATCATCTATCTGGCTCAGCAAAAACAATTTGACGACCCCTACATGGGGCTGGTCCTACGTTATGTCGATGATGCCAACCCGGATTTTTATGCCGATGTGTTTGTTTATCGTAAAAGACCCTACAAGGACAGACCGTTTGAACGTAGTTATCTCATCGATGAAATGTCGCTGGTTAAGGCGTTGATGTTGTATTACGTCGATAAAGGTGATTTTAGCGACTTTAAAGTGATCGACGAAGAAGTGCTCAACAATGGTGAAGTGGTCGCAGGAGTGTACCAGATGAATCAATTTAACCGACCGGTCGAGTCTTTAACCTTTATCACCGAACAAGACGATGTGATGGTCAAGGTGCGCTCAAGCTACGCAATAGACAATACCGAGCAATATCGTGAAGATATTAAGGCGGTCATGGTAGACATCAAATCCCACATTATCGACTAAATGCCACTTGCAGCGAAAATTGAAATGAATTAGAGTTAGCCGCTAACTACTGTATATAATTACAATAAGGTTGATATGCGGCTGATCCATACCTCCGACTGGCACCTAGGGCAATATTTTTTCAACAAGTCTCGGGCCATTGAACATCAGGCTTTTCTCAATTGGTTGTTAAATCAAGTCGATAAACATCAAGTCGATGCCATCATCGTAGCTGGAGATATATTCGATACCGGGTCGCCGCCAAGCTACGCTCGGCAAATGTACAATCAGTTTATTGTCGATTTACAGCGCTATCACTGCCAACTGGTGGTACTCGGTGGCAATCACGATTCAGTGGCGACACTAAACGAATCGACCAACCTGCTCAAATGTTTAAACACCCAAGTGGTTGCCGGGGTGAGCGATGATCCGGATGAACAGGTACTTGTTCTGAAAGACCAAAACGGAGAGCCTGGCGCCTTGGTTTGCGCCATTCCCTATATTCGCCCGAGAGATGTTTTGACCAGCACTGCCGGACAGTCGGCCGGTGAAAAAAATCAAAGTTTGTTGCTTGCCATTTCCGAGCACTATCGCAAGATTTTTGACCATGCGCTTGCGCGAAGACAGGCCCTTGGAAACGACAGGCTGCCTATCATCGCCACAGGTCATCTGATGGCGCTTGGGGTGAGTAAAACAGATTCGGTTCGAGATATTTATATCGGCTCTTTGGAGGCATACCCGGCCGCAGAGTTTCCCGCTGCCGACTATATTGCGCTAGGTCATATGCACCGTGCGCAGAAAGTGGCCAAGCAATCACATATTCGCTACTGCGGCTCGCCAATACCGCTGAGTTTTGATGAGATAGGTCAGCAAAAAGAAGTGCTAATGGTGGATTTGTCACAAGGTAAGCTCGATGAAGTAACCCCATTACCGGTGCCACTTTTTCAGCCGATGCAGATGATCAAAGGCGACTTGCTGGAAATAGAGCAGCAGCTTAGTCAGTTTACCAGTCATGATGATGCGCGTTTGGTATGGCTGGATATCGAAGTGATAAGCCATGAATTTTTGCCGGATCTGCAAGCGCGAGTGGTTGAAATGGCCAAAGATCTGCCGGTTGAGATACTTTTGCTTAGGCGTCAGCGAAAACGTCATCAAACTCATATCGATAATGCGGCACAAAAGACCCTCAACGAACTCAATGCGTTTGAAGTGTTTGATAAACGTCTTGCCCTTGAAACATTTGAACAGCAAGACGAAAAAGCGCGACTTGAACGGGTGAAGACTGCATTTGCTGAGATTGAAGCCAAAGCGCAGCTGCAAGTCAAAGAAGGATTGGGCGGATGAAAGTCTTAAGTTTACGGCTCAAAAACATCAACTCGCTTAAGGGCGAGTGGAAAATCGATTTTACCCAAGAGCCTTTTGTCAGCAATGGGCTATTCGCCATCACCGGGCCTACCGGCGCCGGTAAAACCACTTTGCTTGATGCCATTTGTTTGGCTTTGTATCACGAAACCCCGAGGCTGAGCATTTCGGCCAAACAAAATGAGCTGATGACCCGTAACACCGATGAGTGCTTGGCTGAGGTAGAGTTTGAAGTCAAAGGTGTCGGTTATCGTGCGTTTTGGAGTCAACATCGCTCAAAACGAACCGGCAAATTGCAGCAGGCAAAAGTCGAATTGGCACAAATACAAGACGGCAAAATTCTGGCCGAAAAGGTGCAGGACAAAAAAGAGCTGGTGGCGCGGATCACCGGGTTGGATTTTAAACGTTTTACCAAGTCGATGCTGCTCTCTCAAGGTCAATTTGCCGCCTTTTTAAACGCGGCGCCAAGTGAACGGGCTGAATTGCTCGAAGAACTGACAGGCACCGAAGTGTACGGCATCATATCGACGATGGTGTATGAGCAATATAAAACGGCGCAAATGGCACTAGAGACCACTAGGGCGAAAGCCAGCGGATTAATGTTGCTTAGTGACGACCAGCTGGCAGCTATCCGAAAACAGCTCAGTGAACTTGGTGCCAAAGAGAGCAATCACCATGCGCTTAAGGCAAAACTCAGCGCAAAAAAACAATGGCTTGAACGGGAAAAGTCGCTACAGCAGCGCTTGAGCAAGGCACAAACTCAACATGATCAAGCCATAGGGCAAATCGAGCAATATCGGCCAAAACTAAACCAGCTCGACAGTGTTGCACCTGCTCAGCGGCTAAAGACGCTATGGGATGTTAGCCAAAATGCCATTGCGGCGAAAAGCAAAACCGAACACAGCCTAACTGAACTGTCGGCGCAAAAGCAGAAGGTCGATAGTGAGCTAGAGGGCTTAGACAAGCGGTTTACGCAGCTTGAAGCGGAACTGACGAGTTTAATTGAGGAGCAGGAGCATACAAACAACCTGATCGATGAGCAGGTACTGCCACTTGATAACGACATTCGCACCACTGAAGAACAGCTGTCTGCACAGCAGATCCAACATAAAGATCTCACCCAAAAATATCAGCAGTTAAAAACCGCTCAGGCGGAGCTGCTCACTCAGCAACATGGGTGTGAGCATGAGTTGGCAAGTTTGGATGCGTATTTTAACCAGCACAGTCATCATCAGAAATTGGGCGAATTACTGCCTTTGTGGCAAGCGCGTTTTGAACAGTTAGGTACACTTAATCAAACACAACTGCAACAGCAGCAAAAATACCAACAGCAGCAAAGCCACCAGCACTCATTGCTAGGGCAAAGAGACAAAAGTTTGAGCGTGATAGCTCAGGTTAAAGCTGACGTTGAAATGGCTGCAGAGCAAGAGCACCAAGCGCGTGCTTTGCTCGATACGTTGCTCAGCAACGGTGATGTTGCCGCGTTGAGGTCGCAATTGGAAGGGGTGAATGCAGCGCAAGGGCAACTAGTGCAGATGCAATCGACTCAGCGCAGCTATATCGCCCAGTTAGCCGAGCATAGGGGGCTGGTTGAGCGTCATCAGGAGCAGGCCGATAAAGCCAAAGCGGCTACAGAGCGTTTTAACGCTTTGACTCGGCAATTGACGCAGCAAAACAGTCATCTTGAGGACTTGCAAAAGCTGCTGGATTCGCAGCGCACCATTGCGTCTTTTGAGTTGGCTCGGCAAAAACTCGAGCCTCATACACCTTGTCCTTTGTGTGGTGCGACGGAGCACCCATCGGTAACAGAGTATAGTCAGATAGATGTCGATGACACTGAACTGCGCTTTAAGGCATTGCGCGATGAGGTATCGCATTTGCAGCAGCAGTGCAATGATCACGACAAACAATTGCAGAGCTATCATACTTGGCAGCAATCTCAGCAAGAGCGTATCGATAGTGCCGAACAGGCGTTGGCCCAGTGGTTGGCCGCTTGGCAACAAGCAGAGAATAGCATCGGTCAAGTCGTCGATATTCATAGTGAACAAGATCTTGAGCAGGCCTTTGACAAGACTCAACAACAAAACGCTTGTCTGAGGGCACAACTGGCAGAGGTTGAGCGGCAAGAAAAGGCGTGTGATGAAGCAAAAGCGCAACTCAGTGAAAAAAGCAACAGGCTCAATGAGCTGAGTATTCGCTTTGAATCCCTCGAAAATGAGGTGGCGGCAAGTAACGCTGCGCTATCGGATAGTCAAACCGCCATTGAAGCGTCGCAGGCGGAAATCGACAAGCTGCAACTGAGCTTGAAGCGCCAGTTAAGCGAATATGACTATGTACTGCCCAGTGATAATGCAAAAGGTTGGTTCGAACTGCGGCAAAAAGAAGCGCAAAGCTACATTGCCAACGACAAACGTCGTCAGCTGTTAGAGCGGGAATTGGAACTGAGCAGGAGCAATCTGAGCCACAATCAAGAGCAATTGAGCGCGATAGAAAGTCATGTGCAACAAGCGCTGTCATCGGCACAAAAACTCAGCGCCAAGTTACAAGACTTGATCCTTGAAAGGCAAGCACTGTTTGGTGAGCAGCAGGTGCAAAATGTTCGCGAACGCCTTAAAAACGCCGTTGCTGACAAGCAAAAAGCAAAAAGCGAATGCCAAAGTCAACTGATCGCTCGGCAAAATGACAGTAAGGCACTTGAAGGGCAATTGTCGGTGCTTAACGATAACCTGCACACCCAACAGCAGCACAAGGCCCAAGCACAACAACAGTTTGAACAGGCCCTTGAGCAAAGCGAATTTGCAAGCGTGGATGAGTTGATGGCCAGTTTGCTACCTGAGTCACTGCTGGCCGAGTTGACTGAATTGAAAAAGCGCTTAGAAGCAGAACGTCAATCGAGTGCCGCGTTACTTAAAGATACTCAAACGCAGCGGGACGAGCATATCGCGAGCAAAATGGATGAGTTTGAACAGGTAGTGTTTTACGGCGAACCCTCAGAACCGCCCAACCTGTTTGAGCCTGCTGAGCCTGTGCCCGTTGAGCAACAATTGTTATTGCTTGAACAGCACATCAGTCAGCTCAATCAAACCCGAGGGAGTCTTATTCAACAACTCGATAACGACAGTCAATTGCGTGCCGAGAAAAGCGCATTGTTCGCAGAAATCGACGCACTGAAACTCAAATATGATGACTGGGCATATTTAAATGGCCTTGTCGGCTCTGCCGATGGTAAAAAATTCAGAGTGTTTGCCCAAGGACTCACCCTCGACCATTTGGTTTATCTCGCCAATAAACAACTGGGACGATTGCATGGGCGTTATCTGCTCAAACGTAAAGAAAGCGATGCCCTTGATCTGATGGTAATAGATACTTGGCAGGCCGATGCCGAGCGCGATACCAAAACCCTATCCGGTGGCGAGAGTTTTCTGGTCAGCCTCGCCTTGGCGCTGGCGTTATCAGACTTGGTCAGTCATAAAACCAGTATCGACTCACTGTTTTTGGATGAAGGTTTTGGCACCTTAGACAGTGAAACTTTAGATATCGCTCTAAACGCACTCGATAACCTCAATGCATCGGGCAAAATGATTGGGGTGATCAGTCATATCGATGCGATGAAAGAGCGTATTGGCGCGCAAATTCAAGTGACTAAGGTCAATGGCCTTGGTTTTAGTAAGTTGGAAAAACGCTTCGCCGCCAGTTAGACTGTTAAAAAGGCGCACAACTAAGAGTACAGTCAGATGTTTGGGAGTCGCAAACTTATCACCAGCGGTTGTTTAACGGTGACCTTACTGGCCGGTATGACCGTTGCCATTGCCGCTGAGCAAACGAAGCCACAGCCGCAGGATAAGCCGCTGCCGCGTAAGGCCGCCGATTACGTTGATCCACTGGGCATTGAGTTTGTGTTGATCAAAAAGGGGCGGTTTTTGATGGGACGCGACAGCGCCGACCCCTATGGTTATGATCCCGAATTGCCGCAACATGAAGTGACTATTGGCAAAGATTTTTATATGGCGAGGTTTGAAACCACCCAAGCGCTGTGGCAAAAGATAATGGGCAACAACCCATCTGATTTCGTTTCTCCCGATAGACCGGTAGAAAATGTCAGCTTTGAGGACGTACAGCAGTTTTTGCGAAAACTCAATCAAGGGTCCACTGTCGGCACTTACAGGCTGCCGAGTGAGGCGCAATGGGAATACGCCGCCAGAGCAGGGCGCAGCACGGCATTCTTTTTTGGCAAAAAACCATCGCTTATCGATCACTTTGCGTGGTATATGGGCAATACGCCCGGTGGTTCGCAAAAAGTCGGTCTTAAAAATCCTAATCCTTGGGGACTATACGATATCGTCGGCAACGTTGCCGAATGGGTCGAAGACTGTTGGCATGCCAACTATTTGAAGGCGCCTAATCACGACAAACCTTGGACCAGCAGTGGTTTTTTCGAAAATGCCTGTAAAGAAAGGGTGCTCAGAGGCGGTTCTTGGTATAGCCCAGCGTTTGAACTGCGTTCAAGTTATCGTTTTAAGCACTTTGTATTTAATCGTTCAGGACACAAGGGGTTTAGATTGGTTTTGGATAAACGAAATGAACAGGCGCCTAAGTAACCTTAACTCGGTAAAAGTAACCTCAACTCGGTTTGGTGTGGGGTTTAAGTCAGCTGATCTGATAAACCCGAGCTGAGGTTAAGTCGATATGATTGTGCGCCTGTAGATAGGGAGAGTTTAAGCGGTTTTTAAACGCTCGGTATACGGTGGCCAGCCCAGTGGCTTGCCAGCAAGTACATGGGCGTGAATGTGATAGACCGTTTGTCCGCCGTTGTCGTTACAGTTCATGACCACACGATAACCGTCATCGGCAAAGCCCTGCTCTTTGGCGATCTGCGCTGCGGCATAGTACATATGACCGACCAGCTCTCTATCTGACTGTTCGATGTCGTTGATGGTGGCAATGGCTTTTTTCGGAATGATTAAAAAGTGCACCGGTGCCTGAGGGTTGATGTCTTTAAATGCCAGTACCAGATCATCTTCGTAAATGATATCGGCCGGGATCTCTTTGTTGATGATTTTGCTGAAAATGGTGTCGTTAGCCATAAATAACCTTATGTTTTTATTAATTGCCTGAGAAAAGAATCCTTTAAAGACATTCTTTTTTTAAAGTCAATGGATTATCATAACGGCATTAAACGTCAATGCCTTCGAATTTGGAAGTCAAAATTGCCAAAATCATATCACTACAGGATGTTTTTGAACACTAAGGCTCGGTGCTTTTTTGCCGTTTTGGCGTTACTGAGTTTACTATGCTGTGCGCTGACGAGTGCCACTGTCTATGCCATTGAGGTGGATGATCTTTATCAGGCGAGTGTGCCGGTCAGTGATCAATCAAGACAGGCAAGGGGGGTGTCACAAAAGCAAGCCCTCGAGCAAGTGTTGGTTAAAGTATCAGGTACCAATGAGGTGCTCGAAAACGCCGAAGTCACTCAGGCGATCAAAAATGCCGGGTCGTATCTCAGACGTTTTCAATTTATCCGCAACGATAATAACGAGTTGATGCTGTTGGCCGATTTCGATGAGGCAAAGATCAACAAACTGTTACGCAACGAAGGTTTGCCGATTTGGGGCAAGCGTCGTCCCTCGATTTTATTATGGCTCGCCGGAGAAGATCCACAAAGCGGTATTCGCCATGTGGTCTCTAAAGAATCCTATGCCGAAGTGGCGTCAAAATTGATGCAGCACAGCCAAAATCGCGGCTTACCGATGGTTTTGCCGCTATACGATATCGTCGATAACCAAAAAGTGTTGGTTTCGGATGTGTGGGGTTATTTTTATGATCATATCCGCAAGTTTTCATTACGCTATAAAACCGACGCCATTGTCATCGGCCGATTTAGGCAGTATGTCGAACCCGGGGAGCCTAGTGCAGACCAAGTAGAACAAGCGATGCAGTGGCAATTGCAATGGCGCTTGTATGAATCCGATAACGTCGCCAAAAACAGTGTTCACGATGGCAGTTTAGATGACGTTTTGCAGCAATTGGTAAACGACATTGCCGATAGGTTCGCCCAACAATATGCGGTCGATGCCTCTAAAGTCGAAGGTGGCAACCGCCTGATTTTAACCATTAGTAATGTCGGTGAGATAGAAAACCTAATCAATGCCGAGAATTTGTTGCTGAGTTTCTCAGCGGTGTCCGATGTGATGCTAAAAAGCTTTCAACATGACAGCGCCGAATTCGAAGTGATGTTGCTTGGCGAATCACTCGACCTGTTACAAGGCTTAGATCTCGAAAAGCGCTTTGTAAAGGTATTTGACCCACTGGCAGATCCGCAATCGCAACCACTCATATATAGGTGGGTGCCTTGAGTCAGTCTGTGCCGATGCAGCTTGCGCTGCCCGTAACCTTGCCGGATGACGAAGTTTTCGACAGCTTCTTCGATGGTGGCAACCAACAGCTGGTCGCGCATTTAAAGAGCCATATCAAAGGTAAAGGCGACGGTTTTTGCTTTACCTTTATCTCTGGTGCCAAACAATCTGGCAAATCCCACCTGCTTTATGCCAGCTGTGTTGAAGCTCAGGAGCTTGGTTACAGCAATATGTTGTTGCCGATGGATCAGCTGATCCAGATGAAGCCCGAGGTATTGGACGGCGTTGAGCACTTTGATGTGATCTGCGTCGATAACTTCGAGCTGGTGGCAGGGAACGACGCTTGGGAGCGGGCGTTTTTTTATCTGTTCAATCTACTCGACGCCGGTGGTAAAACCCTCATTGTTGCAGCCAGCGATGTGCCCGATGCGCTCAATATCGGTTTGCCGGACTTAAACTCCAGGCTTAACTGGGGCGTGACCTATCGGTTACTGGAACTCGATGACGAAGAAAAGTTAAACGCGCTACAGATGCGGGCAAAACTTCGAGGCTTGGAGTTATCTATCGATGCGGGCCGCTTTATGTTGAGCCGTTTGAGTCGCAACTTTGCGTCGCTTATCGACGCTCTCGATAAGCTCGACAAGGCGTCGATTGCACAAAAACGCAAACTGACCATTCCTTTTATGAAAGACATTCTTGCCATCTGAGGGCGGCATTCGGCCAGCCCTTGAATGTCGCTTGTTACAACCCATTGGCCTTAGCGCTAAAAAGTTAAAACAATTCCTTAAAATTGATAGCCTTAGCAAGGACAAACCGTTAAAATTGCCGGTCACACTTATGAGTTTGAACCACGCTGAGGAAAATAATGAACTTAGACGAGATTCTGCAACAGGCAAAAGCCGCCATTGAAGGCGCAGCCGATCCTGCTGCATTGGATGCCGTGCGCGTCGAATACTTGGGCAAAAAAGGTAAAATTACCGACCTGTTGAAGTCCCTCGGGCAGTTGCCACCCGAAGAGCGTAAAGTCGCTGGACAAACCATCAACCAAGCAAAACAGCAAGTACAAGGCGTCCTCAATCAACGTCGTGAGTTTTTGCAAAATGCCGAGCTTGAAAAGGCGTTGGCAGCAGAAAAAGTCGATATTACGTTGCCGGGTCGTAACATTGCGGCCGGTAATCTGCATCCGGTCACCCGAACCATAGAGCGGATCGAGAGCTTTTTCGGTCAGCTAGGCTTTGAGGTGAAAACGGGTCCTGAAATCGAAGATGACTTTCACAACTTTGATGCCTTGAATATTCCCGAGCATCATCCGGCAAGGGCCGATCACGATACTTTTTACTTTAATCCAAAGGTAATGCTGCGCACCCAAACCTCAGACGTGCAGATCCGTACCATGGAAAAAGAAAAGCCGCCTTTGCGCATTATCTCTCCTGGCCGTGTTTATCGTAACGACTATGACCAGACCCATACTCCAATGTTCCATCAGGTAGAAGGCTTGATGGTTGACGAGAAAGTGTCGTTTGCCGAACTCAAAGGCATTCTCTATCAATTTTTGCAAAACTTCTTTGAAGAAGATCTCCAAGTGCGGTTTCGTCCTTCATATTTTCCATTCACCGAGCCTTCGGCAGAAGTGGATGTGATGGGCAAAAACGGCAAATGGCTTGAAGTCTTGGGTTGTGGCATGGTGCACCCGAATGTACTTAGAGCCGTCGGTATCGATCCGGAAAAATACACCGGCTTTGCCTTTGGTATGGGGGTCGAGCGTTTGACCATGTTGCGTTATAACGTGACCGACCTTCGCTCATTTTTCGAAAACGATCTTCGTTTCCTCAAGCAGTTTTAATTAAAGGAGTTACCATGAAATTCAGTGAATCTTGGTTAAGAGAATGGGTCAACCCAGAGATTGACTCACAAGCGTTGACCGAGCAAGTGACCATGGCCGGTCTTGAGGTCGATGATGTATTGCCTGTGGCCGGTGAATTCAGTGGCGTGGTCGTCGGTGAAGTGGTCGAGTGTGGTAGACATCCTGATGCCGATAAATTACAGGTCACCAAAGTCAATGTTGGCGATGCCGAACTGCTGGACATTGTGTGCGGCGCCAAAAACTGTCGCCAAGGGCTTAAAGTCGCCGTGGCAAAAGTCGGTGCGGTATTACCGGGCGACTTTAAAATCAAAAAAGCCAAACTGCGCGGTCAGCCTTCTACGGGAATGTTGTGCTCTGAGTCTGAGCTGGGTTTGAGCGATGCCTCAGACGGTATTATGGAGTTGCCGCAAGATGCTCCCATTGGCACCTGCTTTCGTGAGTACCTTGACCTTGACGACGTGACCATTGATATCGATTTAACCCCGAACCGTGGTGACTGTCTAGGTATTGCCGGTATCGCCCGCGAAGTCGGTGTGCTCAACCGCATGGCGGTCAATGCCCCTGAGCAGAAAGTGGCGCCGGTTACCATTGACGATACTTTCGCTATCAGCATTGAAGCCCCGGAGCAATGTCCACGCTATGTCGGACGTGTGATCAAAGGGATTAACCCCGGCGCGCAAACACCGTTGTGGATGGTAGAAAAATTGCGCCGCAGTGGTATTCGTGCTATCGACCCTTGCGTTGATGTGACTAATTATGTGTTGTTGGAACTTGGCCATCCAATGCACGCTTTTGACCTCGACAAACTCGAAGGCAAAATTGTGGTGCGTATGGCGAGTGAAGGAGAAAAGCTCACCTTATTGGATGAGAGCGAAGCGACCTTGCGTAGTGATACCTTGGTTATTGCCGATGAACAAAAAGCCTTGGCCATGGCCGGTATTTTTGGCGGCTTGCACTCAGGTGTGACCGACAAGAGCGAAAACATCTTTTTAGAAAGTGCATTTTTCAGCCCGGTTCATATTATGGGCAAAGCGCGAACTTACGGTCTTCATACCGATGCGTCACATCGCTATGAGCGCGGTGTTGACCCACAAATGCAAGTGCGTGCAATTGAACGTGCTACTGAATTGTTGCTGGATATTGTCGGCGGACAGGCCGGTCCTTTGGTTGAAGCCAAAAGCGATGAACATATTCCACAGCCTAGAACCATCGCTTTACGTCAGGCTAGAGCCAATCACATTATCGGCCATGCCATTGATGGCGCTCAAATCGAAGACATTTTGAGCCGCCTTGGTTTTGACGTTGCAGCCACAGAAGGCGGTTGGGACGTAACAGTGCCTGCCTACCGCTTTGATATCAACATTGAGGTTGATTTAATTGAAGAGGTGGCAAGGGTTTATGGTTACAACAATATCCCGAATTTGCCACCGTTGGCCCATTTAAATATGGCCGAGCGTAAAGAAGCGAACCTAAGCGTTGGTCAATTCCGCAATTTGCTGGTCACTCGTGGCTATACCGAAGCCATCACCTATAGCTTTGTTTGCCCTAAGGTTCAGAAGATATTGCACCCTGAGCAAGATGGTATTCATTTACCGCATCCTATCTCTGCGGATATGTCGGTGATGCGCTTGAGCCTATTGCCTGGCTTATTGTCTGCCGTGGTATACAATCAAAACCGTCAACAATCGCGAGTTCGATTGTTCGAGCAAGGCTTGTCATTTATCCCTGACAGCGATGCGGATTTGGATATCCGACAGCAAACCATGTTAGGTGGGGTCATCGCTGGCTCTTACGGTGACGAGCATTGGAATATCCCTGAGCGAAACGTAGACTTTTTCGACGCCAAAGGTGATGTTGAAGCGATTTTAGCACTGACTGACGACATTAAACGCTTTAGCTTCCAGCCATCTGAAAATCCGGCACTTCATCCGGGGCAGTCGGCCGATGTATTGTGCGATGGCAAGGTTATCGGCTTTGTCGGCGCGGTGCATCCACGCTGTCAAAAGGCGCTTGGTCTGAACGGACGTACCTTTGTATTTGAATTGAATTTAGCGCAAATTTCTACGGCCAAAATCCCTGAAGCGGCCGCCATTTCAAAGTTCCCGGCTAACCGTCGTGACCTTGCAATTGTGGTTGAAGAAGGTGTCTGTGCAGGAAATATTATTTCTTTCATAGAAAAAGTTGGCGTAAATCAATTGCTTGACCTAAAATTGTTCGATGTATACCAAGGTAAAGGTATTGCGCCGGGTTATAAGAGTTTGGCCATATCTTTAACGCTTCAAGACAAAGAGCGTACCCTTGAAGAAAAAGACATTGCTGAGGCCGTCGAGACCATCGTCAACGCCTTGGCCGAAGAATTTAACGCATCGTTGAGGGAGTAGATATGGCGCTCACCAAAGCTGAAATTGCAGAACATTTGGTCGATAAACTGAAAATAAACAAACGTGATGCAAAGGAAGTGGTTGAAGCATTTTTCGAACAGATCCGAAACGCACTGGAGAACGGCGAGCAGGTCAAATTATCGGGGTTTGGTAACTTTGACTTGCGGGATAAGAGTGAACGTCCCGGTCGAAACCCAAAGACGGGAGAAGATATACCAATATCTGCCCGTCGTGTTGTGACTTTCAGACCTGGACAAAAGCTTAAAAGCAGGGTTGAGCAAAGCGGCACAGCTAAATAAACCAAATAAAACCGGAGCTTGAGTTACCTCAGCTCCGGTTTTATGTTTTGGGGTTGATGACTTCGAGTAAACGACACCGTGGGCGAACCTAGATGCATTTACCTTTGCTTTGTCGTTGATGGCCGAGATGCGCGACCCCAATAATGAGTGGCTATGCGTGCGAAATTGAATTGGGTCAGTGTCGGTTTCGGCTGAAGCATTGTGCCGATGGATACGAATATTTACGAATAGTTAACATTAACCTTTTTTCAATCTCACCGCTTTGTGGTATATATATGGGATTCGCCCAGTAATTAGAGTGAGATTTAGAGGTATATGGGTAACGAAGCACGCATTAAAGCAATGGACTCTACAGCCGCCGCTAAGGCGAAATCGGCTGAAATCGAGTTGAAAGCGCTCAAACGGCAAACCAAATACCTTAATATCATCAATGAGTTCTCTATTGCCCTAATGGAGCTAAATGATCTCGATGAGGTTTACCGCTATGTCACCAAGGATGTGGTGGCAAGACTAGGGTTTGACGACTGCGTGATCTATATCCTCAACCAAGACACTCAGATGCTGGAACAAGTCTCGGCCAATGGGGTAAAAAGTACCCAGCCCGGCGAGATCTGTAACGTAGTCACACTGCCGCTGGGCAGTGGCATTGTCGGCAACTGTGCACAAAACGGCGATGTGATCATCGTCAACGATACCCGTGAAGACAGTCGCTACATAGCCGATATTCATCCGGCCTTATCGGAAATTGCCGTGCCTATTGTCAGAGAAGGCAATGTCATTGGTGTTATCGACTGTGAAAACGAACACCCCAACGCCTACAACGAAGAACATAAAAAGATTTTGTTGACCGTTGCGGCGATTTTATCGACTAAAATGCAAAAGTCGTTGGCGTTGGACGAACTGCAACAATCGGTCAGTAAATTAGAATATGCCGAAAGCCTTCAGGCTGCCCTTTATCGTATTGCCTCACTTAAATCCGATGCCGACAACATCAAATGCTTCTATCAGGAAATTCACTCAATCGTCGGTAGTCTGTTGTTTGCCAAAAATTTCTTTATTGCGCTGTATGATGAATCGTCTGAACTACTGAACTTTCCTTATTATTGCGATGAGTTCTCGGATGTTGACCCGACCCAGTCATTTTCACGCAATATGCTCGAGCATAGCCTAAGTGGCTGGGTGTTCCGTAACCAGCAGCCATTGTTGGCAACCCCTGATGTCATTGAAGATATGCAAAACCGGGGCGAATGTATGCTCTTTGGCAGTATGTGTGAATCATGGCTCGGGGTGCCGTTTGAAAGCGGCGATTCGGTTAAAGGTGTGGTTGTGGTACAAAGCTATGATAAAAATCAGGTATATCTTGAGCGCGATAAAGAGTTGTTGATCTTTGTCTCGCAGCATATCAGTCATGCGTTAGAGCGTATTTTCTCCGAGCAGAAGCTACAACACCAAGCCTTGCACGACGCTCTAACCGGGCTACCCAATCGCGTATTGTTTATGGACCGGGTTGTACATGCCCTTGATAGACTCAAAAGGCACAATCACGATTCGGTGTCGGTTATGTATCTTGACTTGGATAAGTTTAAAAACATCAACGATACCTTGGGCCATTTGGTGGGCGATGACTTTTTGGTTCAGGTCAGCCAGATGATTTTGGAAAACATTCGCAACTGCGATACCTTGGCAAGGCTTGGCGGTGACGAATTTGCCATATTGCTTGAAGATATCTCGGAGCCAGCCGAAGCCCTTGAGGTAGCCGAAAGAGTGATCACCGCCCTCAAAACGCCGGTCGTGGTTGGCCCTCATAAGTTGGCTACCTCTGTCAGTATCGGTATTGCGTTTTCCGAGCGTAAAATCGAAGCTGTTGATTTGATTAAGCACGCCGATACGGCGATGTATAAAGCCAAAGATCAGGGCAGGGCGACATACTGCGTGTTCGAACGTGAAATGCTCGCCGATGAGAGTGCTTATGTGCGAATGGATCTTGAGATCAGAGATGCCTTGGCCAAACGCGAGTTTACGTTGTTTTACCAACCGATTTATAAAACCGCCTGTTCCAATATCATTGGAATGGAAGCCTTGGTTCGTTGGCAACACAAAGAGCGTGGTTTGGTGTTTCCCGATGAGTTTATCGAGTTTGCCGAAGAATTTAATCTTATTGTCGGCATTGATCGTTACGTCATGGAGTTGGCCGCCAAGCAAATGGCGCAGTGGCAGGATAAGTTTGAACCCGGTTTTTATATCAGCGTTAATGTCTCAGGCAAAAACTTTACCAGCGTCGATTTTGTCGAGTATGTATTGTACTTACAAGAAAAGCACAATCTTAGACGGGGCGTATTTGCCATTGAGATCACAGAGCGTGCGCTTATCGACAATGTTGAACAGGCTAAAATAAACCTTGAGCAGTTGCGCGATGAAGGCATTCAGATCTTTTTGGATGACTTCGGAACTGGCTACTCGTCTTTAAGTTATCTTCATCAATTCCCGCTGGATTGTTTAAAAATAGACCGCTCGTTTATCAATAACATGAGTGGCAGTAAGTTCGATAATCCACTGGTGAAAATGATCATCGCCTTGGCCAAGTCACTTAATCTTAAAGTTGTGGCCGAAGGCATAGAAAAGCCCAACCAACAAAACTGCCTCGATGCGATGGAATGCGATTACGGTCAAGGCTATATGTTTTCAAAGCCGGTGACTGCCGATGAGATTGAACAGCGTTTTATTCTCAACCGTGAAAAGCCCTTCGCTGATGGATTTGGTGATAAAGATACTGAGTAAGAACCTAAGCAGTTGGATTTGTCGATGAAAAAAGGCCTTTACACCAAGGCCTTTTTTATGTTTTACAGCAACCGCAGACACTCGCTGTAAAACTGTTATTTTAACCTCGACTCGGGATAAGGAGTGTCAGCTGACATACGCCAACACCTAACCCCGAACATTGGGAGAGCGCAACGATCTGCTTAAGACATCATAGTCTTCCGAAGGCTTTCCGTTTGCCTTGAGACTGCGTGTTTTGTGCTGGCTTTGATTGCCATCTAAAAATTTGTACAGTAGCGTGCGCTGACCCGGGGTAAGATCTCGGGTAACGGGCATGTAGCGAAAGGCTTCGAAGTAATTGGGATCGGTCAGGGTTTTGATGATCTTGCCATAGGCTTTGACCTGAACCTCACTACCGAGGTCGAGCCAGTTATCCATACATGGTGCCATCGCTTGCCAGTTGCCCAAAACCTTGTCCTGTACGTTCTGCCAAGTTGGCTCAAGGGCGGCAATATCATCGTCACTGGGCAATACCCTAACGTACATGTAAGTTTGCTGTAACGGATTGAAATCGGCGCTTGTTACCGGCACGCTTGGATTTTCACCGGGTAGTAGGGCATAACCTGTCACCGAGCCGAGACCGCCGATTAGAGTGAAGCTGGCTATCCCTTGTTCATTGGTCGTTTGGCTATGGGCGACACCATGTATGCCGCCGATCTGCGCCATGGTCACCTTAACGCCCGCACCTGCCACTTTACCGTGGTGGTATACCCGAACATTGGTAGTCACTTCTTGCCCTTGGTCCATATATAAGTTCGGCTCACTTGGAATTGCCCGATAAGCGGTTTCATTGAGCGACATGCCACCTGTGGCACTGGTCAGTGACAAATCCATCTCAGCAAGAGATTTTGCCGTTGCCTTATCGATAGCCATATCGACTATTCCTGATGTCGCTAGGTAGGCTGCTTGGTCGTACTCACTATAGCCTAATGTGCCGAGTGTGATGGTGTCATTGCTTGGGGTGGTTGCAGTTAATGTCAACTCGCCTAAATCGGCCTTTTGCGGCGCGCGACTGACATCAGGTATACAATTGGACAGATCCAAGGTTACTCTGTCTTCACCCACCAAGGCGAAAGCGGTACCGGCAACTGCACCTTGGTCATTGACCGCTGCGCCTGAGGTCACGATGGCTCTGTCGCCAGCTTCATGGACTGGATCATCCTTAAGCCATAGGCCGATGGTGCCAACAAGCAGACTGCGTGCCGGGTTCGGTTGAAAGCCGCCGCCGTTTAACTTTTGCTGTAGCGCTTTGCCTGCTGTGGTGGTCGATTCTGAGGTGTTGGATAAGGTGGCATCATCATAGTAAACCGTGCGGTAGCTGACCCAACGTACCATTACCCCTAATACATCTTCATTGGCCATCTGTGATTTTAACGCCTGTAGTGCAGGTGAGTCATGAGCGTCAATAACCAGTCCTTGATCTTTGGGAAAACAGGTTTGCCACATGACCGACGCAACACCAGCTATCATGTCATTGGCCGGGTTTTGCTTAAAGTTCAAGTAGCGATCGTTAAAACGGGTGACTCGTTTGCCGTAGATACGGCAGCCGCCTTCAATTCCAAAGCTCATGTCATCGAAAAACAATTGTGACGTCAATGCGCCATAAGGCTCTGCATCAACCAACATACCGGCAAAGTTCACTGGGGCTTTGGTAAAGGGGTCTGTGGTATTCAGACCATCGCCAGTGTCAACACCGCTGACATAGGTATCGAAGTATATAGAGCGAAATGTGCCGTCTGGATCCCAATTGCCATCAGAGGTAACCTGATCGATTGCCGACTGGCGAAATTGCGCAACGTCTTCGCCTTTGACAAAGACTGTTTCACAGGCGTTTTCGTTGTAGTTTTTACGATAATTGTTGGTCGTTACCGGATCCCAGCTGATCTCGCCGCAAAAATAGATACGAGGAATATTAAGAACACTCATGATGCTGCTCCTTGTTCGTTGGTGACGTATTTAAAGCTTGGTCCTGCGACCTGACCATTGTTCAGCGGTGTAATGAGCGCTTTTAAGGCTGTCATGCGTAAATCAAACATGGCTCTTACCGCATTGCCGAGATGACCCTGCTCACCGGCAAATGCCAGAGTCAATTCATCTACCATGGTGCTGTAGGCGAGGTTGCATGCTGCCTGAGTCGCTTTAACGACTGCTGATTCATTGGCAAAATCGTGAAGCTGGGGGTCGGTAATGGCGTCGTAAACGTCGTTCCAATCGACCCCTAGCGGTTTACCCCATGCGTAGCCAGCCTCGGCATGAACATCTTTAGTCAGCACTTGATTGCGGTAAATTTCTTCAAAACGATAGTAGTGGGCCAGTTCACCTTGAAAATCCAGCGGCGAGCCTTCGGTGGCACTTTGCGGGGAGCCTTCGCCTTCCGATACGATATTAGCAATGGCTTGGTGGGCATCATCATAATTGTTGACGTCGAACAGTTGTCCTTGGAAAAACTGGGCGTCTGAGATTTGATTGCGATTTGCCTGCCATGCGCTGGCGGGTAGAAGACTGAGTGCTTTGTCGAGTTTTTCGTAGAATACCCCGATGGTAACCGGGCCTTCCGTTTGTTCTGTCATCATTCTCAGTTGTTTTGGCTCAAGTGGCTCTACAGGCGACTCGATGTCCATGCCTTGTTGCATCGCCGCTTTTGAAAATGGATAGAGGTGAATGATTAAACCGGCATCAACATCTCCGGGTAATGGGCCTGGATAGCTTGGCGGGTTAATGGCAACGGTTCCGCCAATGGCATTCATGATATTGCAGGCAAGGCACATGTGGATCATTTCCTGCGTGGTAATGTCTGAGATGCGCTGCATTGCCGCTTCGTTACTGCCGGCGGGTATTGTAAACTTGGCGTAGAGATAGGGTGGTAGTGTGGAGAACTCTAAATCAATCGCGGTCTGAACCAGCTTTTGCACATCCTCCACTGTATTGGGTTGTTTCCATAACAGTTTGATCATCTTATTGTTGTCCTCTGTGAACGCGTTAGGTTTTTGGTGTTGTTTTAACGACATTGAGTTGAGTGTAGAACAATATTTGGCCACTGCTAGGCGGATTAAGCTGAAAATGTTTCCGAAATGGTTAAGTTGTTGAAGGAAATGGAGTTAAAGTGAGGAAAAATTTGCACGCGGTGCTTGCTTGGGCCGATGTGAAACCGCTTAATGATACTTAAGCGGTTTTCATTCCAACCACATTATCGCCGCAAGAGAGGGATAATATCTTACTGACTTCTTGTAGGCTTTTGCCCGATTGCTCAGCTAGGGTATTAAAAAACTGCTGCGTGGCCACCAATGATTTTTTTGAGTGCAATGAGCCGTCGATAATATCATTGGCTCTTAAATAACCTTCGACATCACGAGAGAGCAAAAACGTATCTTTGCCCATGGCCCGTAGGGCGAAAGCCCCGGTGTTGCCGCCAAGTCGGGCGCCATGCTTCTTAAGGTAAAGCCACAGACCGGTAATGTCTTCCGATGGCCACTGCGCCACCATGTTGGCGAAGCTACCGTGAATAGCGGCTGCCTCTGAGATCATCAAGGCATTGGCTGGTATGGTTTGAACCTTGGTGAAATTTCTGACTATGCGCTCGTCGCTGGCTTTGCGCTCAAGCATGTCCGGCGGCATCAACAGCAGCTTTTCAATGTCAAAGTCCCAAAAGACCTCGCGAAATCCGGGCCATTTGTGATTGATCACATTCCAGTAAAAGCCGCTTTGAAAGATCTTGCGGGTAAATTCTTCAAGCCAGTCATCATCGCGGTATTGTTTTAGCCGCTGGATACCCAGCGGCTTGGTGTAGAGTAAAGACAGCGCTTTTTCGCCGCCTTTACGTTCACAGGCTCTTTGATAGATCCGATCAAAATGTTCCATTTTGGCCGTTACACTTCCAAATAGGTGTAGCCTTTGAGGCAATCTTCGTAGTAGTCGATAAGTCCACTGGTTTCTTGACGTTTGACGACGCCGTGACGAATGGCGCTGTCCATTTGTGTTTTAACCAACTGGATCATCACCTCAGAAGAATACTGTAAGGTTTGCAATACTCGCTTTTTCGAGGTGCCTTTGACTGTCTCTTCAATGTAAAAACCGCTTTCGCTCTCTTGTAGGCCATAGACATGCACTTCATTCAAACGCCCAAACAGGTTGTGCATATCACCCATAACGTCTTGATAGGCACCGGTTAAGAAGATGGCAACGCAGTAGTCTTCACCTGCTTTGATGTCATGCACCGGCAGTTGATTGACAATTTCTTCATCACCGATGAACTTATCGATTTTACCATCGCTGTCACAGGTAATATCAGCCAATGTCGCCAACTTGGTTGGTTTTTCATCTAGGCGGTCGATAGGCACAACCGGCAGAATTTGCTCGATTGCCCAAGCATCGATGATGGATTGGAATATCGACATATTGATCAGATACAAAGAGGACAGTCGTTCTGGCACTTCGTCAAGCTCGAACGGGCTATCGGGGTTGCTGCCGATGGCCCTTTGCAGTTTTTCCAATATCTGCCAGAACAAGGTGTCGGCTTTGGCCATTTCTTCTAACGTCAGCATCCCGAGTTTAAAGGCGCTGCGGGTATTTTCAATCTCTTGTGAGATAGAATGATAGATGCTCTGAACATCGGCACCTTCTTCAAGCCTTTGCTTGTAGTCGCGTAAATGCTTGATAAAAAAGTGCTCAGCGTCTTGCGGCGTAACATCGACATGCTGGTCGGCCGGATTTATCTCATCGACTACTTGGGCTACGATACAAGAATGGTGGGCGGTAATGGCACGACCACTTTCGCTAACGATAGTCGGGTGGGGTACATTGTAACGTTCACACACCTGTTGAAAACCGACGACGATACTGCGGGCATACTCTTTGAGGTTGTAGTTACGCGATGAATCGTTGGTCGATTTTGAACCGTCGTAATCAACTGCCAAACCACCACCTACATCGGCATATTTGATGTGCACGCCGATTTCGGCAAGGCGGCAATAAACGGTCGAAAACTCTAAAATTGCCTCGTTAAAAACGTTGATATCGGCAATCTGGCTACCAATATGAAAGTGCAATAGCTCGATACACTCAAGCATGTCATGGGCTTTAAGGTAATCGACCGCCTTTAGGATCTCTGAAATACTCAGACCAAACTTGGCGCGCTCACCACTGGATGCTTTCCATTTGCCAAGGCTTTTGATCATCATCTTCACCCTTAGGCCGATGATGGGTCTGACTTCATATTCTTTGGCAAGGCGCACCAACAATTCAAGCTCGCTGAATTGTTCGACCACGACCACCATTTTGCGCCCAAGTTTGCGACCTAAAAACGACAAACGCAAATATTCTTCGTCTTTAAAACCGTTCATGATGGTCAGGGCGTTAGGGTTGCTGTTGTAGGCAAGCGCTGCCAACAGCTCTGCTTTGGAACCTGCTTCCAAACCATAATCATAGGGTTCGCCGGCTTCTAAAATTTCTTCAACCACTTCACGCATCTGATTGACTTTGATGGGGAAGACGCCCATGTAGCGGTTGTTGTAGCCGACTTCGTCGATTACTTCGGCAAATGTTTCGTTGAGCTGCTCAACCTGGGTGCGCAATATATCGTGAAAACGCACAACCGCGGGCAGTTCAAGACCGGTCTGTTTGATTGCCTCAACCACATGTTGCAGGTCAATCACCATGCCATTGGGATCTTTTTCAGGTGAGGCACTGACATGGCCGTTTTCGTTGATGTGGAAATAGCCGTCACTCCAACGCTTCACATGATAGGTGTTCTCAGCGTCCTCAATGGTCCAAGGTGTATTGTTCAATACAGGTCCCCTAACTCAATAAATATGGGTTTACATTCGACTTTTGGCCAATGGCCTCAGTCAAGGCAGATAAGTAGTTCTCGTACGACTTTGGCTGCCAATACGTCACTGTTGCCAGTGTTGTCGATGTTTGGTGCCAGCTCAACCACGTCGCAGCCGACAAAATGCTTTTGTTTAAGCAGTTTACACAAAGACACGAAGGAGTGGAAATCTTCACCACCCGGCTCGGGCGTGCCGGTGCCCGGCAAAAAGCTGGGATCAAAATAGTCCAAATCCAAGGTCAAATAAATTGGCCTGTCATCGGGTATTTGTGCCACTTCGGCCAAAAATGCGTCTCTGGAGCGCTTAATGGTGTCGTTTTGCGCCATCCAATCGAATTCTTCTTTGGTGCCTGAGCGAATACCGTATTGAATAAGCTTATGCGCTGGGCCGAAATGATCAAGTACGCGGCGAATAATGCTGGCATGAGAGTAATGATATCCCAAATAGCCGTCCCGCAGATCAGCGTGTGCATCTAAATGAATAAGCACCAAATCTGAATAGGCATCTAAACACACCTTGATAGGCGCATAAGAAATAGAGTGCTCACCACCAAAGGTCATGATCTTAATGTTTTGCGCCTTGATATCGTATGGTGCCACCAGCTTAAAAAAGTCATCGGTCGCGGATTGCCACTGATGCTCTATGTAGCTTTCATCGGCCTGTGACTGATACTCAGGTACGGCAAGGTTGCCTAAGTCATAGTAGCAAATGTCTTCTAAATCGGCGTTTAAATACGGCGAATATGATTCGATACCGTCAGAAACGACCCGCAAGGCATCTGGGCCAAAGCGCGCGCCTTTACGAAAACAAGCGGTGCCGTCAAACTCAAAACCGATAAGGTGGATCCCACCTGGGATCAAACGGTCTGCCGGCTGCGCCCATTCATAAACCTGCTGCGGTGCGATTAGCGTCGGTGGCGCAGTATTTGTTGTGTTATTGTCCAATATGGCTATCCTTTGAACGAATAATAATGTTTTAGCGGTGATTTGCTGACATCATAATTATTTTTTTTGCTATTACCACAAGATTGTGCGATTAAAGCTTTAATTTCTGGCAATTGGTATGCTAAATTCGCGCGTCTGGGCAAGAGCCTTATGGGCTTGCTCGGCATTTACTTAACCATTATTAAAGGCGTAACGAAAATTGTTTTTTGAAGGTTCTGAAAAGAAAGCAGAGATCATCATTGATTCGAGCAAGTTTTCTTTATTGCGCGATCTCGACGAGGCATTCTGGGCTCAGATGGTCAGTCGCTGCGATGCGCAAATCCTCTCAAGTGTCGTCAATGACAAATGCAAAGCGTTTTTGCTGTCTGAATCGAGCTTATTTGTGTGGGAAGACCGTTTGGTGATTTTGACTTGTGGTCAAACCCGGCTGGTGATGGCGGTCGATTACTTTTTGACGAACGTCGATAAGAGTATCGTACTGCAAACCGTTTACCAGCGTAAGAACGAACACTTGGCCTATGCCCAACACACCAGCTTTTTAGATGATACTCAGGTATTGGACAAGCATATGTCGTCGCAGGTTTATCTGTTTGGTGATATGCATGGTCATCATCAATATCTACATCATTTGGACAACGACTACAAAGCTGACGTGTCTGATAAGACCTATGAGTTGTTGGTTTATCAAATTAGCGATGAAGCGTCGAAAATGCTCACGACCGAAGGGCTGAGTAAAGAAGTCATTCGCGGCTTTTTCCGCTTGAATGAAATCATCCCGGGTTTTGCCATTGATGATTTTGTGTTCGAACCTTTCGGTTATTCGTTAAATGCCATAAAGGACGACTATTACTTCACTATTCATGTGACACCACAGTCTATCAGCAGCTATGTCAGTTTCGAGTCGAATCTGAATCTGATAGACATGCTGGGACATATCTTGTCGGTACTTTCGCCGTTGTCGTTTGATCTGGTCAGTTACAACGAGCTGGAGTTCCAGCAACAGGCTGCCAGCCAAGTGCCGCAAAACTTTGTCTGTAAACGCATCGTGGAAGGCGACCTAAAAAATGGTTATCGGGTTAATTTTGCCAACTATATTCTGCCGCAAGAGACGGTGGTAGCCCCTGTTAAACTCAATCTCTCGGGAGATAAACATGTATTCTGATCTGTGGGTTGAAGAACGTTACAAAGATCTATTTTCCATTCGCTTAAAAGTTGAAGAAGTGCTGTTCTCCGGCAAAAGCGAATTTCAAAGTGTCGATGTGGTAAGAACCAAAGGTCATGGCAAAATGTTGCTTAACGATGGCTTGGTGATGGTGACCGAAAAAGATGAGTTTGCCTACCATGATATGATCTGCCATGTGCCGATGTTTGTTCACCCACAACCGAAAAAAGTATTGGTTATCGGCGGTGGTGACGGTGGTACGGCCCGGGAGGTGTTACGCCATCCGTCGGTTGAGAAATGCACTATGGTTGAAATCGACGGTATGGTGGTTGATGCCTGTCGTGAGCATATTCCGCAAACCGCGAAAGATTTAGATCACCCCAAGATGGAATTGATCATCGGAGACGGTGTTAAGTTTGTCAAAGAGACAAACGAGAAGTTCGACGTGATCATGGTCGATAGCACTGATCCTATCGGTCCGGCGCAGCCATTGTTTGGCGTTGAGTTTTACCAAGACGTGTATAACTGCTTGAACGATGACGGTATTGTCGTCGCACAAGGTCAATCGCCTTGGTGGGAAAATGACATTCAGCAAAGCTTGCTCGGTGTACTAAAGCAGGTCTTTCCTGCCAACTTCCTATACACTTTCAGCAACCTGACTTATCCGGGCTGTTTGTGGAGCTTTACGTTCTCGTCGAAAAAATACCATCCGGTCAACGATTTTAACCCTGAGCGTGTCAAAGCCAGTGGCTTAGCGTTTGACTATTACAACGCCGGTGTGCACAAAGGTGCCTTCGCCGTGCCTTCATTTGTTGCCAAAGCGCTTAAAGGCCATATCGACAACGAATAATGTGTTTGAAGGCGAGCAGCCATTGCTCGCCTTAATTCTTGCCTTCAAGCATTTGTAATTCAGCGGCAATGTTGCTGCGAGCCTGTTGCTCAAAACGCTGATGAAAGTGTTCTGATAGAAAAATTCTCTCACTCTTAAGCGTCTGACGTAAAAAGTCGGCTCGCCCTTTGTTGTAGATAAAATTAGGATAGCGGCGAAATTCGCGACGCACTTTGTCGGCATATTTGAGGTAGGTATCTAGTGGGCTACCCAATATCGCCATATCGGCATCTAAGAATAGGCAAGCCTCACTATCGGCGCTATCACATTTATGACTCTCGGTCATCAATATTAACTCAGACACTCTTGAGATGAATGTTGGATCAAGTTGCCATTGGGTCAATACCTTTGTCGCTAGGGCTGCACTTTGTTGTTCATTGGCTTTGTTTCCGGGCTTATAGATCACATCGTGATAGTAAAGGGCAAAATATACCTCGGCCGACAACTCACCGACCTGTTCAAGTGATTCAATAAAGTGCTTTAGGTGGGTGAGGGTATGATAAACCCGGTGTGGCTCACTATAGTGGGTGCAGATATCCTCAAATGCCACTATTTGCTGTTCGCTACTGATATCAACGGCTTTGGTCAGTTGTTGCCAATGTTGAGTTAAGTCAATGGTCATGAGATTTGATAGCGCTCCATTTTGTTGAGCAAGCCTTGGCGGGACAAACCAAGGGCATTGGCACTGGCCGATTTGTTGCCGTTGTGATGTAAAAGTGCCTGTCTTATTAATCGTATTTCCAATGCCTGAACTTGTTGTTCCAATGTCGCGTCAGGTGGCAATGCATCGCTGCTCGTTGAGGGTGGGTATAGTAGGTGAATGTCTGATAAGTCTATCTCGCCGCCGGCAGCGATCGCCGCGACGGACTGAATAGCATTGCGTAGCTGCCTGACATTGCCGGGCCAGCTTTGTGTTAAGAACCAGTGTAGCGCTTCTTCGCTCAATATTTTTTTGCTGGGTAAATCTTGATTGCTGTGTTGTAGAAACTGATTGAGCAGTGGCGGGATATCATCGCGGCGTTCGTCCAGTGCTTTGGTTTTGATGGTTAGCCCTTTGATGCGGTAGTAAAAATCCTCACGAAATTCGCCTTGAGTCATCAACACATCTAAATCGCGATTGGTGGCACTGACAATACGACAGTTGACCTTTTCTAAACTTCTGCCGCCGACGGCGTAATAGCTGCCTTCTTGTAAGACCCTGAGCAGTTTGACCTGCATTGACAGTGGCATCTCGCCAATTTCATCTAAAAACAGTGTGCCGCCATCGGCCAATGCCAGCAGTCCTTTTTTGTCTTTATCGGCTCCGGTAAACGCGCCGCGCTTATAACCAAACAGTTCACTTTCCATCAATTCGGCGGGAATGGCGCCACAGTGTACGCAAATAAACGGCTTGTCGGCGCGTTGGCTGCGCTGGTGCACCGCTTTGGCGATAAGCTCTTTGCCTGTACCACTGGGACCTGTGATCAACACTGGCACCTCGGTTGGCGCAATGCGTGTCACCAGTTCGCGAATTTGACAGATGTTTTGGCTTATTCCGATCAAACCACAATCATGGCTTTGCTGGGCCAATGATTGCTTTAGCGAATTGATGGCGAGCTGCAACTGGTGCTTTTCCAGCGCCCGTTTGACCACCACCATCAGCATGTCCGGATCGACCGGTTTACTCAAAAAATCCCATGCGCCAAGGCCGATAGCCTTTAAAGCCAATGCCTTTTCAGCATGGCCTGTCATAACGATCACCGGCACCGACTTAAACAGGCCAAGTAGGTCTAATCCTTCTTGGGGCGTGAAGCTCGGAGGCATGGCAAGGTCTAGCAATACCAGATCAAAATCCTGGGCCAAGAATTTGGCTTTTGCCTGCTCTGGGTGGTAGGCGCTATCACACTCTAGGTGGTTACTGTGCAACCAGTCGCTGCATAGGTCGCAAAATGCCGTTTCGTCATCGACGATTAAGACTCTACTCACCGCTTATCTCCTGTTTTGGTAGTTCAATCACAAAGGATACCGGCCAGCCTAATTGGTCGCTAAAGTACACTTTGCCCCGATGGGCTTTAATGAT